>NZ_JARHXR010000010.1:0-184400 GCF_029222665.1 Bacillus sp. Cr_A10
ATACTAATCGAAAAAATGTAAGTGATAAAAACTTGCTTTTTTATAGCATAAGGGTTTCCTAAATGAAAAGCGGATAATAGTTTATTGGAGTGGAAGGCGGCGACTCCAGCCGGAATAGCAAATGTTTTCTGCACCGAAAGCGAAGCGTCAGGTGCATGAGCTGAAGACCCTGGACTGAGCGTAGCGAAATTAGTTTTTGCGACGAGCTTGCGCAGGAGCAACATTTTTTCTGCGACGAGCTTTGCGCAGGAGCAAGGGAAGCGGTTGAAGCCATGCCGGTGGAAAGCGTCCGCCTGGAACGGAAATTAACGAGTCCTAAATAAAAATCGAGTATGTGAACGACTTGTCGTTCACATACTCTTATAGAAATCTCAGTGAGGACTTTTTAGTGCCCTCGCTAAATCTTGGAAGGTGTTGATTTACTTACTTTTCTCTTCTGGAAATAAAACTTCCTTCAATTCGTCCTCCGCTGAAGAATTAGAAAGTTTCACTCCTGAACGATACGCCGCACGAGTTATGAGATGCCCCGAGACAGGTGCTGTTAAAAAAACAAATATAATCCCTAAAATTAACCTTACGCTAATAAATGCATCATGTACCCAAAAATAAACAAACGCTCCAGAAAGGGATAATAATACAGCTAACGTAGAGCTCTTAGTAGCCGCATGTGAACGGGTATAAATATCAGGGAGAGTTATAATACCAAAAGCACTAATAACACTCATAATACTAGCTAATAAGATTAATATAGCTGCACCAAGTTCAATTATCTGACTTGCGCTCAACGATAATCCCCCTTTCGATGTACTTCGAGAATGCAATTGTACTAATAAAAGCAAGAATACCTAAAATAAGAATCGCCTCTAAAAAGGCCATTGTTTTTAATACCATCGAAATAACAGCAATCGAAGATAGAAGATTGACACCAATCATATCTAAAGCTATTGCACGGTCTGGCATCGTTGGCCCTTTAATCATTCGAAAAAGAGCAATCGATATGGAAATGGCAAAAAAGGCGAGTGCAACTAAAAGAATCATCTCTATCATCAACGTGTCACCTCCATAATCGCTTTTTCAAATCGCTCAATTGATCTTAATACATCTTCTTTTGATTTCTCAATATCCATCGCATGAATATAAAACATATCACCTTCAGGATTTACTTCCATTACGACAGAACCTGGAGTAAGTGTTAATAACATGGCGAGTGCTGTGATTTCCCAGTCACCTCGTAGTTCAGTTTTATAAGTGAAAATCCCAGGTTTAATTTTATGTCTAGGATTTAATATTTGTTTAATAATTATAATGCTTGAAAACGTTAGCTCTGATATGAAGATAAATATAAGTTTTAATATAGAAACTAATCTTCTTAAGTAGAATTGCGTACCAAAAAAACGATGCATTAAAAAGATAATCCCTATCCCTACAAGGAAACCAGCGATAAAGGTTGTAATTCTTAGCTCATCTTCATCCTGTAATAACATCCATAAAAACGCGATAAACAAATTAAGTAAAAACTGTGCAGGCATGTATATTCACCTCTTCCTCTACTTTTCTCCACCTAAAACCGCTTCAATATAGATAGCGGGATTGACAAGAGTTTTTGCAGCATCACTTACATAGGTAGATATAAATTCTGCCCCAAGTCCTAGTGAAGCTGTTCCAATGGCTAATAAAACAATTGGAATTAGCAATCCTTTCTTAAGTGGCATTTCTTCTCCTAAACTAATAATTGTTTCACCGAAGAAGGAGTTTAAAAATATGCGAAGTAGTGAATACAACACCACAATACTAGATATAAATGCTAAAGCCAATAAAATATATGAACCTGCTTCCACCGCTCCTTGCCCTACCAGTATTTTCCCAACAAAACCACTTAGTGGAGGTATTCCTGTAAGAGACAATGTAACGATGAAAAATAGCCACCCAAACATCGGATAGTTCCGAATAAGACCACTTATCTCATCTATTTTATTTTTTCCAGTAAGTAGAATCATCGTACCGACAAGTAAAAATAACATAGCCTTTGCAATCATATCGTGGATAATGTAATAAATAGATCCTTCAATCGAAGCGGGTGTCGCAACTGCTAGTCCAATTAAAATAAATCCAACTGCAATGACTACATTATAAGCAACAATTTGACGCACATCCTTGAACGCAATCGCTCCCATACAACCTGCCACAATAGTGATTCCTGCCATTACACCGATTAAACTATGCGTAACATCTGGTTCATGATAAAAAATCAGCGTAAAAGTACGGAACAATGCATATATTCCTACCTTCGTTAGTAAAGCTCCAAAAAGTGCGGCTACTGCAGTCGGAGGAACACTATAAGAACCTGGAAGCCAATAGAATAATAACAATCCTGCCTTTAAGCTAAACACTAGCAAAAAGACGATGGCTATCGTTGTAAGTAATGGATCTTGTCCTGCTTCTGCTACTCTTTCTGCTAAATGAGCCATATTTAAAGTTCCAGTTGTGCCATATAGAAAAGCTAATGCTACTAAGAAGAACCAAGATGCAACCACATTTATGACCACGTACTTAATCGATTCTCTTAATTGTACCTTTTCCCCTCCAAGCGTTATAAGCGCATAAGAGGCTAAAAGCATCACTTCGAAACAAACGAATAAGTTAAACATATCACCAGTCAACAAAGAACCATTTACCCCTGCTATTAAAAATAATACAAATGGGTAGAAAAACATTTTCTCATGTCTTTCTCCGATTGAAGAAAAGGCATAAATTAAACAGATTGCTGTTACAATACTTGCTGTTAATACTAGTAACATGGAAAAAGAATCTGCGACAAAAAGTATCCCAAATGGAGGCTCCCAACCACCAAAATCTAACCGCAGAATACCTTCCGATTGAATGGTATTTAAAACAAAGACACTAACACACGCCACTCCAATCATTGCTAACAAACTAATGATTCTCTGTAAACGTATATACGAACGTAGAAATACGAGTATCACTCCCACCATAATCGGAATGATTAACGGCAAAACAATTAAATTATTCATCATTTGTTCCTCGCAATGCATGAAGATCATCCTGCCTATTTACTTGATAAGATCGAAAAGCTAAAACAAGTAAAAAGGCTGTCACCGCAAAGCTTATAACAATAGCAGTTAAAATCAATGCTTGTGGGAGAGCATCTGTATAAGGAGCGTCTGCCTGCTTCAATAAAGGTACATTACCTTTTTTTAAGCCTCCAATTGTTAAGATCAACAAATGAACTGCATGAGACAGAACAGCGGTCCCTAAAATTACTCGAATAATATTTCTAGAGAGGATCAAATAGGTTCCAACGGCTGTTAGTATTCCGATTAATATCATAATTAACGTTTCCATCTCTACTCATCCTCACTTATACTCAAAATAATTGTTACAACTACTCCGACAACGGTTAATGCCACACCAGCCTCGAAAATAGTCACTGTGGTGAGCTCTGTTTTCCCAAAGATAGGGAGATCAAAGTAGCCAAAAGACTGCGATAAAAAAGGCACACCCAAAATTATAGAACCAAATCCTGTAGAAGTTGCCATTAACACACCTAAGGCAGCTACTAGTTTAAAATCAAAGGGAAGACTCTTGCTGATCGATGCTATATCATGTGTTAAATAAAGTAGCACGATAGCAGATCCAAGCACTAAGCCACCTATAAATCCACCACCAGGTTTATTATGACCAGACAAAAACAAATACACACCGAAAGTCAGTATAATAAACACAACAATTCTAGTAACTGTCCGTAAAATAACATCATTGATCTTCAATGTCTTCTGCCCCCTTCTTTGCTCGTAACTTAATGAGAGTATAAACTCCTAAGCCGGCAATAAAGAGTACAACAACCTCTAACATCGTATCAAATGCACGGAAATCCCCTAAAATGGCATTCACAATATTTGCTCCACCAGCTAGTTCATAAGCATTTTCAAAAAATACCGATATCGATGCAAATGAATTGTAATTGATGACTGAAAAACCTATTAGCATGACAAATGCCCCAACAGCAATCGAGATGATTGCATTAATCATCTTATTATTGGATGATGATTTCTCTTTCTTCCAATCCGGTAAATGAGAAAATGCCAAAAGAAATAAAGCCGTAGTGACAGATTCTACAACAAGCTGGGTTAGCGCCAAATCTGGAGCACGGAATATAACGAAAAAGATAGAGATAGCGTAACCCAAAACACCATTCAAAAGAACTGCTGTCACACGAGATTTCGCAAATATCATTGCAACTGCAGCAATCGCCATTACGCCAACAAGTATACCTTCATACACTCGAATTGGAGCATTGTTAGCAGTGCTAAACGAAAATGCTGATGAAAATAATAAAAAGCCACCTGAAGTTACTATAAAGAACAAATAAATATAAACTAAATAATCTCTCAAAAATCCAGTCATATAAGACTTCGTTGTTAATGTAGAACTTACTTCACTGTCTGCAAGCAACCTATTATAAAACGCATTAAATGTGTAATTTTGAGAAAATAAGCTGTATATTGGCTTCCAACTTTTTAGTCGATAATACAGTATTGCCCCTACCAAAATAACACCAATCGTCATAAGTAATTCTGGTTTAATTCCATGCCAGGCAGAAATTTTCGGAGTGAGGCTTTCTGCCTCCGCGAATGTCGGATATACACTAAACATCGCTGGACGTAGTATATATTCACCTAGTAAATTAGGGAATAAGAATATACCTACCACAAATGCAACTAATATAAATGGAGAAATAAGCATTCCTATAGGTGCTTCATGAATTGGTTTGTCTAACTTTTCTGGTTGAGCTGGTCCTAAAAATGTTTTAAAAATGATAATCATACAATAAACAAACGTAAAGACACTTGCTATCCACGCTACGATTGGGAAAATGATACCTATGGAGTCGAGCGAGAAGACATTAGCATCAGTAATAGCTACTGTGGCTGCAAAAAACATCTCTTTACTTAAAAAACCATTAAAAGGTGGCAATCCTGCCATCGATAAACTTCCTATTGCAGCAATCGTAAATGTAAACGGCATGAGTGCCATTAACCCACCGAGCCTTCGTATGTCACGGGTCCCAAGTTCATGATCGACAATTCCCACTACCATGAACAAAGCACCCTTAAAGGTTGAGTGATTGATCATATGAAAAAGTGCGGCAAAAGTTGCTTGCGTATAAATAATCGAATCCTTCGAATACCCCAAATGAAGTGCAATCGACCCTAAGCCGAGAAGACTCATAATTAGACCTAGCTGACTAACAGTTGAATACGCTAGCAAAGCCTTTAAATCTGTTTGTCGAATTGCATTCAAAGAACCCCAAAATAATGTAATCATACCTACTCCACTAACCGCCCAAAACCAAACTTGTTCTCCACCAAAAATAGGTGTAAAACGGGCTACTAAGTAAATACCAGCTTTAACCATTGTAGCGGAATGTAAGTATGCACTCACGGGAGTTGGAGCTTCCATCGCATCAGGTAACCAAATATGAAATGGAAACTGTGCTGATTTTGTAAACGCCCCTATTAATATCAAAATCATTGCTGGTATAAAAAACGAGTGATCTGTCATCTCGCTTAGACTTGAAATAATCTCACGAATACTATATGTCCCAGTCATAGAGTGAAGCATTATAAATCCAATAAGCATCGCTACTCCGCCACTCACGGTAATAAGCATTGCTTTTTGAGCTCCTTGTCTTGAGCCTTTACGATGATGCCAAAAGGCGATTAATAAGAAAGAAGAAACACTTGTTAACTCCCAAAATACATATAAAACCATTAAGTTGTCCGAGAACACAACTCCCAGCATGGCACCCATGAATAGTAGTAGGTAGCAATAAAAATGTTGAAGGGATTCTTTAGATGAAAGATAAAAAATAGAATATAGAATAACTAAACTACCTACACCAGTTATAAGTAAACCAAATATCATACTTAAACCGTCTAAATAAGTAGTGAAATTAATTCCTAAATGAGGTATCCATTCATAAGTATGGATATATGTTTTACCACCTGCTATCGAGGGAATTAGCCTAGCAAGCATGACTAACAAAAAAATAGGGACTAAAAGGACAAACCAGCCTACATGAATTTTGGTAAATCGCCTATATATAAACGGTACGATTGCCGCAATAATAAATGGAATAACAATAATTAAACTAACAGGGAACAAAATTTAACCTCCTACTTGACAAATTTTGTAGAATTGTAATTTTACAGAATTATTTCATTTGAACTAGATGCTTGACTATACCACTAACTAGTAGCATAATAGGAATCCATATGGAGTCCTTATGTATTTTTGGAGATTTTTGAGGTGTAGTACAATGAAAGATTTGTGCCCATTCCTTGCCATGGGATATAAACCTAATTGAGGGATGCATGAATATACTTTGTAAATTATACACTAAATAAGCGCTTTTCGCACTTGAAGTGCTTGAGGATTAAACAATTTGAGATGAAATTAAATGGAAAGACGATAAAATTATTTAGCTGAAAAAGAGGTGTAGACTACCGTGAAACACACGAAAGGCAGAATGGATGAGAGTATATTGGTCTGCGTATACTATGGTCCTAATGGCGAACGTTTAATAAGAAGAGGTCATAAGATGGCTACTATAATGGATTGCCCTCTCTATATTCTTACAGTTGACCCTCTTCCATACGATGCATTCGATGCCGAGAAATCAAGTTATATTGAACAATGGCAGAATTTAGCTGAAGAACTAGAAGTAGACGAATTTATCATTCGCGATAACGAAAAACGCCCTTCACCAAAAGTAATAAAAGAAGTAGCTCATAAACATAATATAACCCAAATAATTATTGGACAAACTGCCCAAAGTAGATGGGAAGAGATTACAAAGGGCTCTTTTATGAATGTGTTATTACGTGAAATTCCTTTTGTTGATTTCCATGTTGTTTCCGTAGAACGATCTGTCAAAGACGAGGAAGATGGCATTTTCGAAAAAGGAGTACGTGCGTATTTGGTCGCGGATGGCGATGATTATAAAGTATCCTTTACATGTGCTAAAAACATGTGCCAAGAAGGTATTTTCTTTAAAGAAATTGGTACAGATTTTGATAATGGGATTTTTAAATTCATGCATAACAGCAAGATGCACCAAGTCCATATTCAAGAGAACCTGGTAACAGACAACTCTCAAGTTCCAGACGGGTGCAATGTTAAGATTAAACAATAATTTTTAAAGGAAACTCCGATGAGTTTCTTTTTTTTGAGCTTTTTGGCATTCGCGCTGGCAGCAGGCTGCCAAGGCGCGAGTGCCGTTGTCTTCTCTAAATAAGGATTAAAGAAGATTCTATTGTGTGATGCTCATGAGCACGAAGAATGAGCCCTAATAAAATGAACAATTATCAATAACTTAGCCTAAATAAAAGGAATTTCGTTACCTTCTATTAAGGCTTTTAAATTTGCTAATGACTCATCGAAGCCACCTGAATTCATCGTCACTCTAGCCCCATTATCTTCCTTTTCTATTACAAAGGATAGAAGAGTTTGTTGCGAGTCCAAATAAAGAGAAAATTCCTTATAAGTTCTTAGAACTACAATAGTTAAAGGCATCGTCAGTTTCTCGGAAAGATTATTATGCACACTAGGCATTAACGTAAATGTCGCTTTCTCCCCTACTTTCAGATTAGGTATTTCCCACGGAGAACCCGGAACATACCATCGTGAGATTTTCTTCTCTTCCGTTATAGCATCCCAAACAGTTTCTATATCCCCATCAATCCACACTGAACTTATATGTTCCATATCACTCATTACAATTTCTCCTTCTTTTAATAGAACCCCCTATTTCTTCTTTACTTTTGAACCGCTATTTTGCGATCTGTTGGTAAGGCAAGCGCAACCAATCCGATAAGGGGTAGCGTTGAAACGATAATCATCGTTGTGTATACACCGACGTTATCCATTAATATACCTATTAAGACCGCCCCTATTGCACCCATACCAAAGGCAAGTCCAACTGTTAAACCCGCCATAGTACCAATTTTACTAGGTACAAGTTCTTGTGCATAAACGACAGTGACTGAAAAACTTAACATGATGGAGAATCCAATAATTACTAGTAGTAAAACAACTGCCCAAATTGGGACATGCGGCAAAATGAGGCTTAAAGGAATTGGAACAGCCATTGAAAGTAAAATGACGTTTTTTCTACCAAATCTGTCTGCCATTGGACCACCAAAGAATGTCCCAACTGCTCCTAACACAAGGAATATAAAAATAAAAAGCTGTCCTTTTTTAATCGATAAATCGTAGTTTTCCATCAAATGAAAAATATAAAAGTTTGTCATATTAGTTACGTAAAAAGATCTCGCAAAAATAATGATCATTAAAAGTGTAAGTGCTATACCCACTTGTTTTTTAGAAAGAGGTGGCAAAGAAGAAAGTATTGTTTTTTTCCTTTTAGAAAGTTTCTCAACTTCTAACTCTTTCTTATACCAAATAGAAATTCTGGATAATAGAAAAATACCAATAGCTGCAACAATTAAGAAAAGTGCAGCCCCCTTTTGACCAAATGGTACTAGAATAAATGCACTTATTAATGGAGCAAGAGCTTGTCCAGAGTTCCCTCCGACTTGATAAATGGATTGCGATAGCCCTCTTTTAGAACCAGCAGCCATAAAGGAAACACGAGAACCTTCTGGGTGAAATATGGCAGAACCAAAACCAAGGAATACAACGGAAACAAGAATCATCCAATATTCGGTAGAAAATGCAATACCCGCTATCCCAACAAAGGAACTTATCATACCTAGCGGAAGTGCATATGGCATAGGTTTTTTATCACTTATAAAACCTACTACCGGTTGTAAAACTGAAGCGACGATATTCAACATGAAAGATATTAAACCTAACTGTGTAAACGTCAATCCTCTTTCTTCTTCTAAAACCGGAAACATTGCTGGAATAACCGATTGTAGTGAATCATTAAACAAATGACAAACTCCGATCGCAAACATAATAGGATAAACTGGATTTCCCATTTTATGCGAGGCATTAGCTATAGACATATCTTTCACATTCTTTCTAAGATTGATATACATGAATAGTTTTATTATAGCGCAAATTTCGACAATTAATTATAAATTAACAAGAAAGCAAGAATAGTTACTTTTTTCTAGGCAACACTAAATAGAAGTCATTTTAAAAGAGGTGTTTGAAATGAATATGGATACATTTTTCGAGTTAAACTTTTGGGAAATGTTAATTAGAACAACTTTTTCCTTTATAGTGCTATTAATATTAGCAAGAATATTAGGAAAGAAACAGCTGAGTCAATTGACCTTTTTCCATTACATCACAGGAATAACAATAGGATCTATTGCCGCTGAGATTGCCGCACAACACGAAACACCTTTTCTTGATGGCCTAGTATCACTAGTGTGGTGGACACTTCTTACACTATTAATGAGCTTTATATCACTGAAATCTCCGAGAGCACGTGTCTTAATAGATGATGAACCTACTATTATTATTAAAGACGGACAACTTGTGGTGAAGTCTTTAAAGACTGCTCGTTTACATATGGATGATGTGTTAATGCTGCTACGAGAACAATCTATTTTTTCCATACAAGACGTACATTATGCAGTTCTGGAGACAAACGGAGAATTGAGTGTATTTAAAAAAGTAGGTCAGCAAGAAGCTACTAAGACAGACGTAAAGGCTACAATTACTCTTCCAACATTTTTACCTTCTGAAATAATAGCGGATGGTAAAATAGTACAAAAAAATCTTACTGAATTAGATTTATCTGAGGAGTGGGTAATGAAAAAACTTCGAAAACAAGGAATCGATTCAGTGGATGAAGTGTTTTATGCACAAGTACAAACGAATGGTTCCTTATACATTAGTTTATATAATAAATAACATACACTTTTTAGAAGACCAATTCACAGAAAGTCGGTCTTCTATTAACATTAAAAACCAGAAAAAAAGGGGCTTTTAAATAGACTTTTGCTACATTTTAAAGGGTTGGTCGTGACTATCGTCACGACCAACCCTTCTTTTCAGGAAAACGTTTTCGAGTTCATCTTTCTTCAAAGATTTTAACCAGTTCTTTTGGCGCCTCGTACATACTCATATGTCCTACATCCTTTAGCACTACTTGTTTTATATTAACTCCATATGCCGTGAAGGTTTTCTCAGATGGGATAAGTTGATCTTCTGCCCCAGCAACAAGCACTACTGGTAATTTAGTAATATTAATTATTTCTCTTCGATCTTTTCTATCTCTCATTGCCATTAGAGCATTCTTAGCACCAATTGGAGAAGTTGAATATCCAATTTTAATCGCTTCCTCCACTAAGTTTTGATGACTTTTCACGTTATTTGGTGCAAATAGTTTTGGTATTAATCCGTCAACAAATACTTCTATCCCCTCATCGTCTATTTTTAGAGCTGAAGTATCTCTTCCTTTTTTAGCCTCCTCTGAATCGGGGAATCCTGTTGAGTGTATTAAGGAAAAACCATTTAATCGTTCGCTATATTTTTCTGCGAATGCGAGTGTTATATAACCACCTAAAGAATGACCAAGCATTGTTACCTTGTCTAGCTCCAAAGAATCTAAAAATTGGTGGATGAAGTCCGCATAATCGTCAATTTGATTCACATTATCCTGCACCTCCGATTCTCCATGACCCGGTAAATCTATCGCAATTACACGATACTGATTAGCAAGTAGTGGAACTACTCTACTCCAATATGCAGAACTTCCACAAAAACCATGAATTAGAAATAATACCTCTCCCTGACCTTCATCTATATAAGCTACACTTGAACTTTTTATTTGCACTGTTTTCATCTTTTCATCTCCCTAATATTTGTTCGATAGTTTGGTTTAACTCTTCTATGTTTACCCTATCTACTCGCTCATTACTCAGTTTATACTTTTCTTTTAATAAAAGGATTCTTTCCACACTGGTATTTATTCTTTCCTCTGAAATCTGTCCTTCATTAACAGCTAATAAAATGGAGTCTATCGCTTCCTTAATATTGACATAATCATGAGCAATTAAAACAATATCGTTACCAGCTTTCACTGCTTCTACAGCAGCCTCCCCAATTTTATAATTATCTAATATCGCCCCCATCGTCATATCGTCCGTTATTACAACACCATCGAACTTCAGCTTCTCCCGCAGTATATTTGTGATTAACTCATTCGACATCGAAGAAGGATAAGTCGGGTCAATTTTTGGCATAAGAATATGTCCAACCATAACAACGTCTGTACCATTTTTTATCGCATCGTTAAAAGGTATTAATTCTAATGCTTGTAATTCTTCTAAACTCTTTTGAATAATGGGTAGCTCTTTATGAGAATCTACAGCTGTGTCACCGTGCCCAGGGAAATGCTTCACTACTGGAATAACTCGTTGATGTTGAATGCCCTTCATCGTTTGAATTCCAAGGGTACTAACAATGCGTGCATTGTTTCCGAAGGAACGATCCCCAATAACCGGGTTTTTAGGATTGCTATTTATATCTAGTACCGGTGCGAAATCAAGATTGAAGCCAAACGCATTTAACTCTTTTCCTAAAAGATTACCAATATTATAAGAGAGTGAAGAATCGTTTAGCCTCCCAATTTCTTGATTTGTAGGCAATTGTATAAGTTCAGGTAGTCTGGAAACTCTCCCGCCCTCCTGATCAACACCTAGAAATATAGGAAACTTATTTTTCTCATTCTCTCCTTTCAATTCATTTAATAAGGAGATGGATTGATTGACATCCTTCAAGTTATCTTTAAATAAAATTATTCCACCAACTTTATCATTGGAAATTAGCAATCTTGACTCTTTAGACAAGCTAGTTCCGTCTATACCAGCGAAAATCATTTGCCCAACTTTTTCTTCCAAACTCATTTCCTTAATAACCGCGATATCAGTACTAACCTCCTCTTTAACTTCTGTAAAAATCGAAATATGGTCAACTTTAGGATTAGGTATACTTTCTGTTGGCTTTGGCAGCACCCACTTAAGTTGATACGTCGAAGTAACATTATATACAAGAATAATTTGATTGGTCTTTGCATCTTGATAACTTCGGACTTCATCAGCTTGTCCCTTTAGTTTCTTAATATCCTCTAATTCGATTTGCTGAATTTCTGGTGAGCTTGAGCGTATATCAAAAACAAGATTGGTGAGATGACCGATTGTTGCATCTTTAGAAAAATAGTCTTCATAAATCTTCGAGGAAAGTTCGTTCATTTTCTCTGGAGTCCCCCATAATTCATGGACTTCCTGAATATCTGTTTCTCCCACGAAAAACGGAATATCCCAGGCTTGACCCTTTTCTGCCTCATCAAAAACGAGAGAAACAAGATTCTCATTTTCTAAAGGCGTTTCTCTTATGGGTACTTCCTCCTGATGATTACCTTCTTTTATTTCTTGTTTGTTTCCCAAATACATTTTTACTGCAATCATAATGATAAATACTAAAAGGATTATCCCTACTTTTTTAATCATTTCAGAACCTCCTGCATAATAACCTTTCCCTCTCTGCTTTCTCTATTCTTATCCAATATTCCTTTATATTATAATTTTTAATATAATTATTATACTTGATATATTTTTTATATCATAATATACTTCTATTAGAATCGAGGGAATGAATAACATGAAAATTTGCCCATATCTAGAATCATCCTTTCAAATACTTGGCAGACGATGGAACGGTTTAATCGTGCATTACTTATCCAATTGCCCAAATTATACAGCTCATTTCTCAGACCTGAAAAAGGACTTAACTGATATTACACCTCGTGCTTTATCGTTAAAATTGACGGAACTTGCAGAACACGGTTTAGTCGAGAAGAAAATGAGCACGGAGCAGTCAGTTCAAATCTCCTATCACCTAACAGATACAGGTCAGGAGCTTGCGGAAGCACTTAAACCAGTGCATGCTTGGGCAAAAAAACATATTTCTTTAGAAAATTAATGAAAAGAGGGACAGATATGACGAATAAAAACGCTATGATGTGTGACTTAGAAACAGGTATATGCGGTCCTGTTGATGAAGGAAATACTGTAATGGGGCTAATCGACCTAACTGCTCCAAACAAAAAAATAGATGTATATTATGTTACGGATCCAATTTGTTCACACTGCTGGGCTCTAGAACCCACATTACGTAAATTTGTAGAAGAATACGGAAATTATATTAATATGCATACTTTAATGGGTGGTCTACTCGAAAAATGGGATGGATTTGCAGATGTTGCTAATGGAATTTCTGGACCAGCGGATGTCGCTGCCCATTGGCGAGAGGTAGGAGACCACACTCGTATGCCAATAGATGGATCATTTTGGTTAGAAGACCCTGTGTCATCTTCTTATATTCCATCTCGTGTATATAAAACCATTCAACAATTAGATGCAAACTTAGCACCTATTTTTTTACGTAAAGCGAGAGAAGCTGTATTTCCATTTAATAAAAACATTGCAAGTGATGAAGTATTAATCGACATCATCAATGAAATGGGATTAAAAGGTGAGGCAATTGTGAAAGAATCTCACCTTGCAGCAGCACAAGCTAGCCTGGAAGAAGATTTTAAAATGGCTAGTAAATTAGGTGTTCGAGGATTCCCTACTATTATTTTCTTAAACGAAGAACAAAAAGGAGTTAAAGTGGTAGGGGCCCGTCCATATGAATATTATGTGCAAGCATTACAACAAATGCTTCCTGATGAAAATATTCAACCTAAGAAGGCTCCAAAGCTACAAAATATATTAGTAAAAGAAGAGCTATTATTCTCCCGTGAAATTGAAGAATTATATGGCTTAGATCAACAGGATATTGCTTCATTTGTTGAAAAGGAATTAGTCGAAGGATCCTATTATGTGGATAGAGTACTTGGAGAGAATTATTTTAAGCTGATTAAATAAATAGGAAAATGCCCTCAAGTTTTAGTCTTGAGGGCATTTTAGTGATTACTTTTGCATTGTCGTTAATTACTTTAGTTCGTCTTTTTCCATCGTTGCTTACCAACCATATTGGTCTCTCTTTGCCAATACCTTATAATTTTTCATACGCCAGCTTGCGAATGATTTGTTCGTGCTGTGGATATTTGTCTAATAACTCGCTTTGAGTGAAAAGCTCGAAATCTTCATATTCAAACCCTGGTGCAACCATGCATCCAACGAGAGAAAAAGATCCATTCTCCATAACCGAGGACCCGAAAATAGAGTTTTTCGGTACAAGGACTTGTGGGGTTTCTCCATTTTCAATATCCAATCCTACCTTGTGCTCTACGTAGTTACCATCCTCATCAATCACATGCACTAATAACGAGCTACCACCATGAAAATACCATAGTTCATCGGACTTCAGACGGTGAAAGTGAGATACATCATCAGCTCCTAGTAAAAAGTAAATGCTAGTATATAACTTTCTACTGTTTACTGATTCTTCAGAAGCAAAGGTACTTTTAAAATATCCTCCTTCTGGATGAGGTTCTAACCCAAGATGTTTTATGTAATATTCTGCATCCATCATTAAACTTCCCTCGCTTCTAAGTGCTTCATACAATTAAACAAATGACATAAATTTTTATTTTCCTTTAATTCAACGACCGTTACAGATGTATTCCCGATATCCTTTGAAAATTCTCCATTAGGAATAAGTGCATTTAATAGTCTACTAATGAAGCCTCCGTGACTTACCACTAATACCCGTTTGCCTGGATGTGCTTGTTTCACATCTTCTATAAAAGACATCCCTCGAGAAATAATGACCTCTTCTGGCTCAAATCCCAAGTCCTGATTTCTCCATGCTGCTCCCCATTTGGCTACACGTTCTTCTTCGGTCGTTCCTTCTATTATGCCCCCACCAATTTCTCCTAACCGCTTATCTGTAAAAAGTTCAGCTCCAGATTGTTTTTCAGCTATGATCTCTGCAGTTTTTTTCGCTCGAATTAATGGACTTGTATATATGACATCCCATTCTTCCAATTGAATTCTATCGGCAACGCGCTCTGCCATTTCAATTCCTTCCTCATCTAACGGAACATCTGTATTTCCTTGCGCTCTTCCTTCTTTGTTCCAAGCTGTCACTCCATGCCGCACAAACCCTATTGTTGTCATATACTATTGCCCCCTCATACTTAGTTCTTTAAGTATAATAAAATGAAACAAAATGAACAATTCATACTTGACCTTGACGTTGCGTAAAGGTTTAGACTGTACTTATTAGGAGGTGATAGCGTGGAATATACGGTGCAAAAGCTTGGCCAGCTTGCAGGAATTAGTACCAGGACTCTTCGATATTATGACGAGATCGGGTTGCTTAACCCCGCACGCATTAATTCATCTGGCTATCGTATTTATGGGTCTGCTGAAATAGATAAACTGCAACAAATTTTGTTTTATAGGGAGCTTGGAGTGAATCTAGATCAGATTAAAGAAATTATGACTTCTGATACATTCGACCGTTCCATTGCACTGAAAGAACATCGAGAAAAACTGTTAGAAAAAAGAACGCAATTGGATTTATTAATTGCAAACGTCAATAAATCCATTCAACAAACGGAGAGGGGAATTATCATGTCTGATAAAGAGAAATTTGAAGGGTTTAAGCAAAAACTGGTGGAAGATAATGAGAAACAATATGGGAAAGAAATTCGTGAAAAGTACGGAGAGGAAGCAGTAAATAAATCCAACGCAAAAGTAAAAGGAATGACACAAGCTCAGTATGAAGAAGTTACGAATTTAGCAGAGGAGATTGCAGTAAATTTAAAAGCAGCAATTGCAACTGGTGATCCTAATAGTGAACTTGCTCAAAAGACAGCAGATTTACATCGCCAATGGCTAAGCTTTTACTGGAACGAGTATACGAAAGAGGCACATGCAGGTGTTGCTCAAATGTATGTGGACGATGAACGGTTTACCGCATATTATGATAAAATTCAACCTGGTGCGGCTGAGTTTTTAAGAGATGCAGTTCACATATACACAAAAAACTAAAAGGCATATTGCCTTTTAGTTTTTTTGCATGGAGATAACTGTTTGGATAATGTCTACATCTTCAGGATAGGCAAGAGGCAGCTTAGAAAGTTCATCCACTGGTTGCCAAGCAATTTCATGAATAAATTCGTCTGGATCTTGAATTGTAATTTCTCCGCTGACTATTTCGACTAAGAAATAATCTACTTTGTAGGATATTCCATAGTCGCTCAGTACCCCACTTTTGTAATGAACATTTTCCAATGTACGTACTCTGAAACCTGTTTCCTCCCAAAATTCTCTTTCGCAGCATTCTTCAAATGTTTCTCCTTCTTCTAGTGTGCCTGATGGAACAGTCCATTTCTTCTCTTCTCCCGGAGCAGCTTGAAGTACCATTAAAATTTCATTTTGATCATTTATACAAATTCCTGCTGCACCTTGCCAGCTAAACATATCCATTCCATTTCCTCTTCTCTTTAAATAAGATCTTCTTCAAATACAAGTACCTCAGATGCAAATCTGGACTTTTCTAAATCCACAAGACCATTTTGTCGAAAGCAAACTCCCTCATCTTCTAACATAGTCCTTTGTGAATAAGCAGACTCTTCATCCGGAATGGCAATTTCTCCTTTTGCATTAACCACACGGTGCCAAGGTAAACTGTGCTTGGCACTCATTGAATGCAGAATGCGCACTACTTGTCTTGCTCCCCTAGGGCTCCCTGCAATCTTAGCAATTTGCCCATATGTCATGACCTTCCCTGCGGGAATCGACTTTATTATTTTAATAACTCTTTCGGTAAAAGGGTTCATCACGTATCAATCCTTTCATTAATTCCGATTATAACTGATTCCTGACAAATATTTTATACTATTTTACTTAGTACCTTGCATAGAATAATACTAAATGATATATTACTATCAAAGGTACTGTTTATTGAATAGTAGTGAAGGGAGTGAAAGAAAAAATGAATATCCAGTTTAAAAAAGGCGTATTGAACCTTTGTGTGCTAGTTCTATTAGATAAACAAGATCGTTATGGATATGAGCTTGTCCAAAAAATATCAGATCAAATCTCTATATCGGAGGGCTCTGTTTATCCATTACTACGTCGATTGACAAAGGAAGGTTACTTCACAACTTATTTACAAGAATCCACAGAAGGTCCACCACGAAAGTATTACAAGCTGACAGAGTTAGGAAGAACTTATTTACATGAACAGTTAAATGAATGGAAAACCTTTACAAATGGTGTAAACAATCTAATCGAAGAAGGTGTAAAAAATGACTGAACAACAATTTCTAAGGGAACTGGAGCTTGCTTTAACGAAACTACCTACGGAAGAACGAAATGATATTCTATCAGACATAAAAGAATATTTTAGAAACGGTCGTGAAGATGGAAAAACAGAAAGCGACATCGCCGTTTCTCTAGGCTCTCCAAAAGAAATAGCACAGGAGATCCTAGAAAGCCATGTACCAGAAAAAATAGAAACAACCAATAAAATGATACACGTTCCTCACTCTAATTTTTCTAACGTGATGATGGATATAGATTATGGCTCTCTTAATGTTTTTCCTTCTGAAACAGATGAAACGTTTATTGAATTAATAGGTGAAAATGAAAAATTAGAACTAATAGCGGATGTAGTAAATGATACATTGTCGATTCAATTAAAAACAAAGAAATTCAATTTTTTTAGCTTTTTGTTCCTGATTAAAGAAATGAAAGTGAACGTAGCACTGCCGAAGAAACTATATTCGTCCATCGTCATGAAAACGGATAACGGTCGTATTCGAGCAGAAAAAATTCTTGGGAAAACAATAAAGGTCACTTCTGACAACGGAAGTATTGGTTTAAAAGAATTTGCCTCTACTGTTTTAGATGTAGAAACAGACAATGGTCGAATTGATTTGGAAAAAATTCAAGTCGATAAGCTTTCTACTCAAACGGATAATGGACGTATTGAACTCCGAAATATAGATGCTATACAAATTCGAGCAAAAACGGATAACGGACGAATTATGATGGAATATGTAAACGGTAATATCACTGGGAAAACAGATAACGGCAGAATCTCCCTGCTGACTACTACCTTGGATCGTATGATTGATCTTGAGACAGATAACGGTAGTATTCTTGTAGAAGCTGAAAATGAACCTACAAATGTAACGATTCAGGCCAAGACAGATTTTGGAGGAATTAATATTTTAGGTGAAAAAAACTCACGTACAGTGATTGGTCTAGGAACAAATAAAGTTAAGCTTTCTTCTGATAATGGTAAAATTACAGTAATTACGAAAAGTCGAGCAATGAATTAATTATAAAAGAGCGTTTGTATAAGCCCAATTATACGACGCTCTTTATTAGTTTTAATAACGAAAGAAAGTGTAACCTTTGAAAAAAGATTGATTAAATTCATGTAGAATCATCAAAATCTAAGTATAAACAAACCTCGTAATTCAACTTTTATAAAACATTTCATTGTTCAACAAAAAAACGTCACTCCTTCTTGAATCAACGCCATCGTACTTGTGATCATGTCCTAAAAGGAGATTGTACTACTCTCATTTCTAATACAGTTTGTATCCTTATTTATCTCAATTACATAAGTTATTGAAAATAGCAAAAAGGAGTTGTACATTTGGAAATCCCTGTTTCTGGATTCATGTATCATTCAGACGATTCGGATCCTCAGCATTCCCACCAACTTTTTATCACTTCATGGGATGGCAGACCCGTCCCTGCCCATGTCCACGAATTTAGAGGAGTTACTTCTTTTGATGCGGGACATAATCACAGATACGCTGGAATTACTGAACCAGCACCAAGTGGAGTCCAACACACTCATCGATACTTTACCTTTACATCTGTGGACGATCAACATCAACACGAAATTCGTGGAGTTACTGGTCCAGCTATTCCTCTTCCTAATGGCGGTCATTATCATGAGTTTAGTGGGGTTACTACTATAGATGGAATGAATCCTCATAGGCACAATTATAGCGGGAGAACTAGTTTATAAGCATTTGGGGTTTATACAAGTATGAGCATAAACAATACAACTTAAAGATACGAATAGTTTTTGAAATTTTCTCGGTTGATGTTATAAAAAGTTTTAATATTACGCCAACCTTCCCAAAGTATTGTTTTGAAGGCTAGCAATATCTTGTTTTTTTATTTGCCCATACTTCTTTTATTTTCAATGTTGCGTGGTAAATTCCAGTTAAAATAGACGGATAATAGCCTTAATATAACAATTACGATTAAGAGGGAATATGTGGAATAGGGACCGCGTATCCAATTTAAACCAATGGCGAGACCAGCTAATACTGCCCATAAGGCATAAATTTCTGAACGAAAAATCATCGGTTTTCGACCTGCAAACACATCTCTTATAATCCCACCACCTGCTCCTGTCATGGAAGCAGCTATAATTACTGCAATTAATGGAGCATCAATAGATACAGCATAATTTGCACCTTGAATGGCGAATGCTGCTAAACCAATGGCATCAAAAAACACTACCCAATTTTTCCAATTACTTATCCTTTCATTCGGCAATATATAAATTATAGTAATAGTCACAAATGCTATTTCAAATAAATAACCTTGTAACCATATATTCTCAATTGGTATTCCAATTAATAAATTTCTAACAAGACCGCCTCCGAATGCGGTTGTAAATCCTAAAAAGTAAATACCTAATATATCATAATCCTCTTCTATTGCGACAAAGACACCACTTATCGCAAAAGCAATGGTACCAATGATGTTAAGAATATCCCAAGTCAAAGCGTCGATTCCTCCTTTCTAAATGTCCCGGTTTAATCGCAAAAGAGTCGTTCAAAATGAAAATTTTGAACGACCCTACTTTTTTATTCTTGCATACTACAAACAACTTGTCCGACGGCTTTTGCTGCAACTAAAAGAGAATCTTCGTCGATATCAAATTTGGGATTATGGTTGAAATATGGCTTATCAACGCCTTTTGGTGTACACCCGATATAAAAGAAACAAGCAGGGAACTTTTCTGCATAGTAAGCAAAATCTTCGGAAGGTGCCATTGGCGGAACTTCTTTTACTTCTGTGATTTCTTTTATAGTCGCATTTTTAAGTGCTACTGCCACTTTTTCTGTAAGTTCAGGATTATTGTACAAAGGCGGATAGTCTGGTGTATACGTAAGTTTACAACTTACACCGAACTCTTCCTCCAGGCCTTTGACAAGTCGTTTTACTTCACGTTCCATCGTTTCTTTCGTTTCAACAGTCATGTAACGGATATCACCTTCAAGCTCTACGCTATCTTTTATCACATTAAAGGTACCAGCTCCATCAAACGATCCAATTGTAATTACCCCTATGTCAAATGGACTTAGTCGGCGGCTTATGATGGTTTGAACTGCGGTTACAAAATGAGCACCCGCAACAATTGCATCATTTGCTAAATGTGGCGAAGAACCATGCCCACCTTGGCCTTGAATTTTCAATTTCATGTAGGCCCTTCCATTAAAAGCATAGCCTTTATTGTAACCAACCATTCCAACAGGAGCAATTGGCAGTAAGTGAATTCCATACACTTCATCTAAATCATCCAACAGTCCAGATTCGACTATACTTTTCGCTCCACCTGGTGGAACCTCTTCAGCATGCTGATGAATTATTTTAATAGTTCCGGATAGTTCTGATTTCAGTTGAATTAAACAGTCTGCCAGAACTAACAAGTAAGCTGTATGACCATCATGTCCGCATGCATGCATGACGCCCTCATTTTTCGACTTGAAAGTAACGGGCGTTTCTTCTACAATTGGAAGCGCATCAAAATCTGCCCGTAATCCAATTGTTTTTCCTGGTTTTCCTCCTACTATTGTTACAATAATTCCGTAACCATTTCCGACGTTTGTTTGTACCTCGACGTTTTTTCCTTTGTAAAAGTTCACAATATATTGAGCCGTTTTTTCTTCTTTAAATGATAATTCAGGATGTTCATGTAAAAAACGGCGAATTTGAATCATTTCATCTTTACGTTCATCCAACATTTTCATTAATTTTTCTCTCATATCTGACAAACTCCTTTATGAAGCTTCATTTTTGCCTGCATTATTTGGAACCAAGAAGATAATTGATAACAATGCAATGACTGCGAAAATTACATTTGCAACAATACCTGCAGTTGCAACTGCATCTACTCCGCTTTTGTCTGCAATCATAGCATAAACAGACGCTGAAATCGCAACCCCGAAAGCTGAACCAAGGGAACTCTCCATTTTAGTATCTCCCTTATTATATCTCTTATAATTGCAGATTTTGCAATCCAAGGGTATACATCGAAATAACATAGGGAACTCAAAGCTAGAAACGAGCATTAATTAGGGGAATTCGAAGTTTGATTACTTGTTATAAACCCCGATCAAAACACATCTTGAATCAGTACTTTACGATAAATATAAAGAATCCATTTTGTGAAAATCATTAATCAAAATGGATTCTTAATCCAAATTCTGCGTTTCTGCCTTTCAAATCTTTTTTCATATTTCTTCTTTAACTATCCTGCCTTGTTAGTTGAAGAACATATACGAATATTAGTCACAAGGAAAAAATGAAGTCACCTAAATTATTTGGTTTATTTTCCGTAATTCTTGCTTCTATTAAAGGTCCCGTTTTTATAAAAAGATAAGAATCTTCAAATTCAAATACAAGTGTGGTTAAGATTTCGATATTCTCATCTTTATATCCGTATCCGCTTACTTTATTAATCAAATTATCTTTAAAATAAAATAGTGAGCCAATTATGATATGTTGATGTGGCGAAATGTCTGGTTCTTCCACATAGTCTAACGGTTCAGGGGTTTCCTGTTCGTTCATGATGAGGTGATCATCACCATCCTCGTCTTCAAACCAAATTATATTCCAATACCAAATTTCTAAAGTATCTGGGTTATTAATCTTTAAAACATATTCTGAAGAAAAAAGAACCAAATCATCTCCTCTAACATGAAGTTGAGTTGCATATATACCTTTCAATAAACATCCCTGCACCTGCTTAAGACTTTGCCATTCTATTTTCATTTTTTCATCCTCTTTTCCTTACTGTGTACTTCAACTAAACTGATGGGTTAATAACAAAAATTATGAAAAACGAAACATTCCAATATATGGTACGTATTATAAATGAGATAGTGATTTCAGTATAAAAAACATTGGTAAATGAGGTGTACCCTGCTTGATACTAATCTTAGTAAGCAGAATGGAGAGGAAAATAATATGATAAGACCAAATAGTAAATACGCAGCATATTCACTAATGTTAAGTATCATAGCTTTTGGTTTAATGCTTTCTCATTTCTTTTCGTCTTCTATAAAAGATTTACCATTCATTATTGATATTGCTTTTATTTTATTAGGGATATCGTTTCTTCTATCTTCTAATACCGAAATAAATAGCAGAAAATCTTTTTATATCCACTTGATATGCGGAACTGTAATTATTGTTATTTCTTTACTTAGTATTTATAAACAACTTTAATTTAAAATTGTTTGGCTTTTCTATATGACAGGAATGAATAGATTGACTATTGCACCCTAGAGATATTTAATATATATTTTATGTATATAAATAGTTTATACACATAAAGTATTTAAGGAGTTTATTTATGAGCGTTTCTTATACGGTGGAGAAAGACTATAAAAATAACAAAAAATTAAGAGAAAGCTTCAATGATTTAGCCAGTTCTATATTCGGTATCCATTTTGAATCTTGGTTTGAACATGGCTATTGGTCGCACAAATATATACCTTATTCTTTTACTAATGAAAATAAGGTGATAGCAAATGCTTCGGTTAATCTTATCGACGTAGTAATTGATAGTGAAATCAAGAAAGCAGTACAAATCGGAACTGTTATGACGGATCCTACTTATCGTAAACAAGGACTTGCCAGAAAGCTGATGGAGATAATTTTAGAAGATTATAAGGATGTCGATTTCTTCTATTTGTTTGCTAATTCTAACGTTCTAGATTTTTATCCAAAATTCGGTTTTGACGTGTATGAGGAGACACAATATTCCATGAAATTTAATGGAAGTAGCAACTATAATAATGGCTTTAAAAAATTATCTGGACATGACAATGAAGATTTAACGTTCATCTTTGACCACTCTTCAAAAGGTAAATTTGTATCTGACTTTTTCGCAACAAGGAATACGAATGAACTCCTAATGTTTTATTGTATGTACGTATTTCCAGAGAATATCTTTTATATTCCACAAGAAGATGTGATTGTCCTATGTAAAAATGAAGGTAACACTTTACATATTTTTGATGTGTTATGCGTGCATTCATATAATATAACTGAGTTAGCTAAGTATTTAGCTAATGAAGATACTAGCGACATTGTGCTTCATTTTACTCCCATAGGCGACACAACCATGTTTACAACTAAACCTTTTAAAGACAGTGAAACACTGTTTGTAAAATATAATCATCCACACACAAGATTACCTAAACATTTTAAACACCCTATTACATCACAGGCTTAAGAAAGGAAGAAGATACTTATGATTAACGATACATTCCCAATAATTGAAACAGAGCGTTTAATACTTACAGAAATAAAAAAAGCACATGCAGAGGATATGTTCCAATACTTATCAGATCCAGAAGTTATGAAATATTATGGGATAAGCCCTTTTACTACGATTCAGGATGCTTTGGACGAAATGGATTGGTACAATCAAATTCGTCTAGCGAAGAAAGGGATTCGATGGGGAGTATCTCTGAAAGAAAGTCATCAAATTATCGGAAGCTGCGGTTTCCTAAATTGGGAGCAAAAACATTTCCGCGCAGATATCGGGGCAGAATTGTCTAGAGAGCATTGGGGAAAAGGCATCATGTCGGAGGTTTTCCAGGCTATACTTAGTTACGGATTTCAAAGGATGAATTTAGAACGCATTCAGGCAATTATTGAACCTTTAAACATTGCATCACAAAAGCTAGCAGAAAAAAATGGATTTGTTAATGAAGGATTACTTAGAAAGTATGAATATGGAGATGGGAAATTCGATGATTTATTTATGTATTCTATCTTACGGGAAGAGTTCCAGATAAAGAAGGGCTTATAGAAATGGAAGACATAAAAGAAATCAGTGTGTATGTGAAGGAAGCTTTTGCTTTATTAGAAAAAGTAAATTCACAAGTTGCAAAAGAATTTGCCGCATTATTAGAGAACGAATTAACGCCAAAGCAACTCCTTATCCTACGTACTGTTCGGGATGAGGAAAGCATAACAGCAAATGAATTATCGGAGAGGTTATCATTATCACCCAGCTCTGTCAGTCAACTATTAAATAGATTGGAAGCAGGAAAATACCTCAAAAGAGAAATCAATGTAAACAATCGCCGAGAAGTTATCGTGATATTGGGTGACGAAGGTAAGTCGCTTTTTAAAGAATATGAAAAAATCGATGAATCCATTATTGAAAAATATTATTCGGAGTTTACAATTGATGAGGTCAAGACTTTCAGAAATCTTGTGCTAAAATTATATAACACCATTGAGTCGAAGAAGGGCTCGTAAATAGCATCGGAACATTTTTCTCTTCGGTAATTAAAGATTAAAATATCCCTATACAGTTAAAGAAGAGCCCGTATTGTTAGATAACGGGACTCTTCTTTTATTTTAAAAACAGCTATTTGGTTTCAGACATTGCCCCCTTCCAAGAGGAAAAACAGATGGGCTCGGTTTGAATATAATCATTTTTATTATCTGGACAGAAAAATTTTTATCCGGTCACATTTCTGTTTATTCGGTCAGAAATTTCTTTATCCAGTCATATTTCTAATTATTCGGTCAGAAATTTATTTATCCGTTCATATCTAAAATCAATATGTACGAACTGGGACAATTAATTGTAATAGAGTATCATCTTGAGCTGAGTTAATAATAAATGGACGCATGGCACCAGTTAGTTGGATGACTATATCTTGTCCATCAAAAGCTTTTAAAGCATCCATCATGTATTTTGCACTAAATGAAATTTTTATGCCTTCCCCTTCCATTGTTGATAATTCAATTTCCTCTTCGACGTTTCCAATCTCTGGAGAACTAGAGGATACTTCTACTTTTTTTCCTTCCAATGAAGATAAGCGAACAATGTTATTCCGTTCTTCACGTGCCAATAAAGATGCTCGGTCTATCGATTGATATAAAGCCTTGCTATTTAAGGTAAGAATCGTTTTGTACTCTATCGGAATTAATCGAGAGGTATCTGGATAGTTTCCTTCTAGTAAACGGGAGTAGAATAACACATCTTTCGTTTTAAATAATACTTGTTGGCTCGTCATTACGATATAAACAGGTTGAGCGGAGTCTCCAATAATTTTGCTTAACTCATTTAGGCTTTTCCCCGGAATTACTACATTAAATTCTCCTTCTGGCGGCTGCTCTAAAATGAGTTTAAGGCGAGCTAGACGATGACTATCTGTAGCTACACAAGTAAGTTCTCCATCTTTAATTTGCCAGTGGACCCCTGTTAATACAGGACGACTTTCAGATGCGGATACTGCAAATACCGTTTCACGCACAAGAGATTTTAATAAATCAGATCCAATTTCAAACTGTGAATCATCCTGAATCTCTGGGAGCAATGGATAGTCAGATGGGTCTAATCCAATTATATGAAACTCGGACTTACCAGAACTTATATACGTATGATTATTTTCTTTCACTTCTATTTCTACATCACTAGTTGGTAGCTTCCTTACAATTTCATTGAACATTCGAGCTTGCAAAACAATGGAACCTTCTTCTATAACGCGAATTACTTGATCCCCATCTTCTTCCGACTTTATAAAGGTTTGAATTGTAACATCTGAATCACTACCTGTTAAGTGTAATCCTTCTTCGGTGAGTTCCAATTTTATCCCCGTTAATATTGGAATGGTTGTTTTAGAACTAACAGCTTTCATTACATCATTTAATCCATCTAATAAACGGTGTCGCATCATTTCAAATTTCATCATTTTACCCCACTTTGTTTTTTCGATTCTTACAAACTATTCAATTAAAATGTAACATTATGAAAATTTATTTGCATCCGTTTTTATAAATATAAAAAGCCCTATCACAAAAATTGTGATAGGACATTAAATTTTCTATTTAGAAGCAAGACCTTTACCGATCAAATTAGCTGAAATAGGCTTTTTCCCAATTTCTCGAGCCCACACAGATAATTGTCCAATATGATGAATTTCATGAGCGATTATATGTCGTATGACTTCGCCCCATGTATCCGTCTCAACCCTACCATCAGGCATTGTATCGTAAAAAAGCTGATTTTCCATATTTTCATTCCAAGCAAGAACAAATGGCTCTACGTCTGATTTGAATCTTGCATCTAACTCTTTCACTTTTTCCAACGTATTGTAATCATCAAATCTCTCTTGAAAGTCTGGTTTTCCTTGCAGTATACGAATCCAGCTCCACTCGACATCCACAATGTGAAAAAGCGTATGCAATATTCCCCCTACTCCGCCCGTTCTCACTAAGAGAAGTTCTTCTTCGCTAACTTCTTCACACCATCGATACCACTCTTCCCTAACCATCCAATTGTAACGAAACATCATTTGCAAGAAAATCTCCCCCGATTCCCATACTGTAACTAATAATTACTTAAATGATTCTTCTTCCCATTTGCCCTAAAGCATAGTGAATGCCATGTTGAAGCGTTTGAAAGCAATCGTATTTCGATAGTTGTACATCTGATTGTGTAATGACCATACTTAAAGCCGGAGAAATGCCTACTAAGACAGTCTTAACTCCAATCAAAGAAGTAGCGGATGCAATATTTTCAATTAACCGAGCTGTGTACTTGCTAATATTTTCATCTAAACCAGTTAAATCAAGTATTAAGTAGTTTGCTTTATAGTTCGGTATATTATTTAATGTTTTTTCGACTAACTCCAATGAACGCTCTTCATCATATTTACCAATAAGCGGTACAACAACGATACCTTCCAACACGGGTATAATTGGCGAAGATAGCTCTTTTACAAGTTCAGAAAGGTCTCTTGTTTTATCTTCTACAAGTGCTTCTAATTGCATAATTTGTTCCATTTGTGTTCTTTTAGCTAATTCACTTATATTATTATTTACTGTTATATCTGAAGGGAAATACTTTACTTCGGTATGCTCGTAACCTTCTAATTGATAATGAACAACCTCGTACCAAATATTAATTCCTAATATTCCAGTCAATATTCCGGCATAGTGAGCTGGAATATATTTTCCACCTACAGACCTTCCTTGTGCTTCATTTATTTTATGTTCCCAACTATTTTTAAATTTGGCTTTAAAGGTATTAGCTTCTAAATCTAATTCTTCAATAACCGTAAGTCCCCAACCTGCAGAAGCATAAGTGGCCGTAATTAGCTTTGCAGCTTCTTCAACACCAACAGACTTCATGTTTTGAAAGTATTCTCCTACAACGAGCCCTTGTCTAAATCCTGTTGTTTCGAAGACCAATTGAGAAGCTTCCTCTCCTGTGATTTCCTCAATTGTTTCTAAGAATGATCGCATAGCTGAAGAAATCCAAAAAAGCATGGCATCTTGTTGTTCAAACATGAGTTTCCCTGTTTCCAAGTCCCAACTAAAATCGATACCATTTACTTTTATATTTGCTTGTTTCTCCATCTTTTATAATCTCCTTTTCTTGCTATTACCTTATAAATTTTAAATGAACTGAATCCATTAGCTTTTGATAACCAATTTCCTGATAGATTTTATTAGAAGTAGGATTTAGCATATCTGTGTAAAGTACACAAAACTGAAATTCCTTCAAAAGCTCTTTACTTCCCGCAGCTACCATTGTGCGTGCATATCCTTTTTTGCGCTGCTCTTTTGGTGTAAATACTAGTGAAACAGTCACACCATTCTCAGTAGGTCTTGCTTTTTTCATCATAGATACTATCTTTCCTTCATTTTCCCATAAAAATACTTCATTTGCATCTAACATCACTTTTACTTTCTTTTTTATTTCTTGCGGCCCCGTTTTTGGAAGTCCTGTATCCCCTTCAAAAAGGCTATACCATTTTTCTATAAGAGGTGCATCTTCTAAAGTTGCATAGCGCCATGTACCAGGACTCATTTCCAACGATTCAACCACCTGATCTAAACGATACAATCCTTGATCCATTGCGATTGAATAGCCTTGTCCTGTTTTCTCCCGCCATTTTTCTGCAAATTTGTATGCCCATTCTTTTACACTAATGATAGATTCTATTTTGATTGATTGTGCCATTAACTCTTGGATACATAAATCGATATAGGCTTCCATTCGAATTTCATCCACAAAAATAATATTAAATGGATGTGGAGGTGTCATTTGAAAAAGTGCTAACAACTCGCCATTTTCTTCAATCGTCGCCATGTAAGGATTATCATATTTCCCCTCTTTTATTCCTTGTAGTACGCCTAAAAACAAGCTAAACCTATCCTCATTTTTAAGTAAGAAAGGTGTAGCCATTTGAGCAAACTCCTCCGCATTTTCATACTGTCTAAAAATCATATTAACATCCCCCTTTGTATCTTTGTATGTTACTATAACTTAAAATACTGCTAGAGGGGAGTAAATGATGAAAGTTATTTCAATACGCAATATACATATTGGAGAAGGTATGCCTAAGATTATCGTTCCACTCATGGGGAAAAACTTAGAGCAGCTTCTTGTGGAGATTAAAACAATACAACAAGCCAGTCCAGATATTGTTGAATGGCGTGCGGATGCACTGGATGAAGTTGAAAGCTTAGAAGTGGTGTTAAAGACACTTTCTACAATTCGTGAAGCATTGTACCCTACTCCCTTACTGTTTACATTTAGAAGTCACCGTGAGGGTGGAAATAAAAAAATTGAGGACATTTATTACAAGCAATTACTTTGTAAAGTAGTGCAATCAAGACAAATTGATTTGATAGATGTAGAGTTATTTGATCCAAATGTAAGTGAAATAGTGGAAGTTGCTAAAATCAATAACGTCTACGTTGTCATGTCCAATCATGACTTTGAAAAAACTCCTGTGAAAGAAGAAATTATATTTAGGTTACAAAGAATGCAGGAATTAGGCGCAGATATCCCCAAAATAGCTGTAATGCCTAAACTTCCAACGGATGTTCTAACGCTTTTGGATGCTACCTATACGATGAATTCACTCTATGCAGATCGGCCAATTATAACAATGTCTATGGCTTCTACTGGCGCTATTAGTCGGATAGCTGGACAAGTTTTTGGGTCAGCAGCAACATTTGGTGCTGGAATAGAAGCCTCTGCTCCTGGTCAAATACCAGCAATTAAACTTCGAAGAATATTAGAAGTCCTAAATACAAATTAGAAAAAGAAGCTGTCCTCTTTGGGCAGCTTCTTTTATAGTTGCTTAGCTAGACGAATCATATCTACACAAGCAATTCCATTTTCAATAATCTCCTCTTCATAATGAAGAATGAAAAAGTCTTTATCTACACCTGTTATACGAAATCCACATTTTTGATAGAGAGCCAGCTGTCCAATACTGGAGTTACCAGTCCCAATCTCCATTATTTTATACCCTTGTTGCTTTGCTCTCTCTATTGCATCTAGGACAAGTAACTTTCCAATACCCCTTCCCTGTTGCTGCTCCGCTACTGCTACATTCACAAGCTCTACTGTTTCAGGTCTTGTTGGAAGCAATACATATACCCCTATTGTATTCCCATTTTGCTCCGTTATATAGCATTCTCCACGTTCCACATACTGTTTCACCAATTTTTCAGATGGATCTGCAAGTAATAGTAAATCTATTGGATATGCTTCTTTTATTCGCTTTGTTTGCATTTATGCTTCACCGGTTTCTAGTTTTAATAGTTTTTCTTTCATTTCTAATCCACCTCTGTAGCCCGTTAATGTCCCATTCTTTCCTACTACTCGGTGGCAAGGAATAGTAATAAGGACTGGATTAGCACCAATTGCTGTACCAACTGCTCGAATAGCGGTAGGATTATTGATCAATTCAGCGATTTCTGAATACGATTTCTTTTCTCCATAAGGAATTTTTCTTAAAGCATCCCAAGTAGCTAGTTGAAATGTAGTACCCTTTAGATCCGTTGGGAATGTAAATTCACGTCTTAGTCCATCTAAATACTCTTTAATTTCATTCGTATATGAGGTTAAAGCCTCATCACTCTCTACAAATTCATATTTTGGGAAGCGCTTCTTCACCCAAACTTCCATTTCTTCATATGACTTGTCTGGTGAACCTACATAACATAACCCTGATTCTGTTGCAGCAATATAAAATTTCCATTCGTTATGGATGAAATACATCCAATATAGTTTACTCATCAGAGCAGTTCCCCTTTTTTCTAAATTGAATTGGTGTATATCCTGTGACTCTCTTAAATAGTGTAATGAAATAGGGAATATTGGACATCCCTATCTCGTCGCCTATTTTACTAAGTGATTTATTAGTAGTCGTTAGCAATTTTTTTGCTTTCGCAATTCTAACTTGTTGCAAATATTCTAAAGGGGATATTCCCAATACTTTCTTAAATGTTTTTTGTAAATGAAAGGGACTTCCATGACCTATATCTGCAAGAAAAGCCAACGTGACCCGTTCATGAAAGTGTTGATCTATATATCCTGTAATTTGTTCAATCCATTCCTCATCAGGCAGTCGCAATCCAGTTGGCTTACAACGCTTACACGGTCGATAACCATCCTCAATTGCTTCATTAGCTTCTGTATAGATTCGTACATTTTCTTTTTTCGGAATTCGAGATTTGCAAGATGGCCTACAAAATATCCCTGTCGATTTGACTGCGTATAAGAAAACATCGTCATATGCTGAATTATTTTGAATAATTGCCTCCCAATGCTCGTCAATCATGAAATCACCTCCACTTTTAGTATACTTTTATTTTCTTAAAAAAGCTGATTGTCACATAATAATAGCAAGATAACGAAACTTTTTCCGTATATAATAAAATAAAAGTCAAGGAGGTGGTAACCATATGTTTTGGAATGAAGAAGATGAGCAAATCATTATAAATACACCTTCAAATTTTTCTTTTAAGCAGAACCTTCACTATTTATCTAGGTCTACGAATGAGTGCTTGTTTCTTATTAAAGAGGATAAGGTTAGAAAAGCCATTACTGTAGGTGAATATACAACTCTAATAGAAATTAAAGAACGAGATGACCACTCACTAGTTGTAGATTTTTTAGGAGATACAAGACCTCTAAGTATTAAAGCTCGTGAACAAGTAGCAGCATATATTATCGAATGGTTTGATTTGAAAACAGATATGAGTACCTTTTATGAGCTCTCTATTAAGGACCCCATTCTTCAAAAAGCTGTTACTAAATTTAATGGGCTACGTATTATGGGGATTCCAGATTTATTTGAAGCAATGGTTTGGGGTATATTAGGCCAACAAATCAATTTAACCTATGCTTATACATTAAAGAGACGATTAGTCGAACAGTATGGTCGATCAGTTATGTTCGAAGGTAAACAGTATTGGGTGTTCCCTTTGCCTCGGGACATATCGCAACTTTCAATTAAAGATTTAGCAGACTTAAAAATGACGGTAAAAAAATGTGAATACTTAATAGATGTAGCAAATCTAATAGATTTGGGATTACTTTCAAAAGAAATGCTTTTAGAAACAAAAGAGATAAAAAAAGCAGAAAAATTACTTACTAGCATACGTGGTATTGGTCCATGGACTGCTAACTATGTTCTAATGCGCTGCCTACGATTCCCTTCTGCATTTCCTATTGACGATGTGGGGCTTCATAATGCTCTCAAACATATAACAGGTTCTCAGCAGAAACCTTCAAAAGATGAGATTTTACAGCTTGCACAAGCTTGGAAGGGCTGGGAAGCTTATGCAACCTTCTATTTATGGAGATTTTTATACTAGAATATAAAAAAGCCCATCCTCCTCATTTAGAGTTGGATGGGTTGTCGAGAATAAGTATTTCCAATATGTCTTCAGAAACATATGTTTCATTGTCTTTAACAACTGGCTTTTCTTTAAATTTTCGAAGACTTCGATTGTAGCCATACATCTCTTCTCCACGCTTAATAGTAATTGAACTGTTTCCTAATTTTAAATAAACGATATTACGCTTTGGATGGTAATTCACTTTGTATCCTAGCTGCTCCGCTACTTTTCGAAGAGGAATCATTTTCGTGCCATTTTGCATAAAATGATCTTTCTCTATGATTTTTTGAACTTCTTTCATTTCAGGAGACTGATAGTTGATAGCTACTATTTTACTCGGTGCAGTTTGTGCTGGAATACTTTTGGTTTCTATCGTATAAAATACGATGAGTTCTTTTCCTCTTAAATCCTTTTGCGTTACTTTTTCTCCACGTTCATTTACTAAAACTGTTTCTTTGTCTATCTTAAGTTTCAATTTTTTATCTAAACTTAAGAATTGCTCATCAAACTTCCCAACTTTTACTGAGCTTGAATTTTTAGCGTCATGCACGATTACTAGCTCTGGAGAAATTTGAGCTGGATATATCATAAGCATCGGCTTATTTTTGTCATAATACGCGTCTATTCGTTGCCCTTTTTGGAAAAATTCCTTTTTCACTTCTTTTGTTGTTCCGCTATTAAACAAAAGAGTGTCATTCGAAACTTTAAAATTGGTAATAATAGGTTCTTTGTCTTCACTTTCAACAGTAAGGGTCACTAAGTCATCCGTTTTTACGATATCTTTTATTACTCCAGATGATTTTATAAAGTTCGTTGTATCCTGGTTGACTTCTTCCATGTCTGCATTAACGACCGGGTAATTAAATAAAAAGGTGGTTAATAGGATTACTCCAGCAAATATGCTTAGTTTTTTCATCAAATCTCTCCTTTTACTCCATATTATAGAATTTGACGTAGCTTTTACAAAAACGTTACAAAAAAATTGAAACATTATCCAAATGTAGTACGTATACATGAAAGGATACAAAAAATTAGAGAATGGAGTCTGTATATGACACTATCTATCAATCAAGTAACGAAAAGATATCAAGACTTTGTGGCCGTTGATAATCTCTCTTTCGAAATTGAAAAAGGAGAGATATTTGGATTAATTGGCCAAAATGGTGCAGGTAAAACAACTACGTTTCGTATGATTTTAGACCTTCAAGAAACAACCGAAGGCTCTATTACTTGGGATGGAAAAAATATTAATGCCATCGATCGAAATGTTCTAGGATATTTGCCTGAAGAACGTGGTATATTCCCTACTATGAAAGTAGAAGAACAACTGTATTTCTTCGGTGAATTAAGAGGGAAACATCGAAAAGACCTACATAAAGAGGTAGATTACTGGATCAAGCGTTTTGAACTAGAAGATAAAAGAAAAGCAAAAGCAGAGACTTTGTCCAAAGGGAATCAACAGAAGGTCCAACTGATTGCAAGCTTTATCCATCAACCAGAATTTCTTATTTTGGATGAACCGTTTAGTGGTCTAGACCCTGTTAATAAGGATTTATTGAAAGGTGCCATTTTGGAATTAAAGGACAAAGGGACAACGATTTTGTTCTCTAGCCACCAGATGGAAAATGTGGAGGAGCTTTGTGATCATCTTTGTCTATTAAAACGTGGTGTCTCTTTGTTTGCTGGTAGTTTGTTAGATTTGAAAAAACAATACGGAAAGACAAAGCTGATGGTTCGGTCTGATATTCCAAAAGAAGCACTGGCTAATTTGAATGGTGTTAAAGATGTTCAAGTTGGAAAAGAGCAGTATACCCTTACTTTAGAAGACGAATCGTATGCTCAATCCATTTTTGACTTTGTTTCAAATGGGAAGTATATAGAGAAGTTCAGTTTAGATTATTTATCCTTAGATGAAATTTTCAAAGATAAGGTTGGTGGAACACATGTCTAAGTTTTGGCTTCTCGTCAAGCAGTTATATACACAAAAAATCAAAGCAAAATCATTTATCATCTCAATTATTATATATGTCGGTGTTATTAGTGTGTTCATGTTTTGGTCTGATATTAAGGAAGCATTTTTCCAAGATGAGCCGTTGCAAGTTGCTTTATTGAATGAAACCGAAGCGGACATCGAGGCTCTATTCCAATCAAGTAATGATATTGAATTTACTTTCCCTACCGAAGAGATAGAAGAAGTAGAAAAACAAGTAGTGGACGGTGATTTTGATGCAGCTATTTTTATAAAAGATCAAGATCAATCATTAGCTGCAGAAATCGCAACTTTCGAGCCTCTCACATTTAACGACCAGCAAAGCATATCTGCTCAACTACAGTACGCAGGGAAGCTTTATGAAGTTCAACAGCTTAACTTAACAGCGGAGCAAGCGGAAAAAATTCTTCAGTCGGAAACGGTTATTTCGATGAAAAGTTTAGATGAATCTGCAACAGGAAAAAGTGAAGATGAAAAAGCAGCTGGTATTGGTGCTTCCATGCTTGTTGGATTTATAATTTATTCCTTTGTTATGAGCTTTTTATCGATGATCACAACGGATGTTGCATCAGAAAAAGGATCACGTGTACTAGAAGTATTACTTGCAAGCGTTAAGCCATCCACACACTTTATGGCGAAGCTAACAGGGACATTTTTATTGGCACTCACACAAATTGGCGCACTCTTACTTGTCCAGGGTCTTTTGTTTATGGTCATTGATGGGGGTTCAAAATGGGATACCGTTATAGAGATTGTTAATGAATTATCGTATTCATTTATCGGGTATGCGGTTCTGTTTTTATTGTTAACGATATTGTTATTTTTAATCATTGGAGCTTTGCTTGGTTCACTCGTATCGAAGGTAGAAGAATCTAGCCAAGCGATGATGCCAGCAATGATGCTTGGAGTTATCGGATTTTATGTACTGCTATCCGGAATGTATAGCCCGGATACATTGATCATTAAAATATTCTCTTATATCCCCTTTACTGCGGGGATGGTAATGCCACTTCGAATAGGAGCTACAGATATATCCTCATTCGAGCCAATGCTCTCTATGCTTATTTTAATAGGTACAGTTATTTTGATGTTCTTACTTAGCCTGTCCTTCTACAAGCGAAGTGTGCTAACATATAGCTCTGGTGGAATCATTCAAAAAATTAAAACAGTACTTAAAGTCACAACTTGACATTTCCTCAATAATCGTAAAAGTTTTTACTTTTACGATTATTTTTTTTGGCTCAATTGAGCAATTGCTGCATAAAATAATTCATGAAAGAAGGGATGCGAATAAATGTGTGGAATCACTGGTTGGATTCATTTTAATAAAGACTTACGAAACGAGCTGCCTATTGTAAAAAAAATGACGGAAACTCTAAGTAGACGAGGACCAGATGACAATAATATATGGTTTGGTCCCCATACGTTACTAGGTCATCGGCGATTAACTGTAGTCGATCCTGTTGGAGGAAAACAACCCATGGTCAAAACGTATGAACATAACCAATATACACTTACGTACAATGGAGAATTGTATAATACAGAAGACCTTCGAAAGGAACTGTTGAAACGTGGCCATACTTTTTCTGGTCATTCAGATACGGAGGTTTTATTGACTTCTTATATTGAATGGAAAGAAAAATGTGTTGATTATTTTAATGGTATTTTTGCTTTTGCAATATGGGATGAAACAGAACAAAAGGCTTTTATCGCAAGAGATCGACTTGGAGTTAAGCCACTATTTTACGCAGAAAGAAATGGCGGATTACTATTCGCCTCCGAATTAAAAGCACTTCTTGCCCATCCAGATATTCCAACGAAAATCACTCGAGTTGGCATGGCAGAAATAATTGGTTTAGGACCATCACGTACTCCTGGATCAGGTGTATATGATGGAATTAATGAATTACGTCCCGCACATGCCATGACCTTTTCAAAAAATGGACATCGTATTTGGCGCTATTGGAATGTAGAAAGCAAAGAACATACGGATTCCTTAGATGAAACGATAGAAAATGTGCGTTTCCTCGTAACTGATGCCGTAGAGCGACAACTAGTATCAGATGTACCTCTTTGTACGTTTCTTTCAGGTGGCATAGACTCTAGTATTATTACTGCAATTGCAGCCAATGCATATAAACATGATAACAAGGCCCCTCTCCACACCTACTCAATTGATTATGAAAACAATCAACAACACTTCCAAGGAAATGCATTTCAACCAAGCGACGACCGGCCATGGATCCAAAAAGTCTCCAATAGTCTCGGTTCACTTCACCACTACTCCATCATTAGTCAAAACCAACTCGTTGAATATTTGACAGACGCTGTACACGTTCGAGATCTTCCAGGAATGGCGGATATTGATTCTTCTTTACTCTGGTTTTGTAAAGAAATTAAACAAAATTTTACAGTTGGTCTATCTGGCGAATGTGCGGACGAAATCTTTGGTGGGTATCCTTGGTTTCATCAAGTAGCCAATTCCGATAGTGTCTTCCCTTGGATACGTTCAAAAAATGAACGGAATTCTCTACTTAATGATAGCTGGCACAAAAAACTAAATATAGATGACTATGTAGAAAATGCATATAATACGACACTCATAGAAACTCCATTATTGGATGGTGAAACAGAAATTGAAGCTAAACGAAGACAATTATTCTATCTGAATATGACTTGGTTTATGACGACTTTACTTGACCGAAAAGATCGAATGAGCATGGGCGCAAGCTTGGAGGTACGTGTTCCTTTTGCGGATCATCGTTTAGTGGAATATGCATGGAATATTCCATGGGATTATAAAATGGTAGGTAATCAAGAAAAAGGAATTCTAAGAAAAGCATTTCAAGGTATTCTTCCTACCGAAGTACTTTACAGAAAGAAGAGCCCTTATCCGAAAACCCATAATCCTGTTTACTCGGAGAAAGTTCAAAGCTTACTAAAGGAACAGTTATTAGATAAAAACTCCATACTGCATGAACTTTTTCATGCACATCGACTAAGTGATTTAATAAATTCGAATGGAGATGCCTTTAAAGTCCCTTGGTTCGGCCAGTTAATGTCTGGTCCGCAATTATTAGCTTATTTGGCTCAATTGCATATTTGGTTTAGGGATTATAATGTAGAACTTGTGGATTAATACCGAGAACAAATGAATTTAAAACAAAACGGTTTCCATAAGGACCGTTTTGTTTTCTTGTTGAATTATTTAACGTTTTTTACTACTAAACGCAATGAAAAACACAACTATTATTAATAGTAGCAAAAGAAATGGTAAAACTTTTTCCAGCCAGTAAGAAGGCTTTTTGTGTATAAACTCTGCTTTTACCCATTGTTTTTCTCCTGCTTCAACTGCAATTGCTTTATCTGATTGTATTCCCTTTATCTCATAATATTTTGTTCCTATTGGATAGTAGTTAGATGCATTACCAACGTGTTTGCCAGTTCTATTATTAGCTTTGGTTTCTACGTATCCTATAGCCTTGCCTATTTCACTTTCACCTACTTCTTCCTCTTTCACTTCGTAAACATTTCCATCCCATACAACAAAAAAATAAGCCCACTCTAAAGCATGAACAGTTGGAGTAATAGAAAATAGAATTAATATAAAAAACATTGCTACTCTTTTCATTAATATCCACACCCCACATTAATCATTTTTTTTTGGCTCTGTTATCATTTCCTTATGTACTCATTGTTACCAGGAAGTTTTTTAATCTCATTCCAAGCAGCGATCTCATCTTTTCTCTTTTTCCCTTTGTTCTTAGGATCTGCAAAGTAACACGTGAAAATTGATTACATTCAAATGTTGTTAAGTATGATGAGTCCTTCTTTTTTTCCTCTAACCAGTAGAAATTCCTAAAATCATTTTCATTTAAATCTTTAGATACAAACTGGTCGCATCGCTGTCGCCGCTATGTCTATTGATACGTTCTTTATGTAAATCGGTTTCATAACCTATTCAAAGAAAAAGGAGCGACCCATTAAGTTGGGTAGCTCCTTATTTTTATTAGCATGAAATTTTACGAATATAGGCATCTACAAATGGAACAAGATAATCAATGACCGCTTCATTTGGATTTAATTTTGCATGGTGCAATCCAAAAGAAGAATCTACCCCTGCCCAGAATAACATACCAGGAATTTCTTGTAGGAAGTACCCGAAATCCTCTCCAGTCATTGCAGCGTCACATAAGATAGCGGTAGTTTTTTTGTCTTGCTCAGCAAACGCTAAAAACTCATTAGTTATAGCTACTTCATTTTTAACTTGGTAATAAGAAGAACCATAATCGATATGAATATCACAATCAAACGCCATTTCAGTTGCTCGACAAAACGACTCAATTTTTTCTTTTATTGTCGACATTGTTTGGGCATCCATTGTTCTAATAGTGCCTTCTAAACGTGCTTGACCAGAAATTATGTTTTGAACTGTCCCGGAAGTCATTTTTCCTATTGTAACAACCGCTGGATCCATAGGGTTTATTGATCTACTAACAATTGTTTGCAGTTGTAGTAAGAGAGTCGCTGCTGCAATTGACATATCTCTTGCCTGATGTGGAAATGCAGCATGGCCTTCCTTCCCTACTAAATCAATAAATAGTTCGGATGTGTTTGCAAACAGCAGTCCTGGTCTAGTTGCAACAGTTCCTACTGGATACTCAGGTGCAATATGAAAGGCATATATTTGATCAGGTACAAGCTCCGGCTGCTCCAATTTCAACCATTCTCTCATTGGTAATGCTCCACCAGGACCTTCTTCTGCAGGCTGAAATAGAATAACGACATGATCATTAACAGGATTCTCCACAAGGGACTTTAACAGCCCAAGCGCTACCGTCATATGCACATCGTGTCCACAAGCATGCATCTTATCTGTATGCTCGGATTTGAATGGAAGATCCGTAGCTTCAGAAATAGGCAAACCATCAATATCCGTACGCCAACCTATCGTTTTTGTCGCATTTGTGCCCTCTACTCTAACTACTATTCCTGTTTTCCATGTAACAATTTTCAATCTTTCCTGGGGAAGTGAATGAATCTGCTCCAATAAATAAGCATTTGTTTTCACCTCTTGGAAGCCCAGTTCAGGAATACGGTGCAAATCCCGTCGAATTTCAAGTAAAGACTTCATAGGACACCTTCTTATAATTGACGTAGTTCTTGCATGATTTCCGTTTTAGATCTTGTTTTATCATCAATTTCTTTAATGACTTTAGCAGGTGTTCCAGCAACTACTGTATACGGAGGAACATCCTTCGTCACAACAGCTCCAGCAGCAACTACTGCACCTTTTCCAATTCTACATCCCTCTAACACAACTGCATTTGCACCGATTAGTACATCATCTTCCACAATAACCGGAGTTGCACTAGGCGGCTCAATTACTCCAGCAAGCACTGCTCCTGCGCCGATATGACAGTTATTTCCTACCGTTGCTCGTCCACCAAGAATTGCTCCCATATCGATCATTGTACCTTCACCAATAACGGCACCAATATTAATAACAGCACCTAACATAATAATAGCGTTATCGCCAATGCTCACTTGGTCACGAATAATCGCACCTGGCTCGATTCGCGCATTAATTCCCTTTAAATCTAAAAGTGGAATGGCAGAATTTCTACTTTCATTTTCTACAACTACATCTTCAATTTGATCTTTGTTTTCATTTAAAACTGGCTCAATTTCAGACCATTCTCCAAATAACACAAGAGAATTACCTTCTCCAAATACTTTTGTTTGTTCACCAAAAGAAATTTGATTGATGTCCTTCCCTTTTATGTATACCTTTACCTGTGTTGATTTTTTTGCATGTTGAATATAAGAAATAATTTCATACGCGTCTAGTTGCTTCATCCTCTGTTACCTCCTAAAATTATGTGTCAATTGTACAGGAATTTTTATAAAAAATCACGAATTTAAATACATTTCTCTAAATTTAATTGAAAATAAAGTTTTTTTGCATTTTATTACAAGTAGATTACTGGTGCCAGGCACCAGTAATCTACTTGTAATAGTGGTTTGGATAAATTTTCAAAATGGATTGTTATATGCTAGAATAATAGAAAAACGGGCAGTGGTGCTGATGAAGAAAATAATTTTTGAGGCCTCAAATGTAATGAAAGAAATAAATGGACATGTAGTCTTACAAAATGTTTCCTTTAAGCTTCATGAAAATGAATCTGTTGCTATACGTGGTCAAAATGGGTCAGGCAAAAGTACTTTATTAAAACTTTTAGCCGGAATTTATGAGCCCTCTAGCGGAAAAATCTTAAGAAATGGAAACAGAATTGGGTATGTACCGGAGCATTTCCCTGAAAACCTACGATTTAAGCTAAAGGAATATTTACTATTAACAGCATCCTTTCATGGCATATCATCGACTCAAGCGGAAAAAGAGTTGTTAGAGTATATCCATTTGTTTGAAATAGAGTCTTTTATGGACGTTCCTCTTAAGCGATGTTCAAAAGGCACGAAACAAAAAGTAGGTATCCTTCAAGCAATTCTAACTAAACCAGACATCCTTCTTTTGGATGAACCATTAACTGGATTGGATGCTACCTCTCAACAAAGTCTAATTGCAATTCTTGAAAAACTAAAAAAACAAATGACGATTATTTTTACCACTCACGAGGACCTGTTAGTAGACACTTTAGCCAATCAAATTGTATATGTTAAAGATGGTAGTATCTTAGTTCAAAAAGAAACTACTAGTATACACAGAAAGGTAAAAGTAAAATTCCCTAACAAGGCAATTTTTAATGAACTTGATATGATCGAAATTTACTTTGAAGAAGATACGGCATTAATAACGGTGGAGCTAGAAAAAAGTGATTTACTTTTATTGGATTTGTTAAATAAAAATTGTTCAGTACTTGAGGTCAAGGAAAGGAAGTAACTGTGCCAGGATTTATTAGATACCAATTGATAAGTTATATACGCTCATTCAAAATTATCCCTCCAGCAGCATCCTTTTTAATATGGGTTTTTGTTTTATATAGTTACAGCGGCGTGGAAATATTAAGTAGTTACGCAGTAACAAGCATCGCCATCTATATAGTCATGACCTGGGTATCGATGAGTATTTTTTCTATTGAAGAGGAAGCTGAGAAAAATATATTATTTGTCCACTTTAGCAAAAAGAACTATCTATGGGGGAAATGGATAATCTGTATCTTGATCTCCATTATTTTTATGTTGTTTGCAATTATCTATCCTATACTAATGAACAGTTTCAATGAAGCAATGACACTAATTCATATCGGCCTCTCTATTTTTATACATCTATTATTGGCCATATTTGGTATTTTTGTTGGATTCCTTTCTTCTATTTCATCATTTGTACCAAAGAAATATACATGGCTTTTTGCAGTTTTCATCATCGTTTTAACACTTTCATATGAAGGAATAATAGAGAAACTGGCTTTATTAAAATGGCTTTTTATCGTATTTCCTCCAGTTGTAAATGTTATTAATTTTTTTGAGCCTGACAGTTTAGATCAGTTTGGAAAAGAATTTTGGACGGTTTCAGCTTTTGCGATTATGTATGTCATTATTGGTTTTATTGTTTTAACTAAATTATTTTTAAAAGAGGAAAGTTGAGTTTAAAACGAAAGTATGAATATGATATAATGAAGACATCAAATTTTGAAGGGACGATGGGTGGCCGATGAAGTTTTAATCTTATTTCTCAGTAGAAGTTTTTCTGCGATATATTTGCGCAGTAACAAAATAAAACTTTACGAAACCGGAAATAGGATTAGTCTGCCCATTTTTCAAAATTACTGCAAATAATTCTCTACAATACGCTAACGCTTTGTAGTGGTTTTTTGCATATTCATTTAATGGTCAGTATGTAATCCTTCCGTTTAATATCGGAGGGATTTTTTTATTCCTCCAAAAGGAGAGGATTTTATGACACTACATGGCAAGTTAAACGATATAGGTATTATTTTTGGCGATAAGATAGTTTTACAAAATGTGAAGGCGGATATTATTTCCGGGTCTGTGATTGGTATTGTAGGTGGAAATGGAGAAGGTAAGTCTTCTCTACTCTCTTTACTTTCAAAAGAGTCTGCCACAACAAAAGGACAAATCGAGTGGTTTGGAGCCCCACCAACTATCAGTTACTTTAAACAGGAAGATGAACAATTTAACAAAACGGATTACGCTGATGATGAATGGATATACTTCAGTAAATGGTCTGTTCCTAAAGGTCGTAGTTACACCCATTTGAGTGGTGGAGAAAAAATGAAGAGAAGATTAGCACGCGTATTTGCTGAGAAGTCTCAAGTCCTATTACTAGATGAACCTACTAATCATTTAGATCAAGATAGCTTGTCTTTCCTGAAAAAGCAGATAAACGCTTACCAAGGAACAATTATTTTAGTATCGCACGACCGATACTTTTTGGATGAGGTAGCTGATTGTATTTGGGAAGTTGAAAATAAAAAATTGACGGTCTATATAGGGAACTACTCTTCTTATCGACAAAAGAAGGAAGAAAACAGATTAACCCAACAAAGACTTTATGATGCCCAGCAATCTAAAATACAGCAAGTAGAGAAACAAATATCCGAGCTAAAAAACTGGTCTTCCAAAGCACATGAAGAATCAACGAAACATGAATTTAATAAAGAATATTACCGTGTCAAAGCTAAGAAAATGGATGTTCAAATTCGTTCTAAAAAGAAACGGTTAGAACTAGAACTTTCTAAAAACACTATAGATAAACCAGAAGAAGAAAAAGAAGTGCTCTTCTCTATTGAAGGGAACAAGAAAAAAGGGAAACGTGTTGTAGAAGCCAAAAATATAACAAAGAGTTTCGAGGACAATCTTTTATTTCAGAATGCCTCTTTTACTATACAATCTCAAGAGCGGATTGGTATTCTTGGTCCTAACGGAAGTGGAAAATCGACATTTTTCCGCATGTTACTGGGGGAAGAATCGAGCGAAGGAGAGCTATGGAAATCAGAAGCGATGAATATAGGCTATTTACGTCAAACCGTATTTGATCTACCAGAAGAAAAAACACCCTTCGAATTTTTTGGTCCTACAGATTATGAGATTAGAGGTAAAATACAAACACTTATGATGAACCTCGGATTTTCAAAGGATCACTGGTCTCGCCCTATTTCAACAATGAGTATGGGTGAGCGAGTAAAATTAAAACTCATGGAATTCATACTAGACCAAAAGGATGTCTTACTATTAGATGAGCCAACCAACCATTTAGATCTTCCATCTAGAGAGCAATTAGAAAAAACGCTTTCCACCTATCCTGGTACCATTTTATTAGTTACACACGATCGTTACTTTTTAGATAAACTATCAAACAAACTGCTCATTTTTGAAAATAAAACAATAAAAAAAATAGACATGAGTTACAATGAATGGATAAATAAAAACAATGAATCCAATCTTGAAAAAGAATTATTAAAACTTGAAACAGAACGGCAGGCAGTGTTGGGAGCACTTAGTTATATACAAAAAAGCGATCCAAAATACAACGAGTTAGACCAAAAGTTTTTAGAACTAACAAAGCAAATTAACGAATTAAAAGGAAAATAAATTTCAGAGGCTATCCCTTAAAAGGGTTGCCTCTTTTTTTGTTAAAGCCACTCAAGATTTGTCAATTTCCCGGGAAATATGTAAGTATTAAATTATTTACAATTTCATCAAATCATCTTATAATAAATATAAATCCAATAAGAAAAGTAGGTTTTAAAATGAAAACAATCCCAAAACCTCTTGTCATGGCAAATCAATGGACAATTGTTGTGTCTGTTTTTATAGCTCTTATTATACAATCTGCGTGGATTTTATTTATTCCACTAATCGCAAATCTTTCTAGCTTATTAACTGGTTTTCATCCAATATTGGTCATAGTTAAACGTTTTTTATCGAAGCCTGCAAATCAATATATTCAAGAGGATTATGCTCAGTTAAGATTTAACCAATGGTTGGCAGTCGGCTTCTTATTCGTTGCAAGTATAAGTTTTCTATTAAATTGGGTAGTATTATTTAATATTGCTACAGTAATGGTTGGTCTCGCTGCTTTAATAGCAATCCTCGGATTTTGTATTGGGTGTTTCGTTCGTTTCCAATACCAACAATGGCAATATCGCAGAAAAAATTCAGCAGCTCACTAAAACCACAGCCTTTCCAGAAACGGGGGAGGCTGTTTTCTATTTACCAACCTTTATTGCTGTTTCACTTATAATGTATCCAAGCCTTAAACGACTAAACCATTTATCTGAATCACTAATCGTTCTATTTAAACCATTTATCTCTTCCTCAAATTCCAAACCTTCAACTGCTCGGTAATCGACTTGCCGTTTGACGATCCTATGAACAATCATCGCCCATTCCGCATCTGTCATCTTTTCTTTCGAATACCTAGTAATATATTCAGCACTTTCTCTCGTAAATCCACAAGATCCCGCGGTTATATCTACTTCTTTTCCAAGTTCCAGTGAAACTATATGATTGGTGATTTTTTCTGTTTCTATCCATTCAATAGGATGAGTCTTCATTGCTCGTTCTGTCCTGCCAAGTATTAAATAATCATGATTTGGTATGTCTCCTACCAGTACTTTTAATTCGTTTAAATGGTTTTTACCCCACGTTAAAACTCTATCGAAGTCACAGTAATGAAAGTGTCGCCCCTTCCCTGTTAGTGCATACTTCAATGCTTCCCTTCTGGCATTTGCCGCTCCTGTCTTGGGGATAATTTTAAAGTTAAAACGGCTATTTTCTATCGCTTTTATTAATTCCGATGAAGATTCTTCACTAATGGTAATAAAAAGTTCTTCATATATTTCTTCCAAGCTTAGTTGCAATCTTTTTAAGATTTCTATATTCTTTCCTTCCGGGTCATGCGTTACAGTGACTAATGATGTTTGCAGCAAAATATTCAGCCTCCTTTCTCTATTCCAATCTACCGAGAATATTGTAAGAATCTACATCCCATGTTTCATAAGGAATGAAATGAACAGCTCTCATTGCGTCTAATGTTCTAGATCTCATATGCGGTCGTGTAATATAGTCGGCAATATTATCTTCCGTTAGCCTAATAAACTGCGCTTCTTTTATTTCTTCCGGTTGAATTTTCATTTCCCCACTAATATAAGCTGCTTTAAAAACGACGGACAGTATATGCTTTGTTACATTGTAATAGACTCCAGTTACGCCTAATGGACGCACTATAATACCAGTCTCTTCAAAGATTTCTCTACTCAGTGCAACATCTAATGGTTCTCCCACTTCTACCTGCCCTCCAGGAGCTTCCCAAGTATCTGAACGCAAATGTGTTTTAACTAATAATGCTTCTCCTTTTTCATTTGTAACATACGCAGACACTGCAATAATATGCTTCGGATATTCGTTAGCCAATTTATTTTCTCCTTTTACTAATATAAATACCAAGAATAGTAATTATAACAAGTCATTTTTATCACCTGCGTACTCACCATCCCTTGTTACTATTATATAGCTTCCATTATTTTTAACGGCAAAAGCTTCATCGGTGCTTACCCCAACAATTGAATAATAATTAGTACCTTTTGGATAGGTTTATGAAAAGTTCCCAGAATAAGTTCCCTCCATGTCTGAATACTTCTCAAACGAGTTGGTCCAATCTGCTTGTGATTTACTTGGGAAAAAAATCGACATAACTAGCGTAAGAATGATTGCTGAAGAGAATAAATACTTCTTGCTCATCCTATGCCCCCCTTAACAGTATTGGACGTATTATATTATTTTCCGTTTCGTCCATTTTTGCACTGAGAATTAAATTCCAACTAAAACTCTTATAATTCCAACTAAGTTCTTCATTTTTACAACTAAACTTACTTAGTTTCCAACTAAAGCATCATTTTTTCCAACTAAACATCTTCAGAAGCAAAAATAAATAAAAAAAGCTGCCTCCACGTAGTTAAACTACGTATGAGACAACCTTTTAAACTATATTATTCTCCTAAGTCTACGTTATGGTAAACTTGCTGCACGTCTTCTAGATCTTCCAAAGCATCAATCATTTTTTCAAATTGAGCTTGTGCATCAGCATCTAAGGAGATGTCGTTTTGAGCAAGCATTGTTAACTCTGCTACCGTAAATTCCGATACGCCAGCTTCTCTTAATGCTTCTTGTACAGCATGGAATTGATCTGGTTCTGCATAAACAATGACAGAATCCTCTTCTTCGATAATGTCGCGGGCATCTACGTCCGCTTCCATTAATAATTCTAGTACTTCATCAGCTGTTTTTCCTTCTAAACCGATAACTGCAGTTGCATCAAACATATAAGCAACCGAACCACTCACACCCATATTACCGCCATTTTTCCCAAATGCAGCACGTACATCAGATGCAGTACGATTCACGTTATTTGTTAGAGCGTCAACGATAACCATTGAACCACTTGGACCAAAGCCTTCATAACGAAGCTCGTCATAGCTCTCTTCAGATCCACCTTTTGCTTTTTCAATTGCTTTATCAATAATATGCTTAGGCACACTGTATGTTTTTGCACGTTCTAAAACTACTTTTAATGCTTGGTTAGAAGTAGGATCTGGTTCACCTTGTCTTGCAGCTACATATATTTCACGACCAAATTTAGCATATATACGACTAGTATTAGCATCTTTGGAAGCTTTCTTTTCTTTAATATTGTTCCACTTACGACCCATAAAGTCCCACTCTCTTTCGCTTCATTAAATTTATACTGTAACATTATACATGAAATTCGCACTAAGTAGCAAAATAAATACATTAACTTCCATTAATATTAATTGTTCGGATACAAATTTTGTAAGAATTTAATAGATTGAGTAATCATCTCTTTTAGAACATCAACCTCAATATCGTCTAATTTATTAATGTACACACAGGATTTTCCAGCAGTATACTTTCCAAATCTCTTTAATGTTTCTTCACGTTCTGCATCACCGGTTGCAAAATACAAACTGATTTTCGCCTTTCTCGGAGAGAAACCGACGAGTGGAGCATCACCTTCGTGGCCAGATGCATACTTATAGTGATAGGATCCGAACCCAATAATGCTTGGTCCCCATATTTTAGCCTCAAAGCCGGACGTTTCCTCAAAAATCTCTAAAAGTTTATATGCGTCCTCTCTTTTCTTCGGACTATCTACCTTTTCAATAAATTCCACCACATCTTGTTCTGTTTCTTTTGTCTTTTGCTCATACTTAGACATTTATATATCTCCTTTATTAACTATTTTAAATCCACTATTAACTTTCTAACAAAATAACATAATTCCCTTTATTTTAATCACTAATAGATGCATCTTTTTAAGGTATCCCAAGAATATCATATAAAAAGAAAAAAGAGCCTATTCACCTATTGGAATAAAGACTCTTTCTCTCTTATTCAGTTAACTTAACTAAGAACCCTCCATTAAATCTAGAGGGTTCATATGAAATGATAAATGCCTTTGGAGATAAAGACATAATATAATTTTTTAACTTCAGTTCATTTTTACGTTTTGCTAAGACTTTCATACAAAGCCGTTTGCCATCTTTACCATCCGCAACCCAGGAAGTTACTCCATATCCTTTTGCACGAATTTGAGCAGGCAATTCAATTTCTAACGAATCTACAATTACTTCGAACACAATATAACCTAGTGCTAATCGATTTTCAATAATACTACCTAAATAAACCCCGAGTCCCCATCCAATACAATACGCTAATATATTTAAAGGTTTATCTAAATTATCTAATACCATCGTCAAACCCATTAAATACACAAACACTTCAGCCATGGATAAAAATGACGCTACACCCCTGTAGCCTTTAATTACTAAAATTAATCGTAAGGTTGTTAGTGTCATGTAGGTTACATTAATAATAACAATTAGCAATATTATTGAATCCACATCTATTCCAGCTTTCTTTATAAGTAATCTCTATACAAAATCTCGGTCAACCTCAAAAGTTTTCAATTTATCATACACCATTTTTTTGCCTTCGAAAGCTTTCAGATAATTCTGTAATATAAAACTTTGTTTCATCCGATTTCATGGTACTCGTTAGGGTATGTTCTCCAACTTACTAAATAATCGCGCTTACTATTCTCCTCAAGAAGCACATGAACGTATGATGAAATATGTAATAAAAATAATTAATATGATGGCAGAGAAATAGAAAAAGGGCATTCTTTGAATGCCCTTTTTGCTTGTATATATTTAAATTTTAAATTTGGTTACTAATTCATTCAGATCTTCAGCCATTTTAGCTAACACTTTAGAAGAACTACTGATTTCTTCCATTGAGGCCAATTGCTGTTCTGTAGAAGCTGCCACTTCTTCAGAGCTTGATGCATTTTCCTGAGCAAATGCGGCTAGTTCTTCTGCTGTATCAGAAACAGATTGTGTGCTTCTTGAAATCTCTTGGACAGTAGACGTCATTTCTTCAATTTGAGGAGTGATATTTCTTGTTTTTTCTAGTATTTGCATAAACTTCTCTGCTGTTTCAGTAGTGATTTGCATTCCTTCTTCAGCATTGTCCATTACTTCTCCCATAAATTGTACGGATTCGTTTGAATTATATTGAATGCTAGTAATAATTTCAGCTATAAGCTTGGTTGATGACATAGATTGTTCAGCAAGCTTTCTTACTTCATCTGCAACAACTGCGAAACCTTTACCATGTTCACCCGCACGTGCAGCTTCAATCGCTGCATTGAGAGCAAGTAAATTAGTCTGTGCAGCAATATCATTTATAACATCAAGAATCTTGCCCACTTCATTTGATTGGTGGGATAAAGAAGATATTACCTCATGTGATTTCTGAACAGAAGATTGAATATTACTCATTTGTTGTAAATTGTTTGCTACAATCATATTTCCTTCTTCTGCTTCTTTCGATGTATCTTTAGCTAGGTCAGAAATTTTACTTGATCCTTCTACTATTACATTAATTCCATTTAACACATCTTGTAATTCACTTGAATTGTGTTCAAGTTTACTAGTTGAGTGTTCAGCACCTGTAGCAATCTCCTCAATAGCATTAGCAACGTGATGTGTAGCAGCTGAAGTCTGCTCTGCACTAGCGGTAAGCTGTTCGGAAGCTGCAGCAACTTGTTGAGAGGTTTCAGCAACAGTCTGTATAATTCCTCTTACCCCACTAATCATTTGATTAAAGGAATTTGTTAATACTCCAAGCTCATCTTTCGATTGATAACTACCATGAACAGTAAAGTCTCCAGCCTCAGCTTTAGAAAGAAGTTCTTTTAGTTCGTTTGTCGGTCTTACAATCATCTTCATAATAATTAGTCCTACAAAAACTGAAACAACTATACTTGCAACTAATATTACACATAACATGATTATCGCTTGTTTGATATCATCCTGATTTTGTTTATTAATTTCTTCTGCATATTCAAGATTATATTGTTGAAGAGTCATTAGTGTTTGATCGATAGCCTCTCTCTTTTCACCTACTTCTCTTTTATATATATCATATGCTTTTGTGTTTTCATTTTTCATTGCAAAATTAATCATTTCATCCCTTGATTCAGTTAAATCTGCTACATCTTGATCATATTGATTTATAGATTCTATTTCTCGTTCTGTTTGAGCAATTTCTTTAAATTTGTTCATTTGTGATATGACGTTTTCAATTGATTTATCCATACTAGCTTTCAACTGAGCATTATCTTTAGGATCATCTGTTAATGTGATGCTCAGTAAATTACTATCAATTCTAGCATTTTCATATCTCACTTCGCCAAGCCATTGAGTAGGTTTTAATAATTGGTTATAAACTTCTTCTGATTTTTGTGCCATCTCTTTAACGTAGTTAAATCCTGTTAAGCCAATACATAAGGATGCTAGTGCTCCAATTCCTATTAACACTAATAACTTCTGAGTAACCTTTAAATTCCTTAAAATACCCATCTTTTTTCTCCCGTTCAACATAAGAATTTTTTAAAATGCGGAATATTGGCTAACGGGACAAAACCTGTGTTATCATCAGTGTTCACACCACATTATCAGTATTCATTCTCATATTAAAACACAGCTTTAGGCTAAAATAAATATATTTTTATTGTAAAAAATACCATAAAAATGTGAATGATTCCTAAAATTTTTAATAGATGTTTAGTATTATTGATAAAGACCCTAATAAAATACCATTATTTTATATTTATCTGTAATTAATAGTAAAAATTCTATAATTAAATTTAGGATACTTAGAGCTCTTTTTCCAACACAATCTTATGTTTCCCTTTTTCACTCACAAAAGTTTCTATTACGTTAAAACCAAACTTAATATTTAATATAAGCATTTCGCGTTTAATATTTCGAGAAATAGTTCGTACATTTATGTAACCCAACGACTTAATAAGTGCATGCTGTCTCCGCATTAACTCGGATGCAATTCCATTTCCCCGATAGTCAGTGTGAACACCACCTAACCAGCTATAAAAGGTATCGCTTGAATATTTATATCCAATTTTAAATCCAACAACCCGTTCTCGATCACAAGCAACAAAGATTATCATATTTTCTTTTTCTGCTAATTTCTCTTCACGAAGCTGCGACCCTTCAAAAACATGCTCATGTAAATCCATAATCCCATTTAGTACAGAAGCTTTTGGTATTCCTTCATAATAAATATAGTCCAAGTACCTTTCCTCCCTAAACATGTTTTGTTTCTGCAATTTTCTTCAACTCATCTGCTCTAACTAATATAAAATTTCTCATGTATTTTTCTAAAAACAATTTATCTGCAATTATCCCTATAAACCCGAAAGGAGCTTTATATTCAAATGTATCAGTCATCATTGTTCCCGTATCAAATTCGACAAACTCATGCGTATGCGTAAATGAATGAAATGCTCCTTTTACCATTACATCTACAAATCTAAATGGCATGTTCATTTCAATTATTTTAGCAGTCAATTTTTGTTTAAAACCAAAATGAGTTGCTTCCCAAGTGATAATATCACCCAAATTGAGCAGTCCACTTTTCACGCCGGCAACCGCCTTTTCATTTGTTTTTGCCGTAGTTTTAGTGTGAATCTCAACATTTCTAGCTAAATCAAAACACTTAGTTATAGGAGCCATAATATACGTTGTATGTTTTATTACAGGCATACTCAACCACTTATTTCTCCTCATGATCCAGATTTTTCAATATTTTTTCATATAAAGTCAACAGCTGTTGAAGCTCTTCGTCATTTAATACTTGGAAGAGTTCCATATGTAATTCCTCCCCTTTTTTCCTTGCTTCTTGGAGTAGGGCTTCTCCTTTAGGAGTTATACTAATTAAAACGTTTCTTCGATCTTCTTCATTATAAACTCTCTCTGCATAACCTTCCTTCACCAGTTTTGTAGAAGTGTTTGTAATCGCACCAGGCGTATATCCCAAAGTAGACGCCAAGACAGTTGATTTTTGCGGTCCTTTTTTTCTTAATTCTGCTAAAACAAGAATTGGGGAAAGTCCGATATTTTTATCAAAAGCTTTTGTCCATCTAATAATTGCTTCATTCGAGAATAATTCAAGAGTTCTTATTACCTTAAAAATATCTGGTTTCATTTACTCAACTCCCATACTTTTTCTTAACTCCTCCGAACAGTCAATTGAACTGAGCTTCGTGATTCGACTTTATACTATTTAATAGTGCCTGACACCCCTCTATTACAAGGTCATACGTTTCTTGAAAGTTTCCAGTGTAATAAGGATCGGGCACATCTTTTTTGTGATCTGTTAAATCTAAAAAACGTATTATTTTTGGATGATCTGGTTGACCAAGTATCTCTCGAATATTTGTCACGTTACTCGCATCCATCCCAATAATATAGTCAAATTTTTCATAATCAGTCTTCTCTAACTGTCGACCGACCATTCCTTCTGTTGAAATGTTATATTCTTTTAGTTTGGAAATCGTCCCTTTATGTGGGGGATCACCAATATGCCATGAGCTCGTTGCGGCAGAATCTACTTGAATCTTTTCATTTAAATTCTCTTTTTCAACTAAATTTTTAAACACCGCTTCAGCCATTGGAGAACGACAAATATTCCCTAGACATACAAATAACACGTTAATCATTTCTAATTTCATCCTTTCTATATTAGTTTTGTAACAAATACCCCAATTCCTATTAGAAAATATACCACCATCATATAAACAATAAGCATACCTGTTTCAATTGTTTCTACACCCATTGCGAATAGAATGAGTAGAAGAGCACCACTGCCTAAAAGAACAACATATAGGGTAATCGAGAAATATTTTTTCATTAATAATAGAGTACGTTCATCCACATCAGGCATTTTTCCATTCTTTTTCTGACGCCATTTCGAAATAAGCAGGAAAATGATGAAACCACCAACTATGCCTACTGTTATAGGGATCAGTAAATCAAAACTAAAGTTCCCCTCTTCTTTTCCAACAAGATAAACACCAAGTAACCCACCAATAAACATACAACCTATTACAACTGCATAAATAATGACTTCATAGCGTTTCTTCATTTTTCACTCTCCCTTAGGTAAAACAATTTCTCAATTGGTACATCAAAATATTTAATCAGTTTTAGCGCAAGCTCTAAACTGGGATTGTATTTATTGTTCTCAATTGCCGTTATTGTTTGTCTTGTAATTTGCAAATCCTCTGCCATCTGAATCTGTGTGATTCCTTTTTGTAATCGAATTTCCTTTATATGATTAATTACCTTCGTCATCTCTTGCCTCCAAAAAACGTAAAGATATCTTTACATATAGAATAAAATATTATTTTTTAAATGTAAAGATATATTTACATTCATTATTGTCACCTATTTCAATCAATTATTGTTATAATTTTACTACTAAATAAAAAGAAACAAGGGGTATTCACATGAGAAATCGAGGAGCAACTGTCATTATTGAAAATGATCGTGTTGCATTAATTAAAAGGACTAAACCACATATCACTTATTATGTGTTTCCAGGTGGAGGCATTGAAAGCGGTGAAACTCCTGAAGAAGCTGCAATAAGAGAAACGTTCGAAGAATTAGGCGTACACGTTCAAATTAAACGTCCACTAAAAGTATTAGAGCAAAACGGAAGACAATATTATTATTTAGCCGATATTATTGGTGGCACTTTTGGGGCAGGAACTGGTGAAGAATACACGCAAACTTCGGTCCAACGTGGAACTTACGAACCGATTTGGGTCAACATAGAGGACCTTCCTACACTAGATGTTCGTCCAAAAGAAATAGTTGAAATACTTTAAGCTAAAAAAACAGTCCAAAGTAAGCACAAAATGACAGGATGGGTTACTAGTTATTGCTTATGATGAATACAAGGAGTGAGTGCAATGGGTTGGGTAGAGTCGATTCAAAAAGCAATTAATTATATGGAGGAAAACTTACTAGAGGAGTTATCAATGGAGAAAATTGCAAAAGAAGCAAATTCCTCCGTGTTTCATTTCCAGCGAACCTTTTCTATCTTAACAGATATGTCTATCTCGGATTATATCAGACGGAGAAGACTAACATTAGCCGCGCAGGAATTAATGAACACGGATAATAAAATTATCAATCTCTCCTACAAATATGGCTACGACACTCCTGAAGCTTTCACAAAAGCCTTTCGTAAGCAACACAACTTGACGCCGAGTGAAGCACGTAAGATGCAAGGAAAATTACAATCATACAATCGCCTGATAATCCAGGTAAGCTTGAAAGGAGCAGAACCAATGAAGTATAAAATCGTGGAGAAAGACAGTTTCCAAGTGGTTGGATTGAAAAGAACGTACAATTGCAAAAATGGTGAGAACACACAAGGTATCCCTTTATTTTGGGATGAAGTGAACGGAGACGGAACGGATGATTTACTGTTCCAGTTAAACAATGGTGCAATCGATGGTGTGCTAGGGGTTTGCGTTGCAGATGAAAATTTTAAAGATAACAGCTTAATCGATTATTGGATTGCAACGAGCCATGTAGGTGACGTACCAGAAAACCTAGAAGCTATGGAGATTCCTGCTTCGAAATGGGTAGTGTTTGAGGTTCACGGTCCAATGCCAGATGCAATGCAGAATACATGGAAGCAAATATACTCCGAATGGTTTCCTTCTAACTCTTATGAGCAAGCAGGAACACCTGAGTTAGAAGTCTATTCCAATGAGAATCCATCGAATCCTGATTATTACTCTGAGATTTGGATTCCTATTAAGTAACTTGAAAACCCGATGAGTAATTTCTAGATACTCGTCGGGTTTTTATTATCCGATTATGCGATGTTATTATCCGATTGTTAAGGATTATTATCCGATTATTAAGGATCATTATCCGATTATTTCTATTTATTATCCGATTACTACTTATTGGGCTAAATTCGGAGCCAAGAAACTCCAAACTTCTCCTGTAACCACCCAAACTTTCAAATTATATGTTAAGGTTTTATTATGAAAAAAATTATTCCCTTACTAATCTTACTTATTATTGTATTCATTTCATCTGGACAAACAGCGGAACAGCAATCCCTTGAATCCACTCTTAAAACGTGGCTTCCGAATAAACCACTAGAATCCATTCTGTCCTATTTACAAATTCCCTATTGGGGCATTTTAGTTTCTATTGAAGAACGTGGATATTATGCTTTTGTTGAATTTTTAATTCGAAAAGCCACTCATTTCTTTTATTTTGGATTTATTGCACTTGCTATTTATGCTGCTTTGCCTAATATTAAATACCGAACACTTTCTGCAGTGATTTTGACATTCCTTTTCGCTGTTGCAGATGAATTCCGCCAGTCATTAACAAGTGGACGCACAGCAACCGCTCAGGATGTAATGCTTAATACCGCAGGTGCCATAACAGCTCTATTAATGTGGAAATGGATAAGAAGATGGAAACAAAAAAAAACCGCTATCTAGCGGTTTTCAGACTGTAGACATACTCTATTTTAGGTGTATAGAGTTGAGTAATAAATTCGGCAAGGACCACCACTTCGCTTTCCGTGGGCTTGGCTTCAGCCTCCTCGTCACTGCAAAAACATGTGCTCCTGCGGTTACTCGTCGCAAAGAAACTGGCCAAATAAAGTTCGGCCAGTGTCTTTCCTGCGGGTCTTCTGCTCAAGCTGTTCCCACAGGAGTCTTCGTGATGGTTCTTGCCTTATAAACAATTCCTTAAACATATATCTACTATTTTTACTTTTAATTGGATAAGTCAATCTCTTTAGGAAGACTTATCATTATAAACAATTGGTTTTTCATTGTTGATTTTCTTTTCAGTCTCTACATTGTTCTTCCTTATCTATAATAAGTGCCATATGATCTTCGTCAAAATATGTATCATTCATTTTCAATGCCTTTTCCTCTACTCCGAATATGGTAAATCCTAATTGTGAGTACAAGTTTTTTGCTGCTTCATTCGTTGAAACAACTGAAAGGTTAATTTTTTCAATTTCCTTGATGGCTTTCGCCTTGTTTACGGCTTCCACTAGTAAGGCTTTTCCAACACTTTGCCCTCGAACTTGGGGACTTACGTACATTGCATAAATATTTGCACGGTGCCTTAACTTTAATCCCCCTTCTTGAACTAATGTCACCATACCTACAAGTTTCTCGTGGTAATATGCACCAAATGTATAATTTCCTTCTGCTTGAAGATTCTTTTCCACAAGTTCAATAGGATTCGTTCTTTGTATTGCTTCCTCATAGCTAGTCCCAAAAGCTTCAGGATTCAGCTGTAAAGCTTCTAATCTCAATTCCCAGTAGGCACTTGCATCTTCTGGTGATAGCATTTTTATTTCCATTCCTTACACCTCCACAAAAAATTTTTCATTGCACAACTGATGTGCAAATAAAATAAAATCTCGACACTCTTCTGCTCTCATCCTATTACTGACGAACAGTGATTTCATAGTGCTTTCCGTTCTTATTCGGGCTCCCTCTTTTAACATTGGATACCATCTTTCCGGAAGGATATTTAGACATTCATTAACTGCTGCATCTTTCGAAAAAATATCCTTTTTCTCTAGAGAGCATATAATTCTACAAATCGTAGTAGTCGTGAACTCTATCATATCGTCGGACAAAAAGTTATCGACTTCTATCGTCTTATTAAACCAATAATGATTGATATTATAATTTAATGTTTTCATAACGTCTTCCCAGTTTGTAGGAATTTCTAAATCTTCAATTGGTTTACCTTGCAATGTAATGCCGTGTTTTTTTAAGACCCACCATGTAATATGATTAACATCCCAATGTCCTACATCTATTATTCCTTCCTCACAATAAGGATAAAAAGGTTGTTCTTCGTTTATTTTACCTACTAAATTTGCTTGGAGGTAAACACCGTCCATTCTATTTCCAAAGTGATTAGTATTCATTTTTGAATGAAGCTCTTTAATAGAGGGCAATTCTTGCTCACTAGCAGGTCGTTTTAATAAAACAATAAAATCAATATCGCTCTTATACTCATTAAATGCTCCTAATGCAATAGAACCATATAAATAGACACCTTCTATTAAATCCCCATTTAAAGTATTGTTAAGTTCGTTTGTATACAATTGAGTAAATTCCTGCAAATTTCTCGATAGACGATTATTTAAACTTTTCATGATATCCCCCTCTCCTATTCCATTCGTTAACATCATGAAAATTTCCTCTGTCTGAGGGGGAATCATGTTAATTTTCATTTCTCCTTTAAATGATCAATTAATTCATTAAGGTCCATTTCACCAATAGTACCAACCTTATGTTTTCTCACAGAGACTTTGTTGTTCACCATTTCCTGCTCTCCGACAATAAGCAAATAAGGATGTTTTTGCAAAGCAGCATCTCGAATTTTCAATCCTATTTTTTCCACGCGGTCATCTATTTCTATACGGTAGCCTTCTTGTTCAAGCTGCTCTTTCACTTTTTCTGCATAGGAAACATGTGCATCTGCTATCGGTAAAATTTTGATTTGAACAGGTGCTAACCAAAGTGGAAAACTCCCTTGGAAATGTTCGATAAGTATTGCTATGAAGCGCTCAATAGAGCCATAAATTGCACGGTGAATCATTATCGGCTGGTGTAATTCATTGTTTTCATCAATATACTGACAATTAAATTTTTCAGGCATTTGAAAATCGAGTTGAACAGTTCCACATTGCCAGCTACGTCCAAGTGAATCAAGTATATGAAAGTCAATTTTGGGTCCGTAAAAGGCTCCATCCCCTTCGTTAATTTGGTACTCTAGATTCTTATTCTTTAAAACCGACTCTAAAGCATGCTCTGCTTGTTCCCAAGCTTCTACTACTCCCATAAAATCTTGTGGACGAGTGGAAAGTTCTATTTTGTAACTAAAGCCAAAAGCGGAATAAAATTCATCCACCAAATCAAGCACTTTATCGATTTCACTTTCTATCTGATCTTCACGGACGAAGAGATGCGCATCATCTTGTGTAAATGCTCTAACGCGTAAAAGTCCATTTAAAGAACCCGATAACTCATGTCTGTGGACTAAACCTAGTTCTGTGTAACGTATAGGAAGCTCACGATAGCTTCTTCTTTTACTGTTGAAGATGAGCACTGCACCTGGGCAATTCATCGGTTTTATTGCATATTTTTGATCCTCTACTTGGGAGAAGTACATATTTTCGTGGTAATGATCCCAATGACCAGACTTCTCCCATAGTTCTTGTTTCATCATGATCGGTGTTTTTATTTCTTGATACCCTGCTATTCGATGCTTTTTTCTCCAAAAACCTTCTAGTTCATTACGTAACACCATTCCATTTGGCAAATAAAATGGCATTCCTGGTGCTTCATCACTTGACATAAACAACTCTAATTGCTGACCTAACTTTTGGTGACTAATTCGTTCTTCCGCTTTAATTGACATTAAAAACTCCTCCTATTTGATAAAATTCACATTGCATCCGGTTTTAAAAATCTGTGACATTTGCCAGTGGCTTTAAATTGATTCAGTTAGATTTAAACATCCAACTAAATAGATATAAAAAAAGACCACACCCATCCCGGTAAAGGGACGAGTGTGGTCGTGGTTCCACCCTAATTTTGCAACACAAAAAGTATTGCGCTCATAGAAGATAACGGTTTCCCGATTATGGTTTTACTTTCCCCATAATAGCTCCAAGGTGGTAAATCATTCTTCTTTCTTCAGGGTTCTCAGCCAATGACCCTGTTCTCTGATAAGAAATGAAAGAATAATTCATGTCCTCTTCTTCGCTTAAAACATATTTAATTTATAGGCTCTGATATTTATCAGTGTTGATGATTAGGTATAAATAAAAAAGACCACACCCATCCCGGTAAAGGGACGAGTGTGGTCGTGGTTCCACCCTAATTTTGCAACACAAAAAATATTGCGCTCATAAAAGATAACGGTTTCCCGACTATGGTTTTGATTCTCCATAATAGCTCCAAGGTGGTAAAACATTCTTTTTCCTTCAGGGCTCTCAGCCAATGACCCTGTTCTCTAAAAAAGAAAAAATAAATGAATCAAGTCCTTTTCTTCGCTTATGTTAAATTATTTTGTTTAGTATATGCAACAATGAAAAAATCGTCAAGTCTTATTTTTTACGTACTCGCTTCGCCAATTGTTGCAATGGATCCCAGACTCCGTTAAAAGGTGGGGAATAAGCAAGATCTAGATCTAATAAATCAGAAATGCTCATTTGATGAAAAAGAGCTGTTGCTAGCACATCAATTCGTTTATCTACTCCATCCCCCCCAACAATTTGACCTCCAAGAAGTAATTGATTATCTTTCCGATAAATCAATTTAATCTGCATTTCTTCCTTTCCAGGGTAATAGCCAGCGATGTCGTTTACTTGTTGCAAATGGGTTTCGTAGGAGATACCAAGTTGTTCCGCTTCTTTTTCAGAAAGCCCTGTTTTACCAAGGGATAAATCAAAAAATTTCATTATGGAAGTACCAACAATTCCTTTAAACTCTCTTTTTTGTCCCATCATATTAAATCCGGCTAGCCTGCCTTGTTTATTTGCTGTGGTACCAAGTGGAACATAATCGTTCTTTTGTTTAACCCGATTATAATGAGTAGCACAATCTCCAGCTGCATAAATATCGGGAATACTTGTTTCCAAGTGACGATTTACAATTATTGCTCCATTAGGTATTGTTTGTATTCCTGTATCTTTTAGAAAATCTGTCGTCGGTTTAACACCAGCTGCTATTAAAACTAAGTCCGTATGATAGCTTTTTTTATCTGTTATAACAATGTTTACACGATGGTTCCCAGAAAAAGATTGTACTTCTTCATTCAAAATAACTTCAACCTGCTGCTTTATTGCCTCTTCATAAATAAAACCAGACATATCTTCATCAAAAATATTCGCTAATTGGTTACTACGTTGAATTATTCGTACCTTTTTCCCAATGCCTACAAAATTCTCAGCCATCTCGAGACCAATATAACCTCCACCGATAATTGTCACATGGTTTACTTGTTCTAGATCTGCAATTATTGCTTCCGTATTTGGAATGGTTTTGATAGTATGAATACCTGCTAAATCTTTTCCTTCCCAGTCAGGTATAACTGGACTTGCCCCGGTGGCGATAAGGAGTCTATCATATTTTAAGGAAAATATATCTCTCGTTTGAAGAATATTTCCGGATATTGTTTTAGTTAGTGGATCAACATTTGTTACTTCATATCCTGTTTTGGCATCTATTCCGTATTTGCTCCGAAACATCTCTACACTTCTTGCAATCACATCGGTTGATGATGGGACATGTTTCCCTACTACATAAGGTAGACCACATTGACCATATGAATATATATGACCTTTTTCTAGCGTTGTAATTTTAGCAGTTGAATCTTGACGAACAATTTCCATTGCAGCACTCATACCGGCTGCATCTCCACCAATAATTACATAATGCATCCAAGTTCCTCCTATAATTCTCTTGTTTTTATTAATATAACCTATTATTCGTCATTTGAACTTCCTAAAATGTTTTTGCTTCAAAGAAGAGAACAAAACAGAATGAAATAACCACGTTCTTCGGTCTCATCGCGGTTAGTTTAATTGTATTTACAGTTAACTCACTCCAAGAAAATTGACTATTTAAAACTTTCCATCTATATACATTGTACAAATAGTGTGTTAAGTTAAGAGTATGGCAAATAGTATGGGACTACTAGACTTTCCTTAGTCATATCCCCTTTATAGAGAGGAGACTATTGTTATATGTCATTGTGTCACACCAGAATAATGCTTGATACGTTGCAAAAGTTTAGTAATAGTAACGTCACTTTAACTCTTAAGAACCCAGACCAAACGCCACTTCTATCTGTATGTTATCATAAAAATCATTTTGTAATAACGTATATAGATAGCCTCATAACTGAAACCCACGATTGTATAGAAAGTACATTTTCCGCTCTTGAAAGAGCTTATAATACCTTACTTCGAACCTCTAGCTGAATAGGGGTTTTTTTTGAGTGTTTTTATGAAGAAAAGAACTCAGATGTGCGCTTGCCGCACGCTACGCGAACCTCCGCAGAATGAGTCGCTTCTTGCGCGCTCTTGCTGCGTGCAAGGCACACCCTTGACATAGCTCTCATAAGCAAATTTCATGACGGATGAATATCTATATGAACCTGACTATTTAAATAGTTTAATTCTTCCTCTATTAACTTAATGTCTAAGCGTTCAAATAGTGGCTTTACAAATTTCAATGTGTAACTTTTTCTTTGAATAACGTTCCAATTAAAATCGCCTAGATTCAACATTTCTTTTACGGTCGTACTAGAGAACGGTAAGAAAGGCTCTAGTAGTTGAGCAAGATTCGAGATGATGAAAACACTAGTAACTAATGTATTATCACAAGAATCTTTGTCTTCATTCAATTGCTTCCATGGCTGCTCCATATCAAAATATTTATTCGCAAATCTTATAAACTCAAAGACCTCTTCGATTGCTTTTTTAAAATGTCCACCTTCAATTAAATCTCCAATAATAACATACAAATTCTCTACCTTTTTTAGTACATCTCTATTTATACTTCCCGTTGAAATAGTTCCAGCATAAGATTTTTCAATAAATTTTAATGTACGATTGACAAAGTTACCGTATGCACCCAATAACTCGGAATTGTGACTAAATATAAATTCTCTCCAAGAAAAGTCCGTATCTCTATTTTCTGGAGCGTTAATTGTTAGAAAATATCTTATTGAATCTGGGTCATACCTCTCTAAAATATACGGAACCCATACAGCCCAGTTTTTACTTGTTGATAGCTTCTTTTTCTCTAATGTTAAATACTCATTGGAGATGATATGTGTCGGTAGCGCGTTATTGTTAATCCCTAGTAGAATGGAAGGCCAGATGATTGTGTGAAATGGAATATTATCTTTCCCATGGACGTAGTAGGATTTTGTATATTCATTCCAAAATTGTTCGTCATTTTTTCCATTAAGAGATGCCCACTCCTTTGAGGCAGAATAGTAACCTGATACTGCTTCTATCCAAACGTAGACCTTCTTATTTTCGTATCCTTCCACAGGAATGCTAACGCCATTCGGTAAATCCCTAGATGCTGCTCGATCTATAAGACCTTCATGCAGATATCTCTCCGATAAATTTAATGCATTTTCTCTCCATTTTCTTTCTGTTTTAGCATTATTCACATATGACTGTATTTCCTTTTGAAATTGACTAAGAGCAAAGTAAAAATGTTCAGTGGATTTCACGATTGGTTCATTTCCACATATTTTACACTTTGGATCAATTAAATCTAAAGGATCTAATATCGTTGAACAATTATCACACTGATCCCCTCTTGAAGGATAAAAACAATTCGGGCATATTCCCTCCACATATCGATCCGGAAGAAACTGTTGATCATACTCACAATACATTTGATCAATCTCTTTCTTATAGACATAACCGTTCTCGAGCAATTGTAAAAATATTTTTTGGACAATCTGATGGTGGAATTCTCCGTCTGTCCGAGTGTATAAATCATAAGAAAAACCTAACTTTGCAAAACATTCTTCAAACTCTTTATGAAAGCGATCTGCGATTTCTTTTATTGTCACCCCTTCCTGATTTGCTCTAATGGAAATAGGTGTTCCATTGCAATCACTCCCTGATACATAAAGGACTTTTTCTCGTTTTAAACGATAATACCGTGCCAATACATCTCCTGGTAATAACGCAGCAATATGTCCTAAATGCAACGATCCATTTGCATAAGGCCAAGCTCCACCAATAAAAATACTCATTTTGACATCCCCTTTTTTAATTTAAATAAAAACAAAAAACCCCGTCCTAAAAAGGACGAGGTTAAACTCGTGGTACCACCTAAATTTATAAACAACTCCCGTTGTCTACCTTAGTGAGTATCAAAAACTAATACTCCAGCATTTATAACAAGTGCTGATTCTTGTCGTAGCTTACTAGTATACTAAGTAATACGTTCAGTACGAAGCTCAGAGACCATTTTCAAATAAGTGTTTTTTGCTTTTTTTCAGCAAACAAAGCTCTCTTTAAAAAAAACAACATTATTTTACTTTTCTCTTCATAGCATATGTGGATATTTGTTTATCAGAATATAACAAAAACGTATGAATAAGTAAAGCCATTTCGGTCTGATTCATCTATAATGAAACTAGAAATATTTTGAAAGAGGTGTTGATTTGAATTTCATTGCATGGACGATTATTGCTTGTGAAGTAGGATTTTGGGTCGTTATTTTACTTGGACTAATAACTAGATATATATTAAAACGTGAACGACTTGGACTTTTCTTTCTTGCTCTTACCCCATTAATTGATTTGATTCTTCTTGTCATTACAGCTACTGATTTATACAATGGGGCAACCGCAACGATGGCGCATGCTATTGCAGCGATTTATCTAGGAACATCAATTGCCTTTGGAAAAAGCATGATTCGATGGGCGGATGAGAAGTTTCTGTATTATATAAAAAGGCAAGGGACCAAACCAGTTCGTAAAACGGGGTTAGAATACGCGAAGCATTCGATGTTAGGTACTCTTCAACATCTCCTCGCCTATATTATTGGCGGAGGATTGCTCCTTGTTTTAATTTATTTAATCGATGATCCTTCAAGATCTGAGGCTTTGTCAGGTACATTAAAGGTTTGGAGCATCGTGCTTGGCATTGATTTTGTCATTTCCATATCTTATTATATTTGGCCTCGCACGGCTAAGCGATAAACCAATCTATTTTCGTTTTGTCGCATTCCGTTTTCTTAAACTATTGTAAACTGGAAAGGCAAGTCCCATTGATGGACTTGCCTTTTCTTATTTATACTGCTCGATCCCAGTAACGGTGTTTAGCTATTAAATTTACAAAACTTTCAACAAAGCTGTTACCGGTTTCTTTTGTGAGCACACCTAGTTGTCCTGTCAGTCTAAGTTCATCTAACAACTGATCACCATCAAATGTTGCTCCGATTGGTTTATAGTGAGTATATGCTTCTTTGATGAAATAAGCCGCTTCTTTATTAAACATAGCCGTCTTACCTTGCGAACTTACCACATAAACAGCATCAAATAAAACCGAATCGGCAGTTAGGAAAGTATGATCTACAGGTAACAGGGAACCATCTGCTCCTGCAACTGCTCCTCCATGATCACTTACAACCTCGGGCTGCGTTCCGCTTGCTTTTAAACTATCTAAAATAGCTGCAAGATTTGCGTCAAATCCATCTCCTACTAACACTGCGATTTTACGTGTGTCGGGTTTCATCATTGTATTCAGCTGACTTAATGCTGGAGATGATTTGCTGTTCTTTGTAAGATCGCTCCCTTGCACGACTAAGCCTAGGTTTTCCCCTACTTTCGTAGCCAATTCCAAGTCAACGTTTGCCAACATCTCTAATACTTGTTGACGTACTGATATTTCTAGACATTTTCCGAGCTCAAAGCTAAATGCATTTATTATATGAATTCTTTCGGGATTACTCATACTATTCCAAAACAGAGTAGCTTGAGAAAAATGATCTTTAAAGCTTTCACTTCGGGCACGTACCTTGCGTGCATCAATTTTCTCTTGATAGTGTGCATATCCGCCATCCGCTTCACTTACAGGAGCTGGAGTATTTCCTGCTAACGAGTTTTTATGATAGCTCACTCTTCCTACATTAATTGTTTGTCTACCATATCCATCTCGTTGGTTATTATGGAATGGGCAGACTGGACGGTTAATCGGTAGCTCATGAAAGTTAGGGCCACCAAGTCTTATCAATTGTGTATCCGTATATGAGAACAACCGTCCCTGTAGAAGTGGATCATTTGTAAAGTCGATACCCGGAACTACATTACCAGGATGGAAGGCAACTTGCTCCGTCTCTGCAAATACATTATCTACATTGCGATTCAACGTCATCTTACCAATAATTTTTACAGGTACTTCTTCCTCTGGCCATATCTTTGTCGGATCTAGAATATCAAAATCAAAATTAAATTCGTCTTCCTCCGCAATTAACTGTACGCCAAATTCGTACTCTGGATAGTTTCCATTTTCAATTGACTCATATAAATCACGACGATGGAAGTCAGGATCTTTCCCATTTATTTTTTGCGCTTCATCCCATACGACTGAATGAACACCTAGTACTGGCTTCCAATGGAATTTTACAAAATGGGACTTTCCTTCTTCATTTACAAAGCGGAATGTATTTACACCAAACCCTTCCATCATTCGGAAACTGCGAGGAATGGCTCTATCCGACATCGCCCACATAATCATATGAGCTGACTCTTGATTGTTTGCGATGAAGTCCCAAAAAGTATCATGCGCAGTTGCAGCTTGTGGAATCTCGTTATGCGGTTCTGGTTTTAACGCATGTATTAAATCAGGGAACTTAATGGCATCTTGGATAAAAAATACAGGAATATTGTTTCCTACTAAATCGTAATTTCCCTCTTCTGTATAAAACTTAGTAGCAAAACCACGTGCATCACGAGCAAGCTCACCCGATCCACGAGATCCAGCTACGGTCGAAAACCTTACAAAAACCGGTGTTTTCTCACCAGGTGTTTGCAAGAATTTCGCTTTTGTATAAGGTTGTAAGGATTCATATAATTCAAATACTCCATGTGCAGCATAGCCACGAGCATGAACTATTCGCTCTGGAATCCGTTCATGATCAAAATGGGTCATTTTTTCACGAAAATGAAAATCCTCTAAGAGAGTAGGACCACGTTCGCCTGCTTTTAAAGAAAATTCATCCTCTGAAACTTTTAATCCATGGTTCGTAGTAAGAGACTTATCTTTATCATCTACACGAAACTGTTCTAATTGTTCATTTTTACTGTTCTCATTTACTTTTTTATCCAAGCTTATTCCTCCTCTATTAAATTCATCACATACATACAGTTCCCCATAAAATGATGAAGAAACATCTTTTGTTCAAGTTGAATAAAATATTCACAAAATATATTAATTCCTATCTGTTTTGTATAATTTAGCATTGACTTCACTCAATTAACGTAGTAAACTCATTTCAACAACTCCATATTACTTATCAAGAGAAGCAGAGGGACTGGCCCTATGATGCTTCAGCAACCGCTAATTATGGCATGGTGCTACATCCAGCAAGAAACGTCTTGAGAGATAAGTGTACATAATATACATGAAACTCTTTTCGTTTTGAAAAGAGATTTTTTTTCATTTAATTCATACTTTAACAATAAGAATAGTACGTTACTTATTAAAGGAGACGAACACTGTTGAGTAATATATTTATCAAAACTGAAAAACAAAAAAAATGGCTTGATCAATTGCATCAATTTGAGGAGAAATTTAAAAGTAAGTCCGCAGAAATTGATGAACTTTCCATTTTCCCTTTAGAAAATGTAAAGGACTTAGTGGGGATTGGTTATGCAAGCCTTACATTACCTTTAGAGTTAGGCGGAGAAGGATTCTCTGTTTATGATATGGTTCTTTTGCAAGAAACACTTGCAAGCTATGATGCTAACACTGCCTTGTCTATGGGTTGGAGTTTAGGGGTTGTCGGTGAGTTGTACGAGAAAAGGCTTTGGAAAAAGGATAAATTAGACTTTTTCGCAAATGAGGTTATTAACGGTGCACTAATAAATCGTTCTGCAAGTGAGGCGCAAACAGGCAGCCCCACCCGTGGAGGACGCCCAGGTACAACAGCTGTAAAAAATGGAGACACGTGGGTAATAAATGGTCGGAAAATTTTCACAACGGCTTCTCCAGTTCTTTCCTATTTTTTAACTTCTGCTTGGATAGAAGAAAAAGAAAAAGTAGGTTTCTTTCTAATCAATAGAAGTCTAGACGGTGTATCCATCGAAGAAACATGGGATGTCGTATCGATGCGTGGAACAAGTAGCAACGATTTACTATTAGATAATGTAGTTGTCCATGAATCAGATCTAGTTGAACTGCCGGAGTTTGCCAGCGGAGGGAAAATAAATGGCTGGTTACTCCATATTCCAGCTACCTACCTAGGAGTTGCACAAGCAGCTCGCGATTACGCAGTTCACTTTGCTAACACACATTCTCCAAATAGTTTGAATGGTCCTATTGCGCAGTTACCAAATGTTCAACAGCTCATTGGCGAGATAGATTTAGAGCTTACGAAAGCACGATTTGTCATTTATGGAGCAGCTTCTTCCTATGACAACGAAGCTACAAGACATTTACTGACAAATGAAGTAAGTGTTGCAAAGCATATTGTGACAAACTCTGCTATAACAATCGTTGATAAAGCGATGCGGTTAGTTGGAGCGAAAAGTCTGCAAAGAACCAATCCATTACAACGCTACTATCGTGATGTTCGAGCCGGACTACATAACCCTCCGATGGATGATATGACGATTAAAAAACTAGCACTAACTGCATTGGAAGAAGAAAAAACCAAAAATAATTAGTTAAATAAGGGGAATGGTGAAAATGAAATTTAAAAAGTATTTAAAATTAGCAGCAGTCGGATTGGCATCCGTAACGATTTTATCAGCATGTGGATCAAATGATGATACAAGCGCAAGTACCAGTACTGAAAGTAACGGAGATGTACGTAAAGTAAAAGTAGCATACGACCAAGCTTCTAAACCAATTTCATGGCAAGACGAAAAAGGAAATGCGACAGGTTATGATGTAGAAGTGATGAAGTTAGTAGATGAGCTTCTACCTGAATATGAATTTGAATACGTGGGAACAACAAGCGATGATTTATTGATTGGAGTGGAACAAGGGAAATACCAAGTAGGTGTTAAAAATGCATTTTGGACGGAAGAACGTACTGCAAAATTTATCTTCCCTCAAGAATTCCTTGGTTTAAGTAGTACAGGTCTAGTCCTGAAAAAAGAAAATGAACAGATTAAATCATTAGAAGATTTTGCTTCAGCAGAACTTTCACTAGCTCCAATCGCAGCAAATAATGCACAATACACAATCATTGATGAGTACAACAAAGAAAATCCAGACAATCCGGTTAAACTCGAAGCTGGAGATGCGTTTACAGTAGACGTAGTTCAATGGGTGAATGAAGGACGCGTGGATGGTGGTATTACATTGGAAGGTGTCTTTGAAAAACAAGTACTCGCAGAAGATGGTCCATACTACAACTTAAAAGATGAAGTTGTTTATAACGAGTTCGCAGTAATTAAAACTTGGCCATTATTCAACAAAAAAGAACAAGAATTTGCTGATGCATACGACAAAGCTATCAAACAATTAAAAGAACAAAAGAAAACTAGCGATCTTAGCACAGAATTCTACGGTCGAGACCTATTTGAAGTATTGGATAGCGTAAAACGATAATTACAATATTACGATGAAGGCTGTTGCGCGTAGCATACGTCAACAGCCTTTACCATTTCGCATAGGGGGAGATTTAGCAAAATGGAAAAATATTTTGACGTTTCTTATATATGGAGTTCCCTTCCAGCATTGCTTCCGTTTTTGAAAGTTACATTTCTAGTAGCTGGATTATCTATTATTTTTGGAACCTTCTTTGGTTTTATCCTTGCAGCAATGAAACTAGGGAAGAATAAAGTAGGGAAAAAACTAGCTAATTTATATACAACTATTTTAAGGTGTACACCTTCTATTGTTCTTTTGTTTTTAGTGTATTATGGTGTACCTTCATTAGCTGAAAACTTTGGGATTTATTTGCAGGACCTTCATACAGGAGTATTTGTAGTTATTACATTTACTTTGCAGTTTGCCGCAATTATGTCGGAAGTTATTCGCTCTGCATATGAGTCTATTGAAAAAGGTCAATATGAAGCTGCTGTTAGTGTTGGTTTAAGCCCCTTTCAAGCATATCGTCGTATTATTTTCCCACAAGCTCTTGTTGTAGCATTACCTAACTTTGGGAACGGGATGATCGCGCTCCTTCAAGAAGGTTCATTAGCTTATACAATTGGATTAATAGATATTGTCGGCAAAGCAAATTTAATTATTGCCGCCAACTATAATTCTCATGCTTTAGAAATATTTATTGCACTAGCTTTAATCTACTGGATATTATCTATCCTCATAGAGAAACTCTTTGCACAACTAGAAAAAATGTTTAGTAAGGGCAAGCAAACAATTAGAACGACGTAAGGAGTGTTCAAAATGTCGGAAGGTTTAAATTATGAATTTTTAATAGATACGTTTTTTGTTGCATTATCCGGTGTGCCAGTCACTCTACTCGTTACAGTTGTAGCATTGCTCATTGCACTCCCTGCCGGCTTTTTGTTGGCATTAACAAGAATCAATCAAATACCTGTATTAAATAGAATTTCACAAGTATATGTATCTTTTGTTCGAGGAACCCCCGTCATAATTCAAATTTTTATTGTTTATGCTAGCGTTCCGCTAATTCTAACTTCTCTGTTCGAAAAGTATCAAATTAACATAAAAGTATATGAAATTAATCCAATTTGGTACGCGTTTATCGTTTTTTCTTTTAGCACAACAGCAATTTTAATTGAGGTTTTCCGCTCTGCATTAATCACTGTAAATAAAGGTCAATTGGAAGCAGCGCAATCTGTTGGTTTAACAAATTTTCAGGCCTATAGACGAATAGTTATTCCGCAAGCATTAGTAGCTGCCTTACCTAACATTTGTACTGCAACTGTAAACTTAATCAAAGCTACTTCTCTCGGCTATGCCATGTCCCTTCAAGAGATTACATTAAAGGCAAAAGTGGAAGCGAATGTTGGCTACAACTATGTGGAAGCATATATCGATATCTTTATCGTCTATATCATCCTTTGTAGCCTAGTAGAATATGGGTTCAAGTTATATGAAAAACCATTACGTAAGTATAAATACGCAAGTGCTTGATAAGGAGGCGTTCTAATGTTAGAAATTAAAGATATTCACAAGTCTTTTGGTACTAACGAGATATTAAAAGGGGTCGATTTGAAAATCGATAAAGGGGACGTAGTTGTCATTTTAGGACCGAGTGGTTCTGGAAAAACGACATTGCTTCGCTGTATAAATTTTTTAGAAAAAGCAGATAGCGGCAAAGCAGCTTTTGGAGATTTACATGTTGATCTACATTCTGCCTCTAAGAAAGATATTCAAATAATTCGGCAAAAAACAGCTTTTGTTTTCCAAAATTATAATCTATTTAATAATAAAACTGCTTTAGAAAATGTAACAGAAGGATTAATCATTGGACGCAAAGTGCCAAAAGTTGAAGCCGTAGAGATAGGAAAGAAGGCATTAGATAAAGTTGGGTTATCGGATAAATACGATTCCTATCCAAGCCAACTGTCAGGTGGACAACAACAGCGTGTAGGTATAGCACGTGCGGTTGCATTAAACCCAGATATTATTTTATTCGATGAACCTACTTCAGCCCTTGATCCTGAACTTGTTGGTGAAGTGTTAACTGTTATGAAAAACATTGCTAATGAAGGAACCACTATGCTCGTAGTAACACATGAAATGTCCTTTGCAAAAGACGTTGCTAAACGAGTTATCTTCATGGATGGAGGCGTCGTAGTTGAGGAAGGTACACCTCATGAAATATTCGTAAGTCCAAAAGAAGAGCGAACAAAAAAATTCCTAAAGCGTGTGTTACCAGAGGATTATACTTTTTATATTTAAATCAACATGTGAAAAATCAGCACCCTTGTCAGCGGTGGGCCAATGTTATTGAAACTCTCGTCCACTAAAATAAATAGAGTGGGATGAAGAAATCCCCTCTTCATCCCACTCTATTTATTTTTTATGTGCAAAAGACAATCCATTATCAGAAAGTGACTCTTGAAGCTTTTTAAAAACATTCTGACCAATACCGTGCAACTCCATAATTTCTGCTTCAGAGTACTTCGATAATTGTTCCAAAGTTTCAATATTTGCCCCTGCAAGCGCTCGTTGTGCTGGCTTTGCTAGGATTTTTTGAAAATCACTTTGGTTCGTCATTTCACTCTCTCCTCTTTGAGAGGTTAACCCATAATATTGTATCCGGAATCCACGTAAACAACTTCTCCCGTTACGCCTCTTGATAGATTACTTAGAAGTGCAACCGTCATATCCCCTACTTCTTCCTGTGTTACATTTCGTTTTAAAGGAGCTGTTTCTTCTATTTTATGCAAAATTGTATTAAAAGAAGAAATACCTTTTGCCGCTAATGTTCTAACTGCTCCAGCAGAAACTGCATTCACACGAATATTATTTTTTCCTAAATCCAACGCCAAATATTTAACAGAAGCCTCTAATGACGCTTTTGCAATGCCCATCACATTGTATCCTTCCAATACACGCTCTGCTCCTAAGTATGTCATCGTTACAATAGAGCCACCTTCTGTCATGAAAGGTGCAGCTTCTCTTGCTGCAGCAATAAGAGAGTATGCACTTGTATCCTGAGCAAATGCATAACCATCTCTAGATGTATTAATAAAATCACCTTTTAAATCTTCTCCATTAGCAAAAGCAACTGAGTGGACAACTCCATGTATTACTCCCACTTCTTTTCCAATCTGTTCAAAGGCTGCTTTCATACTATCGTCACTATTCACATCACATGCGACAACAAGTTTCGCTTCTAAATTATTATCTACTAATAACTTTTCAATTTTCCCTAAAGAACGTTCTTTACGATAAGTAAAAATGATGTTTGCTCCTACCTCATACAGTGACTTTGCAACTCCCCACGCAAGGCTTCGTTCATTCGCAACCCCCATAACAACAATATTCTTATCTTTTAATTGAATTAAATCTCTCATATTTACCTCCAAATTATTATCCGAATATACTATACCTAATATTAGTACCTGTTACTAATTTAATCTTACCATATCTCACCCAGTTGTACTATCCTCTCTCTTATTTTCATTTCATTTTTCAAATGTATGTTGTATTATTTCGCCAATAGGAGAAAAAAGTTTAGGATTGAATAAGATTTCTAACAAAACAAAAATATCTTAGTTGCAATTTTCATATAATCTCGATAGCAAGTTTTTTCACAAAATATTCATAATTTAATTGACAAATGCAAACGCTTACAATATTCTTTATTATAATTAGAGAAAACGTTTTCGTAAAACGTTTTCCTAACTGTAGGAACAGGTGATAAATGTATGGAGAAATTAACGATTAAAGATATTGCAAGAGAGGCCGGTGTTTCGATAACAACAGTTTCACGTGTCTTGAATAATAAAGAAGAAGGAATGTCAAAAGAAACTCGAGAGAAAGTTCTGGCAGTAATGCAAGAAGCAAATTTCCAGCCAAATAAGTTAGCACGGGGATTAGTGACCAAACGCTCTAGTATGCTCGGTTTAATTGTGCCAAATATATCTAACCCCTTTTTCCCAGAACTTTGCAGAGGTGCTGAAGATGAGGCGAACAAAAGAAACTATAGTCTTATCATCTGTAATTCAGATGATCAATTGCAAAAAGAGGAAAATTATTTACGTTTGTTAAAGGAACAACAGGTAGATGGGATTCTTCTATCGAGTAAGAATAGATTATCACAAACTAGCAAAGTTCTATTACAAAGTGGCAAAGTTCCATACGTATTATTCGATCGTGGCGAAGAGGCAAACAAACAATCTGGTGTCTTTTTAGACAATGAAAGAGGTGGATATTTAGCAGGTAAGCATTTAACAGATCTTGGCCATACTCAAATCGCATGTATGACAGGCCCTTCTGAAATTCTTAACTCACAACAAAGATTATCTGGATTTCAAAGAGCTTTAATGGAAGCTTCCATAGAGATTCCACCTTCGCTCATTTTAGTTGGTGGATTTCAGATGGATAAAGCATATCAAGTTGCAAAAGAATTTTTAAATAACAACCCTGTAACAGCAATATTTGCTGCAAATGATTTGATGGCTTGTGGTATTTATCAGGCAGCTCATGAAATAGGAATTCAAATTCCCGAACAACTATCTATAGTTGGCTTTGATGACATTTCATTAGTAAGTGCTTTAATCCCAAAACTAACGACAGTTAGACAAGACACATACGGAATGGGAAGAAAAGCAATCGAACTATTAATAAATGAGATAGAAAAAAAAGAATCTGAGGCTATAGTCTTTGAGCCTACATTAATCGTGAGAGAAAGTACGAAACAAATAAAATGAGGTGTAAATAAATGACCATACCTGTAATTATTGACTGTGATCCTGGGATAGATGACGTTATGGCACTAACTTTAGCCTTCGCACATCCGGAATTGGATATCAAATTAATCACGACAGAGCCCGGAAACCAAACGCAAGAAAAAACAATTAACAACGCACTTGCCTTTACAAGTTACATGAAAAGAGATATTGAGATTGCTAGAGGTTTAAATAATCCATTTTTTCGTAAACTCGAAATTGCTGATGACGTCCACGGCGAGAACGGACTTGGGGATGTCTTTTTCCCAGAACCGACTATTCGCTTAAGCAATCGAAATGCAATTGAAGCAATGAAAGAAACATTATTAGCTAGTGATGAAAAAATAGTTCTAATAGCTACTGGTCCCCTGACAAATGTGGGTGCCCTCTTAATAGCACATCCTGAAGTAAAATCAAAAATAAAATATATTTCCTATATGGGAGGAGCTGCTGTTGGGGGAAATATGACACCAACTACGGAATTCAATGTCTACGTTGATCCCCATGCAGCTGAAATTGTTTTTCAATCCGGAATTCCAATTGTGATGAGCGGACTAGATGTTACACATAAAGCTTATGTCACATTAGAAGAGTTAAAGACTATCGAGGAAATTGGCTCTGATTTTGCACATAAGGTAGTCAAGATGCTTCGTTTTTATGTAAATGCAGCAAAACAAACAGCTTTTCATGGACCAGATTTTGAAAATCGGATTCGTTTACATGATTTGTGTGCAGTATCTTATGTTCTGACACCTGAGTTATTTGATGGGGATAATTGTTACGTTGCTGTTGAATTAGAGGGAAGACTTACAGCAGGAACAACGGTTGTAGACTATTCACAACGAACTGGGCTTCCGCATAATGTGAAAGTATTACATACGGTTCACAGAGAGAAGTTCGTAGAACAATTTCTGAACGCCGTTAAAATAATGAGCCGTCAAATCGGTTAAATATAACATAACAAAGGGGAGAAATGTATGAAACGTAGTTTTAAAGATGATTTTAATATGATGGCAATGTTACTAATTCCTATTGCTGTAGCTATTAATCTAGTAGGTTTCCAGTTAGCCAATGTACTTCGGTTACCTATTTTCTTAGACACTATTGGAACGATACTAGTGGGTGTAATTGCAGGTCCTTGGGTTGCACTACTAGCAGGACTTATAACAAACCTAATTAATGCTATTTTCAATCCGGTATATTTACCCTATGCATTAACATCTATGGCGATTGGTATCGGAGCAGGTTACCTTTCTAAATACGGATTCTTCAAAAACGTACCTAAAACCATTGTTTCCGGTATCATTATTACTTTTATAGCCGTAATTGTCTCTGCACCAATAACAGTTCTAGTATTTGGAGGAGCAACAGGAAATACCTCTTCCCTAATTACCGCTACTTTCTTAGCATCTGGGCAACAATTATGGACAGCAGTTTTTTCTTCCAGCTTTATCACTGAAGTAGCGGATAAGGTTGTTTCTGTATTAGTCGTTTACTTTATCGTTAAAGGTATGTCAGATCGCTATTTATCTAAAATGAATTATGGAGATTTATATATGAAGCGTAATAACAAGAAATGATTTCAACTCTTCTCGTTCAACTTGTTGATTAAACAATTTAACGGGAAGAGATTATTTTTACAAGGGGGCGTATTTTATTTGAAACAGAATCTTTTACTTCAACTTCATCCAATGACAAAATTCTATTTCTCTCTCTTTATTTTAGGAATAGTACTTATTATGCCTGGATATATTTTTGCCTTTACTATCTTCCCTGTTTTAGTACTAATTGCAATGCTTGCAGGTGTAACGAAAGAATTTCTTAATATTGTTTTAAAGGCATTATTAAGTGTATTAATCATCGTATTCATTATGCAAATGTTGTTCTACCCTGGTGAAAATGTACTTTGGGAATGGGGAATTTTTAAAATCAAACAAGAAGGATTGAATTATGGGCTATTATTGACATCTCGCATTCTCGCTATAGGATCTGCATTTATATTATTTTTCCGCATAACTGAGGTACGAGATTTTGTTAAGTCTTTAGAAGATAAGGGTCTTCCACCAATGGGAGCCTATGTGGTGTTATCAACACTTCAAATTATTCCCGAAATGCGTCGTCAAGCTAACACAATTATGGAAGCACAAAAAACTCGCGGTGTAGAAACAGAAGGCTCTTTACTTGTTCGCGCTAAAGCTTTTATACCAACACTAACGCCCCTTATTTTATCCTCAATAGCAGGAACCGAAGAACGAGCAATAACGCTTGAATCGCGTGCATTTTCAGCACCAGTAAAAAAGACAAGCCTACACCAATTAACTAAAAATACTGCAGACCGTGTTTTACCACTAATCTATTTACTAATCTTAATAGGTCTACTTGTATGGAGGTTTTTCTTATGACAATAATGATTGATTTAAAAAATGTGTCTTATCGCTATCCAGTAAGCGATGATTTTGTATTAAAAAATGTGTCATTTTCAATAGAAAAAGGGAAATTTACAGCAATTATCGGTAATAATGGTTCTGGTAAAACAACACTTTGTAATACAATTCGCGGGTTCATTCCACATTTTTACAAAGGGGATTTAGAAGGAGAAGTTATCGTAGACAAAAAAAGAATGTCTGATTATCAATTAGGCCAACTTGGAGAAAAAGTAGGATACGTATTTCAAAATCCATTTATCCAAATTTCTGGAGTAAAAGATAATGTATTCGAGGAAGTTGCATATGGCTTAGAAAACCTAGGCGTTCCTGTGGAAGAGATAAAAAAACGGGTCGAAGAAGTACTAACACTAGTTAAGATTGAGCATTTACGTAACAAAAATCCCTTCGATCTCTCAGGTGGACAAAGACAACGTGTTGCTCTTGCATCCATAATCGTTATGGATCCAGATATATTAGTCATTGATGAACCGACTTCCCAACTTGACCCTATTGGTACGGAACAAATTTTTGATATTATCCGATTAATGAAAGAGCGTGGCAAAACCATTGTTTTAGTCGAACATAAAATGGATTTAATCGCTGAATACGCTGATAATTTGCTTGTTATGCACGAAGGTGAGTTAGTAATGAATGGGCCTGTTCGTGAAGTATTTGCAAATCCAGCGTTTAGAAAGTATGAAATCCAATACCCACATGTGACGGAAATTGCACTACAACTACAAAACTTAGGGATGCCACTTTCTTTCCTCCCTGTACGTGATATAGAACTAGCGGAAGCATTAAATATGACTGGAGTGAATGAATATGACCGAACTTCACTTAAATAATGTAAGCTTTTCATATCCAGACGGAACAAAGGCACTTGAAAACCTTACTCTATCCATTGAAACTGGGGAGCGTTTAGCAATTGTAGGTCAAAATGGTGCAGGAAAAACAACTGCAGTAAAGCTTATGAATGGTTTGTTAAAACCTACGGAAGGTAACGTATTAGTTGGGGACTGGGATACGAAAGATCATACTACAGCGCAAGTTTCGAGGAAGGTAGGATATGTATTCCAAAACCCAGACGATCAAATATTCCATAATGATGTTGAATCCGAGGTCCGTTTTGGACCAAAAAATATGGGATTTGAACCCAACCGTGTAGATGAATTAACAGCTTGGGCGATGAAATTATGTGGCATTTCCGAATTTGCAGAAGAAAACCCATATAACTTACCTTATTCCGTTAGAAAGTTTGTAACAATTGCGTCTGTATTAGCAATGGATTCTGATATTATTATTTTAGATGAGCCAACTGCAGGTCAAGACAAGATTGGTTTGCAAGTACTTGGTAATTTACTTCAAGCATTAGAAGAAAAGCAGAAGTCTGTAATCACCATTACCCATGACATGGAATTTGTAACGGACTATTTTACACGTATCGTTGTAATGGCGAACCGAAAATTAGTAGCAGATGACAATGCACAAATGGTTTTTTATAATGCAGACATTTTAGAAAAAAGCATGTTAAAACCTCCTGCTGTAGCTCAAATTGCGAAACTACTTAAATTTCCACCTGGACTTCTATCAAAGAGTCAATTAGTGGAAGTAATTTTAAAAACTCGTTAAGGAAGGAGTATAACAATTCATGAATATAACAGTTGTAGGGAGCACTAATATGGATCTTGTATACCTAGTTCCGCATATTGTAAAAGCAGGCGAAACGTTACACAGTACAAAACATGAGTTGTTTTTTGGAGGAAAAGGAGCAAATCAAGCTGTTACTGCTAGTCAGTTAGGAGCTAAAGTATATTTTATAGGTAATGTAGGTGCAGATAACTTCGGGGAACAAGTTAAGCAAAACTTACAAGCTAAAGGGGTAAATACTGATTCTGTCCAAAAAGTTGGGTTGACTGGGCAAGCAATAATTCAAGTAGCTGACTCTGGAGAAAACTCAATCGTACTATTTCCCGGAGCAAACTTTCTAGTTACAGCTGACCAAATCCATACAGATAGAAAGTTAATTGAAGCTAGTGACGTTCTCCTCTTACAGTTGGAAATTCCGATGCAAGCAGTTGAAATGGCTGCTGATATTGCTGCTAAAAAAAATGTACATATTATCTTAAATCCTGCACCTGCACAAAAAATAAGTGACTCTTTATTGAGTAAAGTTTCTATTTTAACACCTAATGAAACTGAGTTAGAAATACTTACTGGGTTAAAAACGGAAACCGAGGAAGACCTTTTCCATGCATGCTCCCTATTACTTAAAAAAGGAGTAAATGCAGTTGTTGTTACGTTAGGAGAAAAAGGCTCCTATTATATGAATAGTAATGAATATGGATACGTAAAAACAAATGTGGTAGAAGCTAAGGATACAACTGGAGCTGGCGATGCATTTAATGGGGCATTAGCTGTAGGTTTATGTCAAGGAAGCTCATTAAAAGATAGTATCTCATTTGCAACAAAAATTGCGACGTATGTTGTTACTCAAATGGGAGCACAACCCACTATCCCCTCCTCCCTTCAAGTAAACAAAGGATGAAATCTATTCTCTATTTATTAATTCTTATTTTGTTATGGGGTTCTGAATTTTAATTGCAGAAATAGCTTTAAGTTTTAATTAAACAACTAGTTTTTTGTACTTAACTATCTGTTTTTTTGCTGAACCATCCGATTCTTTGGCTTAGCCATTAATCTTAACAATTCCATCACAAAAGCCGACTATTAGCCAATAGTCGGCTTTTTTTTAGCTTTTCTTTTTATCCAAAGAGTCATTATTATCTATTTTAAATTCATCTGCTACTTCGTCAACGATATCTTTAGTTGAGTTTTTAAATTCTCTTAACGTTTGTCCAACTGCCTTACCTAATTGAGGTAGTTTTGATGGACCGAATACGATTAGGGCAATTACTAAAATGATTATTAAACCTGGTACTCCGATGTTTGGCATGGTACTTCCTCCTGTTAGCAAAAGAAATGTGTAGTATTTATCCAGCGGCAATTTATACATAAATTAGTTGTTTTGTATCACTAACACAATATACCTTTCTTGTTTAATTGTAAATAGATGAGAATTTAAATGTAATTTCAGAAAAAAAAAACTTTTTGTTTGTAATAAAAAATGTGTAGATTTTATGAAAAAAAAGAGTAAAATGGTGAACAGTTGTTTTGTATCATTATTATACAATATATATCTTATATTCTTCGCAGGCGAAAGGAGATTGAATGTGACAAAATATAATGTAGAAGAACTAAAAATATTAAACCAAGTATTTTTCGCTTTATTTATCGTAGCAGACTTTGCACTATTTCTTTTCTTCCACAGTAGTACCTTTCCTTGGTTCTCTTTACTAGGTTTTGGTATTGGCTTAGCGATAATCGTGCTTTGCTGGACAGGGAAAAAACATACATACTTTATCTCTTCATTATTAGTATGTACAGTTATTTTTTCTTTAGTTTATAACTGGCACGCCATTGTTCACTAATATATTTATTAGTGTTTTTTTAATCAGTATTTATCTAGATAAAATTTTAAACTAAGTATTCTTTTAATTCATTTAGGAGGTTATATTATGTCAGAACAAGATAAAAAGGCTCCATTTTTAGATAAACGTTCATCAAGACGAACTTTCATCAAAAATTCTGGATTAACAGTCGGTGGGGTCGTTCTAGGTGGGGCAATTGGCTCACTGTTAGGAAAAGATTCAACTACTAAAACAACTGAAACTCATGTTCACTCCCAAGCAACTGCTGTCAATTATAATCAAGCGCTTATGTATTTCGACAAAGCACAATTCGATACGATTGAGGCTGCTGCTGAACAAATTTTCCCGAAAACCGAAACAGGACCAGGGGCAAAAGAATTACTTGTTGCCTACTTCATAGACCATCAACTTGCAGGAAATTGGGGACTAAATTCAAAGGAATATATGTCAGGTCCTTTTTATCCTGCAGAGGCAACTCCTCTATTTGGTCATCAAACACATTTAAACAGACAGCAAGTCTTCAATCTAGGAATTGAAGCTTTAAATTCAGAAGCAACGAAAAAATATAATGCACGATTCTCAGAAATTAAAGACGAAGAACAAATTGCCATTCTTACCGCTTTTGAAGCAGGAGAGGTAACTTTGAATGGTGCTGTGACATCAAGCTTCTTTTTTGGATTATTAAAAAGTGCAACTATTGAAGGTGTTTATGCAGATCCACTATATGGCGGAAATAAAGATATGCAAGGTTGGAAAATGAAAAACTTCCCGGGCCATCAGATGAGCTATGCAGACATCATTGAAAAAGAAGAATTTGTGAAATTTGAACCTATGAGTTTGAATTCTCAACATAAACATTAATCGAAAGGGTGCTATAGATTATGGCGAAAAAATTACCGAAAACAGACATCGTTTTGGTTGGGGTAGGTTGGACAGGCGGTATAATTGCTTCTGAATTAACTAGAAAAGGTTATAAAGTAGTTGGTTTAGAACGCGGAAAAGAAAGAACTACTCAAGATTATTTAATGGTACATGATGAACTTAGATATCAACAAAGAAATGAAATGATGCAAGACCTTTCAAAAGAAACACTGACAGTACGTCATGACCGATCACAAAGAGCTTTACCTTACCGTCAGCACGGTTCCTTTTTAATCGGGGATGGCTTAGGAGGTTCTGGGGAGCACTGGAATGGTTTAACCTATAGATTTTTCCCTTATGATTTTGAAATTTATACAAAAACGGTAGAACGATACGGAAAGGATAAAATTCCAGCAGACATGCCTCTTCAGGACTGGGGAATTACTTATGACGAACTAGTACCGTACTTCGAAAAATTTGAAGCTATGGCTGGTATTTCTGGGGAAGCTAATCCTCATCCAGATGTTCCAGAGGTTAAATATCCTACTGCTCCTTTAAAAGAAACACCTTCTATGAAAATGTTTAAAGAAGCATCTCAGAAATTAGGATATCATCCTTATATTGCTCCAGCAGCAACACTTTCTGAAAACTATACAAATCCAGACGGAATTTCACGTGGTGCTTGTCAATACTGTGGTTTCTGTGAACGCTTTGGATGTGAATATGGAGCAAAAGCATCTCCAGTAGTAACTGTTTTGCCTGTTGCAAAAGAAACAGGAAATTTCGAAGTAAGAACTCATTCTGTTGTTCGTAGAGTACTACATACTAATGGAAAAGCAACTGGTGTATTATATGTTGATACACGTACTGGAGAAGAATATATCCAAGAAGCGAATGTAGTTGTCGTATCTGCATATGCACTTAATAACATTAAAATACTATTAAACTCGCAACTCGGCCGCCCATACAATCCTGAGACGGGTACTGGAGTAATCGGCAAAAACTATGCATACCAAATGACTTCTGCAGCATCCACAGGATTCTTCAAAGACAAAGAATTTAACCTATATGCTGGTACAGGTTCCCTTGCTGGAGTTTTGGACGATTTTAACGGGGATAATTTTGATCACACAGACTTGAATTTCATTCATGGTGGGAATATCGCACTTGGTCATTACGGAAAACGCCCAATTTCAAACAACGCTGTCCCTAAAGGAACACCAGGCTGGGGTAAAGAATATAAAGAGGAATCTATTTATTGGGCAAACAGAAGCTTAGGGGTAGGTTCACAAGGTTCCGTGATGCCGAATAAAGAAAACTATATTGATTTAGATCCGACATACAAAGATGCTTTCGGGGATCCTTTATTGCGCATGACGTTTAACTACAAAGAAAATGAAAGAAACCAACAAAAATATATAAGAGAAATTACTACTAAAATTTTGGAAGAAATGGGAGCAGATATCATTAATTCTCCTGGAGACCAAGGTGACTGGGACACGACAAAATACCAAACTACTCATAATACAGGTGGAGTTATCATGGGGGCAGATCCTGAAACAAGTGCATTAAATAGTTACCTTCAGATGTGGGACTGTGAAAACGTTTTTGTACCAGGTGCCTCAGCTTTCCCACATAACTCTGGTATGAATCCTACAGGAACTGTTGGGGCTTTAGCATACCGTGCTGCAGAGGGAATTGAAAAGTATTTGAAAAACGCTGGACCTTTAGTTTAATAAGAAAGCGAAAGTGTCTCAGTCAGCCCATGTAAGCAAATGTCATTTAGGCTTCGAGGGGCTGCTGAGGTCTGAACAAAATTACTAAGTAGAAAACTTATACTTTCTAATCCAATCATTATAAAAACAATATCTATTTATAGAATTAGCCAACAACTTGAAAAGCTACTAGCTTCTTTCCAAAAGAAGCTAGTAGCTTTTTCAATATTGGGACAAAGTGTATATAATAACCGCTGGTGTACTAAAATTAGAAGAAAAAACGAAACGAAAGAGTGAGTGTTTTGTATACGAAAAAGATAATCGTTTGGTTTAGAAAAGATCTACGAATACATGACCACCCTGCCTTATGGGAAGCAACACAGCAAGGCACTGTAATTCCTGTCTTTATTTGGTCAAAGGAAGAAGAAAAAGAATATCAAGCGAGTGGTGCATCTTTATGGTGGCTTCATCACTCTCTCCTTTCATTTCAACAACGAGTTCCAATCATCATTAGAGTTGGCAACGCATTAGAAGTACTGCAAGATTTAATACAAGAGACTCATGCAGACGCTGTCTTTTTCAATGAACGGTATGAACCATCTATTGTGGAAAGAGATAGAACAATTATTATTAAGTTGAAGGCTCAAAATATAGACGCTCGTACCTATAATGCAAATCTACTCTATAATCCAGAGGAGATGTTCAATAAAAGTCAAAAGACATATAAAGTATTTACGACTTTTTGGAAGAGGAGCATGCAAGTTAATGCACATCATCCAGTCCCTACTCCCCATGAATTTGAGGTTTATAAGAATCCAATAATAAGTGTGACAGTCGAGGAACTTCGATTACTTTCTTCTATAGAGCGAGTTGATCAATTAGGACTGTATTGGAAACCCGGTGAGCCGGGAGCAATTGAGATGTGGGAACATTTTATAAGCAACGGTTTATATAAATATGAAAGAAAAAAAGACTTTCCATCTGCCAGTGCAACATCTACATTGTCTCCCTACTTGGCATCGGGTGATATGAGTGTTCGTTCTATTTTTTATGAAGCTAAAAAGGATGACTCCCCCATGCTTCAATCATTCATTCGGCAATTAGTATGGAGAGAATTCTCTTATCATCAGCTTATTCAATCCCCTTCATTTCCACTGAAACCATTACGGTCAAATTTTGAGCATTTTCCCTGGCAAAAAAATGAGGAGAACATGACAAGTTGGAAAAAAGGGCTAACAGGTTATCCACTAGTAGATGCAGGAATGCGAGAACTATCCGAAACAGGTTATATGCACAATCGCGTCCGTATGGTAGCTTCCTCTTTTCTTGTAAAGCATTTGCTGGTTGATTGGCGAATAGGGTACGAATGGTTTCAACAAAAACTTGTAGATTTTGATGTGGCAAATAACGCAATGGGCTGGCAATGGGTTACAGGCTCTGGAATTGATTCTGCTCCCTACTTTCGAATATTCAATCCGATTATTCAAAGCGAAAAGTTTGACCCTAATGGGGATTATATTAGGAAGTGGGTTCCGGAACTTGCTAAACTATCCTCTCCATACATTCATCGCCCGTGGGTTACTCCTCTGAATATTTTGGAAGAAAGTAACATTCAACTTGGTTCTACTTATCCACACCCTATCGTTGATCATTCTAGTGCACGAGAACGTGCATTACGTGCATACGATTTAATAAAAGGAATAAAAAAAACATGAGGTTCCATCTCATGTTTTTTTAAAAAATTCAATGTTTCCTCTAATTCCTTTGTCATTTAGTCAACTAGCTCAGGTCTTCCATGAAAAAGAGTGGGAGTATTTTGGAATAGTCTTATTTGCCATTTCTCTTCTTTTAAAACCTACTACTAATGTGTGGTGCGTATTTACTGAAGGGTTGATTGTTGATTGATCGGGGGGAATCATTCCGGCAATCGAACGTAATAGAGCTGTGTTTTTATTTAGAAAAGATACATCTTTCACTTTATAAACAAATGTTGCAGTACGATGACTCTCAAAAACTGGACGTAAATGTTCAAACATGCTTTCACGCCAAACCTCTAAACTTCCATCATAACCAATCATGACACCATCTAATGAAAATAAATTGGACATTTCTCTTGCGTCCGCAATATTCCATGCATTTATCAGCTTTTTATATAATTCTTCAATATCTGTTATTTCCATTTTTCCTATCTCCCTTAAAACGATCTGTTATATCTTAATTTTCTTCCTATCCATTAAAGCGTATACTTATTTATAAAATGAGTTTAGGTGATAGATACATGATTTCAAGATTAAAAGCGTATGCCAAGAAAATTAAACAAGAAATTTTTGTACTTGTGGAAGCATATAAACATCCTGAATTACCTTTATACATAAAGCTCTTATCACTTCTTATTGTTGCGTATGCATTTAGTCCGATTGATTTGATACCTGATTTCATTCCTGTACTCGGATATATAGATGATCTTATTCTAATCCCTTTAGCCATTTCTATTGTCTTGAGATTAATACCAAACAACATTTTAAATGATTGTCGTAATTTAGCCGAAAAATCGGAAAAAGTGAAAAGGAATAATTGGTTTGCTGGAATTGTTATTATTTTATTGTGGATTAGTTGTATATATTTACTTTTTATTCTTTTCACAAAATAGTCATAACATCTAATATATTGCATGCATTATTTTTCACAATATTGATTTAATTTATGATAGAATAGGTTTTAAATTTGCTAGCGAGGAGTGCTTTTAATTGATTATCGAACCATCTAAAAAAATGTCTATTTTTGAACCTGCTATTTTCGGAGACTTAAAAGCAGCCGCCGCGCTTAAAAAAGCTGCAGGTTTTGAACTATATGATTTAAGTTTAGGTAGTCCTGACCTGCCACCAGATGAAAAAGCAAGAAAAGTATTATCAGAACAAAGTTATTCAGCCACTTCGTATGGTTATACACTAAATGGAACAAAACGTTTTTATGAAGCGGTTGCTGATTATTATAAACGACGTACGAATGTCATCCTTGATCCTCAAACAGAAATTGTACAAACAATGGGATCTCAAGAGGGGCTTGTCCACCTTCCTATCGCATTTTGTAACGAAGGAGATTATGTGTTAACTACCAATCCTGGCTATGTTGCGTATGATGCAGGGATTAAATTGGCCGGAGCAGTTCCATACTATATGAATCTATTAGAAGAAAATAATTTTTTACCTGATTTAGATGCAATTCCTGAGGAAGTAGCTTATAAAGCGAAATTAATGATTTTAAATTTACCAGGAAATCCAGTTCCAGCTATGCCAGATCCTGCATTTTTTGAAAAGGCTGTAGCATTTGCAAATAAATACAATGTTATTATTTTACACGATGCTGCGTATTCTGAATTTTATTTTTCTGGAGATTCTCCAAGCAGCTTCTTAGCGACACCGGGAGCGATGGAAGTAGGAATGGAAATCAACTCATTATCCAAAAGCTTTAGTCTTGCCGGTACGCGAGTTGCTTATATTGTCGGGAATGCAGAAATGATTACAATAATGAAACAGCTTAAATCAAATTTAGATTTTGGTATATTTGAACCCATCCAGGAAGCTGGAATTACTGCATTAAATAATGCAGAAGAGATAACAGATCGTTTGCGTACAGTTTTCACTGAACGTCATAAAGTTTTATCACAAGGCTTAAAAGATATCGGGTGGACAGTGACACCTTCTAGTGGAGGAATGTTCGTATGGGCAAAATATCCGTACGAAATGGATGATAAAGAGTTTGCATTTGAAGCAATTAATCAAACAGGTGTAGTTATGGTTCCAGGTACCGTTTTTGGATCTGCAGGAGCTGGATACGTTCGTGTTGCACTAGTACAAGATGTCCAGATTCTGAAAAAAGCAGTAGACCAATTAAAGAAACTTAAGATTCAAGTCCCTTCTCCTATTTAATATTAAGTTATAAAAAAACGTTTCTAAGTTAACCTCACTTAGAAACGTTTTACTTTATATAGATTTTTTCCAGCTCTTTTAGCTTCGTACATAGCAAGATCTGCATTTCTTAACATAACGCTATCTGTAATATTATCCTGCGTGGATAAAGCTATACCCATACTTATCGTAATAGTTAGTTCTGCATGTTCAACATTCCATGTACCTTCCATTACTCGCTGTATTTTTTCCGCGGCTTTAATAGCTTCTTCCTCATTTTCTACAAATGGGAGCATTACAATAAATTCGTCTCCTCCTAGTCGAGCAGCTATATCATGAGATTCAATAGATTGGCTTAGTCTCTTACTAAATTCCTGAATGACAAGATCACCAATATCATGTCCCCATACATCGTTAATACACTTGAAGTTGTCTATATCTAGAAAAATAATAGTAATTCCTGTCTTTTTTCCTTTAAGTAGTTCTGAAAATCGGTCACTTAGAAATCGCCGATTTGGCAAACCAGTCAACGAGTCATGATAGGCAAAGTACTCAAGCTTCTTTTCATACTCCTTTTGTATGGATATATCTCTAGCAGTCATGACCATAAACTGAAATTGATGTTCATCACTATAGACGGGTGATCCACTAATTTCGGTCCAAATCCAACCTTTCGTTTCATGCTTTGCTCTTAGCTGTATTTGAAATGGTTTTGCATGACGAATGGATTGCTCGAACCTGTTTTCAAATAATTTAATGTCATTTGCATGAATATTAATAGATGGAATTTGATTGCTATTATTCTCGTAATCGTATCCAAATACTTCTCTACTAGATGGCGAAACATACAAATATTCTTTGTTATGATTCATCATTATAACGACGTCATGGACGTTTTCAGTGATAATTCGAAAAATCTGTTCACTTTCCACATATTTAGATACTAGTTTGTCCAATTCCCTCATATCTTTTACAATCACATATATACCACTTATTATATGATGAAGGTGAATGGGAATGAATTTTACTAAACAACCAATACGTTCCCCAGTTTTGTCTACAAAGTTCAGACGATAATCTTTTAAATCTCCGTTAATCGATTCCGTAAAATATGTATTTGCGCTCTCCCGATCTTTTGGATCAACAAACTCGATAAAGTTTCTACCTATTAATTCCCCTATACTATACTTACTTAATTTTTCTGATGTTTTATTGCCACCTAATATATGACCATGCAGGTCCATTGTAAAAATGGCATCTGAATTTTTATAAAATAAAGAACGGTATTGAGATTCGGCTTTTACAAGGCGATTTTTCGTTACATCTCGGTCTGTTTCGGCTATTTTTTCATTTGTAATATCCTGTGTAATAGAAGTTATATGAGTAAAAGACCCATCCTCGTTAAATATAGGTGTTAGTGTAGACTTCCCGTTTCTAATCTCGCCATTTATATTTGTATATGTAGCTTCAAATGTTACAGGCTCCCCAGTTTTTAAAACTTTTGTATATTGTGCTTCTAATAAGGACGCCTTATCAAAATCGTGTACTTCTCGAAATGTCCTACCTATGGCTTTTTGGTCTAGTCGAATGGTTTCCATTGCTGCTTTATTAAAAAAAGCATAATAGAAATTAGTATCTTCTCCTACCTCCATAACAAATACCATTTCTTGTATCCCTTCCATCAAAACTTTTATGAAAGAAAGTTCCATTGATTTTTTGATCAAACTAATTCACCTCCAATTCAAGATACTTATATTCTAATTAAAACATATGATTGTTTAGATATCCTCTTATTTTTTTCTTGTATTTATTGTCATTTAAAAGCGCTAATAGCTCCGTTTAATAGAAAAACCTCTTTTCTATTATTTTCAGAGTGGTATGGATAGGGGGGTCATAACATCATTACCGCGTGATATTTGCGAGAGAATAGACATTGCCCTATTAACACCTCATATGCTTCTGAAAAACCTTTTAAACAACTAGAAAAGACGAAGCAATTACAATGCTTCGCCTTCATTTGATATAGTATCTTTCCCTTTAGGATGAATAAGTGCAAACTTTTCCCATTTCCTACTCTTCCATCTAAAATACATAATAATTGCACGTGTCCATTCGTCAGCTGCAATTGCTAACCAAACACCTGGAAGCCCTAAGTCTAATACAAAAACTAAAAAGTAACCAAGTGGTAAACTCATCATTACCATAGACAAAGCACCCATGAGGACCGGAAAGCTTGCGTCCCCCGCTGCACGCAAAGAGTTTATGATGACGATATTCATAGTACGGCCAGTTTCTAGTACTAAACTTAGCAGTAATACAGATGCCCCAATTTTAATGATTTGCTCATTATCCGTAAACAGGCTCATGAACGGAACTCTGAATATCATTACAATCGAAACCATTACTAGTGTGAAAAGAAGCGCCCATTTCACACTAAACCAGACAGATTTATAAGCTTCGTCCTTTTCATTTGCCCCAACGAATCTACCGACAATAATTGCAGTTCCCATACCAATTGCAACAGCAAAAAGATACGTGAACATAGAAATATTGACCGCATATTGTCTAGCTGCTAATGATTCTGCGCCTAGGTAAGTAACGTAATATAAAAATACAATTTGACAGCCCTGATATAAAATTTGTTCAAATGCAGACGGAAGACCAATTTTTAATATTTTTTGAATATATTCTTTGGAGATCGTAAAGTAATATTGCACTTGAACACGATATTCCATGACTCGATATAGCAACCAGAAGAATACTAGCAATGCGATCAGCCGACTGACAACGGATGAGATTGCTGCTCCTTGGACACCTAGTTCTGGAAAACCAAACTTACCGAAAATAAGAGCATAGTTTCCAAGTACATGGATAATATTCATACCTAATGAAACAAACATCGTCTGCTTTGTATAGCCATGTACACGGATAATTGCCGCCAATGCATTGATGACCGCTTGTAGAAAAATAGCTCCACCTACAATAGAAAGATACTGATGTGCATGAACTAACACATCTCCTGTTAAATTCATGGCAACCATCATGCTTTTGGAAAACAATACAAATCCGATACTAAGTAAAATCCCTACTCCTAAATTTAACGTTACTGCTAAGCCAGAAATTTTTGAAGCCTCTATATATCGCTTAGAGCCTAAATATTGTGAAACAACAATAGCTGCTCCGTTTCCTACTACTTCGAGCACTAAAATAGCGATGTGAATATATTGGTTTGCTGCTCCTACCCCTGAGACCGCATCATCAGAGAGAGCACTCAGCATGAAAGTATCCGCAATCCCCATGAGCATAAACAAAAACACTTCTAAAAAAATTGGCCAAGTTAAGTGAAATAAACTTAACTTTTCCCCTAAATCATTCTTCTTACTAAAAGCCACTAATATTCCTTCTTTTCAATTGTTTTTCAATAAGATGAATCTTATCACAAAAAGGTTATTCGTACTATCGAATTTATGTTAATTTTTTAAGATTAAACAACTAAAAAATATACAAAGAAATAAAATAATGGTCATCACTTTAATAGGACGACCATTCAGACAGTAGACAAACTCAAAGAATTTTGCGTTTATAAAGTTTAGGGAAAATAACCAAAGTATTGAACGAGAGAGATATGCTATTTACTTGTTAAAATACATATTAAATGGCAAAAGGTATCAAGAAGTCGCCATCTTAATACCTTTCGTCTATATTCTGAGTGGTCTTCCCTATACGAGGACGACCACTATTTTATTTCTCAATACCTATATGTTTATGAATATACTCTTTCAGTGCTGGTGGAGATAATTCTATTTCGTTTATTAGAAGACTATCCTTTACATACGCTAGTTTATTTCTCTCTGTCGCATATGATTGGATATGTAAAATACTATCAATATGAAGAATTCCTTCATTTGTAATCCCTAGTTCCTCATTCTCGTTACTCATCCATCCCTCTTCAAGAAGTTCTGCTATTATTTTATCAAAGTCTGGAAGGCTGTCTGTTACAGTGTCTTTTAGTTCTTTCAAAGCTTCTTCTTTATTTTCTTCTATAAAGTTATAAACATAATAAGCCAATAATATTTGATCATTCGATGTAAGTTTCCCCATTTTTTCTCCTCCTCATAAACCCTTTCCATCATTATTCCTTTTTTCTGAGGTACTTAAACATCATTGTTCCTATCAAAAAATGACTTGAATCACTATAACAGATTCAAGTCATCCTCTTATAATTTTTATAAAACGTGTATGATATCTTTTTCAAATGATTCTGGGTTATCGGTTGGGGAATATCTTTCCACTAAATTGCCCTCTTTATCGACAAGAAATTTAGTAAAATTCCATTTAATACTGTTTGATAGGAATCCCTTACTGTTTGTGGTTAAGTATTTAAATAAAGGATGTGCTTCCTTTCCATTTACTTTTACAATTTCATGCATTGGAAATGTTACACCATAGGTCATCCGACAAGCTTGGGCAGCTTCTTCTGAATTGGTCACCTCTTGATGAAATTGATTGGATGGGAATCCAAGCACCACCAGGCCTTGATCTTTGTATTGATTGTATAGCTTTTCCAATCCATCAAACTGATTGCTAAGACCACATTTTGTGGCAGTATTAACGATTAGCATCGGCTTTCCTTTATAATCGTTTAACTCGTATTCGACACCATCTGAAGTTTTTACTTTAATATCATAAATACTCAACATTATCACTCCTGGAATTTTTTATTCTACCTGTGTCAAGAAATTATTTAAACCTTTCAAGTTAGACATGAGTGTTTGCGTGTTTATATCTAAGAAATTACAACTTATTATTTTGTCCATAATCGCCTTTTCTATCGGCTTCTTTTCTCTTTTCGCTTTTTCTGTCAAAGAAATAATAAATGCTCGCTTATCTTTATCAGATTGTATCTTGTGTAACCATCCACTATCAATCATTCGATTTATAATAGGATTTAATGTCCCTATTCCAAGACCTAATCGATTACCGATATCCTTTGTTAGTAAATAATCTTCCTCCCATAGCGCCAACAACACTAGATACTGTGTAAACGTTAATTGAAAAGGCTCCAAAGTTCGAGCATATAATTTAGAAAAATTACTTGAAGCTTTGTACACCTCAAAGCATAATTGCTGATCCAGTTTTGAAGATTTAGCCATATAAACCACCTATACATAAATAATTATACATCGTACACGATATATTATTATTCTATAGAAAACCGTACAAAAAGTAAAATAAAAAGCATCTATCCTAATAAAAAAAGTGTATGTAGTTTTCACTTAGAAAACTTCCATACACTTCATTTAATGACTTAACTCCATCAGCCAACAATCTTTATATTCCCCTTCATGTAATTCTCGCTTAGGTAATAATTTTATCTTTTTAAAGCCGCACTTTTCATAGCAGTGAATCGCCCTTTTATTCCAAGTTTGCGGATCCATCACAATGATTTCTGCTTGTTTGTGTTCAATTAAATAGGAAACCATAGCACGAACCAATTTTTGTCCAATCCCTTTATTCCAATGCTTGTTTTCTCCTATGAATTGATCCATTCCATAGATATTCTCCTGTGTATACCCGTACTCTTCTTTTGTTTCATCATCTAATCGATAAAATTGAATATAACCCACTGCTTCCTCTTCCCACTCAACCATACAACCAACTTCATCTTCTGGATGAAAAAATACTTGTATAACCTTCTCTATATTAAATGGATTGTCCCTACCTTCGTAAAATTCAAGAACAACAGGATTGGAAAGCCACTCTGCTAATTTATGTCTATCTTCAAAATCTAATTCACGAACGATTAATCGACCTTTTTGAAATAGCATACTCATTCTCCTATGGAAGTTGTTTTTGGTTTAATTATAGTATAGATAATTCCTACGAAAATGAGGAGTATCCCAACGGTTTGTAATATGGATGGACGAAAATCTAATATAATAGTATCGAGTAAAATTGCAACGACCGGATCAACAAAAACCAAGGCCGATATGACGACAGTCGATAACTTTCGTAAACTATCAAAAAATAAATAATAGACAAAACCGGTATGTATCAATCCTGTTCCTAAAATATAGAACCAATTGGACCCACTTAAACTATGAAACACATCAAAATCCATAAAGGGGAAAAGTATAAGAATACCAATGGCTGTTTGGAGAAACGTCATTGCATAAGCACTCAAATGATCAATTCCTTTTCCAAGTAGCATGGTCATTGCATAACATAAGGCCGATAAAAACGCCCAGACAAAACCTGAATCTAAAAAGTTTGTCCATGAACTAAAATCTTGTAGTCCAATAATCAATATGCTGCCAAGAAAACATACAATAATAGCTAATAAAGAGGCGATACTCATCTTTTCTTTTAAAATCAAACTTCCTAATATCAATACAAATATAGGAGCAAGATTATAAATAGAGATGGCAATCGTAATCGACATTTCTTCAAAGGCTTTAAATAAAAACACCCAGTTAAGCACTAGAAAGATTCCACAAGCGATTGTTTGTAAAACTTCTCTCTTTTTCCAAACCTCCACTTTGTGTTGCCCTGAAATGACCCAACATAATCCTAAAAAAATAGTCGCACAAATACAACGGACAAAAACCAATTCCACCGCTGGTATGCCTGTCTTTCCGGTAAAAAAACCGATAGAGCCAAATATGGCCATGGATAAAGTCATTTTGAACATTGCTGCTCCATTCATCTAATTAAACCATCCCTTCCCAAGATGTCACCCTCCAACAAACAATGCACATTGACTAATAGCTATAAAGAAAGCAACGTTTTGTATTGGTGAGTCATCTTCTATTTCTAAATAGATTGAAAACTGATCTCCTATTTCTGCCTTCCATCGAGCAATTTCTTTTTCGTTATGTGTAAAAAGAGACCAGTTCTCCATTTCTTTTTGAATTCGGATTTGTATGTTACCATCAGTAATCGTAAGATCTGGGATTAGTTCTTTCCATTTGTCGTAAGCTACTATATATGTCTTTTGTTGTAAATGGTCTATCGCTTCATAATAAACTCTACCTTTTTTGGAAACTTTTTTACAAGTAAAAACAAGTGTTTCATTCGCATCATAGACTTTATAGTATAAAAAATAACGATAGTCCATTGCTTTATCAAAGAATTTTTTTAGGCTATTTGAATAATACCGTTCAAATGAATGAGTAATTTTTCCGGTATCATCGTATACATGGATTCGCGTTGTTGTTTCAATTGCATTGGGATGTTTATATGTATATTTTTGCATATATTATTCTCCTTTTAAATGTCTCCCTATTTCTTTAACCTTATCATACTTAAAACCTGCTTTAGAACAAAATTCTAAAGCAGGGTTTGACGTTGATAATTTAGTATATCTTCTAACGATTTTTTGAATGGAATTAAAGGTTCCCATCCCGACTCTAATAACTCCTTAGTCATTTGGCAATCCTCTAATCTTCTAAGCACAATCTACTCATTTACTTCTTCCTCTTGTACATTTATAGCGAAAGCTTTGTGGAAATAAAACGTCTCCCTTAATCCCTCTTCTATGCTATACATCGGACTCCACTTTAAGATGTCTAGTGCCTTTTGATTACAAAGACAACTATGTTTAATATCTCCTTCTCTTGGAGATGTAAATTCTTTTGGTGCTTGGACTCCGTTTATGTCACTTATTAGAGAGAGTATTTCATTAACGGAAGTTCGTTGTGAGGTGCTAATCTGTATCGTTTCTTGGTCTCCACACTCTATACTGGCGATATTCGCATCCACAACATCCTTTACATAGACGAAGTCTCTAGTTTGTTTTCCATCCCCATGAACGCTAATTTTTCCACCCTTATTAATACGATCGAAAAAGACAGATACAACTCCACCTTCCCCTTTTGGCATTTGTCTAGGCCCATACACATTTGCAAATCTCAAAATTGTATAGTTTTGTCTATAAAGCTCATAAAAAAGCCTTATGTAGGACTCAGCAGTCAACTTGGATAAACCATAATAAGAAGACGGGTCAGTATCATCCTCTTCGTTTAAGAGTCCTTTATCTAAATTTCCATATACTGCGGAAGTACTTGCGAAAATAAATTTTTTTACCCTTGCATTTTTGCAGGCTTCTAACATATTAATAGTTCCAATAATATTGACATCCGCATCATAACTAGGATTTTGTACAGATTTCCCTACATCCGATTGAGCAGCTAAATGAAAAATTGCATCTGGTCGAATATTCGTAATTATATTTTTTGCGTCTTCACTACAAATATCCACTACATGCATATGTGCTTGGGGATTTACTTGTCCAATTTGTCCTGAGCTTAAATTATCAAGAACGTGAACCTCCATTCCTTTCGAAATAAGTTTATCTACTAGATGCGAACCGATGAAACCAGCACCCCCTGAAACGATTACTTTCATAACTAATCTCCTTCTATTTTTCCATACTATATGCAGTACTAAAGATTATTAATGGGACATTTGCCAACAAATATAGATTCCTAAAAAATAGATGTTGAATAGCAAGGACATTCATTCATCGGAAAATTGTCTCTAATAACTGGTGTTTAATTAGCATAGAGAATATCTAGTAGAATGAGGAGGGTTTATAGAAACTTTGGAATTAGGGTTCAGAAGAATATAGCTATCTTAGAAGATAATACGAAGTTTTATGCTTTCGAGGTGGGAATGATCTTGTAGAAGCGGTAGCGTAGCAAAGTAAGATTATTTCAGATAAACGAATGACATGGTAACGCAGAAATTGTAGCCCCTTTATCAACTGTTTTTAATAAAGTTTCAATCAAAATTTCTCCAACCTCTTTAAATAAAGATGAAATTAAAGAATTATTGACTGAAGGTGGATTTTTAAAGGAAAAAGAAAAAAACTAGACATTTTTGGTGTCTAGTTTTTTATATGCGGACATGTTGTGCAATACTTACCACTATTCGTTAAATGCGAGTAACAGCAAGTAATTCTTTTCCTACCTCTAATTCCTAACTCTTTTTTGTAATATCTTGCTAAAGGATTTTCACTATACTCACCAAAGAGCTTACTTGATGTAGGTGAAAGGATAAAATGAAAGTCTTCCTCTGCACGTTTTACAACATTTCGAGATATTTCTTCCTCTAGCAAAACAGTCTCATACAGCCAGAAAATATAAACCGCAATATTTTCCCATAAAACAAGCTTCGACACTTTCGCGACATTAGAGAGAATGTTTAGTATTGGTGATAAGTGTTCTTTAAAAAGGCTCTCTATACTGCTTTCCCGCCAATCCTCTCGATTCCCTTCGAGATTTTGCACATCTAGATGGTGAAAGTAGAAAAAAGGAAGCCAAAGTTCATCACTATCTTTCGTTTCTAATGAGACATTTTCAAATGAGATATTTAATCTTTTATTACAAGTGGTCATCGTATACAAATAAATAACAGACAAAAATGCATATCTTTTTATAAAAATAGAAGCTGCAACCTTTATATTAGCAGCCCCAATGTGATGCTGTAAGGAAACTAAATAATTCTTTAAATAGGATTCATCCAAGAGTTTTGACGTTTCAATTGAAAGAGAAGAATCCAATTTTTCTGTAGTCAAACGTAATGTTCGGAGTTTATCGAGATTTAAATTCAATTAAAGTCCTACTTCCTCTAAAATGCATCTTCCCTTACCGAATGGAATACATAATGGCGTACCAAAAAGAGGATCTTTTGTAATCTGACAGTCCATACCAAACACATTTTTTACTAACGGACAGCTTATTATATGCTCTGGTTTACCTTGTGCATAAATTTTCTGATCCTTAATCGCAACTATATTATCCGCGTACCGGCATGCCAAATTTAAATCATGTAGCACCATTACGATTGTTCGTTTCTCTTTTTCATTTAGTTCATAAAGTAAATCAAGAATCTCAATTTGATGTGTCATATCAAGATATGTAGTCGGCTCATCCAAAAGGATAATATCCGTATCTTGAGCTAAAGTCATAGCAATCCATGCTCTTTGGCGTTGCCCTCCAGATAAAGAATCTACCGGACGATCTTTTAAGTCTTCAATACCTGTTGCTTTTAAGGCATTTGTTACTTTTTCTTCGTCTTCCTCTGTCCATTGCTTTAACCATGTTTGGTAAGGATATCTTCCTTGTTTTACTAATTGAAGCACAGTCAAACCTTCAGGGGCAATTGGAGACTGTGGTAGAATAGACATTTGCTTTGCAACATCCTTTGTGGACATTTTAGATATTGCGTCTCCTTCTAGCAATACTGCGCCGGTTTTCGGTTTTAACAATCGAGCAATTGAACGAAGAAGTGTTGATTTTCCACACCCGTTTCCACCAATGAAAACAGTAATTTCCCCTTTTGGTATTTGAAGATTTAAATCATTTATAATAATACTCTCCCCATACGAGAGGGTTAAATTTTGTGTTTCAATCACTTGTTTCATTTCAATACACTCCTTTTTTCAATATCACTATTATGCATTCCTTGTTTTAAACAATAAATAAATAAAATAAGGTGCCCCTATTCCTGCCGTAAATACACCCGCAGGAATTTCCAAAGGAGAAAACATTGTTCTCCCGATTAAATCAGCTAACATAACCAATATCCCACCAATTAATGCCGACACTGGTAAAAGTGCTCCAAAAGAAGATCCTACTAACCTTCTTGCCATATGAGGAGCCATTAAACCGACGAATCCAATACCACCCGCAAATGCTACAGAACCTCCTACAAGTGCAGTGCTTACTAACAATAAGAAGAAACGTTGTCGTTGAATACTTCCCCCTACTCCTGTAGCTATGTCATCTCCAAGCTCTAAAATATTTATATTTTTTACCATAATGAAGGCAATCGTAACAAAAATAATCGTCCACGGCACTAATATAGCTACATTACTCCAGCTAGAACCATAAACACTACCAGTAATCCATATATTCGCTTGGCTCGCCCTATAAATCGGTCCCATAATCATCATCAATGTAGTTAATGCTTGCATGAGCGCCGAAATCCCTATTCCGATAAGCACTATTCTTATAGGTGATACGCCGTTTTTCCAAGCTAGAACGTATACTAGGAGCGCGATGACCCCTGCACCAACAAACGCTGCAAGAGGTAGCCATTTAATACTTACCGTTAAAGAGTTATTTGTATCACTGAAGAAGGATAAAAAACTTACAACTGCCACGGATGCTCCGCCAGTTATTCCTAAAATGTCTGGCGAAGCCAATGGATTTCGTATCATTCCTTGAAGGATTCCACCAGCTACCGCTAAAGCAATCCCTACCATTAGTGCTACAATAATTCTAGGTAATCGGAATGATTGGACTACAAGCTGTTCCATGTCGCTTCCACCACCAAAAAGAACGCTCAAGACCGTTAGAGGGCTTAATCTCATATCGCCTAAACCGGTGCTGACAATAAATACAACTCCCGTAATTACAAGGAAACTTATTAAAACGAATATAGCTTTTTTATCAAATAGAAAGGATATTTTTCCTTTTAACGCTCTAAAGCTTTTGTATTGATTCATCGTGCATTAAACCCCTTTCTTGCAATGTAGATGAAGAATGGAGTCCCTATGATAGCAGTCATTACACCTACTGGAATTTCTTGAGGCATAATGACATATCTCGCTAATATATCTGCAACAAGTAACAAAATTCCTCCTAGAACACCTGAAAAAGGTATAAGCCAACGATGATCAATACCAACGATAAATCTAGTAAGATGGGGAACCACAATTCCAATAAAGCCAATTGGTCCGGCGATAGCTACGGATCCTCCTGCTAATAAAATGACGATAATTGCCACTACAATTTTTAAAAACCCAGTATTTACACCTAAGCCTTTGGCAACATCTTCACCCATAGATAGAACATTCATTTTAGAAGCTATAATAATAGAACCTAACCAACCTAACAGTAAATAAGGTAAAACATTTAATAAGATTTCCATCTTTCTACCTTCAACTGATCCAGCTAACCAAAATAGCACCTGCTCAAAAGCAGCTTCATTTATAACAAGAAATCCTTGTGTAAAAGAGGCAAACATAGCTGACATAGCGGCTCCAGCTAGAGTTAGTTTCATAGGTGTGAGCCCTTCTCTTCCTGTTGCGCCAATAGTATATACAGCAATTGCTGCTACTGCCGCTCCTAAAAAGGATATCCAAGTAAATGCTTGAAGATTACTTACCGAGAATAAAGTAACTGCTAAAACTACTGCAAATCCAGCTCCCGCATTCACACCAAAAATCCCAGGCGAAGCAAGTGGATTTTTCGTAAGAGTTTGCATTAAGACCCCTGAAATGGCTAAGCTACTTCCAACAGCAGCAGCAATAAGAGCTCGAGGCAACCTCACTGTTTCAATCACTATATGTTCATTGGAACCATTATTATTTTGAAAAGCATCTAGAATCATCTTCCAAGAAGTTTCCGTATATCCGTAAACGATACTTGCACACATTAATAAGACTAATAGAGAAACGGCTATGATTAGACCAAGTAATCTTTGCCCCTTTGATTTTAATAACATAACAGTAACCTTTCTAAGACACTTTTATAAACGCTATTTACACCCTAGTCTATTGTAAGTTTTAAGGAGTGTCAATGAGTTTGAGAATCATTTTCAATTTCTTATTGACATAAGTTAAATAGAGCACTATTATAAAGCTTGTATTGAAAATGATTATCATTAACATTTGAATTTAGGAGGCAATCTAAGTGAATAATATGAAAAAGTTTTTCGCTATTATTTCTATATTTTCTTTATTGTTATTAACAGCGTGCGGACAAACGAAAGAAGACGCTACTACAACAGGTAAAGAGGACAAAGAAGACACAAGCTATACAGTAGAACATGCAATGGGTACTACTACAATTGAAAAAACACCTGAAAAGGTTGTAATTCTTACTAACGAAGGTACGGAAGCCTTACTTGCTTTAGGAGTAACACCTGTAGGTGCTGTTCAATCTTGGTTAGGAGATCCTTGGTATGACCACATTAGTGAGGATATGAAGAACGTAGAAGTTGTAGGCGTAGAGCAAGAGGTAAATTTAGAAAAGATAGCAGCCTTAAAACCAGATTTAATTATTGGGAACAAACTACGTCAAGAAGCTGTTTACGAGCAGTTAAGCGCAATTGCTCCTACTGTGTTCTCTGATACATTACGAGGCGATTGGAAAGAAAACTTCACATTATACGCTAAGGCATTAAACCTTGAAGAAAAAGGAAACGAAGTATTAAGTCAATTTGACACTCATATAGAAGAAGTAAAACAAAGTCTAGGGGACAAAGTGAACCAAGAAATTTCTGTTGTACGCTTTATGGCAGGTAAATCTAGAATTTATTATACTGACTCGTTCTCTGGAGTTATTTTTGATCAATTAGGATTTAAACGTGCTGCTCAGCAATCGGAACTTTTTACAGCTGATAACAAGCTTGGTAATTTAGCTATAGAAGTAGGAAAAGAAGTTATACCGAAAATGGATGGAGATGTGTTATTCTACTTCACATATGCACCACAAGGTGACCAAGCAGCACTAGATACCGCTGCTGAATGGACGAACGATCCTCTTTGGAAAAATTTAAACGCTGTAAAAAGCGGGAATGTTTATGAAGTAAGTGATGCTATTTGGAATACAGCCGGTGGTGTTTTGGCGGCAAATATCATGTTAGATGAAATCGAAGATATCTTTAATAAAAAATAAATAAATAAAAAGACTACAAACTCGAAAAATGAGATGTTTGTAGTCTTTTTATTTTAGTAGGATTAAACAATTTATATTTAGTCTACTAGAAGTCTAGTTTTTTTACCTTTTCATTTCGTTTTATTTGCTGTAGCAAAAAGAAAAATACTCCCAGCAACACAAGTATGCCTCCCATAATTTGCATGGCTACGAGTCGTTCATTTAAAATAATTGCCGCTAAAATAGTCGCCCCTACCGGCTCTCCCAAAATACTCATAGATATAGTAGTTGCACTAACAAAATTCATTAGCCAGTTGTTAATCACATGTGATATGGTCGGCACTATTGCAAGTAGCACAAAAATACCCCATTCTTTTGCATCGTAACCACTTATCTGAACGCTTGTTGCAATATTGTACACAATCAACGCAACTGCTGCAAAAGCGAAAACAGAAAAGCTATATATCCAATGGGACACTTTTTTGACGACACTTTGTCCTATTAATAGATATCCCACCACAGCAATAACACTTAGGAATGAAAGAATATCTCCAATAATGGCATTTTTACTTAAACCAAAATCACCCCACCCTACCATAACTGCTCCTACAACTGCTATTGCCATCGTCATTAAGGCAGATTTAGTTGTTTGTTCTTTAAAGAAAATCGCTCCGCCAATCAAAGCAATAATGGGTTGGAGGGCAAGAATAATTGTCGAACTCGCTACAGTAGTTAACTTTAAAGAACCAAACCAAAGAGCGAAGTGAAGTGCTAAAAATATGCCAGAAATGAATAACAATACCCATTCTCTTCTAGTTATTTTTTGAAACTCTTTTCTTTTAATCAATACAATTGGTAATAATAAAAAGCATGCTAAAATCATGCGATACATACTTAAAATAGTTGCTGGTGCATTCGACCATTTCACAAAAATCGCAGCAAAGGAAATTGCAACTATAGAAATAATCAATGGTAATACGATGGATTTCGATGTAGTTCCTTGATTCATTATAACTTACCTCATAACTTCCCTTATTTTCTTTTCGTACTTTAATATAATAGATAACGAACGGAAAGTGAAACATAAAATAAACTTTCTATCTTATCGATAGAAAGTTATTTAAAGGAATCTCTTTTTCTTTTCCTATATATATTACGAATACCTTTTATTCCTTCCGTTGCAAGTAAAAGAACAGATAATGAAATCCCTATTAATGCTGTTAGCAGTGATATCCATTCAAAAAAGGAGTACCCCGATACTTTTGACCAATCCGTTTTCCCTTTCCAGTCTTCTATAATTAAGTTCATACCATAAATTCCTGAAACCACTGTAAAAACCGTTAACATAAATAACAACATGTTTTGTCTCTTATCCCGTTGTTTTTCCTGTGCCTGATTAAGGTCATCTACCGTATTTTTCACTTCTTCAAACAAAGTATTTATATTAAATGTCTCCTTCAATATTTTTGTAAGCTCTTTACCTTCCATTCGAACCGAAACATTTTTAAAAAAGTAGCGAGAATCGAACTTTGAAATCATTTCTATTAATTCCTCTACATATTCCTGATCCTTTGACCAACTTACTTCGCTATGTTCGAAAGAGAGTTTTAACAGCATTATTTTATAGTAGTAATGAAGCCATAAATTATAATAATGAATACCCATAAAGTGTGAAATTTCATCCTCTAACTCACGATTTTTTCCCACTGAAACAGTAGTCTGTGTGTGTTCAGAAGTAATAATATATGTACTTGGTGCCCATCGATCATACAACCGTTTCTCAATATAGCGTTCAATATATTTTGGATTATTCGCCGAGATAAACTCCTGCCCTTTTGAATCTTTTCCATCCAACTGTCCCATTCTAAATAATTGGTCATTTGTTATTGTCTGGTTCTCGCCTGCTATAAAAAAGGCAGACGCAAGCATTCGTTCATCTTCAAAGTAAGGTAAACTTCCGTAGTACCCTTCTAATTTCTTGTTTCGTATGATAAATGGCTTTAAATTATGGCATAAATAATCTAAAATAAGCTCACTCGTTGAATCAAACTTTCCGTTTTGATGAATTATTTTACCGCCTTTTTCCTCTTCAATCTTTGCCTCTAATACACGAAAATGATTCATAAAATCCAAAACATTCGTTAGACTTTCTTGTTTTTTATCCATCTCTGTGCGAATGGTTATTAATCCTATTCCAAATGGGCACAATATAATATCGATGCTATTTAAAGTAAAATCTAAGTTGTTTCCATTTACTTCGTAAACATAGGAGTCCCTTATTTGTTTGGAATAACGTAAAAAACCTCTGTCTTTAGTGGAAAAAGGAAATAGTTTGTCTTCAATATACGGTAGAAAAAATTGATCTAATTCTTTATGACTAATTTTAATACCTTTCCCATAATAAAGATCCTGTAAATCTATATTTTTTAATTTAAAATAGTCAAACTGGTGCTCTACTAGGCTCTCCATTAAATCAGCCCGTTCTTTCTCGCGAAAAGAAAAAGGAAATAAGAATGTCATATATGACTTGGAGATAGTAAGATTATGTATTTTTATTTTCTCCACCATCTAAACGACCCCCTGATCTATTCCTTTGATAGATTATACCTCAATCCGTGAAACGCTAAACAAAAACACAGTTCTTCCTAATATCCCTTTAGGAAGAACTGTATTCATTTATCGAGTATTATTTTTGTTTGTTGTTTTGTTTGTTACGATTGTTTTTGTTTTTATTATTATTTCGCTCATTGTTATTCGTATTATTTAAATTTTGAAAGTTGAAGTCGTCAGCGAACTCAGCTTGGTTGTTTTGGTTGTTATTACGAACCGTGTTATTACGATTATTGTTTCCCATGAAATGCTCACCTCCTTGACCATCTTAGATTGGTCTGAATGGAGGAAATTATACTTTTTTAATACATATTATGTGGCTTTGATTCGTCCTTCTTGTTATCACTAACGTCTCCAGACATTTTATCTAAATCTGCTTCTTCTGCAAATTCTGTTTGTAAATTAGTTCTTTGATAATATCCAGTTTTTTCATCTGGATTGGATTTTTCTGGTTCAAAAATATTCATTTGCATATAACGATGGAAATACATTTCACCAACTCCTAAAATTAAAGCAGATATAAATGCTGCTGTTCCTAATGCAATTGGTTCATCATATAGGTTATAACCCAGCAACCATATCACCGCATAAGCAAGAACAAAATCACCGATTGCCGCAAGGACATTGCCAATCCTCGGCAAAATAAACTCATCCCCAATAAAACCAACAACAGTTAAAACTACACTAGTTATTAATATTTCGGATAAATCGACACCAAAAAATAAGCCTAAAACAACCCAAAGAACGGCAGTAGTCATAATTAATTTAATTACAAATGATCTTATATGCATCACTTCACACCTTTCCTTCACTCTTTGTTGGTTGACCTGTTCTATCTTGATTTTCGCCTTTGACTTTTTTAGCAAACCATTCATTCAGTTCTTTATAACTCATCCCTGAATTCGCATTTAATCTTTTTACCTCTTCTATGTTTGTACCAACGACCGTATAATTCTCTGGATTATGCTTTATGTGAAACCCTCCCTTTTTATACGATTGTAAGTTAGATTGTTCCCGCAAACGGGAATGTTTGTACCACTGGAAAAACAAAACACAAATCAAACCTACTTCTATAGCATCACCACCATAGTACATAATCATCCCTCCAAGTTCGGACTGTAATCTCGTAATGCCAACTGGAGGATGGGCATAGATGTGCTTAGAAAGGATTGCATGACCAGACAACGCAAATAATAAAATTACGGATCGATAAACAAAACTTTTTCTATTTGGGGACGGATCAATATAAATGATTGAAATAGTAAATAAATAACCAGCAAGAAAAACATGGAAGTGAATGAACACATATAGAAGCATGTTTTGGTGCATCATAAGGAACAACTCAGTTGTATAAAGTAACCATAGACCTCCGACATTCAATACGGACGCGGTGATAGGATGATGAAGGATTTGCAGTGGCCAACTACGTAATACATGAGAAACTTTCCTTGCAACGGGTACAGGAAGCGTTCGCAATATAAGGGTCATCGGTGCAGCTATTGCTATAAAAAGCGGGGCAAGCATACCAAGTAAAAGATGCCCAATCATATGTGCGGAAAAATTTGTATGTGATTGTTGAGCCAATGGTCCGATGACTGTAATCGTTGCTGATAATATACCCAGTATCAAAAAAACCATACGATACACCGGCCATTGTTTTTTTCTGCGATTAGATATTATTACTGCTGTTATATAAAGAATGAATGCAAGAAGAAAAGGAGTAGCCAGGACCACTTGAAAAATGTCTATATCGCTAGTAGAGGCTTGGTGATTAGTATGCATATGTGTTCTACTCCTTTCATTGTGCTCTTTGTCGAGTACTATAAAGAAGGAATATACCAATAATAATCATAATTGCTGCAGAAATATTCCATACTAAATCATAAGGAAGAATATTTACACCATAACGAATTTGATGTAGTCCCATCCATTTATGCTGAATTATCCCATCATAAAGTTGAAATGCACCTGCTCCTAAAAATATTCCACCTATCCATCGCTTTAACCAGAAGGCATGGCGACGGTGAAGATCAGCTAGCAAGAAGGAAGATCCTATTGTTGCAAAAAAACTAAAGGCATGAAATAAACCATCGGATACTAATCCAATATCCGTCGTGGACTTATCATAAAAATGATGCCAATGAAGAAGCTGATGAAAAACAGCCTCATCAATAAACGCAACAAAACCAAAGCCAAATAGGATGCCTGTCCACATATTGCGTTGCGCATATAATAAACGATTTTCATACTTCTTAGTATTTTTAGTCACTGTATTCATTTGGTCCTCCTTAAGGAAAGTTTTGGTTAGTTTCCCCCCGAAAAGGAATTCCTAAACCAATTGTGGGGATTCCAACTAAAACAATTGAGTTTTAAAAAAGTGATGAACTTACTAGGAAGACGCTAACAAACACAGTTGTGACTAATTGTTTTTTTACAATTATAGGATATTCCAATTAAAGTGGCTCGTTTACCAACTAAATCCTCTAGGATTCCAACTAGGGCAGGCTTTATTCCAACTAAACACTCTTAGATTCCAACTAAAAATTTTAGCTAGTAAAAAAATGATGCATATTCCAGGAAAACACTAATAAAAATAACCGTTGACTAATAAAATCGTTTGAAATTTTTTATTTATAGGCTATTCCCAACTAAAGTATTCTACTTTCCAACTAAATCCTCTAGGATACCGACTAAACGCCCTAAATTTCTACTAACTATTTGAAGATTATTTTCAGCCGTTTGTAGCTTCTATTTTCCAATAATAAAGTGAGCGGAAAATAAATTCCGCTCACTTTATTAATTATTCTAAACTACCTTTAAACATTAGCTCTTTAATTGTAAAATTGTCAGCTTTACCCTCTAAAATATATTCAACATCTTTTAGCGTCTGTTCCATGGTTACCTCTTTACCCTCATGGCCCGTAACTTCTTCAGCGACAAAAAACGGTTGAGTAAAATAAGCTTCTAATCGTGTGCCACGTTCGTATGTTTCTAGATCAGTGTCTCGAATCTTATCTTTGCCATGAACTGTTACGATCGAACGCAGTTCTCGATATCTTCTTAATAACTTTTGAGCACGTTGCCTTAAGTTAAAATGACGTTGATCTAAATCTACTCCTTCAATTATTGAGGATGTAGAATATAACGGATGCACCGCTGGATACAAATGTCTTGTAGCGAGATCAACATCTAGTTGCCATACCGTTTCTAAAGGACCGTAAGGCATTTCCTCATCCACTACTTCTCCAGAAAGGTCTAATAATATGGTTGTAATATTATTAATACTTTCAGCCACTAGTTTTTCTTGTAAATCTAAAAGTTCTCCGGATACAATGTAGCTTTTATCCGTTATAAAAATGATATCCCCCGAAATTGCAAAAAGACTTTTGAAAGTCTCCTCAATCGATTTTGTTACATAGTCAGCTAATTCAATGGTCCCTTCTAATACACTGTATTCTGTTGTCGGTAATAAGAATACAGTTGTATAATTGCTCTTTTTAAATCGATGCATTAATTCAGCTAAAATGACAACCTGCCCCATACCTGGTCTAGCAATTAAACCAGTCGTGCCTTCTTTTACGAGCGGCGCAAAGAAATCCAAAGTTTTAATTTTCGTTTCAATCATATTCAACTTCTCCCCTCTTATTATAAGCTCATCTACCGTACAGTTAGCTAATGATGCAAGACCTACTAGCGTTTTTACCTCAGCCTTCCCTAAGTCAATTTTTCCTGTGCATAAATTCGAGACAGTAGCTGGTCGAATTCCTATCGATTTAGCAGCGGTTGTTAGGTTAGGTACTTTTCTTCTTAATAAGGCAACGTTCAAACGTATTTCATCCATAATTTTCCCTCCTCGTTACTTTTAATAGTAATTTATTTTACTTTTAAATGCAATATATTTTTCTCTTGAGAGTAAAAAATATTACTCTATAGATAAAATGTAAATTTTTTTACCTTTTTATTAAGAGGCAGGAATTCGCCATTCCTATGTGGAATATTTCTTAATAATAAGGAGGATTAAAAACGTATGACTCACTTCATTTCGCGCATTTCCACAATAGAGATTCCGGTAAGTAATTTAGAGACTTCCATTGATTTTTATACAACTGTACTTGGTGTGTTTATAGATTTTAAAGGTGAAAAGGCGGCAATGTTGTCTTTTCATCAAAAAGGAGTTCCTACGATTTATTTAGTAGAGACAGAGGACTTCCAACCTCTTTCGTTTTCTAATAATCAATCAAAAATAGAGCATAGTATTATCGATTTCTATACTCCTTTACTAAAGGACTTTTACAAATTTCTAGAAAAGAAAAATATTGAAGTGGGACCATTGAATATAAATGAGGAGGGCATTGGAGGATTTGGTTTTAAAGATCCTGACGGAAATCTGCTGAGTGCATGTAATATAGAACATCTTGGACAATAAAAAGAAAACTACTAATCGCACCCTTTAATACCTGTTTTCATTAATACCTGTTTTCAATCGATTCAGGAGTGCTATGGTCAGTCTTTGGCTACAACATTACCGTGAGATTAATGATAGGGGTGGTCGTGACTGCAGTCACGACCACCCCTTCTTCTTACGATAATCTTGTTGCCTTCGTCTGTCCTTCGCCCTCTTGAAACTTTTGGAAACAGGTTAATAAAGCCTTGGATTATTAGAGAATTGATTCTGTCTTATTCATATTGTAAGCTCCCGAAGATGTAATTTCGGTCGCTTTCCACTTACTTTATTAAGTAATCACTAACTAATTTTCTGGTTTTGCTTTATTAAGACAATCTTGTTTTGAATTGAAATGTTATATATCTAGTCGGAAAGAAAAAGCACCAGGTTCATACACAATGTAAAATTGTAGATGAACCTGGTGCTCCGTATTATTAGATTGTTATTGTGCTCAATGACTTATTTAAAAGAAATAATACCTTTTCATTAAATAATGAAGGTGATACTCGAGACATTTCTTCAATCGTTTTGTATTGAATTTGATGGAATTGAGGGTGATTTTCAATACCCCTTAAAATACTGTTCATAACTTCGTGTGCTTTTGGATTCATCATTATATCAGAAAATGTACTGTTTATAGAGAAAACATCTCCAGTTATTGATAATTCTTCTACTACAACATTTTGTGTATTAGGCATTAAAAACCAATCCGTTACGGAGTATATATCTACAACAGCAGGCTCTTGTGGTTTTGCCTCTACAACAGTTTCGATAGGACTAACTTCTGTTGTTGGAGTTGGCTGTGGTTGCTCATCGTTTTCAGTTCCCGGAGTAAGTTCGGGCTTCTCTCCCGTTTCCGGTGTTGGTTCTAGAACTACTTCTGGACTTGGAGTAGTCGGCGTTACCGGAGTTGGTACTGGAATGAGTTTTAATTCAACAGCTTGACCATCCATTTGTGCTTTTGCCTGATTTAGAATTGCATCTAAGTTAGCTAGAATTGCTGCCTTTTGCGGAGAATTGTCTACTTTCATACTTGCTCTAATTTTCTCCGCATGCGTTTGTAGCGCTGCAATGCGACTTTGTTTTTCAGAAGCAGTAAAAGCAGCTAGTTGTTCTTCTGCAATTTTCATTTCCTCTTGCAGTTGACCTTTCAATTGACCCATAAGCAAATCTCTTTCCGTATTAATAGCTGCATCAATTTCTTTTAGCGATTCGTCTTGTTTTTTAGAAAACCAATTTGCCATTAAAAGTTGAACGTCTTGATCAGCCAAAGCTGTTTTAACACCACCACCAAGTCCAATAGATAGGCATAGAGCGCCAGCTATTATAGTTGCCTTTTTAATAGGTTTTCTTTTATATTTTTCTAATCTACTTAGCATGTATTTTCCTCCAATCAGAAGAATAAGGACCTCTTAATAACGGAGGCCCTTATTAAGAATATTATAAGAGATATTAATTATTAAACGCTGTGTCTACAATGCCTTGTAATTCTGATTTCGCTAACCCTTCAAGTTCTACAGCTTTTGCAGTGATTAATCCTTGTTGAACAACAACTAATGCATCCCTTTTAGCTGTAATAATTCCACGAAGTTCAATAATTTTAGCATCAATTAGAGCAATAATTTCATCGGTAGTTTGAGTAGTTTCAGCAGACAATTTATTTTGAAGATCTGTTTTTGCAGCATTTATCGCATCATTTAAATCATTAACTGCAGTAGCTTTTGCTCCTTCTAAATCAGTTGTTAATGTTCCAATTGCTTCAGTACCCTTTGCTCCAGTGTGAACTGTTAAATCATTATTAGCGTAATTTATTGCCGATGTTCCCGCTTGATTGATTAATCCATTTGCAAAGCCTCTCAGTTGATCAAATTGACCAGATAGATAGGATTCAATATGTTCTTGCTCTTCTTTAATTGCATCTATATGGTCTTGCGCTTCTTTACTAATTTTTTGTTTTTTATCAGCCGATTCGCTATTTTTAGTTTGATTAATGCTATCTGTTGCTCCTTTTTTTAATCCGTTATATTCAGTTACTAAGCCATTTATTCTCCCATTTACATTACTCGCAACATTAGCTTCGATTTGTGAAGAAGCACTATTAAATTGACCGTCATACCAAGCTTTTAATTTTGTCCCAGCATCTGAAGCTCCAAATGCTACTCCTGCTCCTGCAAACAAAGTTACTGCTACTGTTCCTGCGACTACTTTACCTTTTACTGTTTTAATCATTTTAATATCTCCCTTAAGTTTTATAATTTTTTTAAAATAAGTCCTTAATTACCAAATACCTCTATTAGTACTTCTTCGATGTCTTGATCGATTTCGTATTCAATCTTCTCTTTATCTACGTAATCTTCAAGGTTTACTTCTTTTAGCTCGGTGACTGATTGGTCTAACTGACTTTTAGTGTCCTGTTGATACCCCTCAATACTAGCCTTTGATTCTTTTATCTGATTACTAATCATACCTAAAATGGAAGACTCAAAACTCTCTAATGTTTCCAATAGAAAGATATTTACTTCTTTGAAGGTTTTATCAATATCAGATGACACAAACTCTCTTTTACTTCCACTCTCCTTTACTAATGTTTGTCCATACCATTTAGAAAGGGTGTTTTGTGGGAGACCACTTGCATAAATGGTGCTGGCGCTTAGTAATACCCCGAGTAGTACAATAGTTCCAATTATTTTCTTAATATCTAGCACCCCTTTCTAGTTGCCCCTAAACATTCTATCCATGTACCTATTATTTTATAACTAATTTTCCAAATATATTTTTAATATTGTTTAATATCATTATTTTTTATGTAATAAGACACAAAAAATCACGCATCAAAATTCGATGCGTGATTCCTTTCACTCATAGTATCCTTCTATTTTTCTAAAAATATCAAATATATATAATTTTTATATCTATTTACCCAATAACTTTTTACCTCTCGATACCCCCTATGTTGTTAAGGTTAATTCCTTCTCCAATGATTTGATAATTTCTCCAATAATACCACTAGTTTGATGAACTCCTAGGTCGGTATTCGTCATAATTACAATGCCCGTCTCTAAATTAAGATGGGCAACCATCATACATTGAAAACTTACTCCCGAACCAAGCGAAGTAATTTCGAGTTCTTGTTCGGAATGATCGAGAAACACACCTAATCCGGTCAACTTGGCACAGCCTTGTGAAGATATCATTTCTTCTGCAACTCTTTTTTTCCGCCTAATTTTTTTATAATGTTTTATAGTAAATGATTGTCGCTTGTAATTCACCAGTTTCGGATTGGGCAAAGTTCGGAATCTTACCTGCTGGAATATAGCCTAATGAAGTGTAGAGGAGATTGGAGGGGTCTCCTTCTCTTGTGTCTAGAACCAACAAAGACTTTCCTTCTTTAATTGCTCTCTCTTCTACTTTTTCCATCAAGTAACGACCAATTCCATTACGTCTATAATGAGGATGTGTCATTAATTTTGCTATTTCAGCTCTATGAACACCATTCGGCTTTTCACATAAATGTAACTGTACACTGCCGACAATTCGATTGTTCCTTTTCGCCACAAGCAAGATGACATTAGGGCTTAGAACACCCTCCCAATAGTCCATAGCATCGGAAAGCTGTAGTGGTGGTAAAAACCCAACTGAAGCTCCATCATCTACTACTTGAACGAGTAGCTCTGAAAGTTCTTCCATATGCTCTTCCGTGGAAAAAAGTTGTTCCATTACCATTTGATTTATCATTTCTATCACCTCATATTAATGTGTTTTACTCTAATTCGACAAAGGTTTAATCTTTTCCTTTTAAAATAATGACATTTTCGTATATATGGTATAGACCTAAGGCATTGCAGTATTACTAACCATCATAGGATAACAAAAGCTCCTCATCTTAAGTGATGAGGAGCTTTTGTTTAAATAATTTGATCGATTATACCGTAATTCACCGCTTCTTCTGCTGTCATGAAATAATCACGGTCTGAGTCTTTTGCAATTTTGTCGATTGATTGGCCTGTTCGTTCTGAAAAAATGCGGTTGATCCGCTCTTTCATCAGGAGGATACGTCTAGCACTAATTTCAATATCACTTGCTTGACCTTGCGCTCCTCCAAGCGGCTGATGAATCATAATTTCACTGTTCGGTAAGGCAAAGCGTTTTCCTATTGTACCTGCAACGAGTATCGTTGCACCAAAAGATGCTGCCAACCCTGTACAAATAGTCCGAACATCAGGTTTAATTATCTGCATAGTATCGTAAATAGCAAAGCCGGCACTTACCGATCCACCTGGACTATTAATATACAATGAAATATCCTTTTCTGGATCCTCTGCTTCTAGAAACAGCATTTGTGCCACAATATTATTTGCAACTACATCATTGATTTCTGAGCCAAGGAAAATAATTCGGTCTTTCAATAATCTAGAGTAAATATCATAGGAACGCTCTCCGCGACTTGTTTGCTCCACCACATATGGAATAAGATTAGACATTTAATAACTCCTTCTTTAGGCTACTGCTAAAAGCTCTTTTTGCTCCATCCAAGCTATTTGCGACAGCAAGGTCGATAGCTCTAATTGATAAAAAGGAACCATTAGGACTCCACCATTTTTCTTTGGAATCGAGATAAGCACATAAGGAGTACCGCTACCCACAAAAGATTGTACCACTGGGATTGAATTACATTTTGGCTCATTAGTTTGAGCTTGCATGAACGGAGCTTGTATTTCTTCTTGATAAAGTCGTAAGACGGTGTCAGGACTTCCATTTTTTAAAGCATCTATATATGGAATAGTGCATTCTTCTTCAAGCTCGTAAAGGGGTTCTTGTCGGACTAGCTGTTTTAAGTTTTTACGAGCACGATGAAGGGCAGCTTTTATAGACCCTTCACTAGAAGAAAGAAAGTTAGCTGTTTCTTTTACAGTGTAACCAAAACCAAATACTAACAATACGACTGTCCGTTGTTTGGCTGTCAACTCGTTGAGTAATCGATTAATCGTCGGTGTTATTGATTCTGTATGAGGTTCATCATTTAATTTAATCTTGGTTACATCTTGATACATATCTTCTTCTATTTTTCGTTTACGATATTTATCAATCCACGCATTAGAAGCTATCCGATACAAATAAGCCTTCGCTATTTGTTTAGGCATTTTCAACCAGCTTTCATACGTTTTTACAAGGGTCTCCTGCATTAGATCTTCCCCGTCCCATTTGGTATTCGTAAGGGATAGACAATACTTTTTTAAATCGAGCAAGTAAGGCTCGATTGCCATCTCAAATTCATCATTCATTTCAATGGGAGTTTTTTCAACAAGCGGCCGCATGTTTATCCCTCCTAAAAATTTGTCTTTCACTTATATAAACGGAAAAAGGGAGCTAAAAGGTACGGCTTAAAAAAAAATTTATCGATACGTATCATGTGTCGGTTGAAACAAATCTTCATGCGCACTTCGTACAACGGAAAAATGTTCAACATTATAATGACCATGAAGTATTTTATTATGATGGTTAATGATTTGTTCTGCTGAAAGGATCGTGGAATCGTTTGTAGAATGCCCATCCCCAACTAACGTTACATCCATATTATTTACTGTTGCAGTTCTAACCGCGGTGTCAATACAGTGTTCGGTTTTACAACCCATAATAACGACGTGTTTGATCTCATTTTCCTCTAAGTAATTTTTTAGTCCCGTTCCGTGAAACGAATTAGTAGCTGCCTTATCAAATATTTTTACATCTATTGGAATGGTAATATCCGAGTGTATTTGAAAGCCTTCCCCTTTTCCCTCCGAAACATCCGTATCTCGGACAAATAATACGATTGCATTAGATTCTAAAGCTTTTGTTATCACTAAGTTAATGTTAGCAACTAGCTCTTTTTTCTTGAATACACTTTTTTCATTTTGATTCCCTTCAATCAATTCTTGCTGAGCATCGATGATCAATAAAGCTTGTTTCAATAGAAACACTCCTTTTCTAATTCAAATAGGTCTTCATTTGCAACCTGTTTATTTTATTCGACCATTTTCAATCATTTACCTTTTTATTTGAACTCATAAAAAAAGAAGGGATGAAATTCATCCTCTTCTTTAAAATGAGCTTTCTTAGAATCCAGGAAAGTTGGATAAATGACTAAAGTTAATGAAAAATACAATGAACGCTAATATGCCTAGAAATAAAATCGTGGATGTTTGTTTGAAAGAATCCTTCACGCGCAGATGTGTCAAAATTCCACCAATGGCTGTGATCCCAATTATTAGCGCTCCAACAGCTGCCCAGCTATGCGCCAAAATTCCGATAAATAATGCCAATGCCCCTGCTAATTGAACAATACCGGTAACAACGCGGAACCACTGTGGCAACTTCCAATGATTAAAGTTTTGAACATGCATCTTCGAGCCAGTTACTTTACCGTATCCAGCAATCAAAAACGAGAAACCTAATAAAACCTGCAAAATAATTGATATAATTCCCATTTTCACATCCCTCCTTTATTACTTTATATATGCTTGAAGGAACTAATATACGAAAACTTTTTTATACAAAAAAAGACTCGAAAAAATTCGAGTCTTTTTACGTTTAGTTAATGCGGTTTTATTACCAAACAAATAAACCTACAATTGCAGCACTTAATAAGGAAACAGCGATTCCGCTGACAAGAAGTTTCCAAACGTTTCTACCTATAATAGCTGACTTTCCTTCTGACAATAGGGAATTGTATGATCCATAAATCATACCAATCGTACTGAAATTAGCAAACGACGTTAAGAATGTCGAAGCTACAGCTACGGTATGCGGTGACAACGTTTGTAATTGATCTTTTAAGTCTACCATGGCAACGAATTCATTTGTCGCTAATTTTGTCCCCATTAGCTCCGCAACATACATAGCTTCTTGCATTGGTAAGCCAAGCAACAAGGCAAATGGACTAAAAATTACACCAAATATTTTTTGGATAGTCAGACCATCCACGAACACACCTAATATTCCATTTACCGCAGCAGTTAAAGCAACGTATCCAATAAGCATTGCTGCGATTACGATTACCATGTTCATACCAACCATCATACTGTTCGAAATAGTAGAGAAGAAATCCTTTTTCTCCGATTTAGGTGGTGTATAAATAATATCTTCTTCTTTTGTCACAGATATTGGATTTAGTAAGCTGACAATGAGTAGTGCGTTTAAACAGTTTAACGGAATGGCACTAAAAACATACTCGGCTGGGAGCATTGTTAAATAGGCACCTATTATGGATCCACTGATACAACTCATACTCATGATCCCTATAGTAAGTAAACGGTTATCCTTTAATACTGCTAGCTGGTTTCTTATAACAGCTAAGGCTTCCGTATTTCCTAGGAACATCATTTGAATGGAGTAAAAACTCTCTAATTTCGGTAGCCCTGATATTTTTGATATAACCCAACCAACTTTATCAATCAGCCAAGTTAAAATACCAAAGTAAGAAAGTATATCAAAAAAGGTTACGACGAAAATAATCGGAAGCAATGCACTAACTAAAAAATCCACAGATTCATTTCCAAAGGCAGATGGAATAACAAAAGCGATTCCTTCATTAGCACATTCGATTAGCCATATAAAGAAATCGGCAATTTTATTGATGACCCAACCACCGATATTTGTTCCTAACATAAATGCTGTAACAAGAAGTTCAACAATTAATATGGAAATAATCGGTCTCCATCTAACTTCTTTCTTACTTGGAGAACATAAATAAACAAGACCAAGTACCACAATAATACCTATAACATTCAATAAAAAATACATCCAAGCAACTCCTAGTTGTTAAATTAACTAGCCCTTATTTTTCATTATTTCCGTTGAATGAAAAAAATAAAAAATAGGGGCTTTAAAATAGAAAGAGTAGTTTATACCTACCCCTTCCCTTATTCATATTTAATCAAACTTCAAGTATTCTAAGCTTCTCTATCTTCAGCTATAAATGATTGACTCAAAAAATCCAAGTGGATACAAGAAAGATTTTATTTATACTACCCTTTCCCTTTCTCATAAGCAAGTGATTATCTCGAATTCGAAATTGCAAAATTAATACAAAAATTCACAAATAAATATTATTTTTAAGAAGTTCTTGCATATAAAATAGTATGAACAAAATTCTTTTTCTCATACTGATTAAGACAATGACAATAGGTCACCGAATTTTTCAGTGACCTAAAATTTCTTCCTATTTATTCTTGCTTGCTAAATGTCCTAAAACTAAATAAATAATTCCGATGAACATAATGAAAAGTTCACTTTTAAAACCACTCGGGCCAAATGATAGTAAACAGGTTATCATCAAGCCAAAACCAAGCATTAAACATAATCCAGTATAAATAAATTTCCAAGCTTTATTTTTAAGAAAAAATGAATCAATTCCAGTGATTAAACCAAACAGAAGCAATAGTATCATTAGGATTAATATAACTAATTTATCGGATGATGAATAATCATTACTTGTTTTTAATGCTGTTGATAAACTCATTCCTATAATGGACAATATTCCAAAATCCTATCTACTACTACCCCTAAAGTCTGGATACACATATCCGTTCATTTAATCACCTCTTTATCGGAATTTACTCCATAAAGCTTTGGTATAAGCTAATTTCATACCTACTCTTTCCATATTTCGATGGCTAGCACTTCCAAAAGATGTCTCACTTACAATATATTTTGCTCCTTTTTCCATAGCAACTTGTATCCGTTTGTGAAGTAAAGCTGCTTGTACACCTTTGCGCCGATATTCTGGCAAAGTTGCAGCGGCTGCCAATGTTCCAATTCCATCTTTGATAAACAAAACAGCAATTCCAGCAGGCACATCATTCACAAATGCAGCATAAAAATCCCAACCAGGTACATCAAATAAAACCTTATTATTTTGCTTTATACCATCTTGAGTAAAACCGGGAAGATCAAAAGCCTGGACATAAATTGAAGCGAATAAATCAAACTCATCTTTCAACAATGGACGTATCTCCACCTCTGATTGTTGGCTCTGTCCCTTTAAATTAACTGTTTCACCGATAAATGAATTATGAAAACCAGATTGATAATAACCATGTTCAGTTAATGCACGGAATAATGGATCCGAGCTATTTTCAGGTGTTATTTCTATTCTAAAGTTCATGGAAAGATCTTTATAAAATCGAAAAATTTCCTCTAAGTGTAGTAAATCCAATTCGTTTAACCCTCGAACTGTATTAAAAGCCGAACCAGGAATTTTTTTAACAGAAAAAGCATGCGTTTTTCCCTTTACCAATTGATGAACGCCCATTGGATTACCTTCTATCGACTGAATAGCATCCAATCTGGATGTTATGGTTTGAATTTCTGCTTGCTCAATTATTGATAGTCTCATTAAATACCTCGATATTGCTTTGTAAATTTAACAGCCTTTTGAGTAGATTCAATTAAAGATGGGTCCCCTTTTACTTGCCTTAATAACAATGCTTGTTGAAAATTATCCAAAGCCATAATCGGCTGCCCTAATTCTAAAAGACACTTTCCTTTATGCTGATAAGCAAAGTCTAATAGGATAGTATAATTTAAATCCAACGTACACATATTAATGGCTTGTTCAAACTTTTTTAATGCCAAATCATGTTGTCCATCATATTTTAACGCTTCCCCAAGTCGAATTATATTGGCTATCTTATTATTCTCTTCGCTTAATGAAACAGCATATTCTAGACATTCAATTGCCGACGTTGTATTTCCAGTAATTCTATATAAATTGCCTATACTTCCATAAATAAAAATTTGATTCTCTAGTTTGTAATTCGATATTGTTTCAAGCTTTTCCTCAAACTTTTCAATTATTTTCTTTAGCACCTTCTCATCAGCACATTTCTCTCTAAGGAATTCATTTTCGTCAAAATATATTAAATCGTTTAGTAATAACAGTTCATTTTTCAAATCATACAAGTTCATCCATTTTCACACCCTCTTTGAGCTTTTGATACGAGATAATAAGAAAAAATGCAATCAGACATTAATTCGGCAAAAAGTGTATGATGTCCTTTTGCTTTTATATAACTTCCTCTACAATATTAATGATGAATTGGAGGAATGATGATGACAAAAGGTTATTTAGCAAATGGGTTATTTGGTTTAGGGGATAGATTAGTCAATGAATTGGTAGCTAAAGAAGTTCGAGTAGCAATCCCAGGCGTGGACTTATATGTACCACAAGAAAACTTGGCGATAAATGACAAATCGGCTTACGCAGATAGTTTAGCAATTGCAAATGCAGACATAGAAGCTTTAAAGAACAGCGACTTTTTAGTAGCTATTATTGATGGAGTTGAAATAGATGCTGGTGTGGCTGCTGAAATTGGAGCATTTTCCATGCTAAATCGTCCTATTTTTGGACTTTATACTGATACTCGACAACAAGGAAGAGACAATATAAAAAAAGTCGATGCATTAGTAGCAGATGGAACAGAAAACCAATTTATGTATCGAAACCTGTTTGTCATTGGTTTGATTAAACAAAATGGAGTAATAGTAAACTCCATAGAGGAATTATGTGAAGCTTTAAAGACAACCAATCAATAGATTATTATCTTTATGAAAAAGGCATGTGTTTAATATAATACATGCCTTTTTCTAACCAGACTATTACCTCTCTAACTCAATATATTCGCGCAATAGTTTCCAGTTATCTTTTTCTTTTCTCCAAACAAACATGCATTGAGCCGAATAAGGTTTACCATCAATCCTGTTTGTTTCTCTTCCCATGATTAAAAACTCCTCCCCATTTTTTCGTTCTGTCACAGAAACAGGCACAAAACTTTTTTCTGCATTACCATACTGCTCTAATACACTGTTTAAATCATAGTTATATTCATATCGGTCTGGTTGATCGAGGTTTGAATGAGCCCAATAGCCAACAAAGTTTTCAGACATAAACAGCCTGATCCCATCTCCATCTTTACTTTTAAATCCATCATTCCAAGACTTAAAATATTCCTCTATGACTTTTTGTATTACTTCCATGTTCATCCTCCTAACAAAAAAATTTCACCGTATAAGTCATTCGATGAACTTTTAGTAATTCCTTTTTCTTTTAGCTCTTTTCCAATTTTAACTAATTTTATTTTTATATTATAATAAATTTATATAACGAGAGGAGTGTTAAAAATGAAAAACTTTCAAATGGTGATTGAAAAGTAATTGGCATTCGCCTACTCTTTTCAATTCGATTCCCTTCATTTTAAAACTTGAAAAGAAAAGAGGAATTGCATGTTTTATCAAGATGAAGAGTTAATTTTACGACCTATACAAAAGGGAGATTTACCAAGACTTTGGGAACTAATTTATAAAGATGAGGCACCCGAATGGAAAAAATGGGATGCACCGTATTTTGAGCATAAGGCTATCTCATTCGAAGCGTTTATGGAAAAAGCCGATTCATTTGTACAAAGAGAAAATATGTGGGTAATTGAAGTTGCAGGCTTAACCTGCGGGACTGTTTCATATTACTGGGAGCATGAGCCTTCTAAATGGCTAGAGATGGGGATTGTTTTTCACGAATCGGCTAATTGGGGAAAAGGTTTGGGGACACGTGCTTTAAAACTTTGGGCAGAGCATTTATTTAGCACTATACCTTTAGTTCGTGTTGGATTTACAACGTGGTCAGGTAATGAGCGGATGATTCGTGTAGGAGAAAAACTAGGTATGACAATGGAAGCACGAATCCGTAAAGTGAGATTTTACAATGGAGAATATTACGATTCAATCCGCATGGGTATATTAAGGGAAGAATGGGAACAACTTAAAATAGGAATTTAAATAGTAAAAACTGGTTAGTAAATGATCTAACCAGTTTTTACTTTAATTGCTCATTACTGATACACTACTCGCTGATAAAACAGAATGTACGTAGTTAGCCTAATTGCCAAATACGTGCTATTTATAAAATTTAGAAAAATTGATATTGACTATAAATAATAATTATATTAGTATTATAACAATTTCATAAGAGAGAAACAGACATCATGAATAATAGACAACACGAAGACGATATTAGAGAAATCAATTAAGTTAATGTGGCAACAGCCAATCAATAGTTTAGCGTGCTGGTCCTTGATAAGGGCTTTTTATTTTTTAATAATTTGTAATATATTTAATACTATATATTAGGAGGAATACATAATGAAGCAGTCGACGAAAGAATATTTGGTCAACCGAATGTACAAGGGTTCCCAAGGATTAGCAAATGCAGTTCTTGTCACTCTAGGGATCGGTCTTCTTATAGAAACATTTGGAACATTTACAGGTTGGGAGGGCTTTTTAGTAATTGGAAAGGCTGCACAGCTTATGTTAGCTCCTGCTATAGGAGCTGGTATCGCCTACCAACTTGGCGGAAATACATTAGTAATATTTAGTGCGATGGCTTGTAGTACTGTAGGTGCTAATGCTTTGCACCTTAGTGCAGAGGGTACCTGGGTACTTACTACAGGACAACCGATTAGCGCCGTTTTGGCTGCAATCGTTGCTATCTGGGTTGGAAAACGCATTGCCGGTAAGACAAAGTTAGATATGCTAGCTATCCCATTCGCATCTATACTGATTGGAGGTGTCGCCGGTGTTGGTTTAGCCACAGTAACAACTCCACTATTAGAATCATTAAGTAGATTTATAGCGAATTCTGTAACAGGTTCCCCTCTTATGGGTTCAATTGTTATCGCACTTGTTTGGAGTATTTTCCTTATGTCCCCTGCTTCATCTGCTGCAATTGCAATTGCATTACAACTCGACCCTGTTTCCAGCGCAGCTGCATTAATTGGATGTACTGCTCAGTTTGCAGGGTGGACAGCGATGTCATGGAAACAAAATGATCTTGGTGCAAATATTGCGCAGTCTTTTTTAACACCTAAAGTGCAAGTTCCGAATATTGTTAAAAACCCAAGACTTGTTATTGGTCCATTTCTTGCTTCTGTTATTTGTGCACCAATCACCATATTAGTTTTTAACTTCCAGGTTCCATACACTTTAGCTGGACTTGGACTAAATTCTTTTATTGCTCCTCTTAATATCTTGGCTAATCAAGGTATAGGTGTTCTCCTGATGTACCTTGTATTAGGAGTAGCTTTACCAGCTCTTATTTCTCTTTCCGTGTATCATTTGTTAAAAGTTAAAGGACTAGCTAAAACTGGTGATTTGCATATGGAAGTTCAATAAATATGATGTTACATTACAAAGTACACATTTTGGTAGATTACCAAATGTGTGCTTTTATTTGTTTACATTGGTATTTACAGGGTATGTAGATTACAAGAATATACAGGGATGGAGTGAAGAGAAATGGATGAAGAAAAACGTGTAGAAGTCCATCGGGAAGAAAAAACAGATACTGGTTTAGTAGGTGCGACATTTATTAAATATGCTGCTTATCTCATTATCTTCTTTGGTGTTCTTTGGTTCCTAATTTCATATATTTTCCCAATGTTTTAAGAAGAAAAAATCACATTCTGCGTTAATGCAAAATGTGATTTTTTTGGTTGGTTTAATCGTTTTTGGTGTATGTCCCTAACTTCTTCTCCTCACTCTTTTGAAATGCATCAATATGTGCGATTTATTTTCTAAACAATGGTAAAATAAAAGTTAGAAAAATATGCTGTATAAAGGGGATAAGCATGAATATTTCCATAAATTATTCTGGAGACTACCTTGAGCTCCTTACACTTGAGTTAGAAAACAAATTAGAAACAATACATAAAGGAATTCAAACGAAATCTTCAGAAGGTGCAGATTTTTTAGGTTGGTTAGATTGGCCGAGCACTTTGAACCAAGATTTTTTAAACGATATAAAAGAAACCGCTGAGCGAATTCGTTCTCATTCCGATGTGTTGGTTGTCATAGGTATTGGAGGATCCTACTTAGGGTCGAAAGCAGTAATAGAAGCGTTATCTACACCATTTCAAAAAACTAAAGAGACAGAAGTAATCTTCGCTGGACACCTAGTAAGTGGTGAATATTTAAAGCAATTAATGACATATTTAGACGATAAAGATGTTACATTGAACGTCATTTCAAAATCAGGAACGACATCCGAACCCGCAATCGCATTTCGTTTTTTACAACAGTACATGGAAAAACGATATGGCGATCAAGCTGCAAAACGTATCATCGTCACAACTGACCAAGAAAAAGGTGCTTTGCTTACACTGGCAGTAGAAAAAGGATATCAACGTTATGTTGTACCTGATAGTATTGGAGGTCGCTATTCTGTTTTGACGGCGGTTGGTTTGTTACCAATTGCCGCTGCAGGTTTCGATATCAATCAACTGATCAATGGCGCAAAAATAGCAGAACAGGAATTTGCTAAATTTGATACAAAATCGAATCGTGCAATTCAATATGCTGTTATCCGCAAGCATTTATATGATAAGGGCTATCCTGTCGAAATCTTGGCAACTTTTGACGAGAAGTTAAAATATGTACAAGAATGGTGGAAACAATTATTCGGAGAAAGTGAAGGAAAAGAAGGGAAAGGAATCTACCCTTCGTCTGTTCTTTATTCAACGGATCTGCATTCCCTAGGTCAATACATTCAAGACGGTAAACGTATGTTGTTCGAAACATTTTTGATGGTTGAAAAGACGGATGTTGATTTGACTGTTTTTGAAGCAGAAAATGACGGGGACGAACTGAATTATTTAAGTGGCCTTACACTTCATGAATTTAATGCTGCATGTCACGAAGCAACAGCATCTGCTCATTTGCATGGCGGAGTTCCCCAAATTACTATTACAATGGAACAAATAGATGAGTGTAATCTTGGCCACTTATTATATTTTTATATGATGGCCTGTGCGTATAGTGCATACTTACTCGACATCAATCCATTTAACCAACCAGGAGTAGAAGGGTATAAAACAAATATGTTTAAAATACTTAAGAAACCTGGATATTGAAAAAAAGTAGTGCACACCAATAAATGGTTGCACTACTTTTTTTGGTAAAGGAAGATATGAGTAGACCATATCCGATTATTCGGTCGAACCATCCGATTTTACTGATGAACCATCCGATTATTTGGTTGAGCCATCCGATTATTCAGGTCAACCGCCCGATTTTTCTTCTTAGCCATCCGATTACGAATAAAAAACGTTTTGCCCCCAATGAACAAAACGTTTTTTCTATTAAATCATATCCATAACAAGCATGGCCGCTCCAAGCATTCCTGCTTCATTTCCAAAATTGGCACGCTTTATTTCTAATGGTTTTAGTTTAAGTGGTTCTACCATAGTAAGCAGGTTCTCCCACCAATCATCAGCCGAATCTGCAACCCCTCCGCCAATTACAACGCAATCCATATCTAACACTGCTTGGAGATTAGATATAACAATTGCAAAATCCGAAAGAAATCGATTGCGTACTGTTATAGCACTTGAAAGTCCTGTAGATGCTAGACGAAACAGTTGATGGGATATTGCCAGTTTCCCTGTATCAGGATCGATGACATTTTCCTCTTCTATTAATCTTTTTAATGCAGTACCAGAGACATATTGTTCACTGCATCCCTGTCTACCACAGCCACAAAGTAGGCCATGCGGATATAAGATTAAGTGACCTACTTCTCCTGCTCCACCATGTACTCCGTTTTCCACTTTTCCATCAAAAACGAAGCCGCCTCCAAGTTTAGTTCCTACTGTTAAACAAACTACTCTTTCGAAGTCTTTTGCTGCACCAAGTTTTCCTTCTGCAAGCGCAGCGCAATTTGCATCATTGTTAATCTCCACACGTAAACCTGTTGCTGCCTCTAGTTGAGCTTTTACAGGGGTGCCCTGCCAGCCTTCAAGTTCTGTCTCAAAGGTTACAACTCCTGTTTTGGCGTCGACCATTCCTCTAGTACCTATTCCAATCCCCAATAAATCGGGATAATTCTCCATCATCTTTAACACTTGCTCTTCTAAATAAGGATATAGCGGTAAAACAGTGGGAATAGTTGTATCCTCTATAACGTTACCAGACTCACTTACAACACCAATTCTTATTTTTGTTCCTCCAATATCAACACCAAGAACTTTCTTCAATCTACTTTCCCCTTTCAAAAGCAATCACAAATGACTCGTAAGGACGTACTTCAACCATATCTCCCTCTAATTTAGGAGAATCATAGTTAGCTATCATAATGTTTCCTTTGGTTTGAGGAAGGTTACATTCCTTCCACACAAGTTGGTTTGTTTTCTCTGAAAAATTGTTTACAATTAGCCATTCTTCTTCGGCTGTTTGTCGTTTGTACACAAACAGATCCGGGTGATCAGGTAACAATAATTGAAAGCTACCATGCGTGATGATAGCATGTATTTTCCTTAATTGGATTAGCCTTTGATACGTATAAAAAATGGACGATGGGTCTGCAATGGCTTGTTCCGCATTAATAAAAGAAGTATTCGTATTCATCCGAATCCATGGTGTACCCGTCGTAAAACCTCCGTTAGATGTCCACTGCATTGGCGTACGTGCGTTATCTCTACCCTTTGCATAAATACTAGACATAATTGTTTCATGAGCAATTCCCTGCTGACGCTTTTCCTTGTACATATTCAGCGTTTCAATATCACGATACTCACTTAAACTATCAAACTTTACATTCGTCATTCCTAACTCTTCACCCTGGTATATATAAGGTGTCCCTTGAAGCATATGAAGACAAATAGCCAACATTTTAGCTGATACTTCTCGAAATGCACCATCTTCACCAAAACGGGAAACGACTCGAGGTTGGTCATGATTATTCCAATAAAGACTGTTCCACCCTACTTCATGCAGTGCATGCTGCCATTTTTCGAGGTTCCGTTTTAATGCTACTAATTCTAATGGTCGAACATCCCATTTCTCATTAGGGCCACTATCTAAATTCATATGCTCAAATGTAAAGATCATATTCACTTCTTGGTTTTCTGGATTTGTATAGATTCGAGCATCTTCTGTTGAAGCTCCAGGCATTTCTCCTACAGTTAATACATCATAACGACTTAAAACCTTCTCATTCATTTCCCGTAGATATGTATGAATTTTTGGCCCATTCATAAAATAAGTACTTCCATCACCATATCCTTGTTCATGGTGAATCTCTCCGTCAGGAAGTTTCTCGTCCTTTGAAATAAAGTTAATGACATCCATCCGAAAGCCGCCAATTCCTTTTTCTAACCAAAACGTCATCATATCAAAAATATCATTTCGAAGCGGCTCGTGCTCCCAATTTAAATCTGGCTGTTTTTTCGAGAATAAATGAAGGTAATAAGAGTCTGTCAATTCATCCTTTTCCCATGCCGGTCCCGAAAATATAGAGCCCCAATTATTTGGAGGTTGTGCCCCTTTACCATCCCTCCAAATATAATAATCGCGATAGTTAGAATCCTTTGATGAACGCGATTCAACAAACCATGCATGCTCGTCTGAAGTATGGTTCACAACTAGATCCATCACAATTCGAATATCTCTTTGTTTCGCTTCCTCAATCAGCTGTTCAAAATCCTGCATTGTTCCAAACTCTTGCATGATCGTTTGATAGTCTCGAATGTCATAGCCATTATCATCATTAGGAGAATCATAGACTGGACTCAGCCAAATAATACCTATACCTAGTTTCTTCAAATAATCCATTTTTGAGATAATACCTTGTAAATCACCGACTCCATCTCCGTTGGAATCCATAAAACTTCTTGGATAAATTTGATAGACGACACTACGCTTCCACCAAGGCTCCATTTCTTTCACCATCCCATTTTTACCAAGTGTTAGAAATATTCTAATCTTTCCACAACTATAATGCAAGCGCTTGCATTATATTGTTACGATAGAATAGTATTGTATGATTTAGAGGACAATTTTTAGAGGATATCGAAGTATGAAGTTATATATTTTTAAAGAATAGGAGAAATGTAATGACTAATTTATTAACTGATCATCTTGGAAGAGAAGTGAAGGTCACTTCTTCCCCCAACCGCATTGTTTCCATTTGTCCTGCGATTACAGAAACATTATTTGCTTTAGGTTTAGAAAATGAAATAATCGGCCGTACGAAATATTGCATTTTCCCTCAAAAGAAGGTGGAAAAAGTAGAAATAGTGGGAGGTACAAAAGAAGTAAACGAAGAAAAAATACGGGAATTACAACCTGATTTGATTCTAGCTGAAAAGGAAGAAAATACAAAAGAGATTGTGCAAGCTTTAGAAAAAATTGCACCAGTATTTGTTTTAGAAGTACAGTCAATCAAGGATGCATATCGTTTTATAAGAACATTGGGGGCACTTACTAATAGAGAACAAAAAGCAGAAGAGCTTATAACCTCATGTAAATTTTCATTCCCTGTAGTTCCTGGTAACGAAAAGAAAAAAGCGGCATATGTCATTTGGCGGAAGCCTTATATGGTTGTTGGTGGAACTACCTATATTAATGATGTTTTACATACGCTTGGTTTTCATAATCCATTTGAAAAAGTTGGTTCCAGATATCCTGCTGTTTCAAAGGAAGAATTTGCAAAGGCTAACCTTGACGTTCTTTTTTTGGCATCCGAACCGTTTCCTTTCCAAGAAAAACATGTAGCAGAATTTCAATCGTTTCTTCCGAACACGAAAATAATTTTAGTTGATGGAGAAATGTTTTGGTATGGTGCGAAGATGGTTACTGCTGGTTCATATTTCAAGGAATATATAAGCAATTTTTAATGATTTCTTTCTTTACAAAACATCTTGTTTGAAAAACGTCTTTCCTGTAAATTAAAGATAAAGGGTAATTTTTCCTTACTACTGAATATATATTAGAAATGAAGAAAGGAGATTTTTATGAATAATAGAAGGTATAGAAGGCGTAATACAATGGCATTCACGGTATTATCCTATTTTACTTTATTCGCTGGCGTCTTCATGTTTAGCATCGGTCTTTATAATGCAGATAATTTAGAGCTCAATGAAAAGGGATATTATATCGCCGTAATGATATTAGTGGCAGTTGGAGCAATACTTACACAAAAAGTCACTCGCGATAACGCAGAAGACAACGAAATTCTTGCAGAGCAAGAACAAGAACGACTCGCTGTAAGAGCAGCCCCTTCAAATGCGAAAGAATCATAATTATTAATGAAAAGTCCTGTGCGAGTTGAACACAGGACTTTATTTGTTTTTATTCTTTTTACAGCTTCACTTTGTTTCTGGAAAGAACTCCTGAGCGGTTGGAATATCAACTAAGGTCGGACCATTTGTTCTAATTGCTTGTTCGAGAATTGTTTCTAATTCACTATCTATTTCTGCTCGGAGACCAGTCCACCCGCATGCTTCCGCCACTCTAACGAAGTCTGGATTCGTTAATTGTGTACCTAGTTCTCTATCTCCAGCTGCTTGCATTTTATCTATTTCCATTTGTAAAGAACCATTGTTAAATACGATTACTGTGATATCCAAGTTATAGCGAGTTGCAGTTAGAAGATCAGCCAACGTCATCTCTATACCACCGTCCCCTACAACAGCAACCACTTGCTTTTCAGGCTGTTCCAGTTTTGCGGCAATGGCAGCTGGAAGTCCAAAGCCCATGGAGCGCCAATAGCCTGAAAATAATACTCTCTGACTATTAGGACGGAAATTACGGTTAAACCAAACCGTTACATCTCCAGTGTCCAATGTTAGTACCGCATCTTCAGCGATTGTTTTTTCAATAGCTCGGACAATGCGAGAAGGAGAGACAGGGAAACCAGATTTTTTACCTTCTTCTTCGTTTTGTTTTGACCATTTTCTTTTCGTTTCTTCGATATGAGATAACCACTCGGTATTCGTCTGATAGTCTACTAAGCTTTGTAAAAGTAGTGGAACCACATGCTCTACTTTGCCTTTAACACCCATTTCAACTGGAATACCTTTTGTAGCATTTTCAAAATGGGTATCAATTTGAATAATCTTTGCATTTGTAGGCACATAGCCCTCTGGCCACCATGTCACTCCTGCTAGTAAAACGACATCAGTTTCCTTGAATACATCAGCTGCATGAGGATTTCCCCCTTCCCCGATTCCTTGTAGAAGTTGTGGCGTATCTTCCTTAAATACTCCTTTTCCCCCTAGACTTACCAATATGCCTGCTCCCCAAGCTTTAGAAAGCTCTTCAAGAGACGAAGATCCATTTACAGCTCCTGCTCCAGCAAGAATCATAGGTTTTTTTGCCGATTTCATTACTTCCGCTATTTCTTTTAAATCTTCTATTTGAAAAGAGGTCGTTCCTTCTATCACAGACGGTAACTTTCGAGGTTTCTTTTTTGTTTCTAATTGAAATAAATCCTTTGGAATTGATATATGTGTGACCGTTCGCTGTTCTAAGGAAATTTGGGACGCTTTGACGAGTAGATCCACAATTGCATCCTCACTAGCAAGATTTGCGGAAAAAGTGGCAAATGGTTTAAACAGTTCTTGTTGATCAACATATTGCTGATAGTCTGTACCTATTTTATTTAGTGGTGCCTGGCCCGTCAGTGCTAGCACAGGTGCTTTATCCGAATAAGCATCCCCAAGGCCATTCAGTAAATTTGCTGCCCCTGGTCCCATCGTAGCCGTACAAACCGCAAGTTTTCCCGTTAGCTTAGCTTCAGCAGATGCCATAAATGCCGCAACCGACTCATGCTTCACAGGGATAAACTGAATCTTCTCCTGTTTGTCCAGGGCATCCAATAACCCGATAATAGCATCCCCAACAACTCCGTAAATTCGCTTAACCCCCAATAAAGACAGTTGATCCACTACAACCTCGGCAACAGTTTTACCCATACAAAATAACCTCTCCTTTTAACAATTTAATTATCAAGTATTTTCCCTTATATAAATGGGATAAACATTTGACCTGTAAATATAAAAAAACGTTCACTAGTCATCATTAGACTTGTGAACGTTTTTTATAGTACGAAATTAAATTATACTAATTGTTTAGAAAGGCTTTGAGCAACTACTCTTACATTTTCTAAACCAGCTGCAATAATTTCTTCTGCTTTGTCAGGCATTGCATTGTGACCTTCAATGATAACTTCATCCGTAATTTGCATACCGAATACGCCACCTACTACATTTTTAATGTAGTTTGCAGACATTTCCATTGGTGCAGCTTCTGGAGAAGAGTAAATGCCACCACGTGCATTTAAAATAACGGCTTTTTTATCAGTCATTAAGCTTACTAATTGACCTTCTTCGCTGTATTTGAATGTGAAACCAGCTTGGTACACATAATCGATAAACGTTTGTAATGGTGCTGGAATTGTTAAGTTCCATAAAGGGAATGCGAATACTACTACATCAGCAGCAGTTAATGCGTCCATAGCTTTTTGTTTTGCAGCTAAAAGACGTGCTTCTAAGTCAGTTAATTCTTCACCGTTTTGAACTTTTCCAAAAGCATTGAAAAGATCTTGACCGAAGTAAGGCATATCTTCTTTAAATACATCAAAAGTGGTTACATTTGCACCTTCGATATTTTCCATAAATGTTTCGTACATTTTACTTGAAACAGCTTCAGCAGCTGGACGGTTATTTGCTTTTACTACTAATATATTCACTTGTTATTCCTCCAAAAATTATATTGATAACATACGATATATTAACAGATAGTCTATTAGATTGTAAACTACTTTGATTTCGAGATAAATAATTTTATTATAAAATGTCACATACATTTCACAATTACTTTGTTTTAAGGTATTAATAAAATCTTCCCGACACTTATTCTACTTTCTAAGATGGCGTGCGCTTGAGCACCATCCTGTAATGAGTAAGTTGTCGGTTCATTCACTTTTATTTTCCCATCTTTAATCCACTCAAATAGCTGTGTTGAACGAATTTTTCTTTCCTCAAATGAAGTTAGAACGTTCCAAAGATCCCCACCTGTAAGTGTTTTAGAAGTATCCATTAGCATTCTCGGATCTATCGGAGCAGGATTGCCACCCGACATACCATAAAATACGACTGTTCCACCTACTTTTGTAGCCTCAAAACTTTCTAATAAGGTAGAACCGACTGATTCATAAACCACGTCTACCCCTAGACCGTTTGTTACGTCTTTGATTTGTTCAATCCAATCTTCGCTATATAAAAACACAAAATCTGCTCCTGCCGTGGATGCAGCTTTTGATTTTTCTACTGAGGAGGTTAGCCCGATAACTTTTGCTCCTAAAAGCTTACCTATTTGTATAAGATTTTGACCAACTCCACCTGCAGCTGCATGCACAAGTATAGTGTCATTCGCTGTAATTTTGTAACTATCTTTCGTTAAATAATGGGCGGTTAAGCCCTGGAGTAAAACCGAAGCAGCTGTTTCAAAGGAAATATCAATCGGTAACGGTATAACTTTATCTATTGGAACGGTGACCAATTCAGCATTAGCAAATGGGACATCTGCAAAAGCAATTCGATCACCAACCTTCAAGGTCGTTACATCCTTTCCTACTTGCTCCACTACACCCGCCCCTTCGTACCCCAAGATATATGGAGGCTGACCTGCAAGATGATAATTTCCTTTTCTTCTGTATATATCAGCAAAGTTCAATCCAATCGCTTTCATTCTTATCAATAGTTCATTTTCTTTCATGATAGGGTCAGAAACTTCTTTATATTGCAGTACTTCCGGTCCACCAAACTCCTCAAAGATCAGTGCTTTCATGTGAACGCTCCTCGTTAGATTAATTTTAAAAATAATATTAAATGAACTAAGAATTAGAAACAACTAATGGGTCTTTTCGGTAAAAAAAAAGAGCTAATCGCTCCCTTTGAAAACAATATTCCCACACCATTAACGTAGAATTTTTTGAAGGGTTGTTCGTAACTTCCATCACGACCAACCCTTCTTTTCGGTAATCTTACGGCTATATTCTGCTTTTGAGATAATTAAAAAATAGATGCTCTCCTAATTCTATGTAAGCTCCCTTTTATTTGATGAGTGTTGACTATTTCCAGAAATTCCTCACAAAGCAACCACTCTATTATTTGTTTAATTAGTCCAATGAAAAGGTGTTTTTAAGGAGGATGGTAACTTAGTATTTCTATCTCCTTTTGCAGCGTTTATTTGTGCTTGAGTAAGAAAAATGCTTCCCGTTAAATTTGCTCCACTTATGTCAGCGTCTCTCAAGTCTGCTCCGATAAAATCAGACATCCTCAAATCCGCATTCTGCAAGTTTGCCGCAATAAGAAACGCACCTCTAAGGTTTGCTCCTCTAAGATCTGCTCCTCTTAAGTTTGCTCCTAATAGCTCTATTCCCCGACCAATCTTTTTCTGCTTCTTTATTGGAGCTTTAGATCTTACAAGTTCACTTGTTCGCAAAAGGAATTCGTTAACAGCCGCTCTGTGGGCATGGACATCAATAGTTAAAATTGATTGGGGAGGCAATTGAGTAAGTTCCTCCGTTTTTTCCAAAGCCTCTTCTAAATCTCTATATATAGGCTTTGTCTCCTCTCGACAAAGCGCTTCACTTAAATACAAAAGTATTTCATGAAGTTGCTGCATGATAGGAAAGACATCGAACATTTCCTTAGCGGTTGAAGGATTATCTCTCCAATCATTCCCTTTATATGTGAACTGGGATACTTTTTGCCCTGCGCCAAAGCATTCATAAACTGTACAGCCTTTATATCCTTCATTTCTAAGGTTTTGATGTATTCCACAGCGATAATCGGATTGCAAGTTGGAACAAGGAGTACCTCCGTCTTTATCCAATGGAAAATCAGCTGATTTTGCGTAAGGTAAAGCTACGCAACACAGTCCAAAACAGTTTCCACAATCAGCTTTTAATTTATTTTTAATATTGTCGTTTATTGATCTATGTTTAGACAATATCTACACTTCCTTTATTAGTTTGTACCATATAAATAATACATTTAGGAGATGTATATAGGAAGTAAAATTATTCCTATTCTAATTAGGAGAAGGTTAGATTGATGTTGTTAACAAAGCGATGTATAATGCAGCAAGAGAACGGAATAGCTAAAGGATAGGTGGTTCGTAATCTATGGAAGAATTTATACAACATATTCCAACATTGAGTAGCCCCCTCCAATTCCTTTTATTACTCCTGTTGAATTTATTCCTTGGGGCAATTGGTTTTGTGCCAAGTTTCTTCGTTACTGCCATAAATATAGATGCACTTGGTTTAATATGGGGAACCATTCTAACATTTTCGGGAGAAATTCTCGGAGCACTGTTTGGGTTTCATTTATATCGCTGGGGATTTTCAAAGGTCCAGCAGGAATGGTTTAATCATTCTATTTTTAAGGCAATAAAAAACAGCTCTCCTTGGAAGGTATTTTCCTTCGTTATTTTATTTAGAATTATTCCTTTTGTTCCATCCGGATTAGTTACCGCAGGAGCTTCATTGACCTCCATTAGTGGATGGTTTTTCATGGGGGCAAGTACGATTGGTAAGATTCCCGCAGTTGCCATTGAGATAGCAATTGTCTTTGGAATTGTAAAAAATGTTCCTTCGAGTTATTTATATGGATTTATGGTCTTGTTCCTAATTATTATTACGCCCTTTTGGATTAGAAAGAAAAGGAAAAACAACAGCGGCAGTTAATTTTTGTGAATTACTATTTTTCTATACATTCCTTTCAACATAATTGGCTTGTCTTCTTTTATATAAATATTTTCATTATTTCTTATGAAAAGTTCTTCGAAGCTTAAGCCTATATCAGTTCCTAAAATCCTTATGATCGGTCTTAGTATTGACTTGGGCAATGATAGCTTTTTATTTTTTGGAACAAATTTATCAAAAATAATTATGTCACCTTCCGATTTTAAAACTCTTGTCATTTCCCTAAAGCATTTATCGGCATCAGGCACTACAGAAAGAATTAGACTGGCAACAATATAATCAAACGATTCACTTTCAAATTCCATATGTTGTGCATCCATCTCTAAAAATTGAATGGAGGAATCTACAAATTTTGTTCTTGCTTGGTTTAACATCTCTGTCGAGTAATCAACTGCAGTAATTTCAAAATTTGCATGGTTTATTAATTCTAAGTCAGCGCCAGTGCCTACACCAACAAATAGTATTTTTTGTCCGCTCTTAAAATGTGTTTCCTTAAACACTTCTTTTCGACCATTTAAAAAAGCACCCGAATTAAAAAACTTATCATACATAGGAGACCAAATTTTATAAATTATCCTATTCCAAAAATTATCCAAGACTGGACCTCCTCTATCCATTAACGTCCGTGCAAAGTCGAATCTATTATAGTATTATTTATAAAATCAACCATTATCTTAATTCAATAAAAATGTGTGAATTCCTTCTATAAAGATAAATCAAAAGGCTGTGCGCGAATTAAGCTTATCTCCTCCATGGATATAATCAGAAGTTATAATATCACTAGAGTTATTAAAGGGACCATTCATATGGCCCCTTTTATAATGAGTTTAATAACCCTATGTGATTATTCTTTGGTGAATTGACCTCACTTGAGACAGGAAAGGCTTCCATTAAAGAAGCATCATAAGGCACCAACATGCTTTTTAATTCATCTATGTCCTGAAGAGAATCCAACCAATTCTTTTCATTCTCTTGATTCAATATAACAGGCATACGATGATGAATGTCCTCCATTAAAGTATTAGCTTCCGTTGTCAGAAGGGTACAAGTGTAAATACTTTTACCGTCCGGCGCTTTCCACATTTCCCATAATCCTGCAACCGTAAAAAGTTCATCCGATTTCATTTTAATTAGCATTGGCACTTTTCCAGAGGTTGTCGTTTTCCACTCATAAAAAGAATTCATAGGAATTAAACAACGTCTTTTTAAGAATGCCTGACGAAAACTAGGCTTTTCATCTACTGTTTCTGCTCGAGCATTTATCATTTTATAACCTATTTTTTCGTCTTTTGACCAGGACGGAACAAGTCCCCACTTTAGCTGACCCATGCGATTGCTTTTTCCATCATGGATAATTGCAACAACCTGTTGGGAAGGTGCAATATTGAAACTTGGTGCATAGAACTCTTCATCCATTGCGACAGCAACATCAAAGCGATCCATAAGCTGTTCGTAATTTGTAAATAACGTATAACGACCACACATAACCCACACTACCTCTTTCTTCCCAATGCCTATTTTTATCATTATACAAAAGCACCCTATAGATCACACTTTTTAAGTGGCATTCTATAGGGTACAGATTATTGTTTTCATTATCTTGCATAAGTAGGTAATACTTCAGTTTACCCTAAAGTCTGCTGTTTTTTTTTCATTTTATGAAGTGTATGAGCTGTTCCCCAATCATGCATTGCAACTAAAATCGGTTCTAAACTCTTTCCGTATTCCGTGATGGAATATTCCACTTTGGGAGGAACTTGAGGGTACACTTTACGAGTAATAATATCCTCTTCCTCTAATTCGCGAAGCTGATTTGTAAGCATTTTTTGAGTAATTCCTGGTATGCTTCTTTTTAAATCGCTAAATCGTTTTGTTCCATTTTGCAATAGAATTAATAATATAATTGGCTTCCATTTCCCAACTAATATACCTAAAGCATCTTCTACACGACATAGTTCTGGCTGCATTTCCAATATATATTCGCTCCTTAGTATCCTTTTGTATACTATACCACTTTTAAGTACGTACTTATATTAAATATCGTTTCAGATTATACTATCATCATTCAAAGAAATTTGAAAGCAAGATAGTGAAATCAGACACAAGTAAAGTAAGTACGAAATAAATAACACATACTTATTAATAGAAGGGTTGATATAAATGAAAAAATATCGAATTGACCAAAGTAAGGGTCTAGAATTTGGACTGTATACTCTTGGTGACCATATCCCAGATCCACTTACAGGTGAACGTATTTCAGCTGAACAACGTATACATGAGATTATAGATTTGGCCAAGCTAGCGGAGCAAGCAGGTTTAGACTTTTTTAGTGTCGGAGAAAGCCATCAGGAGTATTTTGCAACGCAGGCACACTCTGTTGTGTTAGCAGCAATAGCCCAGGCAACTAGTAAAATTAAAATCGCGAGCTCCTCTACCATTATTAGTACGTCTGACCCTGTTCGTGTGTATGAGGATTTTTCAACGATTGATTTAATTTCTAAAGGGCGAGCTGAAATTATAGCTGGACGTGCATCTCGTGTAGGTCTTTTTGATTTGTTGGGGTATAACGTTCGCGATTACGAAGAGTTGTATGAAGAAAAGTTTGATCTGTTATTGAAAATAAATGAAGAGGAAGTTGTCAATTGGAACGGGAAATTCCGCGCTTCATTAAATAACGCTAGAGTAATTCCATGTCCTAAAAACGGCTCATTACCTATTTGGCGTGCAGTTGGGGGACCTCCAGCTAGTGCTATTAAGGCTGGTTACGCTGGTGTTCCGATGATGCTTGCTACATTAGGTGGACCTGCTACAAGCTTTAAATATTCTATTGATGCTTACCGGGAGGCTTCCGAGCGTAGCGGCTTTGATCCATCAACTCTTCCAGTTGCAACTGCCGGCTTTTTCTATGCTGCCGAAACCACTCAACAGGCACAGAGTGAGACCTACCCTTACGTGAATCAAGGGATGCAGTTAATTAATGGACGAGGCTATCCAAAACAACATTTTGCACAAGGGGCAGATCCTCGTGATGTGATGAATATTGGTAGCCCGCAGCAAATAATTGAAAAAATTCTCTATCAGCATGAACTATTTGGTCACCAACGTTATATTGCACAAATGGATTTTGGTGGTATACCATATGAAAAATTAGTAAAAAATATTGAATTGATCGGTACCGAAATCTTACCGGCAATTAAAAAATACACAGCAAAAGATTAGGAGGCCCCAAACATGAAAATTGTAGGATTGTCAGGTTCTAGAGTGGGCTCGAAAACGCGTACTGCTATGAATTATACATTTAAAACTATCACTGAAAAATATCCAGATGCAGAAGTGACGTTAATAGATTTAGCAGAATATGACGTTCAATTCAGTGACGGTCGGAATTATTTAGAATATGAGGGCGACACCGGGTATGTGGCAAAAACAATTATGGAAGCCGATGCAATCATTATTGGAACTCCTATTTTTCAAGCATCCATCCCTGCTACACTCAAAAACATTTTTGACTTGCTCCCCGTTAATGCTTTTCGGGATAAAGTGGTGAGTATGATTGTAACAGCAGGTTCAGCCAAGCATTACTTAATTGCAGAGCAACAACTAAAGCCTATATTATCGTATATGAAATCTCAAATTGTTCAAACGTACGTGTTCATAGAAGAAAGGGATTTCATTCGGAAAGAAATCGTTAATGACGATGTTTTCTTCCGAATCGATCGTTTAGTCGAAGATACTGTTGTATTAACGGAAACCTATACTAAAATTCGAGAAGCAAAAGAAGCCGAATACGATTTTTAAAAGCTAATAATGAATACGAAAAATAGATAGAGCATGCTTTGATTGTTAAAGCATGCTCTTCTATTTACCTCTTTAATTGCCATCGACGACTTCTTTTAAAATTTCATATGAACGTTTCTGTTTGGCAGGATCATAAATATAAGATACTGCCATGATTTCATCCACGTCATACTTCTCTTGAAAATTGGTTAACTGCTCTCGAATGGAATTTTTATCTCCTAACATAATCATACTGGACATCGATGTAGCCATTTCTTTTTCAGATGGGCTCCATAGGGAATCCATGTTTTCAACTGGAGGACTTAACGGCATTTGTGAGCCACGTACAACATTCAAGAAAAATTGCTGCATTGTTGTCGATTCAAACTTTGCCTCTTCATCACTTTCAGCTGCAATCACATTTAGACAAACAATCATATACGGAGAATTTAAGTATGAAGAAGGCTGAAAATTATTTCGATAAATTGAAATTGCCTCCTCCATATGTCTTGGTGCAAAGTGTGCTGCGAATACATATGGCAGGCCTAATTTAGCGGCTAACACAGCTGAATCTGTCGATGAACCGAGAATATAAATAGGAATATTCGTGCCGACACCTGGATAAGCTTTTGTATAACCTTGGAACTCTTCAGGCCCAAAATACGTTAGCAATGACTTTACATCTTCTGGAAATGTATAGACAGAATTATTTTGAGATCGTCTTAGTGCAGTTGCCGTCAGTTGGTCAGTACCGGGTGCCCGTCCAAGACCCAAGTCTAATCGATTAGGATAGATGGTCGCCATTGTACCAAATTGTTCTGCAACTACTAAAGGAGAATGGTTAGGTAGCATTATTCCGCCTGATCCAATCCGTATATGTTCGGTATTTTCTAATGTATGTTTTATTAAAATAGAGGTAGCGGAGCTAACTAGTGTTGGAGTATTATGATGCTCCGCAATCCAGTATCTTGTATATCCCATTTTCTCCGTTGCTTGCGCCAAGTCAACCATTGCATCAATGGCTTCTTTAGGTCCTTGCCCTTTGCGAATTGGAGCCAAATTTAAGACTGATATAGGTATTTGTATAGTTGACATTTAAGAATTGTCCTTTCTTTGAAAAGTTTCTATTCCATTGTAAACATAAGAACTTAAGAAACAAATTTATATGCTCCACTCAAAAAATTAATATCCAATAGATTCTAATTAGTAGTCTACGCAAGCAACAATATATCAATACTATCAAGAAATTTAATCGGTACTATTAGTTCTTTTAAAGTTTAAAAGTAACTTGTTCCAACTGTTTTTCTAAGTATTATTCTGCTTTACAATTCTTTAAGTGCTTTAAATATTTGCATAACTTTTTAGCCCCAAAATCGCCAGACTGAATTATGCAAATTTTACTACACTCTTGTCAAAGATTGCCTTAATGCTGGCGGGCTTTTTAATAGATATAGGCTATGTGGATTCTGCCATTTTCTTCGTTAAATCTATAAAAATATTTTGACATTTTCTGAAAGTAGGTGTACAAATAATTTTAGACTTTTAACATAAGGAGGATACATATGGAATATCGTTCAATCGAAGTCAATGGTGGTACGCTAGCCTATGCTGAATATGAGGGAACACAAGGGGTCATCATCGGAGCGCATGGCTTAACAGGAAATAGTAAACAACTACATTACTATGCTGAATTACTTAAAGGAGATTACCGATTTATTTCTGTCGATTTACGAGGCCGTGGAAATAGTTCCGCCGCTACAGAAAATACAGGTATTGAGCAACATACGCAAGATATTATTGATCTAATCGATGCGTTAAATATACAAAATCCCATATTAATGGGCTACTCAATGGGTGGGTTCATTATGGCAAATGTCGCTAGTAAACGCGATGATGTAAAAGGAGTCATTTTACTTGATGGTGCTGCCACATGTACGGATCATCAACGACAAATAGTGGAGCCTTCTCTAGGACGCATTAGTAAACATTATGAATCTGCAGAAGCCTATTTGGAGGAAATAAAAAAAATCTATAGCAATCTCGGAGTAGTTTGGGATGAGCATATGGAAAGTGTTGGTCGCTATGAGATAGCTGAAGTAGATGGGCACTGGGAGAATAAATCCGATGAAACAAAGATTCGACAAGACTTCCAAAGTTTCTACGAATATAAACCAGCGGAAATATTTGCTAATATAGAATGCCCAGTGTTATTAGTACATTCTACAGGTGGTATTGGTGCAATGCCTGCGTTATTTTTAGCTGAATCTTATATTGAAACACAACAATACGCAAAAGATATTCATAAAGTTACGTCTGACAGCAATCATTACACACTTGTATTCGAAGAACGTAGCGATGTTAACCCAACTATAAAAGATTTTGTAAATAAATTATAAAAAAAGATTGAAATTTGTCGAACTTTATGTGAATATTTAATTAATCATATATAAAGCCTATCAGGTGGCTACAAGGAAATAACCTTTCTTTGTTCTTCCCCACTTGACTGTTGGCCTCATTACTCTCAAATGACACTTATGTTACGTGTTCATGAGAGTAGTGTGGCCTTTTTATTTTGTTTAAGGAGTGAAAATAGATGGCAACTGGATTAGAGTACTTTAAAAAAGTTTATGATGTTGTACCGGGATGGGTACAAAAAATGCATGATTACAATCCGGCAATGTTAGATCACTACACAGCATTACGTGGTGCAGCAATGGCTGAGGGAGTCCTTTCTGTAAAAGAAAAAGATATTTTACTAGTTGGCATTAATTCAGCTCGACATTATGCTCGAAGCATGGTTTACCATACAAAAGGTGCAATCGATGGCGGTGCTACTCTTGGAGAATTGGCTGAGTATTTACTTGTTGCCTATAACTACGGTGGAGAAAAAGCATTACAAATAGGTCTTCAATCTTTTGAGTATGCACTTGAGCTAACTGGCACACATGCTGAAAAAATTCTACATGATGCTAAAGCTGTAGATATTGTTCGTTATTATGCAAATTTCACTTCCACCGAAGAAAGTAAAAGTTACTACGAACAGCTCATCTCTCTTTTTGTGAATGGTGATGAAAACGCTTTATCTGCTAAATTACTTGAATCAAATATAGTCAATGAACAAATGAAACACATTTTAATGACTGGCATATACACGACGGTTTTACAAAATGCAGAAACAGATTACTGGGCAAAACAAGCACGTGAAAAAGGCGTAGATGAACCTCGCTTAGCTGAACTTGGATACATTTGTCTTTTGACAGCCGGTATTCCTTCCTGGTTCGAAATCAGTGACGCACTTATTCAAAAATAACGGAGTGAAAAAGATGAAAATTTATAACTCAGCGGAAGAGGCACTGGATTGTGTCCAAACTGGTCAAACGATTATGGTTGGGGGCTTTGGTCTTGTAGGTGGTCCTCTGACACTAATTGATACTTTAGTAGAACTTGAGGTAAAAGACTTAACCATTATTAGTAATAACCTCGGTGAACAAGGTAAAGGCTTAGGAAAATTGCTAGAACAAAAGAAAGTAAAAAAAGCGATTGGCTCTTATTTTACTGGAAATCGAGACGTAGGCGATGCTTTCCAACGTGGTGAAATCGAGATCGATTTATTGCCACAAGGTACATTAGCTGAATCCATTCGAGCAGGTGGCGCAGGAATTGCTGGGTATTATACAAAAACCTCTTATGGAACAAATTTATCAAAAGGTAAAGAAACAAAAATGTTTGACGACGGAGAATATGTACTAGAAGAGGCGTTAAAGGCAGATGTAGCAATTATTCGTGCTTATCAAGCGGATACATTAGGCAATCTTGTATATTACAAAACTGCACGTAACTTTAACCCTATTATGGCAACTGCTGCTAAAACGGTAATTGTGGAAGTGGATGAAATTGTAGAAGTTGGCGAACTAAAAAGTGATGAAATCGTTACACCCCACCTATTCGTTGATCGCGTCATCTTAGCGAAAAAGATTTTGACAAAGGAAGGTGTCATCGAACATGGCTAATCCAATTCAAGAAGCTATTGCCAAACGTGCAGCCAAAGAATTAGAGCATGGGCAAATTATTAACTTAGGTATTGGGATTCCAACACTTGTGGCCAACTATGTAGAACATAACCATGTTTTCTTCCACACTGAAAATGGAATGCTCGGCGTGGAAGATGTACACGAAGAAGATATAGACCCAAATATCGTCAATGCAGGTAAATTTGCAGTTGGAGAAGCTATTGGTGCCTCTTATTTTGATAGTGCAGCATCTTTTGCGATGATTCGCGGTGGTCATGTGGACGTAGCAATACTTGGGGTTCTTCAAGTAGATGAACACGCACGTATCGCTAACTGGGCAGTACCAGGAAAAAATATTATTGGTGTCGGCGGCGCAATGGATTTACTCGTTGGAGCTCGCAAGGTCATTGTAACCATGACTCATACATCAAAAGATGGAAAAAGTAAAATCTTAAAGGAATGTAATTACCCTATTACCTCTACACGTAGTGTAGACATCATAGTTACTGATTTAGCGGTTTTTAAATTCATCGACAGTCAATTGCATTTAGTTGAATTAATGCCAGGGGTGGATTTAGAAACAGTTGAAGCAAATACGGAAGCTCGTTTCATCAATGCATTGAATTAAGGAGGAAGCCACATGAAGGAAGTAGTAATTGTAGAAGGAGTTCGTACTGCAATTGGAAAACTCGGCGGTTCACTAATGAATCAGACTGCTGATTACTTAGGTGCTGCTGTTATAAAAGAATTATTGGCTCGCACGCAAATTGACCCAAATGAAGTGGATGAAGTGATTTTAGGTCAAGCAAAACAGAGCGCGGATCAGTCCAATGTTGCCCGCCTTGCTTCATTACGTGCAGACATACCGCTTGAAGTACCAGGTTACACAGTGCATCGTCAATGTGGTTCTGGCTTACAATCTATTAATAATGCCGCACAACAGATAGCTCTAGGGTTAAGTGATGTTATTATTGCAGGCGGTACAGAATCTATGAGTACAGCACCTTACTATATTCGTAATGCTCGATACGGGCTAAATGTAGGAAATAGTCTCCTATTAGATCCAAATACGGAAAGTCAGCCTGGCTCTCAACCAGAATCCTATGGGCTAAAAACTATGGGCGAGACAGCTGAAAACTTAGCTGAAAAATACTCCATTTCTCGTGAAGCACAAGATGTATTTGCGTTTCAAAGCCAAAGTCGTACAGAAAACGCTATTAAAAATGGCTACTTTGAAAAGCAAATTGTCCCTTACGAAATTAAAACACGTAAATCGACTGAAATCTTTCAGGTGGATGAACACCCACGGTTGACGCCTTTGGAAAAACTAGCGACTTTAAAACCTGTTTTTCGTGAAGGGGGTTCCGTTACTGCTGCTAACTCAAGTGGTCGTAATGACGGAGCTGCGGCTCTTCTAATAATGTCGAAAGAAAAAGCCGAAGCGCTAGGACTTCAGCCTAAGGTAAAAATCATCGCCCAAGCTGCTGCTGGTGTAGACCCTTCTATTATGGGTATTGGGCCAGTTCCAGCAACTCGAAAAGCACTAAAACAAGCTGGGCTTTCCATTGAGGATATTGATGTGATCGAACTTAATGAAGCCTTCGCTTCCCAGTCATTAGCGGTTATCGAAGAACTAGGTTTAGACCAAAGCAAAGTAAACCCTAATGGTGGTGCTATTGCAATGGGACACCCAATTGGTGCAACTGGTGCTATTTTAATGACGAAGCTTATTCATGAACTAGCCCGGACCGGCAAGCGTTATGGATTAGTTACCCTTTGTATCGCCGGTGGACTTGGAATAACAACCATCGTTGAAAATTGCCAAGCAAAATAAGAAGAGAATTCTTTTTAAGAATTCTCTTTCTAAGAAAAATGAAACCGCTTTAATATTACGTAACAACGTTTAACTGATCCTATTTAGCCAGCTTTTCTAAATATCTTTTCTGTGCAGATTTTAAAGCAACAATAACAGATCCACTTGATGGAGCTATATAATGCTCTTCAATACGCTCAATTAATATATTTACATCCGATGTAAAGTCAAAATCAACGATCATTCGTTTAAAGAAATCTTGTGCTAAACCAGTAATAAACGTGAATTCAGCATCTACTATTTTATGTGTTTGTTGGTCAATCTCAAGCACAATCCCTGCGTGTTTATAGATCTCGTACATAGATGTACCTTGTGGGGCTTTAGCATACGCAGTCACTAGTATAGTATTTAATTTTTGCATAAATAGGAACCTCCGTTAATTTAACTAGATATATTCTAGCACAGTTATTCTGAAAATTAGCCATTCTTATGCAAATTTAGATTCTTGCTCAAATGGAACAAAAGCATTTTACGGGAGTACTTGTTCGCTTATCAAACAAATTATTAACAATTTTTAGGGGGATTTTATGATGGAAAGATTAACGAATTTCTTCACTTCCATAATGAAGAAATATTTGCCAGACCCATTTGTATTTGCAATTGGTTTAACGATTTTAACTTTTATTTTAGCACTTTTAATTGAAGATATCTCATTCCTCGATTTAACAACTGAATGGGGTGGCGGCTTTTGGAATCTTTTAGCCTTCACCACGCAAATGGCTGTAATTTTAGCTATGGGTTATGTATTAGCAACAGCACCTATTACAGATCGCTTTTTAAATAAAATAGCAAGTAAGGTACATACACCTAAGACGGCTATTATTGTTGCTACACTAGTAGGTGGTATCGGTAGTTACTTAAACTGGGGTTTCGGGCTTGTAATTGGTGGTATTATCGCTAAAAAATTAGCAGTAAAAGTAAAAGGTGTCCACTATCCATTGATTATTGCTGCCGCCTATTCTGGTTTCACATTTTATGGCTTAGGTCTTTCAGCTTCTATTCCAATTTTAATTTCAACACCTGGCCATTTCTTGGAAGAAAATATGGGTCTGATTGCTTTATCGGAAACTATTTTTAGTTTACCAATGATTCTTACAGCTATTTTCTTATTCATCACATTACCGTTATTTAACGCTATGCTTCATCCAAAAGACGCAAAAAACGTTATTGAAATTGATCCTGCTTTATATTTAGATTCTAAAAAAGAAAAAGTAAAAATACTTGAAGAGAATACATTTGCTAACAAATTAAATAATAGCCGAGTACTTTCTTATTTGATTGGTACTTTAGGAATTATTTATGTCATTGTTTACTTTGCTAATGGAAAATCATTAGATTTAAATATTCTTAACTTTATTATCTTATTCCTAGGGATTATTTTGCTTGGTACTCCTGCAAAATATACGGAGCATCTATCAGATGGTATTAAAACGGTATCTGGTATCATTCTTCAATTCCCATTCTATGCTGGTATTATGGCGATCATGGCTGCATCAGGCTTAGTTGATACAATAGCTAAAGTATTCGTTGACATCTCTACTCAACATTCATTACCGTTTTGGGGCTTGATTAGTTCTTTCTTCATCAACTTCTTTGCTCCATCTGCGGGCGGTCACTGGGCTGTACAAGGACCTTTCATGATTGATGCAGCAAAAGCACTGGGAACTTCACTTGGAGAGACTTCGATGTCCGTTATGCTTGGTAACGCTTGGAATGATTTAGTACAACCATTTTGGATTTTACCAGCACTAGCACTATCCCGTTTAAAATTAAAAGACATTATGGGCTTTTTAGTAATGATTATGTTTTATGTAGGAATAGTCTATATTGTTGCTACACTAGCTTGGTCTTACCTATTCTAATCAAGAAATTCGCAAGCGCCTAGTTATAGGAGAATACAGTCTAAGTTCGCGACATCGTGTCGCAACGACTGCATGACCCACTTCCTGCGGGGGTCCCGAGGGGAAAGGCGCTGAAGTCTGAACATTTTCTAATAAAAAAAGGGCCTTGTTTTTATAACAATGGCCCTTTTATATAAACGGAGGTTTAGTTATGCACTCTTTACTTCAAGATTCTTCATTGTCTAAAAAAGAAAAGTCTTTACTATTAGTTGGTTTATTTGCCGCTCGCCGTGAAGAACAAGCAATGCTTCATTTCACAGAAGTGGCGATTGATGCTGGTAATACGGTCAACGAGATTGCTGAACTGATTTCTGCTGCAATTATTTCTCGTGGAATCCCAACTTGGTTATCTGGTATCGATGCTATTTCTAAGGCCATTGAAATAACAGGAGAGACTGAATCATCGATAGAGGCACAGAATGTATCCGCATTTTCAACTCAAGAAGATTGTGTAAGCTATTATCAATCAGAGTTTGAGCAACTACCAAAATGGATTCAGTATTTAGTAGATTATGCACCCGACACATTATTAAAGTATAGCAATTTACGTACTACTTCCCTTCGTGACGGTGTAGTTTCACGTCATTTAAAGGAATTGCTTTTATATGCTATTAACCTTTGTGATCAATACCCAAAAGGAATTAATATTCATAAAACGAATGCGATTCAATTAGGTGCAACGGACGCAGTATTAGAAGATATTAAAACAACCTGCATTTATGCAGTTGGTATTCAAGCCATTTTTAATGATTAAAGAGGTGTTTCCTTTTGCAACATGTATGCGTAATTGGCGGTGGCTTTATGGGGGCCGCACTGACAAAATATTTCTTAAAAGCACAAGTAAAAGTGTCGTTATTAGAAGAGTTTGCATCACGGCGTATGGAATTGATGGCAGATAAAACATTTCAAGAAGTACAATTTTTAGAAACAATCGAGGAATGTAACGAAGTAGATTTTATTATCGAGGCTATTACGGAAAATTTACAAGCAAAGCAACAGCTTTTCGAAAGAATTGACGACTACTTCCCTACTTCTACTACCTTTTGTACGAACACATCTAGCTATCTAATTAGCTCTATTGCGAAAAACGTAAAACATAAAAACAGAGTGATTGGCACGCATTTCTTTTCACCAGCACATATTACTCCTTTAGTAGAAGTCGTGCCAAGTGCTTTCACAGAATCACATCACATCCAAAAAACAATGAATTTTCTACAATCCATTAATAAAAAGCCTGTACTATTGAAAAAAGAAATTCAGGGATTTGTGGCAAACCGACTTCAAAGTGCACTTTCACGAGAGGCAATGTCACTTGTCCAAAATGGCATAGTGTCATCAGAAGAACTGGATTTCATCGCTAAATGGAGTTTAGGGATTCGCTTAGCTAATACCGGCCCTCTCGAACAGCGTGATATTAATGGCCTGGATACACATATGGCTATTGTCAAATATGTTTATCCTACGCTTGAGAATGGTACGGAACCATTACCTGTTCATGAAGACTTAATAGCAAATAGAAAATTGGGAATGAAGACAAACGAAGGATTTTATGATTGGTCTACAATCAATAAAAAACAATATCTAGCCCATAAAGAGGATGTTCTATTAAATATTATTAGGGCAGTATCAGCTCAGGATGGAGAGGTGGATAACTAAATGCAATACGAAGCGCTAGTGAAAAATACAACAGCTCCAAAAGATATTAAATTTGAGACCTACAAAATACCTGCGTTAGAACCCCATCAAAGCTTATTGAAAGTAAATGCAGTGGGCATTTGTGGAAGTGATTTGCATATGTATGATGGACATGGAGGCTATGATTGGGTAACCTATCCACTTATCTTAGGTCATGAGGTAACTGGTTCAGTGGTTGCCGTTGGTGAAGGTGAAGTCCCCCAACAACAACGTATGGTCATTAATCCATATAAAAGCTGTGGTAGTTGTGAATTCTGCCTCGCAGGGGAAAGTAATCGCTGTGATTTCGATGATTATAAATATATAAAAACGCCGACCGAGGCATTACGTTATGGGTTTCGTGAAGCAGGCGGAATGGCAGAATACATGGTTGTCGACAAGAAGAATTTAATTCCTATCCAGGATACAGTAACTGATGAAGTAGCAGCGATTTCAGAGGCACTAGCTGTTAGCTATACCGCAGTGGCTAAAATAGAAAACTTTGAGAAGATGTCGATTTTAATAGTTGGTCCAGGTCCCATAGGATTAGGTGTAGCGGCCATATTAGTAGGCGCTGGTAATGAACGAGTGATGATGTTGGGTACTGCGGTTGACGAAAATCGCCTTCAACTAGCAAAAGACATTGGTGTTTCAAAGACTTATCAAAACGCAGGGGATATTCCACATGAACAGTTTAAAGGTTTTGATGCTATTATTGATTGTTCGGGACATCCATCTATTCCAAATGCAGCCCTTCGCCTTTTAAAAAGAGGTGGTGAACTCATTTTAGTTGGCATTAATCCAGCTAGTTTTTCTGTTCCAATGGATCAAATCGTTCGTGGCGAGATCTCTATTAAAGGAAGTTATGGCATTACACAAGCAAATTATGAAGCCATATTATTACTCGCAGCAGACGCCCGCTACCCTTTCCAAAAACTAATTGCACAAACTGTGCCCTTTAAAGATTGTCTACAGGGCTTTGAAAGTGCTTTAAATAAAGCTACAGGTAAGGTTGTCATTAAAATGTAAGGAGGAATTTACTTGAAACTCATTGATTTAACTTTAGAAATTTACGATGGACTTCGCTCTTATACATCACATCCACCAATCGCTATTGCAGAGGAATCCACTTTTGAAAATTCTGGTCATCGCTATGTGCCTCCTTGTGAAGGCTTTGAGTCACGAATGCTAAAAATGTCTGATCATAGTGGAACACATATCGATGCACCTTTACATTTTATTCGCGATGGCGAATCTACTTCTGATATGGATCTCTCAAAAGCATATGGAGAAGCTGTGCTATTAGACGTGTCTGACTTTAAAGATCCTTTCCAAGCTGTAACACGCGAAATGTTAGAGGAAGCGGAAAAACGCCAAGGGATAACCGTTCAACCTAACGACATTGTCCTCACACGTACTCGTAAACTTTCATGGGGAGAAGGATCCTTTTATGAAGAACATGCATTTGCACCTTGTGCCGGTGATTGGCTCATTGAAAAAAAAGTAAAATGTGTTGGATTAGATTTAGCCAATATCGACGTTCACGACAATATGATGCGCGAAGTACATCTTAAGATATTAAGCGTACCTATCTATATTGTGGAAAACTTAGTCAATTTACATTTGCTTCCTTTAAACGAGCATTTCACTTTCATTGCACTTCCGCTGAACCTTAAGAACGCTACAGCATCACCGGTTCGCGCTGTCGCATTTATTAAATAATATTGAATTCAAGGATACTCTTTCTTTATAGAAAGAGTATTTTTTTACTTAACATTAGGTTATTATCTACAAGCTGTTTGCCTCATTATTGACAATGCTTTTTCCACAACCATCTTTTTAAAGCTACCAAATTAAGTAGTACCGTACACTATTGGCTACCTTACCACAAAGTACCTGTATCTATTAAATTTAATCCATAGTAACCTATGAAGGTTCTAATACTATTTTCAAATTAGAGGTGAATGAGATTAAGTGAAAAAGATACTTTATAGTATTTTTATATTAATATTAGTTTTAAGTTTCGAAACTATAAAAGGTGAGGCCTCCAGTACTTCTCTTTCTGTTGGGTCTGTTCAAATAGATAACGTTAAAGTATTAAGTTTACCTAAACAAGGTTCAACCGTTATTACAACTTTAAAAAGAGGTGAAGAATTTCCTGTTCTGTCCACTATAAAGGGAGATTCAACTACTGCGGGAGTCCATACTGTAGTTGTCGGGAACACATTATGGAAAATCTCAAACCAATATGGGATTTCATTGAGTCGGCTTCAGAAGACGAACAAGCTTACTACGACCCAAATTCGAATTGGCCAGAAATTAATAATTCCTCAGAATTACCAAGTATATACGGTTATTAAAGGAGATACTTTATGGAAAATTTCCACTAAGTACGGAGTATCTACTAATGATTTGATCGAATTGAACAATTTGCCTTCTTCAAACATACTGGAAGGGCAAAAGTTAAACATTCCTGACTATTATCTACAAGTTCAGTTGCTAGACGGTAAAAAAGGATGGGTTAAGAAATCACTTTTACAACAAAAAAATCAGGAACGAATTGTTATGGGTTGGAAGTATAGTGGGAGTTCCGAGAGCTATGCCCAACAATTGAACCATTCAAATTTAAATGTAGTGTCACCACGTTGGTATACTTTAAGCAATTCAGGCAATTTTGTTTCCATTTCAGCCGATACAAAATATCTGCAGGATGCACACAGCAAGGGCAAAAAGGTTTGGCCACTATTTGGGAATAAATTCGATCCTGACTTGACTGACGCAGTATTAAATAATGCTGCAAATCGTAAGAAACTAGTCATGGCGTTAAAGGACTCTTTAGTCCAAACAAAAAGTGATGGAATCAATGTGGATTTTGAAAACATACATCCGAAAAACAAGCAAGATTATGTTCTCTTCATAACCGAACTTAAAAAAGCTCTTCAACCTAATGGAATTAAAGTATCTGTTGACGTCACTCGAGAAAACAGCGATCCTTTTTGGTCTGGAAGTTTAGACCGCAAAGAGCTAGGTAAGGTTGCTGACTATATCGTTTTGATGGGCTATGACGAGCATTGGGGAAACAGCCCGATCGCGGGGTCTGTAGCTTCGATGCCTTGGATTGAAGAAGGTGTTGAGTTATTAATGTCCGAAGTACCCTCTCATAAGATCATCTTGGGGATGCCCTTTTATACAAGGGAATGGGTGACTAATTTATCGACAAAAAAAGTAAGAAGTATTGACCGTACAATGAATGAGGTCGAGCAAATTATCTCATCAAAAGGACTTAACAAAGTTTGGGATCGAAATACTCAGCAAAATTATGTAGAATATACAGCAAACGGAGAGAAGCACCAGATTTGGATTGAGGATAAACAATCCATCGAGCTTCGCGTTAACTTGGTCAAACAATATAACCTAGGTGGTGCAGCAGCATGGTATATTGGTTCTGAAACACCCGACGTTTGGGATGTATACCATTTCAACAATTAATTGTTTAGAGTTTTAAGCACCTTTTTTACAACCTGTGTCCGTTGACTCAGGTTGTTTTTTTAATTCTTCATTTACTTAGAGCTATCCCATCTGTAATATGCGCTAAAGCAATTAAACGGATAGGCATTTATAATGCTCTAAGGTAAAGTTTTAAAACATCTATCAGACGATTTCATGCTGTATGCTTTTGTAAGCATACACAAAAAAAAGATTGCCCAATTTAAAGGGCAATCTTTTCTTCCTCTATATTGTCAGTAAAAAAGGGGTTAAAAGTAACGCATAAATGTTTTTAGTTAAGGCAATATTTCTCGTCAATTGGTCTTCATCTTTATTATGATAGAGACACTATTACTTACCTTCTTCTTCATTTTTATTTCCATCATCTACATCATCCATCTCTTCACCATCATTTACTCCATTATCCTGGTCAACTCCGTCCCCACAACCAGCCACTCCGCCAAGCACTAACCCGCCTACTAGTCCACTAGCCAATAATTTCTTTTTCCAATCTGCCATGTTAGTTCCTCCTTTTAATGTGTTGAACGTTCTAACAAATGTCTACCCTTTGACATATATCTCTAAACAAAAAGTTACTTGGACGTTACCATCTTCATTATTCCATAAGAAAAAGCTGCCCTCTAAAGCAGCCGTTTCTTCAACTAAACACCAATAGTTGAAAAATAAATTTATTAAATTTTACCTGTTAGTTGAAGTGCAATGTTTCACAATCTGATTTAGTTTAAACCATTTGAGAAAAAAATAAAGTTGAGTAATATGCTTCAGCATTTTAGCCTTTATGAAAATTAGATTTTCTCCATCTATCCTGCTCCATTAATTCATTAATAAAGCTTTATATTACTCGAATTTAATAATTTAATTACTACTTAACTTTGTCTTCTTTAAAATAAATATTTCTCTTATAAAAGCCCCAATGGCTGAAGAGAGAAATATTATAGCTATTAGGTTTACGACTCTAACAAATGTATAGGGTGTGTAAATAACTTGAACGCTTTGACTAATTACCAATAAGCCAAAAATTAGAGACATCATTATAAGATATTTGGGCGTTGCTTCCCTTGGTTTACTCATTATCATCACCCCTAAATTACCTATTCTACATATGACTCACACTATCCTTCTTAAACCAACCTGCCTCGTTAATACAATTAAATTAACAAATAGAGCGTAGATTCTCCTGAATCTACGCCCTTTACTTTAAGAATATTTACATTGTTTAATATCTAAATAACATAGTAATGAACTCGTGACCGCCACCGATTGTCCAAAATAATATTAAGTCTCCACGCTTTATCTTTCCTGATTCGATTCCTTCATGAAGAGCAATAAAAGGACTGCTTGTACCAGTATATCCATACTTGTCTCCTACATAAATAAATTTTTCTTCAGGTATATCAAAATGGCTTTGAATTTTATCAATATTCACTTTAGCAAATTGAGATAAGCAGAACGCATCTACATCATCAATTTTAAGTTGATTTCTTTCTAGAATGGCTTCAAACATATCATACGTATAAGGGAGTGACATCGCTCCATCAAATGGCTGCCAAAGCATGAATTCTGCACTTTCACCCGCTTTATTTGTTTGAGATAATCCCTTTTGTGGATATAAAATATTGTTTCGGTTACTTGAGTCTACTTCAAACATCGCATCGATAAATCCTGCCTCATTCTCAGTCTTTTCTAATATAATAGCAGCAGAAGCATCCCCAAAGTTAGCATACGTCATTGCATCTTTTGGGTCAGCCACTAATGATAGATAATCAGAACCTACCACAAGTGCGGTATTAACATGTGGATTGGATTTCATATATCGGGACGCCTGTTCTACTGCAATTGACATACCAGCGCAATTTGCGTTCATATCAAAAATTACTGTTCCTTTTTTTGCTTGAATGGCATTATGAATGAACATAGCGTTGGTTGGAACAGTCACTTCAGGTACTTGAGTAGAAAAAACAATCATATCTACATCCTTACCTTCTAATCCTACTTTTTTCAACACTCGATTTGTTGCTTCAATCGCCATTGTAATCGTATTTTCTTCATGATTATCAATGACATAACGCTCTTTTCTTCCCATAATATTTAAGAAATTTGTAATATCATTTCCTTGTTTTTTAAAGTGTTCAAGATAAACATCATTGTTTACTTGTTTTTTTGCATGGTAAACATCCACTGCTTTAATTCTAATGTTAGTCATAGTCGTAAGAAACCTCTCGAATGAAATTTTAGTATTATATACAATTACATATCTTGTTATTAAGCTTAATCATTTTAGTACATTAAGTTACGAGTTTTGTTATGTAAATATCAAATAAAAAAGGCAGGATCCTTTAATAGCCCCTTACCTTTTTGTAAAAATTAATATTTTTGAATTACCTCAAACGTAGTTAGCCCTACATTATTCGCCAAGCGTTTTAATTGCATGGAGATTATAGCACTTTTCCTAATACCTACTTCTACTTTCTTAAATCCAGAAGATTTATAAAGTGCTAAACAATTTTCAAGATCTGGTATCATTTCTTTTGTCACTACATCCAAATCACTACAATTAAATTCCAAGACGAATTCGCTTGCATTTATTGATGATAACTTATTCTGATAATCATTAATAAATTGTTGAGCTTTTTCAGGAGTAAAAGTCCCGCTTACCATCATATCAACAGTTTTCTTAGCGAGATTTACGTTCATTGTGTAAGTTCCTTCTGCCATTATTTAAACCACTTCCTTATTAAAATCTGTGAAAAGTTGCATTTCGTCATTAGTTTAAATAGGAAATTTTTTTTAAAATATTAACCCTACTTTAGACGTAGATGCCGAAAAACTTCTCTCTTTAACTATCGTCATATAACAATTTTTGTTAATATCTATTCAATGTTTTTAAATATTCGAATTTAAAATTAGTGTTGATATAGTAAAATTCCATAAACTATATCACCTTTATCTACAAAAAAGGAAGTTGCACTTCTTCCATTCAATTCAAATTAATCAAGAAAAGGGAGCAAAAATTGTTTTAACTATTAACAATTAAGATTTAAAACAGATTTATTTGAGATGTAATAGTTCAAAAATAATTCTTATAATAAAGTAATTAACCACCAATTTGTGGTGGTTTTTGCTTTATACTTCTCAAACTAACCTTCACAGTAAGTTGAATAAGAAATAAAATTTTTTATCAAAAAGAAACAACAATTATTTATGGTTTCTATATTCGAAGTAAAAATGTGGTCAAAAAAACACCCTCTTATCTAGCGGGTGTGTGTTTCTTGCATTCAATTGGTGTATGTTTGGCAAAGTAATATTAAGAATCGACAAGCATAGAAATCATGTCCAATACATTGAAAAAAATGAGAATCTGTGGTAAATTTATATAGATATATGCCAAAAATAATAATGAGCATTATATCCCTATTATATATTATACAACATACTTTTTTCATTTGTCAATACCAATCTTTTTAAGGAGTGGTTGCTATGGGTTCAGAATTTCAGCAGGAGCAAAAACGAGTGGAAAGTGTAATTGAGACAATAACGGAGCGAATCAGCGGATTAGAGGAAGAAACTTCTCGACGTCGGAACGAACTAGTTAATATGCGCAAACACTTTTGGGATGAAGTCAAGGTGAATGTTGATACCTTCGACGATTATCTTGAGACCATCATCGGCTTGAGACAAGAGGCTCAGGCTCTATCAGTAAGCCAAAGCACCAATAGACATGTATCCAATAAATTATCCAAGCTTCGACGTATGCAAGAGGTTCCCTACTTCGGACGAATCGATTTCATTGAAGAAGGAGAATCTACTCAGGAACAATTTTATATTGGAATCTCCACACTTAAGGATGCAAGTGGCGAAGAATTTCTTATCTATGACTGGAGGGCGCCTGTCTCAAGTGTCTACTATGAGTACCAAACTGGACCGGCCAAGTATGCAACACCTGGGGGGGAAATCAAAGGCTTATTAGAGAAAAAGGGGCAATATCTAATCCGTGGCGGTGTTCTCCAATCTATGTTCGATACAAGTCTCACCATTGGAGACGAGATTTTACAACAGGTGCTGGGCAAAGGCACAGACAAACATATGCACAATATAGTAGCTACCATCCAACAGGAGCAAAACCGAATCATCCGTCATGATCGTGGGAGACTGCTCATTGTTCATGGTGCTGCTGGCAGTGGCAAGACATCGGCCGCCCTGCAGCGGATTGCTTTTTTGCTCTACAAATATCGAGATAGTATGACTGCTGATCAAATTATTCTTTTTTCACCTAATTCGATGTTTAACAGTTATGTGTCCAATGTGCTGCCAGAACTCGGAGAAGAGAATATGCAGCAGGTCACATTTCAGGAATACTTAGACCATCGACTAAGTAAAGAATTTCAAGTTGAAAATCCTTACGAACAATTGGAATATGTTTTAACTGCAACGAATACCCCTTCCTACAGACCAAGGGTTGCGAGCATTAGATTCAAAGCATCACTCCTTTTTTTCAGAGCAATTGAATCATATAGGAAGTCATTAGAGTTATCTGGAATGTTATTCAAGGATATAAACTTCAGAGGTAAGCCGATTGTTACTGCGGGGCAAATAGCAGAAAGGTTTTATAGTAACGATACTTCACTCCGATTTCATAATCGACTTGAAAAATTAAAGGATTGGCTAATTAAGAAAATAAATGAAGCTCAAAAGGCAGAACTAACTAAGCCGTGGGTACAGGAGAAAATCGAGCTGCTTAGCAACGAAGAGTACCATAAGGTCCATACCTATTTAGCGAAAAAACGCAGCTTTAAAGGAGAATCGATTGCCGATTATGAGATAGAGCCTGAAGCACTTGCCCAATTGATTGTTCAACAGAAATTGAAGCCGTCACGTAAACGAGTCCGAACATTTGATTTCATCGACATTAAGGGGATTTATATGCAGCTTTTTGCTGACCCCCTGCAGATCAAACAGTGGATAGAGGGTGAAACACCCGCGGAGTGGGCAGAGATTTGTCAAGCGACGTTGGAAATGCTAAATGAAGGCAAACTATCTAACGAAGATGCTACTCCGTTCTTATTTATGAAAGAGCTGATTCAAGGCTTTCAGTCGAACCGCTCCATAAAGCACATACTTATTGACGAGGGACAGGACTATTCACCGTTTCAATTCGAGTTTCTAAAGCGTTTATTTCCTTCGGCAAGAATGACTGTGCTAGGTGACTTTAATCAAGCGATATTCGCCCATGCAAGCGAAAAGGATGATTTTCACACACTTATGAACTTATACGGACAGGTTGAAACGGAAGTGATCAACATGACACGCAGCTACCGATCCACAAAACCGATTATCGAATTTACACGCAGACTAGTTCCTAACGGCGAACGGATTATTCCTTTTGAACGCGATGGTGAGCGACCTGTGCTGACACAATTGCTCGATCACACAGAACTGCACCGCTGCATAGCATCCAAAGTCGCGACTTTGCGAAATCTTGGTTATAACAGTATTGCTATAATATGTAAATCAGCTGAGGAAAGTAAGCGTGCATACGAAGCCTTGTCCAACATCGATGATATTAAGCTAGTGAAGAACGGTTCGATTGAATATGAACAAGGAGTTGTTGTCATACCATCGTATTTGTCCAAAGGCATCGAATTCGACGCTGTCATCATTTATGACGCATCAGAGGAAGTATACGGCGATGAGAGCGTTCGTAGAGTATTCTACACAGCTTGCACCAGAGCTATGCATTATTTGCAACTTTACAGTGTAGGTGAACCAACCCCATTATTGAGAAAAGTCTTGCGGGAAAGTTTTATCCAAGCTTGACTTAGTCGAAATTTTAACGATAAACACTTGTGACAATTACCTAATTAAGAAGAATATTAATCAGCCGAAAATATGTGAGTTTTTATTCACCACTTACATATTTTCGGCTATTTTGCATTTAAAAATACAGCCATCAAACTCAATACAATAATAATCAGTGAAGAGTCATATAAAAAAGTCCTGTCCTTATTTAACTAACCTGCTTCTTAAGTAAAAAAGCGACTGTTCCCGTTGAAACAATCGCTTCCGATTTACCCTTTAATTGACCTCGTTTTTTTCTTACTTATGAACCAAATTAATATCGTTAGAACAAGTAGTAGGACTGGAGTCAAACCAACATATTTCCAAGCATTATTTACCCCTGAAAAATAATATGCTATCGGTATGAATGTAATCGTACTAATTAGTAGGAATACCGAAGACTTTTTAACAATACCCACCAATAAAGCTGCAATTGAAACAAATAATGAAAGTTGCCATAATAACAACATTTTCGACCTCCATTTATCTTTTTCTTTCTTCCACTTAATCTGCCCAGTTAGTTCAATAAGAAAAAGCTACCCTTACAGGCAGCCACTTGTTCAACTAAAGCACCCGTTAGTTGATTAAGGATAATTTTAAATAGCAATATTTTTAGAAAATAAAATACGGTCTTGTCCAACACCAGCGTAATCAGTTTTTAAGGATACGGAAAAACCCATTGATTTATGAAATGAGATAGAACCCTCGTTAACTGGTGAAGTAATGCAACGGACAGTGCTACAACCTAAGTTTCGAACCTTAGCAAAAAACAATTCATATAGCTCTCTTGCTAAGCCGTTCTTCCTGAATTCTGGATTAACACCCACGAAGTGTATGTATGCTTCGTTTAAATTTGTTTGAGACACAAATCCAATTAAAAATGCGGATAATACTTCATTGTCTTTAACTATGAAACTTGTTGACTGGAAATGCTCGAAAAACAGGCGAGGTAACAAATGGGTCATCTCGCGACCACCCCACCAATCATTCAAAACATCCATTACTTTATAATAATCTTCTTCTGTAATGTTATGAGTTTGCATTAATACAACTCCTTTTTGTGCACATTTATGTTATAGATTCATATTAACATGAAAAAACAAATATTTTATTCTACTAAACGGCGCCTTTAGTTGAATAAAAAAAAGAGCTGCCTATTCCAGCTCTTTAATCTATTGCTAATGCCTCTGATAGTTGAAGAATGAAATTAAAACCTTTCTCCAAGTGATCCGTTCTCAAATTTAAATTTAGCCGTCTATTCAAAATTTAAACCCTAAGCGAGCCACGGAATCCCCTTGCAGCATAGTAGGAGTCTGCTCCATTGTGGTACACAAAGACAGTGTCGTAGCGACGATCACCAAAGACTGCCCCGCCGAGTTGTCTAATATTAGCAGGTGTTTGCACCCAGCTCGACGTTTTCAAATCGAAATTTTCAAGTTTCTGCAGCCCTCGGTACTGTTCTTCCGTTAAAAGTTCAATGCCCATGGCAGTTGCCATATCAATAGCGTTATTTTCTGGTTTGTGTTTTTTCCTTGAATCCAGTGCTTCACGGTCGTAACAAACACTTCTGCGACCTTTAGGACTTTCTGCTGAACAATCATAAAAAATGTATTCGCCCGTCTCTTTATCATGGCCAACAACATCCGGTTCACCACCTGTTCCTTCCATTTCATTGAGCGACCACAGTTTTTCAGTATTAGCTTCGAGCTTAGCTTGGACTTTAGCCCATTCAAGACCTTCATGGCGGTTCATGTTTTTCTCAAAACGGGCTTTCAAAGTTCTGAGTAGTTCCTCACGTTGTTCTAGTGACAACTCCTTATTTCTCTTTGTCATATAAGTTTCCCCCTTATTGTTACTCTAAATGGTTTAAGACTAAACTGTCCTTTAGTTGAATAAAAAAAGTGAGTTTTATTTATCAAACATTACTAATTTTTTTATCTTAAATATAAAATAATAAATGCGATAATACAAGGATAGGTAAATAAACACAACAGCATTCATATGTTCAACTAACTGTACATAAAAATTTTCACCTAACTTTACTTAAGCCTCTTTTGATTCTCTAACTTTACCATTCATCTTGTTAAACTAACCACAATGGATTTCTTAGATTTATTTGATTTTTTGGATGAAGAAATAGACCATCAAACTGATGGTCTTGTTTAACTAAAGCACCCGTTAGTGAAATATCAAAATTCAGGCTTACTACAAATTATAGTTGTATTGTTCCCTTTTATATTAACCCTCACAAAAGTCATCCTTCTTGATAATACATGGAATATAAATCATTCAATGTAACTTTCCCAATGCTAAACTCTGTTAACTGATTGTCTTTAAGAAACTCTACAATCGTTCCTAATTTCCTTGAATCATATCCACGAACATCTATTAAAGTAACGCCATTTGGTAATAATCGCACATTGGTTTTTGCAAACTCTTTTGATAACTTTTCTTTTATCTTCTCTGTCATTTCTGTTACCCGTACAGTCGTGATTTCTCTTTCTTCGAACCCTGGCGAAATGACATTAACTAGGATTAACTCACCATTTCTCATAAAAAAAATTCGATCTGCATATTTTTCTAAGTTATCTAATAAATGAGAAGCTACAATAACCGTTTTTCCTTCAGACTTCTTTTTAACGAGTATCTGTGAAATAAGTTCGACATGAGTAGGATCTAATCCGTTCATGACTTCGTCCATTAACATGATTTGGGTGTCTGATACAATTTGCATCGCAAAACAAAGTCTTTGGCGCATTCCCAAAGAATACGTACCTGTCTTCTTATTTATATATGACGCCATCCCTAGTTCTTTTATTGTACTGTCAATCAGTTTTGGGTTACTATTCCATATGGAGGAATAAATTTTTAAATGCTCTTTTCCAGAAATCTGATTATACAAGTCACTTTGGTCAGGCATCATGGATACTAGTTGATGGATTTTTACCTCATTCTTTTTGTTTGTATATTCCAACTCATTATTTAGTATAACTTTCCCACTATTTGGATTGATATAATTCATAATCACATTCATAAGCGTTGACTTCCCCGTCCCATTAGGAGCTACCAAACCAATAATTTCTCCTGGATTGAACAGCACAGAAACATCCTTTAAAATGTCTCTACTTGAAAATTGAACACCAATATTTTTTAATTCAATCATACCTTTCCTCCAAATCTTCAAACTACAATAGCTTAAATTTTTTATGATTGCTTATTAAGAAAGTGAGTAATAAAAAAATACACGTACATAATCCTATTATGGAGAGTCCAGTTCCAAAAGTGAGTTCATCTGTACCATAAAGATAGTTTCGATAACCTGAAATAATCTGTCCCACCTGAACATAGCTCGTTGGATACCATTGAACATCGCGAAATACTCCAATCCCTCTACTAAAGTAAGCAAATTCAACAATTACAACCACGCAACCTATCAATAAAGTTGCAAACTCGTATTTGAGCGTCACACTTACAAGTAGTAGCAATGAAATAATGAATAAAAACCAGATAACCAAAAATAGTACGTTTTGGATCAGGTATTCCCTAATCGTTATATTTGAAAATAATTCTTCAACAGAATGATAAATCGGAACTGGTAAGTTAAAATCACCAAAACCATTTTGGACACCAATTATCAATAGACCTACAGAAAGTGGAATAATTGCAAGGATACTCCCCACTAAGGAAACTGCTCCTTTTATCATCAACCTTATCCAATCTGAAAGAGGCAAACCTTGTAACAGTGTTGGATTCCTACGATCCTTTATGACGATATCGACTGTGAAGAGTATACAACTAACAATGAGAATAAATGGCAGGTAAGAGTGTAACTGACGTTGCAATGTTTGCAACGCAGTCCTTTCCTCGAAAACATTTATAGTTAAATCCGATTTCCCTTTTGTATACCCTTCGAACCGACTTGCAGAATACGAATACGCGAAGTGTCCATCTTCCCTCGCATAATTATTTCCATACGTATAATATCTCGGATTATAGTAGAGGAAATCACCTCCATAACGGAAGATTATCGCATCAGAGTATGCATACCACTTAAATGTAGCTTCTGCATACTCATTTAAATTGTGCTGTTTGATAGCTTCTAATCTTTCTTTGTCATATTCATTCCATTCAGGGAATATTTGCGCAGCAAATTTAGTTAAAGGGTGAGTCCCGTCATTTATCTCAACATTCTTTAGAAATTCTTCTCTCGTTAGGTAACGAGCCTCCATTTCACTTACATCTACTTTTTCAATAGGGTTATAAGCTGGAGCTATTTTTAGTGCATAATAACACGAGAAGAAAAGAAGAATGACATAAATTGCAATATTCTTCTTATTGAATATAAATTGAAGAAATTCAAACTTAAAATACGACCACATTATCTCACTCACCTTATACCTTCTTTAACTTCCCAGTAGTCAAGAATAACTTTATAGCGACTACCATTATAACTATGCTCAACGCGATATAAATAAGTCCATGTGTGCTATTTAAGAGTGCCGGGTTTGCAAGATCGAGTGTCTGACCGTTCAATAGGTTAGTAAAATTCAAGTAGTTAAATGGATTAAACGGAACAAAATTCATCATGTCCGGAAATAACATAGGAAAAATAAACAATAACAATTGCAAAAACAGTGTCAAATACATATTCTTCAATAAAACATTTAAAATTACAGATAGTAATATTGTAAAAATAGAAATACAAATCATATAAAGTACAGATACACCTATGTATTTATATATTGGATAAACTTCAAAACTACCATTAAAGATAGCAATAGGGTAGGATGGGTTTCCTAGTCCCTTAAAAAAAACTAACAACAGACTGCAAACAAATAACTCCAGAAGAAATACACCTACTATAAGCATGGATGAGATACATTTAGATAAAACGTACTTATCAAAGGATATAGGATAACCTTTAACTATAGACGTATGTTGGAATTCTTCTATCATGATCCCACAAGTATAAATACTCATGAAAATAAACCATACAGAACCTAGTACACCAAATAAAAAAGCAAGAAACTGAAAGAAAGATAGCGAATTAACGGATAACGAAATTCCCGTGTTCTTTACATACTGATAAAACACAAGATCCAATTGATTTTCTACCTTTGAAGGTAGATTACTTGCAACATCCTCATATCCTTCCATATGAAATGATTCCGTTCTTAAATTTGCAAGGTCGATCGCTGTTTCCAAATACAACTCAGGCCGATTCATTTTTAGTGCCATTCTTTGTTTAGATACATATTGTTGCTGAAGTACTAAATTCTTATATAAGTCGCTGCCATTCCCATTATCAGTAGCATCAACATTTTGAAATTTACTCAACGCGGAAGAAAGTGATTGATATTCACCCGCTTTTTCTTTTATTAAGTTTCCTAAATCCTCCGTTTTCACAAATAAAATTAATCCAAAAACAAATGCTGCCAAGATAATACTAGCTAAAATATTTTTCTTATTTGATTTCTCTAAAATAAAATTAGTCTTTAATATCTTCCACATAGGCATCCCCCAAATACTGTCCTAGCAGTCAAAATGTTTAGACCGCTTAATATAGAAAGTAACACCAACAAAGTTTCATACTTAATAAATTCGCCTTGCACATAAAATATCCCTTTAGATAGTTGGAAATTTTATGATATTCTCCTTCCTTCTTCCATTAATACTGCCGCTAGCTCTGATAATAAGTCGTCTATTATTGGTAGTATTTATGTATAAACGAATTGAAATGGTAAAAAAAAGAACGGTTATATTAATTACCGTTCTTTCATATAGGATTCTACTTATTAATTTAGATTTTAAATGTCTGGACTATGCAAGGTTCGTCATCAATTAATTGATTCTTTTCTTCAAAATCAATATTAAATACTTTGAATATCTTTCTCCAAAAGGATACGGCAGGGAGATTATTTACAAGTTCAATAACATAGTATTGACCTTTTTTGGTTTCAAATAACTCTTTAACTGCCTGTATTCCATAGCCCCTCCCTTTGAACTTATTTAGAATAAAGATATCATTAATGCAGAAATCGCTTTCTTTTTTTAAAAATGGTCTTTCCAAAAGAAGTATAAAGCCAATTATGTTGCCTTCAGATTCGATGAAATAAGGAGAAATACCCTCATTTGTCCAAAACAAATAGAGATCTTCGTAATCAAAGAATCCATTTTCATTGATAGTAATGTTTGGTGTGAACATAGAAAGGTCATGAAGATAAAAAGAATATAAGTTTTGTAAAATTGTTTTCTCGTTTTCATAAACTTCACGAAGTGTAACAGACATCTAAAAACCCCCTAGCATTTCTTTTAACTATAGCTCAATGTGTTTGATGTAGAAATAGTTAAATTAAAACGGAGATGAAATAATAACATCTAGATTTCATTAATCGTTTTTGTAATTGTTGCTCTATACTCTTGGTTTGTATATCTATAAATCCCGTAATACAAAATATATTAAAACAAAATGTTGACAATTGTTTTGAATTTATGTTAAATTTATTTCGAATTAAAGATATTTTAATTAAAGGTAAAATAATTTGTAAGAACGAAAATTTTTTAAATATATATCTCGAATCCGAGGTAAAATATATTCTATTTTATAAAAAATATCTCGATTCAAATTTCCGTTGTACTTACTTAGTAGGAACACGTTTCGACAGAATATTAATTGGTCATACTAGTATAAAGAACCAACCTGGCATAATCCATCATAGATTATGTCGATCAAACAATAACCATTAAAGGGGGTGAGGGAAGAATTAGTGTGCTTATTTTGTAGAATACAATAAGTTTTACATAATGCACATGTTTCCTTCCATGCAAGCGATTATGTGGTGTAATCGAATGAGAGGTATGTAAATCGTTACTATAACCACTATTAGTATGACCCATCTATACAGTAAGAAACACAATGAATTTAAGAAAGCATATGAGGTAGAACAATGAGTTTTTTTAGAAAATTTTTTGGATTAGACACTAAAGAAGAACAAATAGGAGGAAATGACATGTTGAAAATTGGAATAGTTTTAGGAAGTACACGTGAGGGACGCGTTAGTCCACAAGTAGGAGAATGGGTAAAAGAACTAGCAGACAAGCGTGGAGACGCTGAGTACGAAATCATCGACATTGCAGAATTTAAGTTACCACTTTTAGGTGAACCAGGTGGCGATGCTTCAGGTGCAGCAGCTTGGAGTGCAAAAATCAATGGTTGTGACGGATTCGTATTCATCGTTCAAGAATATAACCACTCCATTACCGGCGCATTAAAAAATGCTTTAGACTACTTACGAGATGAGTGGAATAACAAAGCAGCTGGTATCGTATCATATGGTTCCGTAGGTGGTGCTCGTGCAGCAGAACATTTACGTGGCATTTTAAGTGAATTGCTTGTAGCACATGTTCGCGTTCATCCAGCACTATCCCTCTTCACTGACTTTGAAAACGGTACTGTATTTAAACCAAAAGCTGTACAAGCTGATTCAGTAAACCAAATGCTAGACCAAGTTATTCCTTGGACTAATGCACTAAAAACTGTTCGTAAGTAATTTAATAGTTTAAATTGTTACACTTCACAAAATGTGTATGGCGTGGGTATCGAAAGCCAGTCGGTGAATTTGTAAAATTTATTTAATAGAGATGCAAAAGACCAAGTAGAGCCAACTTAGACTCTACTTGGTCAATTTTATGAAAAAGTAGTTATAGTTAACTTTATTAAGCAAGGAATATTAAATAGAGTTGTTTGTAAATATCGTATTATATTCAACCCACTTTTCTTTTTCTCGCTCTACTGCTCGGTTTTGCCATTCAAACCAAACATATGAACATTCACTACAATGACTTTCTACACCACTATTATTGTTCATATCTCTACGTGTAAATAAGGTCCTTTTGCGACAGCTGTAGCAATAAATTACTTTATCTTCATCACTTTTTATTATCATAATTATCTTTCCTCCAATATAAACTATTTATTGGCTATTACTTGGCTAATTATTCTATAATCAAATAATTTTACTAAATAATTGGACAGTCTAATTTATGGAGGTACCTTCCATGCACTAATCGCAAGTGTCTTTTAGAAATGTCATTCACATGAATTTAATTTCGTTTTCATAAATGCATGACAATATCCATATAAACATAAAGACAGACAGAGTGAACATAGTAGGAGTGATCAATTGTCTTTGATTTGGGTAATGGGCTATATCTACACTGCTTTAGGATTTAGTATAGGTGGGGTAATAGCATGGACGTTAAGAGGAGTACAAAGAAAAATAGATACTATTTACAGTATTTGCGCTGGTTTAATTCTTGGTTTATTAAGTTTTGAAGTTGCTCCCGAGGCTATAAACCTTGGAAATTGGCTCACATTCATCGTAGGATTTGTCATTGGAGTTATTTTATTTAAAATTACACATAAAGCTTTGAAAAATTTATTTGGAACTTTCAAAGGTAAAGATAACTTTTCATTACAAACGGGTATACTGTTGTTCCTTAGTATTTCATTTCACAATTTGCCTATTGGAATAGTAATAGGATCAAATCAAGAGTCTAGTATTGAAATGACGCTTCTACAAACCATTTTACTTCACAATATACCTGAAGGAATAATTGTATTTACTCCATTATTTATTGCGGGCCTTGGAGTATGGACATGGCTATTTTTATCTTTAATTGTTGCAATCCCAGTTGGTTTTGGCGCTTATATAGGGAACTCAATGGGAATTGGCGATCCAATGTTTTGGTCTTTTTCCATAAGTTTAGCAGTAGGCACAATATACATGATCACCATCCAGGAAATAATCATGGAGTCTATTAAGATTTTTCAAAAGTATTAACAATAGCACTCATAAGCTTTGGATGCATAGGAGGTTTTCTTTTTCTTACCTAGCGCTTTTCTGTACATTTTAACCGTCACTTTGTTTTTCATATGCACGCAAAAATAAAAAGAGCCTTACCAGCATATCCCTTATATTAAAGGGTGGCAGAGGCTCTTTTTGGTACTTTAATTAGAAATCAAAGGTCGGATAGGTTTTTTCAAGAAGGTACACCCGAATAAAAAAGAGAGAGATTAAGACAAGAAGAACTAAAAAAAATTCAACAGGTTCATTACAAGATGGATTTAGTAGAGCAGAAAATGGTAACTTAGCTGACTTAGTTGGTGGTTTAGATTGGAAAGGGACAGGAATACTAATCGTTATTTTATTCGTTGGAAAAGTTTTGTATAAACTGTTTTTTTAATGACTTTACTTACACTGTAACTTAAATTCAAGAAATGCGACTAACTTCAAATAGGAGGTGGTTTCTTGAAAAGTTTATTTCCACGTTTTCTTTTTATTATTTTAATAGCACTATTGACTATAGGATGTTCATCTCAAAACATAGAAGAAGTGAACGTATACAAAATGGACAGCTTTTCAAAAGTTGGAGAGAATTCATTGACTACTTATACAGACTCAAGTGTCATGAAAGATTTTAAAAATGCATTCAACAGTGCTAATAAAGAACCAGGAATAGTGAATATGGTTGACCCCGATTATAAAATTGAATTTGGAGATAAATCTTATTTTCTTTGGATAAGTGATGAACATGGCACAATAATGAATACAAATGATACTCATACCATTTATAGTCTTTCAGAAAGTTCGGCAAAAAAAATAGTCGAGATTTTAAACTAATGGCTGATATAGGGAAATATAGGAAGGGTTTTTATATAACAATCACTTAAACTTTCTCTTACAAAACGTATAAGAACTAAAAAAATCTATAAGTAAAAATAGAGTAGCTCAAAATTTTTTGAAGCAACTCTATTTCAATTCATATATAGAATGTATTTTAATGCTTTGCATGACCAATCGCTTGATGCAATAGATTCATAATATGGTCATCATCGCTTGAATAATACAACGTTGTCCCTTCACGTCGAAATTTTACTAAACGTAAATTTTTCAAAAAACGGAGCTGATGAGATACTGTGGACTGACCCAAATTTAGTGCCTCAGCAATATCATTCACAGAGTGCTCTTCGCAGCAAAGTAAGTTTAATATACGAATACGTGTTGGATCACTTAACGCTTTAAACGTCTGGGATACGACAAACAGTGTTTCTTCATCTAATTCATGTGTATTAGTTTGTACTTCCTCTGCCATACTTTTTTCCACCTCCTGTAACTAATCCTATTGACTTACTATTTTACTATTGGAAGTTCTAATACACCCCGTTAGTGATGGTGGTGTGCATGTGCAGCTGAGACATCAGCTTTTGCTGTACATAAAATAGAATTATCACATTTATGTGCAGTAGATTCCAACTGAATCGTCACATGCTGGATATTTTTATGTTCTAAATCATGTTCCATTTTACGTAGTAGTTTTTCGCCCTCTACAATCGTCATTTGTCCCTCAACCACCACATGGCAAGAAAGCGCATTTAAACCACTTGTAATAGACCAAATGTGTAAATCATGAACACCCATAATTCCCTTTGTCTGTTCAATTATTTTAACGATGTCGTTTACACTTACATTTTGAGGCGTGCCCTCCATCAATACATGCAGCGAAGCTTGCGTTACATAATAGCCACTGCGTAAAACTAGTGCTGCAACAATAACACTTGCTAAGGGGTCAGCCCAACCCCAACCAAAGAACATAATCAGTAGTGCTGCAATAATAGCGCCAATTGATCCTAGCATATCACTAATCACATGGAGAAATGCCCCACGCATATTTAAATTCTCTTTCGTATCACTGCCACGCATCATAATCCAAGCAACTAGGATATTCACAGCTAACCCAATACTACTAATAACAAGCATACCGGTTGTTGCCACTTCTGGTGGATTTGTAAAACGTTCAATTGCTTCATAAAAAATAAAGAAAGCTATTAAAATAAGCGTCACACCGTTTAAGACGGCTGCTAAAACTTCAAAACGTTTATAGCCATATGTTTTACTAGCATTTGCTGCTTTTTCACTAAATGTAAATGCTAATAAGGCAACTCCAAGGGATACGGCATCGCTTAGCATATGCCCTGCATCAGAAAGAAGAGCAAGACTGTTTGTAATATAACCCCCTACCGCTTCTACAATCATATAGATGGTAATGATTAAAAACGAAATCAGTAATACTTTTTTATTTTCTCCATGTGCATGATTGTGACTATTACCCATAAAAATCCCTCCCTATTGTTAACCTAAATTTTTATATATGATTATATATTCATATATACATATTATATTCCTAATTATTTATTGTCAATAATTAAAGAGGGAAGATTTTTAAAGTCCTTCATGTGAAAATAACCTAATTTACAAATGGCGAAAAGTTCAAATTAAAAACAAATAGTTAAAATCAAAAATCGTTTATGCCCCTTCCATTGAATTCTTAAATTCTTGTGAAGGTTTAACAGAGTCATCCATTTTATTCCTAAATATCATTTCTCCACTAATCATTTATGGTAAAATATACTAATAAATATAAAATACTAAATGAATGGGGAATAAATGAATGAAATCAATCAAAATTGGGGCAGCTGGATTATTAACTTGTTTAATGCTCCTGAGTTGGTCTTACGAAGAAGCTTCCGCTGAGTCAACATGGACATCTAAATGTTCATCATATGGTGAAATTAAGCAAAATCAAAATCCCGCTTTTCAGCATATGAACTGTTTACTTACGAATGCAGCTTTAGAAGCAAATATCCCTCCCGAAGTTGTTAAAGCTGTGGCTTCAAAAGAAAATGGTGGTTGGAAACAATTTGATGAGAATGGCCAGCCTGTTATCTCAAAAGATAATGGGATCGGTCTTATGCAAATTACCAATCAACTAGGATATGATCAAGAGAAATTGAAATACGATATCAACTACAATATTCAGGCAGGTGTCGAAATCCTTAGTAGTATGTATCACCGTAAAGATCTACCTAAAATAAAAGAGACAGGACCAGAAGTAATCGAAAATTGGTACTTTCCCGTCATGGCTTATAACGGTATAAAGCCTGCTAACAGTCCTCTTTATCAATCCAGTGGCTTGAAGAATATAGGGGCCTATCAAGAAAAAGTCTTTTCGTTTATTGAAAAAGATAGTTACATAAACGATACAAAATTAGGGCAATTTCCTTTCAATACAGTTGATTTTGAATATGACCCTAATAGCAGTGAAAATATTGTATTCAAAAAGAAGGAATATACATTAACTGATCAGTTGCATGCCTCTGCATATCAATTTCAAATAGGAGACAAAGTAACGATCACAAAAGACAATGTAAATTTAAGGTCACAACCTAGTACTTCTTCAGTTGCAAAATCCTTACCAATAAATACTACCTTGATTATTGAAGGAAATTTCTTCTATGATCAATCTTTGACAAGTATAAACCAATTTGTATGGTACCCAGTTAAAACTAAGGATCAAAAGTTAACTGGTTATATATCCTCTGCGTACATTAAGAAAAAGTTAGATGTAGATGTACCCCCTATAAAAGTTATGTGGGGAAAAACAGAACTAAAATTAGGGCAAATAGGTAAAGTTACTATTCTATCTAATACAAACTTGGTCAAAATGGAGAGTAACGGTTCATTGACTACGGTCCGTACTTTGAAAAAAGGCGAAGAATACCGAGTTTATAACTATAAGAGTAATCATGGCGGTTTATATGGTGTAGGTGGTGGAAATTACGTTCAGAAGTCCACAAAAGTAAAATACGAAACACCATCTAAAAGCAAGTTAGCATTACTTGCACAATAACTTGCAATTTTACCAACCATCAATAAATCTATTGCTAATTCAAAGGGACTTTAGAGTATATTGTATATCATGACAGTATTGATCTAATTGAAGTAAATGTTGAGAGTTCATTTAAAAAGAATCAGCAGTCAGTTATTAACTTTAGATAAAGATTGTGAACATTTATATGAGGAAATACAATTTTTTATACAGCAGATATTCAAAGACGTTTCATCTATATAAATTTAGTAACTTAAAGAGGAACTAAATGATTTTAAGATAAAGTGAGTCATAACTTGTAGAGGAGATGAATAGATGACAATAAGTACAGAGAGGAAGGCTTCAAGATTGATGAGATTGCGTAGATTTTGCGGTTATGGTGCTGCAATAACAGTAACACCTTACCTGCTGATCAAAATCGTATGGACTTTAGGTTTCTTCCTCCCAACCGAGCAAATGGGCGACGCCAGTTGGCGCATTATAAACGCAGTTACCGCCGTTCTCGCTGCGATTGGTATCCTTCTTGCAATGGCGTTTTGCAAGCCATGGGGGGAGCGACTACCTGCGTGGTTGGTTGCTCTACCCATTTGGGTTGGTACCGGTTTGCTAGTTCCCATGCTGTTAATCGCACCGGTTCTAGGCCCTGCAGCTATGATTCGAGATCAAGAATCAGGTGCTGCTGATTTCTGGGTATACGAGCAGATCTTCGTAATGATTTCACTTTTCGGAATCGGTATCTTCTTGCCGCTTGCATTGGCAGGGTATGCAATGGCACGTTGGCCAGAGGCACTGAGTGGCACAACCGACTACAAGGAATTGACTGGAAATACTTTACAACTTCAAACCATTATGGCTAGGACAGTCGCTGCTGGCTGCATTCTGCTCGGTGTCATTAAGGTATTTTGGTCGGTTGGCGGCTCTTTCGGCATCAACCCGGCAACCATGGGTGAACGCGATGTGTGGTGGCACATGCTGTCATTGAGTACAGGTGTCTGGTCCTTTGTTGGTGCGTGGGGGATACTGGTGGTATCATCCCGCCGTGGAACGAGGTGGTTTCTACCCCCTATGGCTGCTGCATGGATTTCATCGGGAGCGTTGTTCTCCAACAATCTCTATTCCGCCTTATCTTCAGTTCGACTCGATGCGTCACCCTCCCCAGAGTACCCATTGGCATGGTTGTTGACCACACAGGCCGGCATCGTCTTAGGTATAATAATGGGGATGATTATCCTATTAGTGCTGCACGAACGCCGTCGAGCTCTTCGAGAAGAGTGCAACTGAAATAGATTACACAGAACCACGTATTTATCATAAAAGAATGAATGATTCAATTGAATATAGAAAAAGCGTGTTTTGAGCAATCTTTTTTTTCAATACCCACTTTTTCTATTTGCTCTTTTATTAAGGTTTATAGATTTAATTTAACTTTATTTCAAGGTTACAATTAATGCTTTTTCTCAAGGAATTAAAATACAATTTCTATAGATTTCCTTTCTAGTAGATGTTTTATTACCCCTTCATTACCTACATATCACATTAATAAACACACTCTTGCAACTAAATTTTATATATACTTTTTAGGTATCATATAAGATTAAGTTTAATTCATTGGAAGGGGTATTACATTCTTCGTTATTATTGGTGCTTCTGAAATTGTTTCTACATTATTATCAACTAATATTTGATTGAACAAATCTTTGAATAACAATTTATATTGAAGATATATAGGAACTCTTATTAAAGATAGCTTACCGTATCCTAGAATTTTAGCGCAATCCAATATAAAACGGTAGAATAGTTAAAATAAGCATTTTGAAAATCATAGCCCCTATTTTGAACAAAGATTGATCAAAAAGGGGCTTTTTTTTGTAATAAAGATTGATTATTTCGGTAAGCGAATATTTAACTAAAGCACCCGTTAGTTTAATAAGAACAGAGATGCTTATTAATTCTTTATGGACTATTTTTCGTTCCAATAAAAAAAAGGTAGCCCATGCCAACCTTCTTCCGCAATCGCACCCGATTGAGGAAAACGAGATAATGATTACTTCCAATAGTTTTTTTAATTAAAGCACCCAATATAGTAAGCAAAGAAATAATAAAAAATCTTAACCAACTATATTGGGGTCTATTCTTAATACTTCTGTTATTTTAGTTAACGTCCATTTTTGTCCCAGTCTTCGTCCCAATCTGGATCTTCAAAGTCTCTTCCAGCTTCCATTAAGCTGCTAGCACATCCTTTACAAAAAGACTCACCCTCTATCAGCAATTTTGAATCGAGTTGATTTTTGGAGAATTCTCCTCCACACTCATTACAAATATACTTTTTCATAAGTTTCCTCCCTTTCCAATTTAAATAGCGTATCTAAATATTGATTATACAGCAATAGTAATATAGCTTTTAATGAGGTGCAATTATAATACAATACTCACCCTGTTCAGACAACTATGAATTACACTTACACTAAACTGCTGCGTTAGTTCAATAAGAAAAAAGAGTTGCCTTTGGCAACCCATGATTTTTGACTAAAGCACCCGTTAGTTCAACAATAAAATATGGTTTAGTCACCAGCAATATGTACCTTATCTATATCCGAACTGGACAATTGTTTTATAAATTCTTCAAATTCGTTTAGTTTATTTACCGAAATAAATACTTTGTAATTATTAAGGTCTGTTATTAGATTAGAAAGTCTCTCTCCCGAAAAAGTTTCATTAGTAAGATAAAAATCGCTTAATCTTCTAAGTTCCAAATAACTACGCCACAGTTTCTTAGAATTAAATATTTCATTATGAAGACTTTCTCTCATTTCGTAAAATCCAATCTCACTACCTTCTTGATTATATAAGACAACATCAAATCCCAAATGCAGTTCCCTCCTTAAAACAACTATTACTTAACTTTATCATATTGATTTCTTCTTCAACTAAACTGCTGCGTTAGTTTAAGTGAAATCCTTCACAATCAATAGCTATTTTAACATAAGTATCCAACAAAAAATCACCTCTCAGTTAAACTAGAGAGGTGATTTTAAAATTCTGTTATAAATATCAGTAACCGACTTTATTGTAAAGTTACCTACTATAATGTAACTGGACAAATGTCGGTGCACATCAGTAACGAACTTTCTCTTCAAGTAACAATCTTTTTTTAAAAGTAACAAAAATAGCCACAAATAATATTTTACTTACTCCACCGTTACCGATTTTGCCAAATTTCTTGGTTTATCGACGTCACAGTCTCTGTGTAAAGCAGCATAGTAGCTTATTAGTTGAAGTGGAATTACTGCTACGAGTGGAGCGAATAGCTCGTGTACTTTTGGAAGAATGAATCGATCGCCTTCTTCTTCAAAGCCTTCCATTGCGATGATGCATGGGTTTGCTCCACGCGCTACTACTTCTTTTACGTTGCCGCGAATATTTAAACTTACCGCTTGTTGCGTTGCAAGGGCGATAATCGGTGTACCCTCTTCAATTAGAGCGATCGTACCGTGTTTTAATTCCCCACCTGCAAAACCTTCTGCTTGGATATAAGAAATTTCTTTTAGTTTTAATGCACCTTCAAGACTTACGTAGAAGTCGATGTTACGTCCGATGAAGAATGCATTTCGAGTTGTTGCTAAGAATTCAGTTGCAATTTCTTCCATTTCTTCTTTGGAATCGACAATTGTTTGGACAGCATTTGCTACAATACCTAGTTCTTTGACAACATCAAAGTCTAATTCTATGTTTTGAGATTGCGCGTATACAGATGCTGTTACCATTAATGTCGCAACTTGTGCAACATACGCTTTTGTTGATGCAACGGCAATTTCAGGGCCAGCATGAAGTAGTAATGTATGGTCTGCTTCACGAGAAAGGGTTGACCCAGGCACGTTAGTCATCGTAATAGTTGGGAAGCCTTTATCTTTGATTTTCACTAGCACTTGTCTGCTATCTGCTGTTTCACCTGATTGCGTGATGAACATAAATATTGGTTTTGCTGATAGAAGTGGCATGTTATAGCCGAATTCACTAGAAATATGCACTTCTACTGGAATACCTGCAACTTTCTCAAAGTATTCTTTCCCAATTAATCCTGCATGATAGCTAGTTCCTGCAGCGATAATGTACAGACGATCTGCCTCATTCAGTGCATCTAAAATAGCTTGGTCGATTGTAAGCTCGCCTTGTTCGTTTTGGTACGCTTGTATTATTTTACGGATAACAGCTGGCTGTTCATCCATTTCTTTTAACATATAGTGAGGATATGTCCCTTTTTCAATATCGCTCATGTCAAGTTCTGCCTTGTATGGAGCACGTTCTACTTTTGTGCCATCAAGCTTTTGAATTTCAACAGAATCTTTATGCACGATAACGATTTCTTGGTCATGAAGTTCTACATAGTGCTCTGTCACTTGGAGCATTGCCATTGCGTCAGATGCTACTACATTAAATCCATCTCCTAATCCAACAAGAAGAGGTGATTTATTTTTTGCTACATAAATTGTGTTTTGATCTTCTCTATCAATAAGAGCAATTGCATATGATCCGTGAATAAGATGCAATGTTTTTCTAAGCGCATCTACAGTAGATAAACCATCTTGTGAAAATTTTTCAATAAGCTGTACAATCACTTCTGTATCCGTGTCAGAAGCCATTTCTACATTTGCTAAGTACGCTTTTTTCATAAGATGATAATTTTCAATTACACCATTGTGCACTAAAGTAAAACGCTTTGTAGTACTTTGGTGTGGATGGGCATTCAACTGATTTGGAACACCGTGAGTAGCCCAACGTGTATGACCAATTCCAAGCTTAGCGCCTACCTCTTCGTCTACTACATCGCGTAAGTCTGCAATACGTCCTTTTTCTTTGAAAACGACTACACCTTCTTCATTTAACACAGCGATTCCCGCCGAGTCATATCCGCGGTACTCTAATTTTTCTAAACCTTTTAATAGAATTTCCTTTGTATCTGATTCACCAATATATCCTACGATTCCACACATAATTTCATTTCCTCCGTTTACATTCATGTCAAAATAAACTTGCCTCAGACTGTTGAGAAACGCTCGCATTCTTCGTTACTTGCTCCTGCGGTTACTCGTCGCAAAGAAGGGCTTTTGCTCCTGCGGTTACTCGTCGCAAAGAAGGGCTTTTGCTCCTGCGGTTACTCGTCGCGAAGAAGGGCTTTTGCTCCTGCGGTTAGTTCCACATTCGAATGAAGAATTTGTTTCTACTAAGTCTTACCAAGCTCATTATGCTAAGAATGCCTTCTTTTCCCTCTGTCATACAATCACTTGCATGGTTTATGAAAAAGAATAACAACCGGGCAAATACGGTCGGGAGGCATCCGCCGAAAATTCGATAACCTCCACCTCGTCTGCTGAAGATCTGTTTCGTCCAATTTCTTCAGCTCAGGCGCTATAATTGTTTTCCTTATTTTTACGCGTTTTCTTTTCCCTCCATTTCAACGCGGGTACAGAAACGATTAGATTTTCTGAGTCTGCACTTTATCTATAATACTTAAATTACATATGTTAGTCAATTAAGTACCTCTATTTATATATGCTATAAAACGATATTTTGCTAAGCAAAAGAGCCAGTATACGGAGACTCTTTTGCAAGCAGGTTGATGGAACTATGTTTAAAAAAGGTTCAAACGAATCAAGAAAACTACTAATCTACCAGACAGCAATGGATCCATCTGTTCGAGATTCCGTCCCACCTTGCAGGACTCCTGTTTCAGGGTTTCTCCAAATTATTTGCCCACGACCGAAAGATCCAGTGTCGGATGCGACATGAATGTCATGCCCCTTCCTAACTAAGCTTTGCACTAGATAGTTCGGAAATTCAGGTTCTACGTGAACCGTCTTTCCTTTTATCCACTGCCAGCGTGGCATATCAAGGGCAGCTTGCGGATTTAATAGATAATCAATTGTATTGGTCACTACTTGAAAATGACCCTGCGGCTGCATATATCCACCCATCACTCCAAATGCCCCAACTGCTTGACCATCTTGCGTTAGGAATCCAGGAATGATGGTATGGAATGTACGTTTCCCCGGTTCAATAAAGTTAGGATGTGATTCATTTAATGTAAAATCGTGCCCTCTATTTTGCAATGCAATACCAGTCCCTGGCACTACAATACCTGAGCCAAACCCCATATAATTGCTTTGTATGTATGAAACCATGTTCCCTTCTTCATCAGCAGTTGCTAAATACACAGTACCGCCTTTAGGTAATTCATACGGTTCTGGATCGCTTGCTTCTTCCAAAATGGTTTCTGCTCGCGCTTTTGCGTATTCATCTGATAATAAATGATTTACTTTTACAGGCATTGCATCTAAGTCAGTAATGAACGCTTTTCCGTCCGTAAATGCCAGCTTCATCGCTTCTATCTGTTCATGAAGGATATTTGCATTTTGCCACTCTGGCTTATTCAGTTGCTTGTATATATTTAATGCCATAAGTGCAATCATGCCTTGTCCATTTGGAGGGATTTCCCATACATCATATCCTTTATAATTCGTTGAAATTGGTTCTACCCATTCAGGTTTGTATGTTGCTAAATCTTCTTTGGATAAGAAGCCACCGTGTTTTTTCATGAAATCATCTATTTTAGTAGCAATTTCTCCTTCATAGAAGTCTCGTGCATTTGATTCACCAATTGCCCGTAATGTTTTAGCATGATCTGGAGAGGACCAAATTTCTCCGATTTCAGGAGCGCTCCCATCCGGTGCAAACGTCTCAAACCAAGCTGCAAATTCCTCTGTAGTAAAAGTACTTTTGAACCTTTTATATGCTGCTTTCCAGTACTTACCGAGGATTGGAGTTAAAGGATAACCTTCCTCCGCATATCGGATTGCCGGGATGAGCACTTCTTGAAGTGGGAGTTTCCCATATTGAATGGATAACTCGGCCCATGCTGCCGGGACACCGGGAACCGTTATAGGAATAAGACCAAATGCAGGAATAGTTTCATGACCCTTTTCTCGAATTGCTTTTGCAGAAATTGACTGTGGAGCTGGACCCGATGCGTTCAAACCGTGTAATTTACCTTTTGTCCATACGAGAGCAAATGCATCTCCGCCAATTCCGTTGGATGTTGGTTCTACTACCGTCAAAGCTGCAGCTGTAGCTATGGCCGCATCAATAGCATTTCCGCCCTTTTGAAGAATCTCCAAACCTGCTTGTGCTGCTAATGGTTGCGATGTTGCCACCATACCTTTCTTAGCAAAAACAGTATGGCGTTTTGCTTGAAACGGATGATATAAATAATCCATAAGAGTCCCCCTTAATATTAGATAAATTATTATAATACATTTAACAAAGGGAATCTATATGAATATTCGAATAATTTGAAAATAAAGAAAGACATTCATTTAAGAATGCCTTTCAACCATTTAATCTACAACAATTTCACAATTTCTCTGTTGAATGCTGGCAAATCATCTGGTGTTCGGCTTGTTACGAGTTGATTTCCACAAACAAATACTTCCTCATCGTGGAAATTAGCTCCAGCGTTTTCTAAATCGACTTTTATCGATTTATATCCCGTAGCATCTCGCCCCTCTAATGTTTTAGCGGTAATGAGAAGCTGTGGTCCGTGGCAAATTGCGAATACAGGTTTTTTATCATCCATAAACGCTTTAGCAAAATTAACGAAGCGATCATCTGCGCGTAAGATGTCCGGTGAAAATCCGCCAGGAATAAATAGTGCATCAAAATCTTCCGGCTTTACATCATCGATACCATAGTCCACCTTCAAATTCGCTTCACCTTGTTTACCTGTCACTTCATTTCCTGCTTGTTTTTCAATAATGAATACTTCATGACCAGCGTCGCTTAATGCTTGTGCTGGACTCGTATATTCCACGTCTTCAAACATATTTGTAACTAATGTTGCTACTTTAGCCATTTCGTCACTCCTTATCTGTTTGTTTCTCTCTCTTGTTATTCCACAAAAGTATCTAAACTAAACATTCAAATAAGAAGATAAAAAAAATCCGACATCATGTCGGATTTTTATTTATGTTATTCAGCTAAACCCATCTCTGCTTTAACCACTTCGACGATTCGGTTTACATAGTTTTCGCATTCCACTTCAGTTGCTGCTTCTACCATTACACGTACAAGCGGCTCTGTACCAGATGGACGAACTAAAACGCGTCCATTGCCCGCCATCTCCGCTTCCACTTCGCTTATGATTGCAGCTACTTTTTCATTTTGCGTTACAGCATGTTTGTCAGTTACGCGAACATTTACAAGTTTTTGTGGGTAAATGGTCATTTCGGAAGCAAGCTCTGAAAGTTTCTTACCAGTAATTTTCATAATGTTTACAAGCTGTAAGCCAGTTAACAAGCCATCCCCTGTCGTGTTATAGTCTAAAAACACGATATGCCCTGACTGTTCTCCACCTAGATTGTAGCCATTCTTTTTCATTTCTTCTACAACATAACGATCTCCAACTGCCGTTTTTACACTCGTCATTTCATGTGTTTCTAGTGCTTTATAAAAGCCCATATTACTCATAACTGTGGAAACAACTGTATTTTTATTTAGACGTCCATGTGTATTTAAATGCTTAGCACAAATATACATAATTTGATCGCCGTCTACAATATTCCCTTTTTCATCTACAGCAATTAATCGATCTCCATCCCCATCAAATGCAAGTCCAACATGTGCTCCTTTTTCTAGCACAAATTTCGACAGCTCTTCGGGATGAGTAGATCCTACACCATCGTTTATATTCAAACCGTTAGGTGATGCTCCCATTGTGGATAAATCAGCTTCTAAGTCTGCAAAAACATGTGCAGCTAGCGAAGAAGTTGCGCCATTTGCACAATCTAACGCTACATGAAGTCCAACAAACTCTTCATCAACCGTTTGTTTTAAGTATTGGATATACTTTTGTCCACCTTCAAAGTAGTCAGATACTGATCCAACACCTGCTCCTGTTGGGCGTGGAAGTTCGTCATTTTCAGCATCTAGTAAAATTTCAATTTCTTCTTCTTGTTCATCAGAAAGTTTAAACCCATCTGAACCAAAAAATTTAATACCATTATCTGCAACCGGATTATGAGATGCTGAAATCATTACTCCTGCATCGGCACTCATCACTCTTGTTAAGTAAGAAACACCTGGTGTACTAATTACTCCGAGACGCATTACTTCAACACCAACAGAAAGAAGTCCTGCTACAAGAGCACCTTCCAACATATGACCTGATATGCGAGTATCGCGCCCAATTAAAACCTTCGCACGATTTTCTGTTTCTTTTGTTAGTACATATCCGCCAAAGCGTCCTAATTTAAAAGCAAGTTCCGGTGTTAGTTCTGAGTTTGCTACTCCTCTCACACCATCTGTTCCAAAGTATTTTCCCATTAATCTTCTCTCCTTAAAAACCTGTTGTCCTGCGTATTAAGCTTCTTTTACTGTTAACTTTATCTCGGACGCAGACATTTCCCATTGAACATCTGTAGGGGCATCCATTTTTAACGGAAAAGTATTCTCCCCCACTTGTGCATTTTGTGCTTCTACATATAGAGCAATATTGTTCTTATTTATCTTTTCTAATGCTTCTGGTGTTCCTTTAGCTTTCACAGTAACTAAACCGTCTGTAGGAGCTAGAAATTCACTCACTAGCTGATCGGAAAGTCCTCTAACTTCCACTGTAACTTGCTCAAAAGTTTTTTCACTGACAGCTGATACAGATTCTTCTTTTTCTTCCTTATCTTTATCTTCTTCTGTAGGCTGCTCTGTTACTGGAGCAGGCGTGACATCTGCGGTAACTTTGACTTTGTCGAGCGACATCCTTGTAACTCCATCCGGAATCGCTAACTTCACGTCGAAATCCCCAGATTTTTCTAGCTTACTTATATCTACATCAACAGTCAACTGCTCAAATCTATCAAGAACAGCTCGAGGCCCATATAGTCGTATCGTTTCTACATTAGTAGTCAACCTATTAATCGTCACATCTTGCTTCGGTGAACCCTTTGGTCTTAATACAACAGGGACCTCCTTACTAAGTTCTTCCACTTTTACTTTTACTTGTACTTGTTTTGGTTCCACTGTCACATCTAGTTTGTTTAAATCACGATCCAGAACTCTTACACTCGCTTCTTGATCAAAAGATTTAGTAATTCCTGGATCGCCAACTATAGTTGCTTTTACATAGCCTATGCTATTTATGACACTTTTTGCACCTGTAATTGTAACCATTTTTGGATTGACGTCATAGGACTTAACGATGTAGTTTTCTGCTAACAAGCCTTCATTCATATCCGGATCTACTCGGAATTCCTTCGATATTTTTTCTTCAATATTTACATTTACGTATACAGGGTCTATTCGAACCTTTAATTTATCAGAAAAATTTTCATTTGAAATAGCAACTCTATGCTCACCATAGGTTAACTTTCTCAAATCCACAAATACTTTATAATCCTTCATCATTTTAGCGGATAATACTACTTGTGTTGGGCCTTCTATATTTACTGTAACTGTTTCAGGAACACCAGTTACGACTGAGTTTTCATCATCATAATAAACTTCAACCGGTACGTCTCGTAATACATCAATTTGAGTTCCACTAGTACTTGAACCTGTACTCTCTTCTGATTTCACGGAAACAAATAACAGAATAGCTAAAGTTAATGCTATTATTCGTAAGAACCATGGACTATCCATCATTTTATCCATTTTGTTTCCCCCTCCATAACCATTTAGAAGAAGTTACTTGTTCATCCGTTGGTCCAAACCAAAGTCGCTTCAAGTGTGCTTGAAACTCTTCCATGGATAGATTTCTATGGAGATCACCGTTAGATGTCAAACTAACTGCACCCGTTTCCTCTGATACAACAATGGTTATAGCATCTGTTACTTCACTCAGCCCGATTGCTGCACGGTGTCTTGTTCCAAGCTCTTTAGATATAAAAGGACTTTCTGATAACGGTAAGTAACAAGCGGCAGAAGCTATTTTGTTTTTTTGCACGATTACTGCTCCGTCATGCAATGGGGTATTAGGAATGAAAATGTTAATCAATAACTCGGAGGTGATATTCGCATTTAATGGAATACCAGTCTCGATATAATCTGATAAACCTGTTTCTCTTTCAATCGATATTAAAGCTCCAATTCGACGCTTTGCCATATAACTAACTGACTTGGTCATCGCAGTAATAAGACGGCTTTGCTCTTCTTCTTCTTGTAGAGAACTTCTTGCAAACAATTTCCCTCTACCAATTTGTTCAAGTGCTCTTCTGATTTCTGGCTGGAATATAACTATAATTGCAAAAAATCCAATATTAATTACATTATCAAGCAACCAACCTAACGTATCCATACCTAAAAAGTCAGTCACTACCCGCGCAATAATAATAACAAATATCCCTTTTAATAATTGAACTGCCTTCGTTCCTCTTATAAGGGTAATTAACTTATAAATAACAAACCAGACAAATAAAACATCTAAAATGTTTACAATTACGTTTACTGGCATTAAATCCGTAAATTGCTCCATAAACGACATGTGGCATCCCCCACTTTTCATAACAAATCCATACTCTGTAAGTATAACATGATAATGAACATTCCGCCTTTATGAAGCAAAAAAGTCTACCTAAAATAAGGTAGACTTCTATTTGAAAAGGTAATTGTAAATTATTTAGTTTCCTCATTTTCAAAAAATGAAACAACCTGCTTGCCCGCATCTTTTATATGGAACCATAGCCAATCAAACACTTCATTGATTTCCTCAGTTTTTCCTGTAATAACTGCTGTAGATGCCATATATTTAGAACCGTTTATGACAGTTAAATTCCCATCCAGCTCACCGTCAATTTGAACATCTCCATTTTTCACAACAAGATCACCTTTCACGACTTGTCCTTTAGGAATTATAACTGTTTCTCCTTTGACAACTACATTTTCCTGTTTGGTGAAAGAGAACTGCTGCTCCTCATTGAAGTTTGTGAATAGAGCGCTACTCATAAATAAGCAGAACAATGCTGCTGCAGTAATAATGGGATGTTGTCTCAACCATCTACTAACACCAGCATGAGATTTTTCTTTTGGAAGTTTTGCCATAACTGATTTGGTAAAATGAGTAGGTGCCTCTGCACGAGCCGCTCCCTTTACGAAGGCAACTACATCACTTAACTCATGCATATGGGCCTGACAATCCACGCATGACTGCAAATGAGATTTAAGTTCAAGCTCATGTTCACGGCTAATTTCACCATCTAAGTATTCATGCATAAAGTGAACGATTCGCTCTGGACATGCATTCATCGTGATTCCCTCCTATAAAAAATTAGGCTGTTTACTTAGCTGTTTTCTAAGTGCTTCTCGACCTCTATGAATTCTTGTTTTTACTGTCCCAAGTGGTAATTCTAATATCTCACTTATTTCTTGTAAAGATAATTCTTCCATATATTTCAGGACTATCGCTGATCGATATTTGTCTGGTAATCGACTTATCTCATATTGTATTCGATCCTGTAACTCGAGCTTCATCAGTTCTTCTTCGGGAAGTTCTTCTGATGCCGCTATTTGAGAATACATATTAAGTCCCTCTGTACCTGCAACTTCTGCATCTAAATGATAATCTGGCTTTTTTTTACGAATACGATCTATACATAAATTCGTAGCAATTCTATACAGCCAAGTGGAAAATTTCCTTTTTTGATCAAACGTGTGAATGTTAATATATGCTCTTACAAAAGCCTCTTGTGCTATATCTTCTGCTTCATGACGATTCCCTAACATACGAAAACAAACTTGAAAGAGCTTATGCTGATACAGGTCAACAATCTCCGCGAATGCGTCTTTGTCGCCTTTTAACACTTGTTTTATTCGCTTGTTCACCAACGCATCCATCGTGATTCCCCTCCGCTCCATGCGGCTGTCTTACCTATACGATTAAAGGTAGTAACAGGTTTCATTTATTTTTTCTTTATTTTAATTTTATCAAAAAATCTTCCAATTGTGGGATATTTTCTAAAAGAAAAAGCTAACACCTCAAAAGATTGAACGTCCGATCCACTCCTGCAGAAAAAGCGAAACAACCGACACCATACAGGACCATAGACGAAGCGGCTCTGCCACTCTCCTGCGGTAAGCTTCAGAAAAATGTTATTTTTTCTATACATCTATAAAAAGGCTGTAGATAACTCTTTTTTTGAGTTTCTCTACAGCCTGAGCAGACACCTAAATGTCTTTTTTACACGTTATATAAGACTTTCCCCAAACAATGATCCCATGAGGGCAACCGCAACATCTGCGGTCTTATTTTTTTCATCAAGTATAGGATTTACTTCCACAAACTCAGCCGAAGTAATTAGGTTTGATGAATAAAGCATCTCCATAGCTAAATGACTTTCACGATAAGTAATTCCCCCAGGAACTGGAGTACCAACACCTGGTGTGTAGATTGGGTCTATACCGTCTAAGTCAAGTGATAGATGAACTCCATCCACTTCTCGCTCTTGGAAATACTCGATTGTTTGCTCCATAATTTTCGTCATTCCAAGTTTGTCTATTTCATGCATAGAGAACACCTTAATGCCTTTTTCTTTAATCAATTCGCGTTCACCAGGATCTACGGAGCGCGCTCCAATAATTACTACATTTTCAGGTTTTATCTTAGGAGTGTATGAGCGTATTTTTACTAAGTCAGTATGTCCTAATCCCAGGCTCACAGCTAATGGCATCCCGTGTATATTACCTGAAGGTGAAGTCTCTTCCGTATTTAAGTCCGCGTGTGCATCGTACCAAATTACTCCAAGGTTTTTATATTTATCTGCTAATCCTGCTAGCGTTCCAATAGCAATACTGTGATCTCCACCAAAAATCAAAGGATAATCACCTTCTGCTATAATTTCCCTTACTTCGTTTGCAAGCTTTGTATTACCCTCAACTACCTCTTCCAAATTACGTAGCTTTGTATTCTTTGACATTTCTTTTCTTCCTATTACTATGTCGCCTTTGTCTTTTACCGTATGGCCAAGTGCTTTTAAACGTTCAATTGCTCCTGCGTAACGAATAGCGCTCGGTCCCATATCGACACCTCTTCTATTTTGACCAAGATCCATCGGTACACCAACAATAGTTATATTTAATTTATTCATGATTTTATACCCCCAATTATTTATATACCTATTGTAAATCCTAAAGGGCTGTTGGCTCAACCAAGCAAAATCATGAATATTTATTCATAAGCTGAACGAGGTGATTTTTCACATCTGCCCACTCACTATCGATTATTGAGTAGACAACTGCATTTCTTACGGTTCCATTTGAACGCAAGCGCTCATTCCGTAAAACACCTTCTTTTACTCCACCTATTCGTTCAATCGCACGTTGTGACTTCACATTTAATTCATCGGTTTTAAATTGAACTCGAATCATTCCGAGATTTTCAAAGCAATGTTTTAATAACAGGTATTTACATGTCGTATTAACATGTGTTCGTTGAAACGTTTGACCATAGAAAGTTGAACCGATTTCACACGCATGATTCGCTGTATCGATTCCATATATACGTGTCGTACCAATTATTTCTTTTGTGTCTGTATGTTCCACGACAAATGCGAGAGCGGTTTTGGCAATGTTCATTTGTTGGATTCCTACTTGTAGCCATTGCTCTAGCTGTTCATAGCTTTCTACTTTATTCAACATAAATTCAAAGATTTTAGGGTTATACAACTCCCATAAATGTTGAATATCTGTTTGTTCTAATGGACGTAATGTCACATCTCCAAATACAATTACTTCTGCCAAATCCAAACACCTCACTTTTTCTTTTATCATAATAGAAAAAGTGAGGTGTTGAAAAGAATTATTTTATTAATATATCTCCTACGTATAGAGACTGTGGACGAAAGAGAGATGCATCCTCTATCTGTTCTAGTATATGAGCACTCCACCCTACCATGCGTGCTATGCTAAATGTTGGAGTAAATAAAACAGCAGGCATGTCGATTGAACGCATAATAGCCGCTGCATAAAATTCTACATTCGTATATAGATTTCTTCCTGGCTTGTATTTTTCTAATAGTGAAGTAATCTCTTTTTCAGCCTTTGTCGCCAAATCTAGCCAAGGATCAGAGCCTTGCAAACGGACACATGCTTCTCTTAGCAAAATTGATCGAGGATCCTCGGTTTTATAAATACGATGTCCAAAACCCATAACTTTTTCACCATTTTTTAGCTTTTCTTCGATAACAGGTCGTATCCTTGCTTCCTCTTTTATTTCATCGAGCAAATTTAATACTTCGGCGGGCGCTCCACCATGTAAAGGACCTTTCATTGTACCAATGGCAGAAGTAATCGCTGCAGGTACATCAGATTCAGTCGAGATAGTCACTCTCGCTGCAAAAGTTGAGGCGTTTAATCCATGCTCCATTGTTAGCTTTAAATACGTTTCCAGTGCTTTAACCTGCACTGAAGTTGGAGGAGTACCTTGGAGCATCCATAAATAATTTTCTGTATGCGAAAAATCACTATTTTGCTCGATTAACGGAAATCCCTGTTGCTTTCTATAATGTCTTGCAATTATTACTGGAAGCGCACCTGTTAAGTAAGTCGCTTGCTCCATCTTGTCTTTTTGTAAAAATTCAGTTGTACCAAATGCAGATATAGCTGTTCTCATGGCATCCATAATAGAAACTGTTGTCGGAAGAGTATCGATGATTGTACAGACATATTCCGGTAACTTTCTACCTTTTATTAGTTTTTTATGGAATTCCTGCAGTTCATTCTCCGAAGGTAAATCGTTATACAATAAGAAGTAAGCAACTTCTTCAAATGAATAATCTAGTACTAGATCTTTTACGTCCATCCCACGATATCTCAATACTCCTTTGTCACCATCGACCAGACCAACTTTTGTATGCACTGCAACTACACCTTTTAATCCTTTTTGAAACATATTCATACCCCTTCCTTTTCTTTAGTATAAGAAAGTTTTATAATTAATAAAATTAAATAATTTAAATGAAGTTGATTATATTTCTTAATTAAAAGGAGAAGAAAAATGGAATATCAATGGTTGAAGACTTTTATTGTCGCTGCCGAAACATGTAATTTTAGAAAAGCGTCCGAAAAATTACTAATTTCTCAGCCTGGCGTCACGGTTCATATAAAATTATTAGAAGAATATTTAGGGATTTCTTTATTTGACCGAACAAACAGACGCGTAGGTTTATCTGATGCTGGTAAATTGTTTTATGAAGAAGCTGTTCTACTTACAAAGAACTTAGAAGAAAGCGTGCATCGATTACATGCTTTTACTGAAGGATATACCCACAAGTGGATTATCGCCATTTCTCCCTTAATGGCGGAAACCATCTTGCCCTACATATTACGTTCATTTATGGACAAACATCCGGACTTGGAAGTATCTATAAGAGTTGAAGAATCTAATGTCATTGAAGATTTAGTATGGAAAGGAGATGTTCATATTGGCATCTCAGCACTAGAGGCTACACGGAAAGAAATACAATCTATTGAGCTCTATGAAGATCCTCTTATATTTGTTGTTCCTTCCGATGGGTATGATGAGGAATCGGGGCCTATCGTGAATCCAGAAGAATACTTATCTAGCAATTATTTGTTCACTCATCACCATCCAGTTGTGTGGGACACACTTCTTTTACAGCTGCGCAAGCGAGTGATTAACATACGAACTATGAAAGTTACGCAGGCACATATAGTAAAACGCTTTATTCAAGAAGGCTTAGGTATTTCATTTCTTCCACAATCCATTATCAAACGAGAATTAATCGAGGGACGTGTGATGAATGTACCTTTCGAGTTATTTCCACTTCCCAAAGTAAAAACATTTTTATTACTTAAAAATAGGGGAGATCTCGAGCAGGAGTTTATAGAAAAAATATCTAACTACTATTTTGGATAATTAATTTTACGAGGTGATTAAATGAAAAAGAAACTATTTTTAATTAGACATTGCCAAGCGGAAGGGCAGGAAGCAGACGCACCCCTAACCGAAAAAGGTTATAAGCAAGCGTTAGAACTTGCTATCTCCTTGAATAACATTCGTGCAGACCAAATAATTTCAAGCCCTTATTTAAGAGCTCGACAAACGATTGATCCATATGCAAAGGATACAAATCTAGAAATTAAAATAGATACACGTTTATCAGAACGTGTATTAAGCACGAGCAACCTGCCAGACTGGCTTGATAAGTTAAGGAGTACTTTTGATGATATGGACTTAAAGTTAGAAGGCGGCGAAACTAGCAGGGAAGCACAGACACGAATTGTGGAAGTTGTGGAGGAAATCTTAGATAGTAATATAGAAAATACTGTTCTCGTGACACATGGTAATATTCTGTCCCTACTATTGAGGCACTACCAGAATAGTTTTGGCTTTGAGCAATGGAAGAGTTTAAGCAATCCAGATGTATTTTTGATGCAATTCACCAATGATGAATATACAATTCACCGTGTTTGGAAAGAATAATGAACATAGAAAAAAGGGTATTCCATAAAAATGGAATACCCTTTTTTTAGATGGAGCCTAGCGGGATCGAACCGCTGACCTCCTGCGTGCAAGGCAGGCGCTCTCCCAGCTGAGCTAAGGCCCCGAAGTTAAAACAGTGTTGGCTGGGGTACCTGGATTCGAACCAGGGCATGACGGAATCAAAATCCGTTGCCTTACCGCTTGGCTATACCCCAATAAACTGGTGGAGGGGGACGGATTCGAACCGCCGAACCCTAAGGAGCGGATTTACAGTCCGCCGCGTTTAGCCACTTCGCTACCCCTCCAAAGCTATATAAAAAATAAAATGGTGGAGGATGACGGGCTCGAACCGCCGACCCTCTGCTTGTAAGGCAGATGCTCTCCCAGCTGAGCTAATCCTCCTGGGTTATATAAATTCACGATAAGCTTTCACATCTCTGCGTTAACTTCTATCGTTCCTTTGTATCCTTGACCTTCTTGCTTCTCCTGATTTTATGAATAAGGGTCAGTCAAAACTGGACAAGAATAATAGTAACATATTTATTCTACTAAGACAAGTAGTTCTAAGTAGTTTGTAAAATTTCTACTCCATATGTAAGCTTCCAAGCGGATTCGAACCGCTGACCTCTTCCTTACCATGGAAGCACTCTACCTACTGAGCTATGGAAGCATAGACAAAAAAATGGCTCCGAAGGTAGGACTCGAACCTACGACCGATCGGTTAACAGCCGATTGCTCTACCACTGAGCTACTTCGGAACGGATAATATTTAAAGTACAAATATAATTATAGCAATCCTTTGTTAAATTTCAAGTATATTTTTAGTAAATACATAACAATTTCTCAGCTTTTTTCATGCAATTAATTATTTCCTAAGAAATAATTTTGATGGATCGCTTGAATGAATTTTAAAGTGGTTAAGGGATTACAATTAATGGCAGAGCGAGACTAAAATTGCTTAATTCGCAACTATTTAAGTTAGATTCGAGACCATTTCAGGTGAATCCGAGACCAATCTTGTTAAATATGGATAAGGGAGACTAATTTGTCTTGGAGAGCAACCAAATGAGTCGTATAAGCGACTAAGGATAATCTAAAAGCAATCAATTTGATAATGAAAGCGACCATTTCTCACAATAAAGAGTTCAGTTTCTCTGTGATGACACATTTTTTCTTCTGTCCTACGCTACGAGGCTCTCATCCTTGCTTCCTCGAATTCTTTGTTCTTTGCCTTCTGCCTTTTTTCTAGTACAACAAAAAAGTCGTCACCGATTACTCGGTGACGACTTTTCAATTGCCCAGCGACGTCCTACTCTCACAGGGGGAGACCCCCAACTACCATCGGCGCTGAAGAGCTTAACTTCCGTGTTCGGTATGGGAACGGGTGTGACCTCTTCGCCATCATCACTAGAC
>NZ_JARHXR010000011.1:0-141955 GCF_029222665.1 Bacillus sp. Cr_A10
ATACTAATTTAAAAAATTTAAGTGATAAAAACTTGCTCTATTAATGGCATGATGGTTTTCTGATTGAAAAGCGGATAATAGTTGATTGGAGTGGAAGGCGGCGACTTCAGCCGGAATAGCAAATGTTTTCTGCACCGAAAGCGAAGCGGCAGGTGCATGAGCGAAAAGACCCTGGACTGAGCGTAGTGAGGGAAGCTGCTGAAGCCATGCAGGCGGAAAGCGTCCGCCTGGAACCGAAATTAACGGGTCCAAAATAAAAATCGACTATATATAAATAAATTCGAATTTGTCTACAGACTGATTGGAGAGAAGTAACTAAGTTACTTCTCTCCAATTTTTTCATAATCCTGTTCTTACCTTTACTATAGTTATAGTGCTAATCACGATCTCACTAGTTATTGAAGGTGCTTCAACGCTTCCCGTTTACTTAACGGAGCAAGATGGGTATTTCCAACAAATTCCTGTACAATTTCTGGATTTGTTTTTGCATACTCTCTTAAGACCCAACCTATTGCTTTTTGAATAAAAAATTCTTTAGAATTACTATGCCGCTCAATCGTTGCAAACAAGAGTGCTTCGTTCGTTTCTTTTTTATATTTTAACTGATGCAAAATAGAAGCTCGGTTTGTCCATATATTGGGAGACTTAGCCCACTCCATCATCACGGTCTCACCCTCACTCCTATTGGATTTTACAATCCTTCCAACAATGTTAGGGCCAATGGAATCCACACTATCCCACCATGATTTATTTTCGATTAGTTTTTGACAAAAAGATAAATCTTTTGTAGTTAGCTTCTTTTGAAAATTGCTTAATAACTCAATAGCCACATAGTGATATTCACGCTCATCTTGCTGATAAAGTGACCATACTTCGTCCTGTAATGATTCTTCTGGTGGAAGCTCTAATTCATTTAGTAGGCTGCGGAAAATCACTCGACGTTCCGGTGTTTTTATACCCAAAAAAGGAAAATGATTTTTCATATATTTCGCCATCGGTAAAGCATTTTCTTCATTGCGATGAGGCTCCATATAACTCTTCACTAGCTCTGTTGTCCATTTATTTTTCATTTAAAATGAAATCCTTTAGTAGCTAGAAATTCTGCCATATGGGAGCGTCTAGGCTTTTCAAGAAATTCTGCCATAGAATTTGTCCAATTCGCTATCTTTTGATTGGATCCCCTACTAGCATAATATTCCTCCATCGTTTGATCGTATTCCTTTAGCAGTATTTCATATTTTGCACTATCATACACATTCTCATGGAGTATAGCTTCAACCGGAAGACGAGGTTTGACCTCATTTTGCTGATCTGGTAATCCTAGAGTAATTGCAAATAGTGGGAATACCCCTTCCGGTAAGTCAAATAATTGACTGATTTTTGTCGGTTCGTTTCGTACTCCACCAATATAACAGATCCCATATCCTTTTGACTCTGCTGCAATGACAAGGTTTTGTGCAAATAATGCTACATCCACTGTTCCGACAAGTACATTTTCTGTTGTATCTACTACAATCTCCGTATTATGTAATTTACCCGCTGCTTGAAGTCTATTAAAATCAGCACACAATAAAAACGCCGCTCCTGCAGTTTCAAATTGCTGTGGATTGCGAGATAATCTACCCAATTCTTCTTTCTTAACTTCATCTGTTATCCATATAACACTATACGCTTGAACAAAATGAGAACTAGCTGCATGCTGAGCAGTTTCGATAAGCTCATAAACCTCTTCTTTCGAAAGTGTATAGTCTTTATATTTTCTTACTGATGCATGACTGCGTAACAGTTTTTCTACCATTAGAATAAACCCCTTTCACTTAAACCTTTATGTATAGTATAGCTGAATCTAACATAAAAAAAACGAATTGGAAAGACTATCAAAGTCTTTCCAATTCGTTTATATTCAATTCTGTAACTGTTTATTTTCTTCTATGGTGAATGCTCTAGATCTTGTTAAAAAGCGCTTACCTTCTACTCCCTCTAATGAAAACATTCCGCCTCGGCCATCCACTACATCAATGATTAATTGTGTATGCTTCCAGTAATCGAATTGGTTTTTATGCATATAGAATGGCGTATCTCCAATATGTCCTAGTAATACATCTTGGTCTCCTACTATAAGATCCCCGTTTGGATAACACATCGGTGAAGAACCATCACAGCATCCTCCCGATTGGTGGAACATTAAAGGACCATGTTTGGCTTTCAATAAATTAATGAGTTCTAGTGCAGCGTCTGTAGCGATTACGCGTTCAACCATCTACACTCACCCTTTCTTATCAAAAGAATCCTAATTTGTTTTCATTGTAGCTTACAAGTAGATTCTTTGTTTGTTGGTAATGACTTAGCATCGTCAAATGATTTTCACGACCAATACCTGACATTTTATATCCACCAAATGCAGCATGCGCTGGATATTGGTGATAGCAGTTTGTCCAAACACGTCCTGCTTGAATTCCACGTCCGAATCGGTAAGCCGTGTTCATATCACGTGTCCAAATACCAGAACCTAATCCATATAATGTATCATTTGCGATTTCCAAAGCTTCCTCTTTTGTTTTAAATGTTGTTACGGATACAACAGGCCCAAAGATTTCCTCTTGGAATATGCGCATATTGTTCGTACCTTTAAATACAGTTGGTTTAATATAATATCCTTCTGCTAGTTCTCCATCTAGCGTATTACGTTCTCCACCAATTAAACATTCTGCTCCTTCTTGCTTTCCAATATCAAGATAGGACAAGATTTTTTCCATCTGCTCTGTTGAAGCTTGCGCTCCCATCATGACGGATGGATCTAGTGGATTCCCTGTTTTAATTGCTTCCACACGTGCAAGTACCCTTTCCATAAATTTATCATAAATAGATTCTTGGATAAGTGCTCGAGAAGGACATGTACATACTTCCCCTTGGTTTAAAGCAAATAGAACGAATCCTTCTACCGCTTTATCTAAAAACGCATCGTCCTGATCCATGATGTCTTCGAAGAATATGTTTGGTGATTTTCCCCCAAGCTCTAAAGTTACAGGGATTAAATTTTGAGAAGCATATTGCATAATTAAACGTCCAGTTGTTGTTTCTCCAGTAAACGCTATTTTACTTATACGCGGACTAGATGCCAGAGGTTTTCCAGCTTCTAAACCAAATCCATTCACAATATTTACAACACCAGGTGGTAATAAATCTCCAATTAGTTCGATAAGTACTAAAATAGATGCAGGTGTTTGTTCAGCAGGTTTTAAGACCACACAGTTGCCTGCCGCAAGTGCTGGTGCAAGCTTCCAAACAGCCATCAATAGCGGAAAGTTCCAAGGGATAATTTGTCCTACCACACCTAGAGGTTCATGGAAGTGATAAGCTACCGTATCGTTGTCAATTTGGCTTAACCCACCTTCTTGAGCACGGATTGCTCCTGCAAAATAACGAAAATGATCTATAGCTAGTGGTAAATCTGCGTTCAGTGTCTCACGAACAGCTTTTCCGTTATCCCATGTTTCTGCAACTGCAAGCATTTCTAAATTTTCTTCTATACGATTTGCAATTTTATTTAAAATATTAGATCGTTCAGCAACGGACGTTTTTCCCCATGCATCTTTTGCTGCATGAGCTGCATCCAAGGCAAACTCAATATCTTCTGAGGTTGAACGAGCAACTTGTGTAAATACTTTACCTGTTATTGGTGTAACATTTTCAAAATATTGACCTTTTACCGGGGGTGTCCACTCGCCATTAATATAGTTTTCATACTTGTCCTTAAATGAAACCTTCGAGCCTTCTGTATTCGGAAATGCATAAACCATTCTGTAATTCCTCCCCTTCTTGATTGTCCTCGCACTACACATATTATGCATAAATATTTTTTGTATGCGTTTTCAAAACTATTTAATAACTAATAGCTTCATATTTATTTTGACAGATAATATTAAATATTTCAATTATTTTAACTATTTACAATAAAATAGACTTGAGGTTTAAATAAGCCCTCAAGTCTATTTGACATCTATTTATTAGTCTCTCTTCTTACTATTGGTGCCACTTCTGTTGCGAGAAGTTCCAAACCTTTTGCTATCGTACTAAATGATTGACCCCCAATATCCATCTGGGCAATGAAACGTTTATGTCCAAATAGTTCATGTTGGATAAGAATTTTTTCAATCACTTGTTGTGAACTTCCTACAAACAATGCAGTTTCAGGACTCGCCATTTGCTCAAAGTCAGCTCGAGACATTCTCGTTCCTATACCTCTCTGCTTATTTACATAAGACCAATAATTAGAGTAATATGGATAAAATTCCTCCTTGGCCTGTTGTGTTTCTTTAGCAATATACGTATGGCCTGTTACTCCAACAGCTAAACTTTCACGCGCATGACCCGCATCTAATCCTGCTTGTAGATACAAGTCTACAAGTGGTTTAAAGTTGCGAGGATTTCCCCCGAGTATAGCAAGAGCCATACCTGTCCCAAGTCTCCCTGCTCTAACTGCACTTTCTGGGGTCCCGCCTACTCCTATCCAAATTGGAAGTTCCTCTTGTATTGGCCTAGGAGAAATCATGGCATTTGTTAGATTTGGACGGAATTTCCCTTGCCAGGTTACTATTTCTTCTCTAGTTAATTGCTGAAGTAATTTAATGTTTTCCTCAAATAAAGCATCATAGTCATTCAAATCATATCCAAAAAGCGGAAAAGACTCTACGAATGCTCCTCTTCCGGCTATAATCTCCGCTCTCCCATTTGAGATTTGATCTAAAGTTGCAAAGTCTTCAAATAAACGAACAGGATCCAATGTACTTAGCACAGAAGTTGCACTTGTTAACTTAATATTTTGTGTTGCTTGGGCAATCGCTGAAAGAATAACAGCTGGAGAGGATATTGCATAATCTAGTCGATGATGTTCTCCTACCCCAAATATATCAAGCCCTGCCTCATCAGCCATTTTTCCAAGTTCTAATATTTCTTTTAGTCGTTGTGATGTGCTTGTAGTTTCTCCAGTGAGCGGATTTGGACCAAGATCACCAAAGGTATAAATACCAATCTCCATCGTTTTACTCTGCTTCTGATACAACTGTAAAACGTTCGTTTACATGTTGAGGATTTTCTATTTCATCTACTACGGCTACAGCATAGTCTGCATAGCTAACATAACTTTCCCCTTTTGCATTTACAATGAAATTGTCTTTCCCTTTTTGGTAAGCACCTGTTCTTTTTCCTTCTGGATTAAAGAATGCAGCAGGGCTAACAAATGTCCATTGAATACCTTCTGATGCTTTTAGGTCTTCTAAGTTTTTTCCTTGGTTTGATGCCGTTGGAAGATATTCTTTAGGGAACTCAGGTGTATCCATCAATTTGAATGATTTAGCTTCATCTACAAACAAGCTTCCAGCTCCACCAACAACTACTAGTTTTGTTTCGGGTGCATTTTTTAATGCACTTATTAATGATTTTCCGGCCTCTACATGTACATGTTCTTGACCCGGAGGAGCACTAATTGCATTGACTACTACATCAAATTGATTCATGTCTTCTCCTGTTAATTCAAAAACATCTTTTTCTAATACGTTTGTATTTTTATCTTCTACTTTAGAAGCATTTCTTACAATTGCAGTTACTTCATGCCCTCTGTCAGCTGCTTCTTTATAAATTAAATTTCCTGCTTTTCCTGTTGCTCCAATTACGCCTATTTTCATTTATATTCCCTCCGAAGATATTATTTTTGTTGTAACCATAAAAGTTACAACTATATCAAAAAAATTGAATGATTATCCAATTTTTTGATTTAACACATTTACAAGCTCTTCCATTGTGACTTCTTTTAACACAGCTTCCATAGCATCTTGTGCACGAAAAAGAATTAATTCGAGTACACCTTGAATATTTGCTCCCACGGGACAATTCGGATTCGGGTTTTCATGCATTTGAAATAATTCTCCCTCATCTACCACGTCTACCGCTCGATACACATCTAATAACGTTATTTCCTGTAACGGTTTTTGAAGGGTTGCTCCACCTAGCCCACGGCGAATATCTATGAGTCCTGCATTTTTTAGCTTACCCATAACTCTTCGAATTACTACTGGATTTGTATTTACACTTTCTGCAATCCACTCTGAAGTACAAATAACATTACGATCATAATTTATGAGAGATAGTATATGAACGGCCACTGTAAATCGACTGCTTATTTTCATGTCTTTTCACCTTCCGATGTAACCATCATAATTACATCACTTTGTATTGTCAAGAAATATAATTATTATACCGTTTTCCTCTTTCACTATGTATAAATATTCTATAAAATAAAATATATATGCTATTTTCAGAAAAGAGGAGATTGAAATTGAGTGACATAGCTAAAAGTGCGAATACCGCCGTCAAGCCTGGCAAATTCCCACATAAAAGTACCCCTAAAAAGGTTTTGTTTGCACGGATGTTGACGATTGCTTTAGGAGCAATATTAATGTCCATTGGTTTGGAACTATTCTTAGTCCCTAACCAGATTTTAGACGGAGGCGTAGTAGGAGTATCCATCATCTTATCTCATCTTACAGGTGTTCGTTTAGGTATCTTTATATTTATTTTGAACATCCCTTTCTTTTTCCTAGGTTATAAACAAATTGGAAAAACCTTCGCATTGTCAACCTTGTTTGGTATTACGGTCTTATCCATTTGTACTTCTTATTTACATAATATTGATGCTATTACTTCTGATTTATTACTTTCTACTGTGTTTGGTGGAATTGTTTTAGGCATGGGTGTTGGTCTTGTCATTCGTAATGGAGGTTCTTTAGATGGCTCGGAAATACTAGCAATTTTATTTAATAAGGCGACCCCATTTTCTGTTGGTGAAATCATCATGATTATTAACTTAGTCATTTTCGCGATCGCTGGTTTTATTTTTACATGGGAACAGGCAATGTACTCATTTTTAGCTTACTTTATCGCATTTAAAACGATTGATATTGTGATTGAAGGATTAGATGAGTCTAAATCTGTCTATATCATCAGTGACCATATAGAGGATATCGGAGACGCAATAATGGATCGCTTAGGGCGTGGTGTAACCTATTTACATGGAGAAGGCGCATATACAGGAGACAATAAAAAGGTAATTTTCACTGTTGTTACGCGACTGGAAGAAGCCAAGCTAAAATCTATTGTAGAAGAATTTGATGAACATGCTTTTCTTGCATTAGGCAATGTTGCTGAAGTTCGCGGTGGAAGATTTAAGAAAAAAGATATTCACTAATAAAAGCACAAGCACCTATGAAGAGGAATACAGTCTAAGTTCGCGACATCGTGTCGCAACGACTGTATGACCCACTTCGTGTGGGCCTCCAAGCAAATGTTCTTCCCTCAATGAAGTCGCTCTTTGACTTCGTTAAGGGAAGGTTATTTGACCTCGAGGGGCTAGGTGCTGGAGCTAGACAGCATAAGAAAAGCACAAGCGCCTATGAAGAGGAATACAGTCTAAGTTCGCGACATCGTGGTGCTCCTGCGCAAAGCTCGTCGCAAAATAAAAGAACATTTCGCAACGACTGTATGACCCACTTCGTGTGGGCCTCCAAGCAAATGTTCTTCCCTCAATGAAGTCGCTCTTTGACTTCGTTAAGGGAAGGTTATTTGACCTCGAGGGGTTAGGTGCTGGAGCTAGACAGCATAAGAAAAGCACAAGCGCCTATGAGCGACATAGGAACGACTCATCCTGCGGAGGCTCATGGGCAAGCGCACATCCGCATTACCCTCTCCAAGTTGCTGAAACACATTTTATAGACTACTATAAAAATAAAACCGATTCCATTATCTTGGAATCGGTTTTTAACTTATACAATAGAATTTACTTTTTCTAGCATCGTTCCATTTTCCGCTAGGTTCGTATGGAATGAAAATGCTTTTTCCAATACATGAGGAGTTTGTCCGCCTCTTGTTAGTGCTTCCTCATAATAATTTCTTAATTGTTCTTTATACATTGGATGTACACAATTTTCAATTATTAACTTTGCACGTTCTCTAGGTGCTAGTCCTCGAAGATCCGCGTAGCCCTGCTCCGTCACTACTACATCCACATCATGCTCTGTATGATCGACATGGGATGCGAAAGGAACAACACTAGAAATATTGCCACCTTTTGCAGTAGATTTCGTAACAAAAATGGCTATACGTGCATTACGAGCAAAATCTCCAGAACCACCAATACCATTCATCATTTTTGTTCCAGAAACATGCGTAGAGTTTACGTTTCCGTAAATATCAAATTCAAGCGCCGTGTTAATAGCTATTAAACCGAGTCGACGAATGATTTCCGGATGGTTAGTAATTTCCTGTGGTCTCAACACAAGTTGGTTTCGATACTTTTCTAGATTTCCATAAACTTGCTCCATTTTTTCTGCTGACAGTGTGATCGAGCAAGCGGACGCGAAATTGACTTTTCCAGCATCCATTAACTCAAAAACGGAGTCTTGTAGTACTTCCGAATAAACTTGCAGATCCTCAAACTCAGAGTCAATCATTCCATGTAAAACGGCATTTGCAACAGAGCCTATTCCAGCTTGAATTGGTGCCAGTTTTTTTGTAAGTCTACCTACCTTAACCTCTTCACGCAAAAATTCCATTAAATGATTAGCCATTTCTTGTGTTTCTTGATCTGGTGGCACAATAGTAGAGGGTGAATCTTTATGGTTTGTGAACACAATTCCTTTAATTTTTGAAGAATCAAAAGGAATTCCAATTGTCCCAATTCGGTCCTCTGCTTTTTTAAGAGGAATTGGCTCTCTTTTTCCTTGCTCTGCTGGTTCATATAAATCATGTAGTCCTTCTAACAATTCGGAATGCTCCATGTTTATTTCCACAATAATATTTTTTGCTTGTGACACAAATGTTAAGGAGTTACCTACAGAGGTAGTCGGGATAATCATACCGTCGGCAGTGATTGAAACCGCTTCCACAATAGCAAAATCAATTGAAGGCAATACGCTTGAACGTATCATTTCTGCAGTATGAGATAAATGCTGATCAACAAATAAATGATTCGCATTATTAATATTTTTTCTCATCGTCGCATCTGCTTGGAACGGTAAACGCTTATTTATAATACCAGCTTCGGACAGTAATTTATCTAAATCAGAGCCTAACGATGCTCCCGTAAAAATATTTACTTTAAATTTTTCGTTTTTTCCTCGTTCTACTAAAGCAAATGGAACCGCTTTCGCATCACCTGCACGTGTAAATCCGCTTAACCCCAATGTCATCCCATCTTGAATCCATAATGCAGCTTCATCTGCTCCAACTACAAGACTATGTAAACTACTATCTTTAATTCGCTCAAGATTATTTACCACAAATTTCATCTCCTTCGAAAAAATACACTTAAATAAATCTTATCGTGTATTTGTCACAATTTCGAAAAAACTTGTTAAATTTTATTATTAGATGAATGAAACAGAAAATAACTATACCGAAACAGAACAATTTAAATTTTCATTTTATTTTTTCTTCTTTTTAATTTATTTCAAGCAAAAAAACGCTTGAATAATAGGACAACATCCCCTTATTCAAACGTTTTAATTTAGAATCCTAATAACTTTCGAAAGTAGCTCGAGTAGGATTGACTCACAGAAATTTTTTCTTCATTATCCATCGCTAGCACAAAAGTAGAATGTGTATCTGGATAAATTTCTTTTATATGATGTACATTTACAATAAAAGATCGATGACACCGAATGAACATTTCTCTCGGTAGCCTATATTCAAAGTCTTGCAGAGAACTAGTATGCGTTCCAGATAAATTTTTCGTTACAATGTACGTTTTACGATCTCTCGCCTCTAGATACAATAAATCTGAAAAAGGTATAGGAATCCAACCATCTGGCGTTTTTATCGTAATTACAGATTTTCCTTCTGTGAATGAAGGGTATATCGCTAAAACACAGCCTTCCAATTGCCCTTTAAACTCAAAAGGAACCGCCATTCCATGATAGGGTACACCAAAAACTTCGCGATCAATAAATTCGGAAGCTTTTTGCTTAGTATGTATAGCTTTATATGCAATTGTACCCTCCTTGACAGGGTCTCCTGGGGAAATTTTTAGATCGATTCTTTTGCTTGGTCGATAATATATATATTTCTCCGTATTAGAAACTGCTATAGAAATTTCATCAGAAAATAACTCCCCAATTACATCTAAAAGCGCCTTAATGGATAGATCTTTCATCCTACCCCCTCCTTCCTCATTACTTTACTGACAGACAACTATTTCACGAGAAAACTGCTGTTTCTTTGTTATACAACGGTCTGTTATTTGAAAGCCCACCGTTTTTAATCGTTCGTCCATGGACTCGATTGTGACGATGACTACCTTTTTTGCAATTCTTCTTGCATGCTTTAAAATCTCAAACTGCTCGTCCCATGATGCATGGGTATATAAATTATAGGGCAAATCAATAATAGCCACATCATAGGTTTCCGTAATATCTTCTATTGCCCCTTTTTGCACATCTCCGGTTAAACCAAAGTATGCGATATTTTCCCTGGAACCAACACAAACGAGAGGGTTTATATCTCTTCCAACAATATCGATACCCATAGATAGTGCTTCTACAAGAACCGTTCCAATTCCACAACAAGGATCAATTGCTCGAATACCTTCTGGGTGAGGAACTGCAATATTTGCAACAGCTCGAGCAACACGAGTGCTTAAAGCTGTAGAATATTCTTTTGGTTTTTTCATATGATGAAACCAGATAGGTTCACTTTTGAGATATAATCCAAAATACCAGCGTCCACCGAATGGGACGATTGCATACAACTGATCGGGATTATGAAGATCAAAGTCACCTTGCATCTCACTACCTATAACCCGTTCGATTTGAAGACGTTCTTTATTTTCAATTTTATCTTGCCCTTGGCGATCGTTAATTTTTAAAAATATTACTTTGTTTGTTTCTTCTTCCGAACCAAATGCAGAAGCTTGAGCAATGATTTCTTCTACTACATCACCATCTGCTAGTATATCTAATCTTCCCTTCATAAAAGGACTTCTATTCGGATCAATTTTTATATCACTTTTCAATATTTTTAACTCAGTATCTTTACCAAAAAAAGAGCGCATCTCCAAATGACATAGAGAGCGTTCTGCATCATTGTATGCATATGTATAAATGAATGCCGGTTGTCGGCCAATGTTCGTCAATTTATTCCCTCCAATGTTATTCCTATTATAACACGCATAATCTTATATGCTAAAACTGAATATCTATTCAATTGTAAAAGAAATATAATGACAGTAAGTTTCAGAATTTTATTGAAAATCGGGGGATGGGAAATGAAATTTGATGTGATAGTAATAGGAGCAGGATTAGCTGGCTTAGTTGCAACGGCAGAACTTGCCGATGCCGGAAAAAAGGTTTTACTTCTGGATCAAGAACCAGAAAACTCAATTGGAGGACAGGCTTGGTGGTCTTTCGGTGGGTTATTTTTAGTGAACTCACCAGAGCAAAAAAGACTTGGTATAAAAGATTCAGTTGAATTGGCTTGGCAAGATTGGCTCGGAACCGCTGGGTTTGATAGAGATGACGATGAAGACTTTTGGGCAAAGAAATGGGCAGAAGCTTATGTTCGCTTTGCAGCAGGCGAAAAAAGAGAATGGTTGCATAAACAAGGAGTTCGTTTTTTTCCTGTTGTCGGTTGGGCAGAACGCGGCGGATATCTTGCCGAAGGACATGGTAACTCAGTCCCTAGATTCCATATTGTTTGGGGAACAGGTCCAGGAATTGTAAAACCCTTTGAAACTCGCATACGATCAGCTATTACAAAAGGACTTGTAGAATATAAACCCCGTCATCAAGTAGATGAACTAATCATAGAAAACGGGCGAGTTATTGGAACACGTGGATTTGTACTTGTTCCAAGCAATGCAAACCGAGGGGAAGCAACTTCACGTGAGATAAAAGGAGATTTTGAATACTTTGCCCACGCAGTAATGGTAACAAGTGGTGGAATAGGTGCTAACCATGAATTAGTTCGTGAAAACTGGCCGGCGCGACTTGGTAACCCTCCTAAGAATATGATTTCAGGTGTACCAGAGCATGTAGATGGACGAATGATTGGTATTTCACAAAAGGCAGGTGGACGCCTTGTTAATAAAGACAGAATGTGGCATTACACGGAAGGCATCAAAAATTGGAATCCTATTTGGAAAGACCATGGAATACGAATTCTTCCAGGACCATCTTCTATTTGGATAGATGCAAAGGGACAACGTTTCCCAGCACCAAACTTCCCAGGCTTCGATACACTTGGAACATTAGAAGCTATTCAAAAAACAGGATTTGATTATTCTTGGTTTATCTTAACAGAAAAAATCATAGAAAAAGAATTTGCACTTTCTGGATCCGAACAGAACCCAGACTTAACCGGAAAAAGTATAAAAGAAGTGTTAAAAAGAGTTCTCCCTGGCCCGACTGCTCCAGTAAAAGCATTTATGGACAAGGGAGAAGATTTCGTCATTGCAAATAATTTAGCAGACCTTGTGAATGGTATGAATAAAATTACAAAAAGTAATCTATTAAACTTAGAAATAATTCAAAGACAAATTGAGGCACGAGATCGAGAAATAGAAAATAGATTTACGAAGGATCTTCAAATTACAGCTCTTAGAGGTGCCCGAAATTATATCGGAGATAAGTTAATACGCGTAGCTCCACCCCACAAAATTCTTGATCCGAAAAACGGGCCTTTAATTGCTGTTCGTTTGAATATAGTTACCCGCAAAACGCTTGGTGGTCTTCAAACAGATTTATCTGGTCGAGTTTTAACTGCTTCAGGAAACCCTCTCCCTGGTCTTTATGCAGCAGGTGAAGTTACTGGCTTTGGCGGTGGAGGAGTACATGGCTACCGGTCACTGGAAGGTACTTTTTTAGGTGGGTGTATTTTTACTGGTAGAGAAACTGGCCGTGCAATAGCGAAAGAACTTTATAGTAATTAGTTTCCAATAATTGGATTTTCTTTTCATTTGTAAACGCTATCACTTGATTGTATAATAAATCTGTAATTAAGATATTTTAACGTTAAAATAATTTTAGGAGGCAATACAAATGGCTAGATTAGAAGAAAAAGTTGCAATTATTACAGGTGCTGGATCTGGTATGGGTCGTGAAGAAGCATTATTATTCGCTAGTGAAGGCGCCAAAGTTGTAGCAACAGATATTAACGAAGCAGCAGTTCAAGAAGTAGTAGCAGAGATTAAGGAAGCTGGCGGTGAAGCAATTGCTGTAGCGCATAATGTCACTTCAGAGGAAGATTGGAATAAAGTTTACGAAGAAACGATTAATACATTTGGTAAATTAGATGTTCTAGTAAACAACGCTGGAATTAGCCAACGTCCTACTATGGAAGAGCTAACAATAGAACAATGGGATCAAATTATGAATATTAACGTAAAGAGCATATTTTTAGGCACTAAATTAGGTTTACCTCATTTCCGAGCTAATGGAGGCGGGTCTATCGTGAATATCTCATCAATCGCTGGTTTAAAAGGTAGCTCAGGGGCCGGTGCTTACACTTCTTCAAAAGGAGCAGTTCGCATGTTAACAAAAGCCTGTGCAGTTGACTATGGAAAAGACAATATCCGTGTAAACTCAGTCCACCCTGGCTTTATTGTAACTCCAATGAGTAAAGCGTATATGGAAGACGAAAAAATGAGTCAATGGTTCTTGTCACAAACCGCGCTTCCACGTGTTGGCCAATCTGTAGAAGTTGCAGAAGCTGTACTGTTCTTAGCGTCTGATGCATCTTCATACATCACTGGTGTTGAACTACCTGTTGATGGTGGTGTAACAGCGAAATAATTATTAATACAATATAAACTCTTAAAAAGAGTGCAACAGCCGATCCCTTTTTAACAAGGGATCGGCTGTTTCTAAAAGATTATAAATCAATTGAAAATCTTTCTTTTAGTGCGTTTTTACCTTTAGGCGTTACTTTTATCGCTCGAGTTTTAGGCAAACGTTGAATCCAATTTAAATCTAACAGTTTTTCTAAAAGAGCATTTCCTAATGCTCCAGCAAGATGGTGACGTCTTTCACTCCAATCTAAACATTTATGTGAAAATGAACGACGCTTATTCTTCACTTCTTCCAGATCAATTTGAAAAGCTGTAAAGAACTCCTTTCCCTTTTCTGTAACAGTGAAGCATTTCTCTTCCTCACAAAGAATTCCTTCTCTAATTAAAGCCTGAGTTAACTTTACACCTAATGCCCCTGCCAGATGATCATAACAAGTCCTTGCAGAACGTATTGCTTTATTCTGTAAATCTTGATTTAAGGACTTTACTTTAATTGGAGGAGCTATTGATAATAAGGATTCCATAACCCGAGCAACTTCCTGATTTTGAATTCCATAGTATCGATGTCTTCCATACTTTTCAACAGCGACCACGTTTGCATCGACCATTTTTTTTAAATGAAAACTCGCAGTTTGTGGTTTGACTCCAGCCATATAGGCTAATTCACTTGCAGGATGAAATCTACCATCTAATAATGCTGTTAAGATCGCTGCACGCGAAGCTTCACTTACAAGAGTTGCAACTATTGCTACATTAGGATCTGCATTCAATTTAATTTCCTCCTATGTAATCCATACTTCGATAATAATGGATATGTTTATATTTTACACTAAGTGAGAAAGAACTTTTTAATAGGAGGAAAATTTCAGATGAAAAAAACGATACAGATAACCCCAAAAACCGAAATTATTAAACCAAATATTTTATACTATGGAACACCTGTTATTTTACTAAATACGTGGAATGAGGATGAATCGGTAAATATAAGTCCTATTTCATCCTCATGGGTATTAGGAGATTGTATTGTTCTAGGAATCGGTCTTGGCGGAAAAGCGATTGAAAATTTAGAGCGACACCCTGAATGTGTGATCAATGTACCTAATCCTACATTATGGGAAAACGTCGAAAAATTAGCGCCTTTCACAGGTAAAAATCCTGTTCCAATTAATAAAAAAGAGAATGGATTTACATATGCTAAAGATAAATATAACGTTAGCGAGTTAACTCCTATTGATTCTTTATCGGTAAAACCATCCAGAATTATGGAATGTCCTTTGCAAATAGAAGCAAGTGTTAGAAACATTAGAATTCCTGATTATTCTCCTAACTTTGCAATCGTTGAGACACAAGCTATACATATTCATGCCCATAAAGAGATTATTATTGGAGAGAATCATATCGATCCAAATAAGTGGAGTCCACTTATTTATAATTTCCGTCACTATTTTGGACTAGGAAACGAACTTGGGAAAACCTTTCGATCTGAAACATAAAAATACTGCAATAATCGTGCATGTAAAAACCGATTTCTCTTAAAAGGGAAATCGGTTTTCGTTTTCTCTATAACTTTGTCTAGTTATAGAGAGCTAACATAATGCACCTTACTCAATAATTAAAACGACTTTCTAATGTTTTTATTATTTGATACAGCATTTGGTTGACGGGTGTTTCTATGTTAAAACGATGCCCAAGTTCCATCATCTTCTCTGAAAACATCGCTACTTCTGTAAATCTTCTAGCTTCTATATCTTGCAACATAGATGGCTTTCCTTCCTCACTTAAGGAGCTAATAATTGTATCGAAAAATACATCGATATCCCCTTCTTTTAATGAGATGTTTTGCAGTTGAGCTAGCTGAACAACTTCCATCATTGCTGCTTTCGCCAGCTCTCTTGCATAAGGTATCTTTTGAAACACTCCATAGGTAGCTCCTGTTACTGCTGAAGTTTGATTGATTCCCACATTAATCATGAATTTGTACCAAAGAACTTGCTCCATATTAGCTGGTATATCGTTTGGGATTTGTGCACGTTCAAAGCATTCTCTTATGGCTATTAACTTTTCTGAAATTGTTTCATTCTGTTTTTTACCAAAAGAGATTTTCCCAGGATTAGAACAGAAAATCGACGTTCCTTCTCTTGTTGCATCTATACCATTACTAATTGCGTATACAACCTTATCCTCTCCGTACACCTCTGCAATTTCTTCTTCACTTGTTATGCCATTTAGTAAGGACATAATAACTGTGTTTTTACCTACTTGATTGCGAATATCTTCAATAGCTCTCGGTAAATGGCTATACTTTACAGATACAATAATAAGATCGGCTTCCTCTGTTTTTTCGTTTGGGGTAATATAAGCAAATGGCAGCCTTTCCCCATTTACAAAAATTCCTTCTGATTCGTAACGAGATTTTCTGTCAGAATCGACCAATACACGAACATTTAGATCACTTACTCGCTGCAATAGATTGCCATAAACACTACCTATTGCTCCTAGTCCTATAATTGTTATATTTTTTATAACAGTCATAACTTTACTCCTTTCAGTTACTTAAATAATTGTATATTGCCTCCCCAATTTCAGAGAGGATTCTCTTGGACACCAAATCATCTTCCTCCTCCGATAAAACAGTAGCTATTAGTTTTCTTTCACCGACAAAAAAGATACCAACATCATGACGAGTACCAGGGATCCAACCTGTTTTATGAGCTAACTCCCAAGCAGTCATTCCATTATTAAAATTGGAATAAGGAGAAGGTAGCTTTTCTGGCAAACAATCTTTTATTTGTTGCTTTTTCATTATATTAATCATTTGTTCACTAGCTTTAGCACTTACTAATTCTCCTATAGCCATCTGTTTTAAGAGCTTAGCTATATCATTAGCGGAAATTTGATTAAAACCTTTTGGATTCGGATTGTTCATCATTAATTTATTGTAAAAAGTACTTTTCTCCATCCCTACTTCATTCATCGACTGCACAACACTATCAATTCCAACAAGGTCTATCAGTATATTCGTTGCTGTATTATCGCTTTGAATGATCATTAGCATCATTATATCTTGAATGGAAAGTGCTGTACCCGTCGTAAAGTGTTGAAGAATTCCGGAACCACCTACATAGTCTTCTTCTTTTAGAACAATTTGATCTGAAAGAGAAAATTCCCTACGTTCAACAGCGTTAAAAACTGCGGCCATTATAGGAACTTTTATAACACTTGCTGCGTAAAAGAGCTCATCTCCATTTAGTTCCCATTTTTCTCCTAAGCTCAAATCCTCTAAAACAATAGCCCATGTACCTTTTGACTGGTCAATCAAATCTTGGATTCTACTAACAAGTGTTTTCACTCTATCTCTCCTTATCCTATTTTCTCTTTTTATTATAGACTATTGTAGTCTAAAAATAGGATATATTTTGAATAGTTCATATATCAAAATAAAAACGCGCCGAATTAACACACTCGGCACGCTTTTGTCGTCATAACTCTTGATAATCCCTTTGATATTTCCCTCCATCTTTTACCTCTGAATGATACAAAGCTTTTAAAGCAAAACTTTTTTCTAAGTCATGCTCTTTCATGACCTCTTTCAAACGTTTTGAAAGCTCCGTACTATGTTTCACCAACTGCTCCATCTTTGATTTAGAATACTGCATAGTTGTTACCTCCTCACCCTACTTCAATTGTCCCTTCAGTATAGCACTATAAAAAAATTTCAGTACAAATTTTAGATGGCACCTTTTTTATTCAATTAACATAAAGTACTTTGACAAAATAAAAATCAAATGTTAACCTATTGAATAAAAGTTTCCTTAAGGAAAAATATTAGTTCGAATGAAAATATTAAATTTTTTTATTCTAAAAGTTTCCTTAAGGAAATAAAATGGAGTAAAGGAAAGAGGAGTGGTTATTTTGAAAAAGTGGATATTAATAATTTTTTCTGCTGTTTTATTTATTGCCGGATGCAGCAACAAAAGCAATGACAACATAGGAAATGAGCAAAAGCCCTTGGTCGTTACGACTACAGGACAAATTGCAGATGCTGTAAGGGAAATAGCAGGAGATCACGTCATAGTAAAGTCGTTGATGGGTCCTGGAGTCGACCCCCATCTTTACAAGGCAACACAAGGTGACTTACAAACCTTAGAAGAAGCCGACATCATTTTTTATAACGGTTTAGAACTAGAAGGGAAAATGAGCGATATTTTTGAAAAAATGAAAGAAGAAAAAACTGTTCATGCAATTGGAGATGCTATTCCGAAGAACCAAATTTTACGTAACGAACTACATCCTGAACTCTCTGACCCACATATTTGGTTCGATATTGAAGTTTGGCAACAAGCAGTTAAAGAGGTTACTAAAACTCTTGTCGCAGAAATACCCGATAACCAAGATGAATTTTTAAAAAATGAAGAAGTATACTTCCAAAAATTAAACGATTTATCTAAATGGTCTGACCAACGTATTAGTGAAATCCCTAAAGAACAACGAGTGCTTGTTACTGCCCATGATGCATTTAACTACTTTGGAAGAAGTCATGGAATGGAAGTAAGAGGTTTACAGGGCTTGAGCACTGATTCTGAATATGGCTTGAAGGATATTCAAAACATTGTAGATTTTCTTGTTGATCAAAATATTAAAGTCGTTTTTATCGAATCAAGTGTTTCTGACAAAGCAATGAAAGCAGTTATTGAAGGGGCAAAGGAAAAAGGTCACTCCATACAAATTGGTGGCGAGCTTTTCTCTGATGCAATGGGTGCTGAAGGAACCGAAGAAGGTACTTATATTGGAATGTACAAACATAATGTCAATACGATTGTCGATTCCCTAAAATAGGAGTGAGCAAAATGAACGCATTACAAGTAAATAATTTATCGGTAGCCTATGAAGAGAAAATTGTATTAAAAGATGTAAATTTAAAGATTCCAATTGGTCGACTAACTGGCATTATTGGACCAAATGGTGCTGGAAAATCAACACTTATCAAGGCTATATTAAACCAATTACCAAATAAAAAAGGTTCTGTTCATATTTTAGAACGTGCCCTAAATCCGAAGGAACTTATAGTTGGATATGTACCACAAAGAAATGCTGTTGACTGGGATTTTCCAACCACTGCATTAGACGTAGTGTTAATGGGGCGCTACGGACATATTGGTATGATCAGAAAACCCTCTTCAAAAGATAAGAGAATTGCGATCGACTGCCTAAAAAACGTTGGGATGGATCCATTTGCTGATAGATCAATCGGTCAACTATCCGGAGGACAGCAGCAACGTGTATTTTTAGCTCGTGCACTAGCCCAACAAGCGGATGTTTACTTTATGGATGAACCATTTGTAGGGGTTGATGCTGCAACAGAGCGAACAATAATAGCTATTTTAAAAGATTTAAAATCTCAAGGGAAATCCGTATTTGTTGTTCATCATGACCTGCAAACAGCTCCTGACTACTTTGACTGGATTGTTTTATTAAATCAAACACTTGTTGCATCAGGTCCAACAGAACAAACTTTTACAAAAGAGAATTTGCAGGATGCCTATGGTGGAAAATTGTTTTTTATGGATCAGAGAGGTGATTAAACAATGATAACCGGAAACTTACTTTGGGTACTTGCAGGAGCCATTTTACTTGGAATTGCAGCTGGTTTAAATGGAACCTTCGCCTTTCTTCAAAAACAAAGTTTAGTTGGTGATGCAGCAGCGCATGCGGCACTTCCTGGAATCGCTATCGCCTATTTGATTCTTCAACAAAAGGATTTACCTATTCTTATGTTAGGTGCCGCTATTACTTCTGCAATAGCTGTTTATACGATTCAATGGATTGTAAGTCAATCCAAGTTAAAAGCAGATGCTGCTATAGGGCTTGTACTATCTGTGTTTTTTGGTATTGGTATTGTGCTAATTACACTTGTAAATCAGAGCGGTGCCGGGAACCAAAGTGGATTGAATGATTTTATTTTTGGAAAGGCTGCAACGCTGGCAAAAAGTGATTTAATATGGTTGTCTGGAAGTGCCATGTTAATCATATTCATGTGCTTGTTATTCTTTAAAGAATGGAAGTTAATGATTTTTGATCCTGTGTTTGCAAAGGGTATCGGCTTGCCTGTTGAACGTTTACGAATTTTACTAACAGCACTCACTGTGCTAACTATTGTGACTGGTATACAAGCCGTTGGAGTCATTCTAATGGCAGCAATGCTCATTATACCTGCTGCCGCTGCTAGATTTTGGTCTAGTCATCTAGGAATTATCCTCGTGACAAGCGCTTTCTTTGGTGCTCTATCAGGTGCATTAGGAACATTGATCAGCTCTTTGCGAACAGGTTTATCGACTGGCCCAATCATTGTTTTAAGTGCTTCCCTTCTATTTTTAATTTCTTATTTTTTCGCACCAACAAGAGGACTACTCTCTAAATCCCGTAAAAAGAAAGCATTTAAACAACCTACAATAGCTCGGGAGGCGATGGAAAATGAATGAGTTTTGGGTGCTACTAACAGGAGCAATGGTTGGTATTACATGTGGATTAACGGGTGTTTTTTTAATCTTACGCAAAACTGCCATGATTGCAGACGCTATTAGCCACACAGTGTTATTTGGCATTGTGGTTGCATTTATGATCACTCAATCACTAAATGGATTTTGGATGCTGCTCGGTGCAGCCATTGCAGGTCTACTAACCACTTATCTCGTGCAAGTTCTACAATCTGGAGGATTACAAGAAGATGCTGCAATAGGGGTCGTATTTACATCTTTATTTGCATTAGGGGTTTTGTTTATAACCTTGTTTGCTGGAAACGTCCACTTAGATGTGGAACACGTATTAATGGGAGAAATTGCATTTGTTCCATGGGATACTTGGAGCATATTAGGTTTTACAATGCCTAAAGCTGTCTGGATGCTATCTATTGTACTTGTATTAAATGTATTATTTCTCGTACTTTTTTACAAAGAGATTAAACTTTCAACATTTGATCCAGTTTTCGCTTTGTCTATCGGCCTACCGATTATCGTCATGCATTATTCTTACATGACGCTCGTTTCCTTAACAACCGTAGCAGCTTTTGATAGCGTTGGGGCAGTTCTTGTTGTAGCAATGCTAATTGGACCTGCTGCGACTGCCTATTTGATAAGTAAAAGTGTTCGGTCCATGATTTTTTGGAGCATGACTTTTGGAGTTACCGCAGCAATAACAGGCTACTATCTTGCAAAATTATGGAACACATCTATTGCAGGAATGATGGCGGCAATGATAGGCATAATATTTATGCTTGTGTTCTTATTCATGCCACATGATGGAATTGTATGGAAAATGATTACCCGTTTGAAGCTGGATGCTTCTAAAAGTGTCTTATAAGAAAAAATCGCAACCGCGCCAATAAAGACCTGTTTCAAACGTTTCCAGAGTGCTTTAGACAGACTTTGGCTACATCATTACAGTGTGAATTTTTGGAGGGGAGGGTCGTGACTAGCGTCACGATCCCTCCCCTCTTTTTTGGTAATCCTGTGGCAGTCGTCTATCCGCCGCCCTCCTGCAAACTCTTGGAAACTTGGTACCACTGTTTTGAATAATTAAAGAGTGGATACTTTCCTATTCGAATTGTAAGCTCCCGAAGATGGAATTTCGGGAGCTTCTTGATACTCTATCAGTTAGATTCTTAATTATTTATAGCGTAACTGTCTCTTATAAGGGATGTCTCCAAGGTATGTGTCCCATGCACGCGCAAAGAATAAGAACTGTAAAGGTTAGGAAGCGACTCATCCTTCTTGTTCGGAGCGTGTGGCAAGCGCACATCCGTGTTCAATTAGTTGCAAATAACACAACGTGACCCTCAGCTCTTTCCTAAATCGTTTGCTATAATATAAGCATTCATTAGAAATGAACTGAGGTGACACTATGCATAAAACCATTGGAATTCTTGCACACGTGGATGCCGGGAAAACAACTTTTTCTGAGCAACTGCTTTATCATACGAAGACAATTAGACAAAGAGGCCGTGTCGATCATCAAGATTCCTTCCTCGACAGTCATTCTATAGAAAAAAATAGAGGAATTACTATTTTTGCAGATCAAGGTATCTTTTCCTATAATGATTCTACTTATTACATCATTGATACTCCAGGGCATGTCGACTTCTCCCCTGAAATGGAGCGGGCTATACAAGTAATGGACTATGCAATAATCTTGATTAGTGCAGTGGATGGAGTAGAAGGTCATACCGAAACAGTTTGGCAGCTACTTCGTAAACACCAAGTGCCTACCTTTTTCTTTGTAAACAAAACAGACTATGAAGGAACAGATTCGGCAAGTGTTTTAGAGGAGATACGCGCTAACTTATCTGGAGATGTTTGTAACTTAACAACTTTATTTGATGAAGAGTTAATAGAATTTATCGCAGAGCGCGATGAAGAGCTTTTAGATAAATACATGGACACTGGTTTCGAGCAAGAACTATGGTTAAACAAAATGAAAACAATGATTAAAGAAAATAAAATCTTTGCATGTGCTAGCGGTTCTGCATTAAAGGACATAGGGGTTTTCGAATTTTTGGATAAGCTCGATTTATTAACAGAGACTTCTTATAACTCGCTAAAAAATTTTGAGGCTAAAGTATATAAAATTCGCCATGATGAAAGTGGAAACAGAGTCACTTTCCTAAAACTATTAAGTGGAAAACTAAAAGTACGAGATGAAGTGAAATATGGGCAAAAAACAGAAAAGATAACTCAAATTAGAGTGTACAGTGGAAATAAGTTTCAAACGGTTGATCAAGCAACCGCTGGTGAACTAGTTGCTGTAACCGGATTAACAACCGCTTCGATTGGAGATGGAATTGGAGATAACCAGGAGAAAGTAACATTTGATATGGTTCCAACACTGAAATCCAAAGTTCTATTTGATTCGTCTATCCATGTCAAAGAGGTATTGCGTTCCTTTAAGTTATTAGACACAGAGGATCCCTCTTTACGAGTTTATTGGGATGAACACTTCCAGGAGATTCACGTACATGTTATGGGGGTAATTCAGCTGGAAGTACTCGAACAAATCGTCCAAGAACGCTTTCATTTTCAAGTTTCTTTTGGGGAACCTAGAATTCTTTACAAAGAAACTATTAACGCCCCAGTACGAGGTTATGGACACTTTGAGCCGTTAAAACATTACGCAGAGGTCCATCTATTAATCGAACCTACAACACGAAATAGAGGCGTTTCTTTTGATAATGTATGCCATGCAAATGATCTATCCATCGGTAATCAAAATCTTGTAAAACATCATCTACTGGAACGTCATCATCATGGGTTATTAACAGGTTCCGCATTAACGGACGTTAAAATAACTTTACTTACTGGCCGTGGACATAATGAACATACTCATGGCGGAGACTTCAGAGAAGCGACATACCGAGCACTTCGTCAAGGTTTAGAAAAAGCAGAAAATATCCTTCTTGAACCATTTTATGACTATAAAATAAAAGTCGATATGGATCTGATTGGTCGTGTATTGTCGGATATTCAACAAGCTCACGGGACTTTTGAATCCCCCGAGAATACTGGAGACAAAGTAATTATTAAAGGTCGAGTACCTGTGGCTACGTTCATGAATTATAGTACGACTATCGCTTCTTTTACACATGGGAAAGGAACGCTTAGCTTACTATTTGGGGGATATGATCGTTGTCATAATGCTGAAGAAGTAATTAATAGTATTGGTTATAATAAAGATGCAGATCCGGAATATACTTCGACTTCTATTTTCTGTGCGAAGGGGACAGGATATAAAGTGCCATGGTATGAAGCTGAACAAGCTATGCACTGTTTATAATTTATAACCTAAGGAGGAACTAACGATGATTGCAACTATTCAAAAGGAAAAAGAAATCTATACCGCACGTTATGATCGTCATTTCCACCATTCAGTAAAAGATGTTTGGTCTATGCTCACTAACAATGAGAAGTTACAAAAATGGTTCTTGGAACTAGAAGTAGTGGATTTACGTAAAGGTGGTTTGATTAAGTTTGATATGCAAGACGGTACCTATATCGACATGAAGATTTTAGATTATGAACAATTTAAGGTTTTAGCTTTTGAATGGGATGCGGATATCGCAAGATTTGAATTATCACCAGAATCAGAAGGATGCCATTTAGTTTTTACAGAAACACTCTCCTCCTTTACAGAGCAAACAATAAAAGATTTAGCAGGTTGGCATGTTTGTCTAGATGTCATTGAAGCCTTATTAGATGGTAATACAATCGACTCAAGAGAAAATGAATGGAAAGAATGGTATGTGAAATATAAAGAACTTCTAGGTGAACGGATAAAATAATTGTCTACCGTATTCCGAAGCTCACCGCTCGCTTTCCTGCAGTAGTCGAGCGGACGCTTCCTTTTACACCAGTATGAAAGAAATCCTCATTCTATTAAGGAACTTTTATTCAAATCGAAAAATAACAAATCGCTCGTTGCTATTTTGCTCGTATAATTCAGGAACCTTTATTTCTTTAAGAAGCTTAAACGGGGTTTGTGTTTCAAGATATTGTATGTATTCCGCAGTAGGATAATATAAAATAATATCTACTGCTCGAGGGGAATTTTCCACGGACAGAAGTATATTTCGAGTTACCTTTTGAAAAATTTGTATGGAAAAAGGATTGAAAAAATAAAAAAGATTTTCTTCCTTATCTACATTGTATTCCTCTGCTAGGATGTGTTCAAATCGGATGTAAGCTCTTGAATGCTTCGCCCGATCCATATACCGTGTTAAGTTTTCCATCGCCTCTTGATATAGTTGTCCACTCATCTCCACCCCAGTTGCGGACACATGAAGATGGTGGTGAACGTAAAAAGGAAAACGCCCTTTCCCACAGCCAAAATCTACAAATTTATCAGATGACTTACATGCATATTCATCAAAAAATGCCTCTAGAGCGACATATGGAGTTGCTTCATAACGATTATAATGAGCAGATTGATGCTGCCATTCACGAATTCCTTCTGTTTTTATGCGCAATAAACGATCATGATCCTGTTCCCTCATCTGCTATCTCCTTTCCTTGTTGACTACACATTAAGATGAAATACATAAACAAGCACATAGCCTAAAATAGATAATAAAATGGAACCTATGAGACCAGCAGCAAAAGGCCTTACTCCTAATTTTCTAAATGTTTTTATGTCTATATTCAACCCTAAACCTGCCATTGCCATTGCAATAAGTAGATAGGCCACTAAGACAAAAATGCTTGCAATTTGTTCTGGAAAAATCCCTAGAGTGTGAATGCCACTCATACCCAAAAATCCTATGATAAACCAAGGTATACTTGACATGGAAAACTTTCTTTTTGACTGATTCTTTTCACCTCTTTGTACGAAAAAACCTATACATAAAGCAATCGGGACTAAAAGTGCGACTCTCGTCAGTTTCACAATAACAGCTAAATCGACCGCATTATTACCACCCGGCTCTGCCGCAGCAATTACATGGGCAATCTCATGTAACGTACCTCCAGTAAACACTCCGTATCCTTTTGAAGTTAAGTCCATAATTGGATAAAGAAAAGTATACACCAATGTAAATAGCGTCCCAAGTATTGCAACTGTCGCAACCCCTATGGCAGTTTCATCGTCATTCGCTTTCACTTGTGGCGCGATCGCAACAACAGCAGCCGCTCCACAAATCGCAGTTCCACAGGCTGTTAGCAAACCTAGTTTCTTGTCGACTCCAAACAAACGCGATAATCCATACACTACAAATAAAGCAAATAGAATATTGATGAGTGCCAGGAAGAAGACATTAAATCCAGCATGATAAATATCTGCTAAGTTAAGTCGCATTCCTAAAAAAATTATACCCACCCGCAGTAATTTTTTACTTGAAAAGGAAATACCATGTTGGTACTGTTGCGATACTCCAATTGTAGCACTCCAAATCATCCCTATTATTATGGCTATTACTAATTGGCCCATAATCGATAGAAATGGGATGCTAGAAAATAATTTAGCTACCATTGCGATGATTAACGTAATACCAATTCCAATAAAAAATGCTTTATTAATTTTAATACTTTTTGCTTCTCTATCCATATTCATTAAACTCGCTTCCTCTCTTCCTGTATGTTTACTTTACGTAGTTTTTTATTATTAGTAAAATACATATACATAATAGATCGCATTAATATTTTTAATGATTGGGAGTGAGAAATTGTATTATGATGCCCTAAAAACATTTGTAACACTAGTGGAAGTTAAAAATTTCACAAAAGCAGCACAGCTCCTTCATATATCTCAGCCAAGCGTTAGCGTACATATAAAAAATTTAGAAACAGAGTTTAACACCGAGCTACTAATTCGTTCTCCAAAATTAATAAAAATTACTCCTTCAGGAGAGATCTTATATGAGCGTGCGAAACAAATACTCTCCATGTATGAGCAAACTCAAAAGGATATTTTAGACTATCAAGAGGACATTAAAGGAAAGCTTGTTATTGGTGCAAGTTTTACAATTGGCGAATATATTCTTCCCTCTATCCTTCTAGCGCTTCACTCAAAGTACCCAAACCTGGAGCTAGAAGTATTTATCGGAAACACAGAAGAAATTGTACAGTCTGTTCGACTACTTACTGCGGATATTGGTTTAATAGAAGGTCAAACAAATGAAAAGGAGTTACAAGTGGAAGCTTTTATGGAGGACGAGTTATTTATAATAGGTTCTTCAGAAAATGAGTTAGCTTCAAAGGATTCCGTGAGTATAGCTGACTTACAAAACCAAACTTGGTTTATGAGAGAGGAAGGTTCAGGAACACGTGAATATTTAAAACATGTCCTACGTTCCAATGGCTTAAAGGTAAAGTCCATTCTCACTATAAGTAGTAATCAAGGTATTAAAGAGACGATTATCCATAGTCGACAAGAAGGGTTGTCCCTCCTATCCATTCACGCAATAAAGAGAGATATACAACATCATCACCTTTCCATCATACCTCTTGACCAACGACCTTTTACACGAATGTTTTCTTGTATATGCTCTCCTGTCATGGAAAATAAACGACATGTTCTAGCGTTTAAAGAAACACTACTGGAAAATCGAAAAGGAGCACCATTCCATAAATAAAACTCAGACATGCAAGCACATCTGAGTTTTTAGGATTTAATTAGATTGCGCCTTACTTACAAATTCCTTGAAATCTGCAATACTTGGATTTGCCATATAATGGCCACCCTCCACTTGAATTGTTTGTCCTGTGATAAATTTTGACTCATCTGAAGCTAGAAACAATACTGTATACCCAATATCATTAGCTTCTCCATGGTATGGAAGTGCATTAAACTTTTCGAAAATATCTAATACAGCTTCTGGCATATTACTCTCAGCCGCTGGAGTTAAAATGAGACCAGGAGCTACTCCATTACACCGGATATTATTCTTCCCGTATTGTGCAGCTATATATTTTGTTAGATTTACAACAGCTGCCTTGGAAGCCCCATATGCAGAACGAACAGAGTCACCTGCAAATGCCGCCATAGAGGCTGTATTAATAATTGAGCCACCACCTGCTTTAACCATATGTGGAATAGCGAAACGGCAACCTAAAAGTACACTTTTTGTATTTACGTTCATTAGTCGATCCCATTCATCTAAATCGATATTAACTACATCTAAATCCTTTTGAAGATTGGTCAGACCAACATTATTGTATAAAACTGTTATAGTTCCATAATGTTCTACTGTAAAATCAACTGCTTCTTTAATAGAAACCTCTTTCGAAGCATCTAAAAAAATACCAACTGCTTCGCCACCTTGACTTTTAATATTCTCGGCTGCTTTTTTTGCACCCTCGACATTAAAATCGGCAATAACTACTTTAGCACCTTCTTTAGCTAATAATGTTGCTGCTGATAGACCAATACCGGATGCACCACCCGTTACTAACGCAACTTTGTCTTGTACACGCCCCATCATCGTCACTCCATTTCCGTTATAAAAGATTTATCTTAGTTTAGTAGTCCGCCGTCCAGCCTTATTTTTTGATCAGAAATATACCTTCTTTTACGCGTACAGATGCTATTCCTTTTCCTATCCCTGATATTCGACTTTTGGTTTATTTATTAATTACCCTCCTCCATTATTTTATTTTAACATTAAAATATTTATCATTATAACATTTTGTATTTAATATTTAAAATTAAATAGATGCTCTTGAACCCATTCATCGGTTTGGTTGACTTTAGATTCTACCTCTTCAAGTGGATATACTTTATAGGGATTTTCTTTTATAACTGCAGTAGCTATAAAGGAAGGATCCTCTAATTTCAGCACTTCTTTTCCGTTGATGGTTTTCTTCAATACACTAACCTTTGCAATTCCCCCAATATTTGTAAAATCAAAACTTTGAGCAGATAAGAAATTTCCTAAAGAATAAAAAACATGCGTAGTGTGCCCGTCTTTCGTAGCAATTTCTTCATATGGCTGAATAACATGAGGATGATGTCCGAAAATAATATCGGCTCCCGCTTCTGCCATGGCATGCGCAAGTTGCTTTTGCTGATCATTAGCTTCAAGTTCATACTCCGATCCCCAATGAATACTTACAATAACAAAGTCCACTTTATCTTTTAGAACTTGGATCTCTTTTATAATACGATCAGCATCTATTGTATTAACTAAATAATCTTTACCAGTTGGTGTATTGTAGCCATTCATACCATATGTATAATTGAGAAGACCAAAATGGATATTTTCTACTTCTAAAATACGGTCAGTCTGTAAATCCTCTATAGATTCATATGCACCCATATAGGGCATGCTGTATTTTTTCATATGACGTATAGCAGATAAAACACCTGCTTCCCCTTGATCTAGCGTATGATTATTGGCCATTGATATCATATCAACTCCCACCTCTTTCAAATCTCTAATAATATGTGTTGGACTTGAGAAATTAGGATAACCTGATAATCCAAACTCAGGACCTGCGGGAATCGATTCTTGATTAGCCAATAATAAATCTAGGGATTCCAATTCTTCTCTTACTGGCTCAAATGAAGGTAGAAAACTAGCGTAATTATATAAAGGAAGATGCAATAAAATATCTCCAATCATACCAATCTCCATTCTTTTTTCTTCATAATCCACGTAAAATGTCGAAAATTGTTTCCCGTGGAACTCTTCATCGAATGGTTCTGTAATTTGCATATTAAAATACGATAAGACCGAAACAAATAATAATAAAAATGAAACTAGAATTTTAATGTTCATCACCTCTCTTTCAATCATTTACTGTATTCATAATCGTTATACAAATCTTTTTATATATTTATTCGTGTATTCGATACATATGCTATTGAAGTTGAAATAGTTATGCCTATAATGAAAGTGAGTGATTACTCACTTTCAAATTTAAAGGGGGTTTATAAATGTCATCCACCATTCTTTTGAATCAAGTTAGTAAAAGTTTTGGAAAGAAAACAGTTTTAAATAAAGTAAGTATTTCCGTTCATTCTGGAGAAATATTTGGTTTAATCGGACCATCTGGTTCAGGAAAAACTACTTTAGTCAAAATGATTGTTGGTATGGACCAACCTACCAATGGGGAAATACATGTATTGGATACACCAGTTCCTCATTTATACCTATCCCAGAAAATTGGCTATATGGCTCAATCAGATGCTTTATACAATGACTTAACAGGTCGAGAAAACCTATCCTTTTTTGCATCTCTTTACAAATTGAACAAGAAAATTCAAAAGGAACGTATTGCTTACGCAGCCGATTTAGTTGGTCTTACTTCCCATTTATCTAAAAGAGTTCAGAATTATTCAGGTGGTATGAAGCGAAGATTATCTTTAGCCATTGCATTAATACACGATCCAGAACTATTAATATTAGATGAGCCGACCGTCGGAATCGATCCTAAGCTTAGAAAGTCCATTTGGGAGGAGATTAACCGTTTAAAAATGGAAGGTAAAACAATTTTAATAACTACACATGTGATGGATGAAGCAGAAAAATGCGACAAACTGGCCATGGTTAGAGATGGGGAAATAATTTCGAGTGGTTCTCCATTAGAACTTAAAAACCAATACCAAATTAGTAGTCTTGAAGAGGTATTTTTACTAGCTGGAGGTGAAAAAGATGAGAACAATCGCCTTAATTAAAAGAATTTGTATCCAAATGGTACGAGATAAACGAACACTCGCTTTGATGATGATTGCGCCTCTAGTCATTTTAACTTTGCTTCATTATTTACTATCTGCTGATACAACAGTTCCTCGCCTAGGAGTACATGGTGCAGAAGAAGCTTTAATAGAACAATTAAAAGGCAAAGAAATTGTAGTTATACCATATGAAAATCTAAAAAATACGGAACAAGTTATAAAAAAAGATCAATTAGATGGAGTTCTTCAAATAGAAGAGGATAAACTGAGTTTAACACTTACTAACGATGAGCCTTCTACATCGAAGGTGTTACAATCAAAAGTCATGCAAGCCATCTCCAGTGAAAATGCAAAGAAGCAAGCAACTAATTTAACCAAAGTGTTTGCAGATATTCAAGATAAACTGCCGAATGTTCAAGTGAACCAACTAAGTACCCCAGAAATCAATACTTATTATATTTACGGAAATAGCGAAACAACCTTTTTTGATCAGTTAAGTCCTATTCTTGTTGGCTTCTTTGTATTCTTTTTCGTCTTTCTCATTTCAGGAATAGGATTATTGCGGGAACGAACAACAGGCACGTTGGAGCGTTTATTAGCGACTCCAATCCAAAGAAGGGATATCGTTTTTGGTTATTTAATTGGTTACGGACTCTTTGCCATCATTCAAACCCTTATCGTTGTTTTTTATGCAGTAAAGGTTTTAGATATTTTAATCGTTGGTTCTCTTTGGAATGTTGTTCTCATTAATCTATCTCTTGCACTAGTTGCATTGTTACTTGGAATTCTCTTATCGGCTTTTGCAAACTCTGAGTTTCAAATGATGCAATTTATACCAATTGCGATCGTTCCACAAGTATTCTTCGCAGGCATTCTCCCTATAGAGGGAATGGCAGAATGGATGCAAATTATTGCGAAATTTATGCCGATGTACTATGGTGGAAATGCATTAGTAGACGTTATGTATAAGGGATTCGGAATAGATAGTATTAAAAATGAACTCTTTATTTTATTAGGGTTTGCACTGATTTTTGTTATTTTAAATATATTAGCCTTAAAGAAATATCGAAAAATCTAGATTGTTACTGGAAAGGAGTAAGCAATGGTAGAAGAAGAAATATTGTTACAACAACTATTTGATGAAGAAAAATTAACAGATAAGCAAAAAAAAATACTCCTTGCAGCAATAGATACATTCTCAGAAAAAGGGTATGCTGCTACCTCTACAAGTGAGATTGCCAAAAAGGCTGGAGTAGCGGAAGGAACCATTTTCCGACACTATAAAACGAAAAAAGAGTTGCTAGTATCCATTGTTACTCCTCTCATTTCTAAGGTATTTGGTCCATTTATTGTAAGAGATTTTCACAAAGTACTAGACCAGCCTTATGAAAATGCCGAGGACTTTATAAGAGCCACAATCGAAAACAGAAGAGAAGTATTTAAGAAGCTTCTTCCTGTTATTAAAATTATTATGCAAGAAATACCTTTTCAACCCGAACTTAGGGAACAATTTGTTAAACAGGTAGCTAAAAAAACATACGAGCGGATTTTGGTTGTCATTCAAAATTATCAAGATAAGGGTCAAATAATCGATATACCACCATCAAGCGTGGCTAGATTAGCCGTTAGCAGTATCTTTGGTTATTTGATTTCACGTTACATTCTTTTCCCAGAGAGTGAATGGGATGACGAACTTGAAACAGAACGCACTGTTCAGTTTATCTTACATGGAATAGGAAAAAAATAGACACAAAAAAAGAAAGCCTAATTGTGCTTTCAGACTTTTTGTCTGGGCCCCGTTGATTTCCGTTCGAGGCGGACGCGTTCCGCCGGCATGGCTTCAGATTAGTATTTATAGAAAAGAAAATCGTTGAAAAAGGCGACACTCCTGCGGGCATAGCGTTAGCCGAAGACCCCGCAGCGCAGCGAGGAGGCTAAGGCAACGCCCGCGGAAAGGGAGCCGTTCAACGATTTTCTTATTTATCGGACGACATTAATTGTAAAGTCAAATTCTATAGACTTTTTCAGTGCCCCCAGCCTAACGACGAAGCGGCTCGCCCGTGGAAAGAGAGCGGTAAGCTTCGGAAAACCTAGTCTTTCCTATATAAAAAATAAATTCACGTTTGTCTACAGTCTGAAAGCACGTTAATTGTGCTTTTCTTTTTTGTTTTTATACTTTTCTATTTCGTAAAAATACATATAAAAATCCACCAGCACTTAAAAATCGTAAACTAGAACTAATGTACATAGCTACTTCCATGCCTAGTTCATTCAAAAGCCAAATACCTATTTGTGGTGCAATGAATGCGACGAAAGCAAGCAGTACATTATAAGTTGTAATGCAATACGTACGATATTGTTCAGGTGATTGCTCCAACAATAAATTAAATAATATTAAAACAGTACCAGATAAGAAGAATCCGGATGTCGTTTGAATGAGCGTTAAATAATATAAGTTCGTAGATAGCATTGTTAAAAAAGGTGTAGTGGACATTCCAATAGCTGCCCATATAAAAACTTGCATATTCGAATACTTATCTGCCCACTTCTTCCATAAAGGAAATGTTAAAAACTGCATTAGCATACTACCAACTGAAAACATACTAATCCAAAAGATTGTTGCTCCTGCTACTCGGACATTGTAAATGTTGAATAATCCCCATGCCATTTGCCATGCAAAATTAAAAAAGAGAGCTGCAGCTAAAAACCAGACATAGTTCACATGTTTAAAAATGCTCCAGTCCATTGACTTCTTTTTAACTAGAACATCTGATGAAGGGATGATATCTTCTTCTTGTTTTAATAAGAAAAAAACTTCTAGCAAACCGAAACCAAAAGCTATCGCAAAAAGAATTTGATAGGCAGTAACGCTTTCGGAAGCATCCTTCATTAAAACACCAATAACTAAAGTTGATATAAGACCGACCATCGTTAACAGACGATTTCGATCACTAAAAAATTGTCCTCTTCTAGACTCATCAATCATTCCACTTATCAACGTTTGCCAACCTACGTTAGCTACAGTGTTCGGAACACTGATGAAAGCAATAATTCCCAAAAATGCCCATGCTTGTAGCGAATCAGAAGGCAAATAAACTACTAGTACAATAAGCAAAAACATTAATCGTGCCAGTAAAACAGACATCGCCACGAGTTTCTTTTGAGCACTTGCACGATTTAGTAGAATAGCTGCTGGTATAGTCATTAATAACGCTATTAATGGCGGCAACGAACTTATTAATCCCACCTGATAATTGGTTGCCCCTAATATGGTAATTGCAAAGATCGGAAAAAAGTTATTTGAAAAATTTAATGCAATAGTAGATGCCATTCCATGGTAAATACTTATTTTTTCATTATACGGTCTCAAATTTTGTCAGCCCATTCGATATATAATAAAGGATATGCTTGAATTATATACTTGCACGGGCAGAAAACAAGTACTTCGAGACACAAAATTTATTTAGATTTGGGTGAACCGTTTTTTAGCGTAAATATACGTTACGGCAAGAGCTGAAACGAGCACTGCTCCTTTAATAATATCAAAGGCATAATACGGTAAGTTTTGTATCGTTAATCCATTCAAGAGAATCCCGATAACCGCTGCTCCAAAAAACGTTCCGATAGCATTTGGTTTTCCAGCACCAAGGACAGAATATCCAACAAAGACAGCTGCTACAGCTTCCATTAAAAGTGGTGCACCCGCATCAATTTGACCTGAACCAACACGTGCTGTAAACAATATACCTGCCATCGAAGCAAAAACACCAGAAATTACATATGCAGCACATTTTACTTTACGGGTATTCACTCCTGACAATGTTGCAGCCTCAGCATTTCCACCCGTCATATACAAAACACGTCCCCAACGAGTATGGTTAAGTACAACATAAGCGATAATTACTAGGACAAGCATTATCCAAACTGGAACTGGTAATCCGAGCATTCTCCCTTGGCCAATCCAAAGAAATGCTTCAGTGAATTGCCCCGGTGCCGTCCCTCCAGAAGTAAGCGGCATATTATTGTATATCGAGTATCCTTCTGTATATGTACGGTGAAAGCCCGCCACTATATACATCATACTTAACGTTGCAAGTAAATCTGGAATTCCTAAAACTACAATAAGAAAACTGTTCAATAACCCAACCAACACTCCTATTACAATAGGTAAGATTAGTACGAGCCAAAGCGGCATCTCATACCACACCATTAACGAAGCAGTAATGACAGTAGATAGAGACATCGTAGAACCTACTGATAAATCGAAACCTCCTACTACTAGCGTAAAGGTAACTCCTAATGCTAAGAGCGTTACAATGGAAATGGAACGTAATATATCTGTGAAGTTTCCATATGTAAAAAAGGCACTGCTTATAATGCTAAAGTACAATATAATTATCAATAGCAAGGCAATTGCACCATATTTAAATAGAAATTGAATTCCTCTTTCTTTGACCTTACTCTTCTTTTCCACCGCTTGCATACAACAAAATCCTTTCTTGGGTCGCATCCTCACGTGAAAACTCCTTCACGATTTGACCGTTATACATAACTAGAAGTCGATCGGAAATACCAATTGCTTCTTGAATCTCACTCGAAAAATATAGACAACCTTTACCATTATTCGCCAGCTCACGAATTAAATTAAAAATGTCCTTTTTCGCTCCAATATCAACACCTTTAGTCGGCTCATCAAATAAATACACTTTAGAGTTGCGCGACATCCATTTTCCGATTACTACTTTTTGCTGATTTCCTCCACTTAAATGCACAAGTGGTGTTTCCGTATGATCCGTTTTAATTTTTAAGCGATTGATGATGTCCTTTGCAAAGTTGCGTTCAGCAGCTTTATCCATAAACAGAAGCCGTGAAAATTTCTTTAAATTCGGAAAGGAAGAATTCGTTTGTAACGACTCATGTACAAATAAGCCTTCTTTTCTGCGTTCCTCTGGAATTAGTGCCATTCCTGCTCGAATGGCGTCTGCTGGATGTTTCGCTTTTAACTCTTTGCCTGAAAGGTTCACACTACCTTTTACTAATGATCCCAAGCCAAATAAGGCTTTAGCTAGCTCCGTTTTTCCTGCTCCTACAAGGCCTACAATACCAACAATCTCCCCTTCAGAAACAGTAAAGGAAAGCTCCTTTAATTTCTGTCCATCCGATAATTCTGTAACCTGTAGGATTTTTTCTCCTAAAGTATGATTTGTATCTGCCTGTTCTAAATTAAAAGATACTCCTAGCATTGCTTCAATAATCTCATTCTGTTGAGCAGTTTCTGTGTTAAAAACTTTTACAAGCTTTCCATCTCGCATTACAGTGATTCGATCACTGATTTCAAATACTTCTGGAAGACGATGAGAGATAAATATACAGCCGACTCCTTGCGATTTCAGATGATCAATTACCGAAAAAAGCTTTTTGGATTCGTGGAGAGACAAAGGGGCAGTTGGTTCATCAAAAATAATTATCTTTGCCGAGCTTACAAGAGCTCGTGCAATTAATACTAATTGTTTTTCAGCTAATGTAAGTTTAAATGCCGGTTGATTGACAGCAATGTTTTCTACTTGCAAATGCTTCAGTGCTTTTTTAGCTTCCGTTTGTAGCTTGGATGTGGATAAAAACAAATTATTATTCGTAGCGATTTTATCTAGCATAATATTTTCTGCGACCGATAATTCCGAAACGATTGCTGTATCCACCTCTTGATAAACACAATAGATACCGTGTTCCTTTGCTGCTTTCGGGGAACGAAGCCGAACACTACTACCTTCTAAAACTATTTCACCGTCATCTTGCTCATATACGCCGGATAAAATTTTAATAAGCGTGCTTTTACCTGCTCCATTAACACCTAGCAATGCATGTACTTCCCCTTTTTCAAGATGAAATTCGGCCTCTTCTAGTGCCTTCACATTTCCAAATGATTTACGTATGGAAGTCATAGAAAGAAAAGGATTAGCCATGACGATCTCCTTTCTTAAGGCAATATACCAGTTGAATTTTAACTAGTGTCCTTGTTATTCCTAATGAATTGTATTTGAAGTGTTTTACGTTATAGAGCAAGACACTGATGTGCGCTTGCCGCACGCTACGTATAAGCCTCCGCAGGATGAATCGCTCATGCAGCTTGTAAGGCGTACATCCTAGAGAATCACCGTTTCTATTGTTAATAAAATGATTGTAGGATTTGTATTTAATCAAATCATTTAACAATCAACTTTACTGTCTATCAAAGAAGACTTTTGCATTCTCCCCATTCCAGTCGCATTGGTGTAGAAACACGGATGTGGCTTGCCGCTATCTGTATTAAGAACTATTTATTTTCAAACATAAAATGGATAATACTTTGACCTATCAAATAGAGTTCACTGGCATTCGCGCCTTGTCAGCCGCATGGACGTTCTGTATGAGATGCAGGATGCGCTAGGCTCATGATGACGACCGGCCCGAATGCTTCTAGAATAGCTATCTACCCTTTCATATCTTCCATACCAACAATGAGTTAAAGCCTTCTTAAAAAGAAGCTGCCCCCTTTTAGGGCAGCTACATTTGTATCATTATTGTTTTTCTAACTCTTTCAAAGCTTCTGTGTAACCTTGTTCGCTTGCTCCCCAACCTTCGATATATTCATGTAAGTCATTTGTCGTCACTGTTTCTTCCGGAAGCTTTTCAGCATCCACAAACACTGGTTCTAAGACAACTTTTTCTTCAGGAGTTTCACCATTTATTTTTTGATATAAATAACGCACTTGAATACGTCCTATATCCATTGGATCCACTGCCGCTGAGGCAACCCATGGGCTATTTTCTTTTTGTATCATTTGTAAATCTTCATCACTCATATCAATACTATAAACTTTAATATCTGTTCTTCCAGCTTGCTCAATAGCGCGTACTGCACCTTTTGCGAATTCATCCCAAGCTGCCCAAACTGCTGTGATTTCTCCTTCATTTGGGTATTGTTTTAGAATCGCTTCCATTTGCGATTGTGTGTCTAATGCCGTATTTTGTGTCGCTGCACCAAATGTTGCAATTTCTTTAATACCTGGATTTTCATTTAAGAATTGCTCGTAGGCAACTTGTCTTCTTTCCATAGGTGCAAAACCTGCTACCCAGATTTTCACTATATTCGCTTCACCATTAGCATCATTTTTTAATTTTTCTAATGTCATTTCAGCCATCTTTTGATCGCCTTGCTCTAAAACTGTAATTCCTTCTACTTCCACACCTGCATCAAAAGCGACAACTGGTATTCCTTTATCAACTGCATTTTGAACTCCTTGATTTAACGCTTCTTTTGTTCCATGATCAATCAGAATTCCATCTACACCTTGGTTTACAGCTGCATCTAGATTGGAAGCCATTTTTGCTAAATCGCCTTCCGACGTAAACACTGTTACAGTCCCACCAAATTTCTCTACTTGTTCTTTTACACCTTCAATGTATTGAGCAGAAAAAGTACCAAGATTTTGTTGCATAACCAATGCGATTTTTTTCCCTGATAGCGGATTATCGGATGCTTCCGAATCAGCAGGAGTAGTTGTTGCTTCTTTTGCATCCCCTTTTGGTTGACACCCTGTTAAGATAATTCCAATTACTAATAATACGGATAAAAGCCATGCTGTTTTTGATTTCATGCGAGTTCTCCCTTTTCTATATTTATTAAACTAGGAATATTTTTTGTATATTCCGGATATATAATTCCTTTTTCAGTAATAATGGCTGTAATGTATTCACCCGGTGTAACATCGAATGCAGGATTAAATACTTTTGTATTTTTCGGAGCTACTTGTTTCCCTGCAATATGCGTTATTTCTTCCGCTGGACGTTCTTCAATCGGGATCTCTTTTCCATTCTTAATGGTCAAATCAAAAGTGGAAGAAGGAGCTGCCACATAAAAAGGGATGTTAAACACTTTTGCTAATAATGCTAAGTTAAGTGTTCCGATTTTATTTGCCGTGTCGCCGTTTTCTGCTATCCGGTCTGCCCCTACAATAATTGCTTCGATTCCTTTTGCTCCGATTGTATGTGCAGCCATGCTGTCTGTTATAAGTGTTACATCCACTCCAGATTGCTGAAGCTCCCACGCAGTTAGCCTTGATCCTTGAAATACAGGTCTAGTTTCACAAGCATAAACTTCAAACTGTTTTCCCCGCTCACTCCCAAGATGGAATGGTGCTAATGCAGTACCATATTTTGCGGTTGCAATTGAACCTGCATTACAAATGGTCATAACTTTTGTTTGACCTTCAAGCAAGGACAACGCATATTCGCCAATATTTCTACAGGATGCTTCGTCTTCTCTATGAATTTTTATAGCTTCCTCTATCAAAAGTTCCTTCGCCTCTTGTACACTTGCTACATTTTCAACAGCACTTCTTAAACGTTCTAGAGCCCAAACTAAATTTACAGCTGTTGGTCTAGATTTAGCTAAATACAAGAAATCCCTGTTGAGTTGCAGATGAAATTCCTCTAATGTATTTGCTTCATACTTTTCGGCTGCTCTAGCCAATCCATATGCAGCGGTAATACCAATTGCTGGTGCACCCCTCACCTTCAGAGTGATAATAGCATCATATACATCTTCTAAAGTATCTAGTGTTAAATACTCAACTACGTGAGGTAATTTTTGCTGATCCAAAATCCGAAATTCTTTGTCGTTCAACTCTATCGATAATGGAATACTCATTTGCGAAACCCCTCTAATAATTCAAATACTTCATCAATTGAATGTATATCTTTGCGTTTTAATATAAGTGCTTCCCCTGTTTGTAAGGTCTGCTTTTTGAATTTAATCCGTTGTTCGTCATCTTCGATACTGTCCAAATCCTTCACATGTGCTAGCCCGATTGTACGACGAATTAATTCACATCCAGCAAAGCCTAATGTATCTCGGAAAATTTTATCCAAGACATATTCTTTATAGCCATCTGTGTCTTTATAGGAATCGACACTTTTTTTATCCCATAATTCCGAAAATTTAGTCGAAAAGACATCCCAAGTTTGTTTGATATGGGTGACAATAACTCCCCGCTCATCCTCTTCTCTTGTAACATTTTGCACGATTAGATTTGCTAAAAACAATCCAATATCAAAGCCAATAGGTCCATAAAAAGCAAACTCTGGGTCTATTACTTTCGTTTCGGTTTCACTAGCAAAGATGCTCCCTGTATGCAAATCTCCATGTAATAATGCTTCCGCTTCTGTCATGAAGCTATTCTTTAATTTTGCAACCTCTAGCTTTAAGCGCCCGTTATTCCAAATAGTTTCTACGTCTTCTTGCAACAATGCTTCAAAGTCATTTGTTTCATAGTCAAAAAACGGATCTGTAAAAATAAGATCTTCTGTGATTTTACAAAGTTCTGGATTGGAAAACTCTGAAACTAGTTTCTTTTTTTCAAAAGGGTGTAATGCAAAATCAGATGTATGAAATAGTGTTTGAGCTAAATATTCTCCAATATCTTTTGAAAGGTTTGGATATGATTCAAGTTTAATCAACCCTTCACGTGCAATTTTTAAGTGAGATAAATCCTCCATTACCGTAAGCGCAAGATCCTCATCAATTGCATATACGGTCGGAACAAGATTGGCTGCAAATTCAGCATGTTTTTTTAATGCATTTGCTTCAATCACTGCTCGTTTTAACGTTAGTGGCCAACTTTCTCCGACAACCTTTGCGTATGGTAAAGCCTGTTTAATAATAAGACTCTTATCACCGTTCAATTCCTTAATATGAAATACATAGTTAAGATTACCGTCACCTATCTCACGACACTCCAACTCTGTGTCTTGCGGGAAGAAGTTAAGTTCTTTTGCATATAAAATAGCACTTTCTTCTGTTAATGATTCATATTGTCTCTTTGTAGCTGTCGTCATTATTCTCTACCTTTCCGTTTCAAAATAAAAAGCCTCTTTCATAAGAAAGAGGCGTAGAATAAGAGATCTCTCGCCTCTTATCTTTCAGAAAGTTACCTTTCTGATGGAATTAGCACCGTGCCTTAGAAGATTTTCATCTCGGCGCAAAATGCGCCCCGTCTCACAACGGTATTACGGTCGGTTGCTGGGCTTCATCGGGCCATTACCCTCTGCCTGCTCTTGATAAGAGTGCTATTAATTAAAACGTTATACTATTTGAAAATCATCCTAGCATACTCAAAAAACACATGTCAATCATTTTTTAAAAACAAAAAAAATTCTAATAACTATATTGACAATCTTTATATTGCATGAAATAATCATTATTAATTTGACTAACTCAATTGAATAACTTTTTCTTATTTAGAGCAGGTGGAGGGACGAGCCCTATGATACCCGGCAACCGATCCATTATGGACACGGTGCTAATTCTTGCAGTCAGTAGACTGAGAGATAAGAAGTCGTTAATTTTTTAACCTCTTCTTATTTGGAAGAGGTTTTTTATATTTAGAAGGGGCAAGACGCTGCGACATTGACTAAGTTGAAATTTGTTATATAAAGGATTGTGATAATAAATGAGTGGAATTACTACTCTCTATCAGGTTTACGGTAAACCTGGAACTTTTGAAAAAAAAGCAGAAGGAATTGCGCTCGGTTTAACTATAGGATCCTGGACTGATTTGCCGTTACTAGAGCAAGAGCAATTAAAAAAGCATAAAGGAAATGTTATATCGATAACTGAATTTGAAAATAGTCACCATCCGCTAAAACGAGTTGAAATCAAAGCAGAGATTAAAATAAACTATCCTAGTGCTAATTTCTCTGCAGATTTACCTGCCATATTAACAACTGTTTTCGGCAAACTATCGCTTGACGGTGAAGTAAAGCTACTAGACTTGGAATTCTCATCAGACCTTTTAGATAATTTCCCAGGACCTAGATTCGGAATTGAAAGTATTCGTAAATTGCTAGGAGTGTATAATCGTCCACTTGTGATGAGTATTTTTAAAGGAGTAATTGGAAGAGATATCAATTACCTATCTGAACAGCTACGTAACCAAGCTCTAGGTGGAGTAGATTTAGTAAAAGATGATGAAATTCTCTTCGAAAACCCCCTTACTCCTTTTGAAAAAAGAATTATTACAGCTAAAGAAGTACTACGTCAGGTGTATGAGGAAACTGGACATCGAACACTTTATGCAGTTAACCTATCTGGGCGGACATCCGATTTAAAATCAAAAGCAAAAAAGGCAAAAGAGCTTGGGGCTGATGCTCTATTATTTAATGTTCATGCATATGGTCTAGATGTACTTCAAGAACTTGTGGAAGATGAAGATATTCAGTTGCCATTCATGGCCCATCCAGCCTATAGTGGTGCTTTTACTTCATCCCCATTTTATGGAGTTTCAACACCACTTTTACTTGGTAAATTGACTCGTTATGCAGGGGCAGATTTTTCATTATTCCCCTCACCATACGGAAGCGTCGCACTGGAGAAAACAGCTGCACTATCACTTGGGGAAGAATTGACGAAAGAAAGTGCAGTAAAACGAACTTTTCCAGTTCCTTCGGCTGGAATTCATCCTGGATTGGTTCCTTTGTTAATCGAAGACTTTGGCATAGACAGCATTATAAATGCAGGTGGTGGAGTGCATGGTCATCCTACTGGCGCTACAGGAGGAGGACTTGCCTTTAGGCAGGCCGTATCAGCAGTCCTTGATGGAATTCCGTATGCTGAAGCAGCAAAACAGTTTCCAGAACTAAAAGCAGCATTGGAACTATGGGGGTAAGCATTATGAGTAAGCTAGTAATCTATTGTGATTTTGATGGGACCATTACAAACCAAGACAATATTATATCCATTATGAAAAAATTTGCTCCCCCAGCATACTTGCCGATCAAAGAGAATATTTTAGGGCAAAAGCAATCTATCCGAGAAGGTGTTGCTCAAATGTTCTCTCTGTTACCTGTATCTATAAAAGATCAAATTATAAGCTACTTGCTTGATCAGGCAGAGATTAGAGAAGGATTCGCCGATTTTGTTTCTTATACAAGAAAGCACGATATCCCTCTCTATATTGTTAGTGGTGGAATTGATTTTTTTGTTCATCCAATGCTAGAAAAGTTTGGTCCTTTTTCGGGGGTTTATTGTAATGAAGCAGACTTCTCAGGAGAAAGAATACAAATCAATTTTCCGCATGTCTGCGATGATTTATGTACGAGCAAAGGTTGCGGATGCTGTAAGCCATCCATTATTCGAAAGCTCCAAGAAAAAGATTCGTTAAGTGTTGTAATTGGTGATTCTATTACTGACTTAGAAGCTGCAAAATTAGCAGATGTTGTCATAGCACGGGATTTTCTTATTGAAAAGTGCAAGGAATTGAATATTCCATATGAACCTTTCGAAAATTTTCGAGATGTCATGACTATTATTGAAACAAGGTTAGGTGTTCAAACATGATAACGCTCCGTGGTAGATGGGAAGAGTTAGCAGATATAAAAGACGAACTTGCTAAACGAGATTGGTTTATGGGAACTAGTGGAAATTTAGCAATTAAGGTGAATGATGAACCAGTAGAGTTTTTAGTTACAGCAAGCGGAAAAGATAAGAATAAGCGAACAAAAGAAGACTTTTTACATGTAAATATAAATGGAGAGCCAATAGAAGATACCATTTTAAAGCCGTCTGCAGAAACATTATTGCACTGTGCTATTTATTCTAAAACTTCTGCGGGCTGTAGTCTCCATGTTCACACAGTTGCTAATAACGTCATCTCCGAATTATACGGTGATCAGGGAAAAATAGATTTTCAAGGGCAAGAACTTATTAAAGCTTTCGATTTGTGGGAAGAAGATGCAATTCTTTCTATTCCTATCATTCCAAATCATGCCCATATTCCACTTCTCGCCGAAGAGTTTCAGACATATATAGATGGTGATAAAGGAGCTGTACTTATACGGAATCACGGTATTACTGTTTGGGGTAGGGATGGTTTCGAAGCAAAGAAGTTACTTGAAGCTTGTGAATTTTTATTTCAGTATCAGTTGACTTTACGTCAAATAAAATAAAAATAAGAGAGGAAGATTTAGATGGCTATCATTAAAATTCAAGGAACAAATGAAACAATTGAAGCACAAAATGAGGTTGCTGCATTTTTAGAGCAACAAGAAGTAATTTATGAGCATTGGGATATAGAAAAATTACCAGAGCAACTTCGTGAAAAGTATGATCTTAGCGATGCAGAAAAAGAAGAAATTTTAAATGCATTTAAAGCAGAAATAGATGATATATCAGAACGTCGTGGGTACAAAGCAGCTGATATCATTTCTTTATCTGACTCTAATCCAAACTTAGATGAACTATTAAAAAACTTTGAACGTAAACATCTTCATACAGATGATGAAGTTCGTTACATTGTTAGCGGTCACGGAGTATTTATTATTCAAGGAAAAGATGAAAATTTCTTTGAAGTCCATCTATCACCTGGAGATCTAATCTCAGTTCCGGAGAATATCACACATTACTTCACACTTGCTGAAGACCGTAAAGTAGTAGCAGCACGAATCTTTGTAACAACTGAAGGATGGGTACCAGTCTACCAAGACGAGGAAGTTGCACAAGGTTAATAAGAAGAACTGCATGCATGAGCATTCTAGATAGTTACTAAATAGAGATGTTTCATATTCAAAATTGCAAATTATAAAGTACATTCTATAAAAAGTTAAAAAAGCAAACACTGAATCCTGTATCGAATGCGTAGTGATCTTTTAAACAAATAGCCTATTATATAAACTCCTAAATTGCCTGTAACAAGCTATTTAGGAGTTTTATTGATTATTATTTAACTAGAAGTCCACCTTGTATTAAATAAGTTTGAATTCCTTCTGCAGCACGGTAAGAAAGTAGCTCCAATTGTTTCGGTAGGATTAAAGTTACTATTATGAATGTAGATGCTCCCACTACAAATACGTTCTCTGCTTCCCACATTTGTAGATAAGAGTTAACTGCTGAAGTAGCTGGATCTTCTTTTGTTTGTGCCTTCTCTTTGTATACAAGGAGAATACCAAGCGCTCCAACTAACACAATAAAATCTCCTAATTATCCAAAACTAATTTATTTACTTAGTTAAACATTAGTCACATATATATTATTTTTACTTAATGGTAGAATGCAGATTATTAACTATTGAAAATATTTCTGTACAAACTCACAATGGTGAAAGAAAATAAGTATATTTTTTTCCTGTCCAGCAAAGAACTATAATGGATAGACCAATACCAGATACAAGTAAAGCAAACCGTGGCAAAACGCTATTATTAAAAGTAAGAAACAATGCAAAATCTGCTACTAACATAAAACCAAGAAGACTTAATTTAATATTTTCAATTCTTCCAAATGATACTGAGCCAATTTTATTCATCCTTAATAAGAATATATATTAAACGAGCTTATCATTTAATACATTTTTTCTTAAACTGTACATAAATAGTTTCAAATTTATATTGGTTGTTTTAGAAAAAGTTTGTATATATAAAAACTTTTTTCCTATATTAATTGAAAAATAAAAGGTGCTTTTATTTACAAATTCGACTGTTGGAGTATAATGTGAGATGATACAAAACAACAGTTTCATGTAGTAACTATTATATTTTAGTAAACATGCTTTTCTATGCATATAAATATCTCACTTTATTTGAGAAAATGGGGTGGTACACACTAATGACACACGAACCAGAATTGACGCTTGTCGAACATTTAACAGAATTACGAAAAAGGCTCATTATTGTAGCCGTCACATTTATTCTATCTCTAGCCTTAGGATTTTGGATGGCCCCAAAGACATTAACATTTCTTAAGTCACAACCTACAGCTGCTCACGTGGAATGGAATGTATTTGGATATACAGATGGTTTAATGATTTATGTCAAATGTGCTCTAATACTATCTATATTAATAACGTTGCCAATTGCGATGCACCAAATCTGGTTATTCGTTAAACCAGGACTATTAGAGAAAGAAGCAAAAGGAACCATTTACTTTATCCCTGTCTCTTTTTTACTGTTTTTAGCTGGGATTAGTTTTAGTTATTTTATTTTATTTCCTTTGATGTTGAACTTCATGTCTAATATTAATGATTCAATTGGAGCCCTAGAAACATACGGGATGCAACAATATTTTACGTTCATGTTTAATTTGATTATTCCAGTTGGAATTGTTTTCGAGCTACCTGTGATTATATTGTTTTTAACAAAGCTGGGAATCATCACACCTAATCGACTACGTAAGATGAGAAAAGTTTCTTACTTTATACTTGTAGTAGTTGGAGTTTCTATTACACCTCCGGACTTCATTTCAGACTTTATCATCGTTGTACCGTTATTATTGTTATTCGAAATCAGTATCCTTGTTTCGAGCTGGGCATATAAAAAACAGTTAGCAAAAAGAGCTTTGGAAGAAGAGGCATTAGAAAATGAAGTCTAGGGCTTAATTTCTCCTAAGCGTGTTATACTAAAGATAAGTTTACTACTGCATACACATCGCCATTGGAATAAATGTAACATACTATAAGGAGGAACAATCCATGCCAAACATCGGCGTACCAGGTTTAATAATCATTCTAATCATCGCATTAATCGTCTTTGGACCATCTAAACTTCCTCAGTTAGGAAGAGCAGTAGGTCAAACGTTAAAAGAATTTAAAAACTCCACTAAAGACATCGTTGACGATGTTACAGAAGAATTTAAATTAGAAGAAAATACAGACGCTAAAAAGAAAATATAATGTGGCAAACCAGCTATTCTATGAATAGTTGGTTTTTTATTTCCTTTATTTCAAGAAGAAATAATTTACAAGTATAGTGTTTCAGATTATGTTAAGAAGTGATAGTAACGTATAAAGGGATGGATTAGAACATGGAATGTAATAATTGTACGGTAAAAGATTTGATGTTTACTTTTAAGGTCAAGGGGAACGACAATTTAGCAATGATGCCTAAGGTAATGGAGCATTTAAATCGACGAAAAATGTTAATAGAAGAAGAAATGGATCAAATCAAATTATACGAGACAGAAGTAAGAGATTTCATTGATTTCAGTATCGATCATATGAATACGAGTGATATTACATTTAAAGTTGCTAATCAGGATTGGAGACCATTATCAGAAGTTGAAACTATTTTAGAGATGCAATGGATTGACGAAGTTATAAAAAACGAACAGCTAATTTGTTATTATCAACCTATTGTCGATGCAAAAGAAGAGGTATTTGCATACGAAATACTCTCCAGGTTCCAAGATAAGAATGGCTCATTAATTTATCCTAATGAAATATTTTCTGCTGCGAGAGCAAGAGGCCGTCTGTATGCACTCGATCGTGTTTGCAGAATGACTGCTGTGAAATATGCTGCACCATTAAAGGAGAAAAAAGCATTTATTAATTTCATTCCTACCTCTATTTATTCCCCAGAGTTTTGTTTACGATCCACTACTGAATTAGCAAATGAGCTAGGAGTAAATCCGTCACAGCTAGTTTTTGAAGTTGTTGAATCTGAAAAAGTAGAAGATATAGATCATTTAAAGAGAATTCTAACTTATTATAAAGAAAAGGGTTTTCAATATGCACTAGATGATGTTGGAGAAGGGTATAGTACATTGGAAATGTTAGAAGATATTAAGCCAAAGTATATGAAGCTCGATATGAAATATGTTCAAGGTGTTGCAAATGATGCTATGAAACAAAAAGTAGCTTTGAAGTTTTTAGAAAAGGCACGCGAGTTGCAATCGGTTCCTTTGGCTGAAGGAGTCGAAGAAATAGACGATTTTAAATGGTTAAAAGAGATCGGCTATGAGTTATTTCAAGGATACTTCTTCGGCAAGCCAGCTCCTAAACCATTATAAATAGCAAAACCTCCATCCTTGTCAGTAAAGTAGCAAGAATGGAGGTTTTACATTATAGATTATTAAAAAATACCCGAATAACATCTGCCCCACCAATAAAAGTTCCGATTGATCCTACTAAATTAGTTAAAACAACTACTAGTAAAATTCGTGTAACCTTATTGCGCCAAAACCCTTTTATCGTAAAAACATCTTCCGAAAGATTTTCAAAATCCCCTACATTTGGGCGTCGGAAATAAGCCTGAACTATTCCCGAAACCCATCCCGACGCTATTAAGGGATGTAATGTAGTTATTGGAGCTGCAATAAAGGCAGAGAGTATAGCAAGCGGATGTCCAAAAGCAATTGCAGCACCGATGGCAGCAAAGCTTCCTGTCCATATTACCCAGCTCAAAGCCTGATCCAAGCCCGCAGTTGGATTTGCAAAAAAGGTGTAAACAACTATGGCTATTAAAAGCACCGGTATTACCCACCCAAGGATTTTAGGTACAATCGATTTCGGTGGTACTTGATTGAGTCTTTCCAAATCATGTTCTTTATAAATTTCTTTCGAGATACCTGGAACGTGAGCCGCACCTAATACCGCAACTACTTTATCCCCTGGAGCTTCTTTAATTTTTTGTGCCAAGTACTGATCCCTTTCATCAATTAAAGGAGTCTTAAGTTTTGGAAATGATTCTGTAAACTCTGCAAGAACTGCATTGAGCGTATCCTGTGATTTCATCTTTTCTAATTCTTCTTCTGAAATTGTTTCTCTACTAAAAATACTAAAGAATACGGAGGATAGCAGCTGTGCCTTACCAGACCATCCGAGATTATGCCAAATACGAGAAAACGTAGTTTGTATGTTCCGATCTGCAAGCACAAGATTAGCGCCAGTTTCTTTGGCAGACTCAATTCCTTGAATCATCTCTTGACCTGGTTTTATCTCAAATTGCTTTGCTAAACGGTTTTGAAAAGATGATATTGCTAGATTCATCAGAAGCAATGTCGCTTTCTTTTCTTTAATGACTTTAAAAATATCCGTTTCTTTCCATTTACTTCCGTCCATAACAGATTGATATCTTTGTTCATCTAACTCAATACAAACAGAATCTGGTTTCTCTGCTTCTATTACTTCTTTCACTTGCTCCGCACTTTGTTTGGAGACATGTGCTGTTCCAATCAAAATCAATTCTCTGCCATCTAAATTTATGCGAGTAATGTTTTCTTCTTTCACAAAATTCTTCCTTCATAGAATATATTTCTTCTGCGTATCCTCTATTTACGGATTACGAAAAGACTGTCTATTATTAATAATGGATTAGATTAAGATAAATATCAATTAAGTTTTACTGTTTAGAGAGGAAAATTTTTGGGTTGCGTGTCCTACAAGGTGAAACACATAAAAGATGGTATACTGTTTTTATCAAATAACTCGAAAAGGAGTAATGGCTACATGTATATTGTCACAAACAAAATTAAAACAAAACCAGGCTTTGCTGAAAAAATGGCACCTAATTTCACTAAACCAGGTGCATTACAACAAATGGAGGGTTTTGTAAAAGTAGAAGTAACAATTACACAAAACCTTACAGAATATGATGAGTTAAATGTAAATATGTATTGGGAAAACCTTGAGAATTTCGAGGCTTGGAAAAACAGTGATGCCTTCAAAGAATCGCACAAACGACCAAATTCCGAATCAAAATCTACTTCTCAAGAATCACCACTTCTAGGAAGTGAACTAGTTATTACAAAAGTTGCCTCTACAATTGAAGCCATCCCATCTAAATAATGATAATTAGTTCCTACTTAACTGTTCTATTACGGTTAAGTAGGAGCTTTTTTGTTAATTTATTATAATAAACGGATATTTTAAAGATGCGCGACCAACATAGAAATAAAAATTACATTTACATAGCTATTTTATAAAAGGTCTTTTCAACTCATTAATTCTCTGTTATATTAAATTAGTTACCTAAGATAACTATTATCGTGGGTAACTAATTTATTTTAGGAGTGTTAGATTATGACTACGTATCGTGAATTTTTTCGTCAATTTTCACTTTTGTACCGTCCTTTTGAGCATCATTTAAATTTACAACTGGCTAAACACGGCTTGTATCGAGCACAGTGGACCATCATATATTACTTATCCAATCAGTCTTCCGCTACACTTGTCGAACTTTCTAATTACCAAAATGTTGAAAAACCCACCGTCACAAGAACAATAAACCGTTTAGAAGAACTAGGAATTGTAGAACAAATGCCCAGTAAAGATAAACGCGAAAAAAGAATACAGTTGACCTTACTAGGCAAACAGGTATATGAAGAGGTTCGACTAACAGTAGATAAATATGAACAGCATATTTTAAAAGGAATTTCTGAGTCCGATCAACTTAATTCAATTCGTTTGATGGAAGAAATACGAAAAAATATTTTAACGAAAGGTGAACACGAATGAATCAATCAAGAGCCAAACTATGGACGAAAGATTTTATTGTCGTATCGTCCATTAACTTTTTATTAATATTAATTTTTTATTTGTTGATGGTCACAATAGCCGTTTATGCAGTAAGTGAATACGAGGCTTCTACTAGTGAAGCAGGTTTAATAACAGGAATTTTTATCATTGGAACTTTAATTGGTCGACTTTTCATTGGTCGTCCTATGGACGTGATTGGTCGGAAAAAAACATTATTTGTTGGTTTAGCTTTATTTACACTAACAACCTCTTTATATTATGTGAATTTCGGCTTAACTTTCTTACTAATCAATCGATTCCTTCATGGTTTAACTTTGGGAATAGCGAGTACGGCAGCCGGAACAATTGTTGCACAAATTATACCAATGTCTAGAAAAGGCGAAGGTATTGGTTATTTCAGTATGAGTTCTACGCTAGCAACTGCCATTGGACCTTTCATCGGAATTTATATGAGTCAACATACTAGTTTCCAAGTCATTTTCGGTTTCTGTCTAGCATTAGGAATCATAAGTCTCCTCACGACCTTCTTTCTATATGTACCTGCAACTGAAAAGGTTATCAAAAACGAAGAAACAAAAGGTTTTAAACTTTCCAATTTTGTGGAACCAAAGGCTTTACCCATCGCGTTCATTATTCTAACCGTCGCATTTTGTTACTCCGGTGTTCTATCCTTTATTAATTTTTATGCGATAAAAATAGAATTAGTGGAAACAGCTAGTTTCTTCTTTATCGTTTATGCTGTAGCAATCCTTATATCTAGACCAGTTACTGGCCGCCTACTAGATATTAAAGGTGCAAACTACATTATGTATCCTGCTTTTATCATTTTTGGCGTTGGTATGCTTCTACTCAGTGTAGCAAATAATAGCTTCACTTTTTTATTAGCTGGTGGACTAATTGGACTTGGTTTTGGTAATATGCAGTCTACCACTCAAGCAGTGGCTATAAAACTTACCCCACCCCACCGGATGGGCCTCGCAACATCTACATTTTTTATATTCTTGGATGCAGGTCTTGGTTTTGGACCATATCTTCTTGGTTTTATCATTCCTTTTACTGGATATAGCTTGCTATATGTTATTTTAGGAGCACTTGTTCTCCTTACTATTGTTCCATATTTTCTTCTTCATGGACGAAAAGAAAAAGCTAATTTAGCTACAGAGTAACAAAAAGAATAGGCTACCCTCTAATAAAACTTAGAGGATAGCCTATCTCTTATGTAATACTCAAAATTAACGCTAAATAACTTGAAAAGACAAATAGTATGCTTAAAAAGAACGTTATCAAAGCTGGTGCTTTTTTAAGAAAAGCGTAAATAGTTAAGCCTATTAAAAGTATAGATAATACAAATAGAGAAAAACCTGTAGCATTAAATGCTAGTTCTACATGCATTACCTGAAGGTTTTGACCTTGATAGAAATAACTGAACAGTCTAGATGGCCCCTCATTTTTAAACGTATTTTCACTAGGGGGTGATTGATTGCTAAGTGCTGCAGTGACAGAAAAAATGAGTAGAATAATTAGGCTCTCTATTTTTGACCAAGATCTAGGGTTAAAGTTTGGATATTTTATTAATTTCTTTTTAACGAATAAGCTATTGATAGCTGCATATACAATCAATGGAATAATGAATAAATGTTTAATAAGCAGAAGTTGTCCGTATGAGAGCATCCAGGTATCTGTATACGTTTCAAAATCCATTACGAACGTCATTAACCCTATTCCCGAAGCAATCGTAATACTAAAACATACGATTGCTACTGGTGAAAACCATTTTAAAAACTTCAACCAGTTTGAAAATCCTTTTGAAAACCAACTAACTACAAGTAGAATACCCACCCAAACCGTTACCGCTGTAAAATGACTTGTATGAATGATAAACCCTTTTATGTACCCCACAGAGCTTGCATGACTTGACCACCCAAACCCTAAAATTAAAAGGAAAGTGAAAGCAAGTCCTCCGTATGCATATAACTGATTCTTTTGATCATCAAACCAAAGAAGAAATATAAATAACATATTAGCTACGATGAATGTAAAAAACCAAGCTTTTCCTATTTCAAATGTATTTAAGACCATTTGAAGTGTTCCTACAAAATTTTCTTCCTGATCTAATTGCAAGACAAGCAGCAAAATAGGAATAAACGAAAAAAGTGCAATTCCAACAGTAGCGATAATTTGAACCCTTCTTTGTACAAGAATCTCAGGTTTAAAAGAACTTGGTACAAGAGAAATAAGAAAACTACCTATCAAAATGGAGAAACAAAGGTATAATAGTACCTCACTAACAACAGTCATAAGCATCTATTATTTCTTTCTACGTAACCAGAAGAAGACCCCACCAATGATAACAATCAATGCGACAACAATAATAGGAATTGTACTAGATGAAGATTGACTTTCTTCTGTTTGCTCAACTTGGTCTGTATTAGGTGCTGCTATAGTCTCTGCTTGTTCTACTTCCTCGTTCTCTGTTGTTTCCGCTGCAGCAATTTCTACAGTGAAAGGAACAGTTCCTTCAATTGGATGCCCATCTGCTCCAACGATATTCCAAGCGATTTCATAACTATCAGTCTCTAAAGGTATCGCTAAAGTTCCAATCATTTGATTTTCATTTACTGAAATATTTTCAACTGGAATTGACTCACCATTAGAATTCATTAATTCAAAGGTGCTACTTTGTTCTATTTTCCCTTCAAAAATGAGGGAAATCTCATTTAGTTCTTCTGTTACAACTTGCCCACTTTCAGGATTGGAACTCTCTAATCCTGTATGTGCCCAAGCTGAATTTGCAAAAGCAAACATGAAAATAAATGATACTAAAATTATTTTTTTCATGATAATCCTCCTTATTATATCTTTAACCTAGTATAGCTACTCTTTGTGAGGAAAGTATGAAATTACTTTCAACAAAAAAAGAGGTACATTAACAACCTCCTCATTTTTTAAAGGAACTATTCATTCTATTTTATTGGCAATGATAATTATACATTTTCTTTACGTTATCTTGCAGCGAGCAGTCCTGTACTATTTAACAACACTAAGTTTTAACTAAGTCCTATATGCGTCACTCTATAAGTGTCTATTTTTAATCCCATACATTATGACGAGCTAAAACATTAGCCATTTAATAAAGGAAAATAAAAAAGGCTTCCCTTCTCATGTTGAAGGGAAACCAAATAATAATCAAGTATAATAATAAAATTGTCCTAAAAGGATATACATTTCTTATTTTAATGTACGCTTTAAAAACTCTCTCGTTCGTTCTTGTGTTGGATTATTAAAAATTTGTTCAGGGCTTCCTTCTTCTGCAATAACCCCTTTATCCATAAATACAACTCGATCGGAAACTTCTTTTGCAAATTCCATTTCATGCGTTACGATTAACATAGTAAGCCCTGTTTCGGCTAGTTCCTTCATTACTTTCAGAACTTCTCCCACCATCTCTGGATCCAGAGCGGAGGTTGGTTCATCAAACAGCATAACATCTGGTTCCATCGATAAAGCTCGAGCGATTGCAACACGTTGTTTTTGGCCACCTGATAATTGACTTGGTTTTGCATTCACATATTGGTCCATACCAACCACTTTCAAATATTTGAGTGCTTTTTTCTCTGCTTCTTCTTTAGACCGTTTTAACACTTTTACTTGCCCAACAACACAGTTACTTAATACATTATGATTATTAAATAAGTTAAATTGTTGGAAAACCATTCCTAGCTTTGTTCGGTAAGCATGGATATCATGTTTATCATCTAATATATTTTCACCATGATAAATAATCTGTCCACCGCTTGGTTTTTCTAATAGATTTACGCAACGGAGAAGTGTGGATTTACCAGATCCAGAAGAACCTATGATGCATACAACTTCTCCCTTGCTCACGGAAAAGTCTATATCTCTTAATACTTCATGGTTACCAAAGGATTTATTTAAATGTTGTATTTCAATTACTTTTTCCATATTATCCACTCCTTCCTTTTTATAATCCCGCATTGTTTTTTGGTAGTGTGACTTGTGTTGGTTGACCAATCATACTGTAATTTTCAGGACCATCTAATCTTCTTTCAACATAACGTAAAATGATTGTCACCGTAAACGTCATAACGAAGTACAAAATACACGCAACAAAAAACGGCTCAAAATATTTGAAGCTGATTCCCGCAACGGTTTTTGTTTGGAAGTATAGTTCTGTTACACCTATTACATTCAGTACTGACGTATCTTTAATATTTATAATAAATTGGTTTCCTGTAGCTGGTAAAATATTTCGTACTACCTGTGGTAATACTACATGAAGCATCGTTTGTATATGATTCATACCGATTGCTTGTGCTGATTCAAATTGTCCTTTATCAATGGAAATGACACCACCACGAACAATCTCGGCCATGTATGCCCCCGTATTAATAGATACGATAAAAATAGCTGCAGCAGTTCTGTCCATATCCACACCAAAAGCTAAAGCAGACCCATAATAGATAACCATCGCTTGTACAATCATCGGTGTACCACGGAAAAATTCAATATACATCGTTAGAATTGCATTTACTATCTTCAAGAAAATTCGTTTTGCTTTTCGTTCTGGCATAGGGATTGTTCGAATAACTCCTGCCAGCAAACCAATAATGGCTCCAAAGATTGTACCAATGATAGAGATTAAGAGCGTCATCCCTGCTCCACGTAGGAACATCGGCCAGTTATTGGTAACCATTGATATTATATACTCAATGCTCATACTTATCCTCCTCAAAAATTAAACCGACTGCAAAGAGATGCAGCCGGTATCACTTCATCTTTATTCAGAAGCGGGTTGATTTTTAATGGCAGTATCCATAATGTTTTGACGATCTTCTTCTGAAATACCCGCCAATATATCATTAATTTGTTTTGTTAAGTCACTGCCCTTTTTAAGTCCAACTGCAACTGCTGTTTCTTCCTCATCCGCAACAAATCCATCGGTAAATTCAACCATCGCAAAGTTTTCGTTCGCTGATGAAGCACTTATTCCTTCTGGACGCTCAGAAACATAACCATCTAGCATTCCAGATTCTAGTGCTACACGCATTGCAGGGAAGTTATCCATTGCTGGTTGTTTTTCTACACCTTTAATTTGATCTATTACGCCATAATGTGAAGTATTTAATTGTCCTGACACTTTTGCCCCACTAAAATCTTGAATAGAAGTAGCTCCCTCATAAGGTCCACCTTTTTTAACTACCATTACAAAGTTAGAAGTGTAATAGTTTTCAGAGAAGTCGATTGTTTCTTTACGTTCAGCTGTCGGTGACATCCCTGCAATAATTGCATCGATTTTACCTGACTCTAAGGATGGAACTAGTCCGTCCCATTCTGTTTTCACAATAACTAACTCTTTTCCTAATCCTTCAGCAATTTTTTTGGCAATTTCTACATCGTATCCACCTGCATATTCTGCATTGCCGTCAATTTTTACACCGCCGTTTGAATCATCTAATTGAGTCCAGTTGAATGGAGCATATCCTGCTTCCATACCAACTGTAAAAGTGTTGTCGTCACCTTTAGAAGATGATGATTCTGTATTTTCTGTATTACTTGACCCACATGCTGCTAAAAGCATCATGATAGACACGAACATTACTAAAACTATTAGTTTGTTTTTCATTCTATTTCTCTCCTTTTATATATGATTATGTTTTTAACTACTAAAAAAGGACAACTTACATAAAAAAAGACCTGAGATGAACTCAGGTCGCAATATGTATAGTTGCCCTAAATCCTCTACTTTTCCCAAATGAGATAGCACACCACTATAAACCGGGATGTTTATAGCGGACAGTCCTGTAGTTATTCACTACAGACCCAGCAAGTAATACCGAGAACTATTACAAACTTCGGCGACATTTCCTTCTCCCTAGAATCATGGCTTCTCAAACTCCACTAAGGACTGTTAAATATCGCGCCTCTACCCCACTACATAAGTGAGGTCGTATTTAATTATTGTCCATAGTCTACAATAAGAAATACTATCTGTCAATCATTCTAGAAGTAATAACAAGTTTCTGAATTGAAAATAATCTTTTAACAGTAAATACATTTTTTCAAACGCTAAAGGAAATAATAAACTCTAGCTAACTAATCTCAATCGTTATTTTTAAAAAACGTTGGCATTACTGTTATAATAGGTTATGGATGAAGTGGTAGACGAATTTATCAAACAAATGGAAGTGAGTTGTTTTATGAATTAATACAAAAAAGGAGTTGATATTATGGGATCTGTCAAAGTCGCAGATCACAAAGTGTCAGAAGAAATGAAAGATGATTTTTCATTAGATCGAGTGCCTCGAGACCAAAGGAAGATGGGTTGGTTTAGTATTACCAATATCACATTTGGTATCGCAACGGCAATTTTTTATTTTCAAATGGGAAGCGTTATGGCACTTCAATTCGGGGCTATAAATGCTATCATATCCTCCATATATGCGATAATCGTTGCCGGTATACTCGGAACGTTCATAGCTTATCTATCAGCCAAATCCGGGATGAACGTTAACTTATTATCAAGAGGCGGAGGTTTTGGTTACATAGGTGCATCGTTAACCTCATTCATTTATGCAACAAACTTTATCATGTACTGTGCCTTTGAAGGCCTGATTTTAGTTTCCGCAGTTCACACCTTCTTCCCCGCCCTACCTGAATGGGCACTAATCATTTTCTTCGGATCTATTGTTATTCCATTAAATTGGTTTGGTATTAAACAACTAGATAAATTACAAAAATGGTCTTTACCGATTTTCGGTATTTTTTTATTGTGTGCCATCATAATGCCTTTCTTCACTCCAACGGTTTATGAAGGAGCATTTTGGACGTATATGCCAGAAGGAGTACAGGTGGGTGGCCAAGCTTTACTACTTTGTATAGGAATGCAACACGGAATAATGGGTCTGACAGCATTACTCTCTTCAGACTACGCACGTTTTCTTAAACCAAAAGATTTAAAAATTGGATCTTTTGCAATTGGTTTTATTCCACAAATTTTCTGTTTTGGAGTTATGGGTGGTCTTGGTATATGGTTCGGTGTTCGTCTAGGTGAACCAAATCCAGGTGTTTATATCGTTCTACTCTTAGGTTTAGGTGGCGTATTATTCACTATGTTAACTCAGCTTAGAATTAACGTTACTAATATATACAGTAGTTCCCTATCACTTTCTAACTTCTTCGAGAACGTATTTAGATTTACACCAGGCAGACGATTTTGGGTTGTTGTCTCAGGTATTTGTGCAATAGGTTTGATGTTAGGTGGTATTGTGGATCATTTAGATACAGCCATGACATTCCAAGGAGTCTTTTTACTCGCTTGGGCATCGATTCTAGTTACGGATGCCATGATCGTGAAAAAACTATTAAAAATTGGGCCAGGTTATTACGAGGCTCGACACGAATATTTATATAAATGGAATCCTGTTGGAGTAGTATCTTTACTTATCTCAAGTGGTTTAGGTACGATAGCCGCACTAGGTTATATGGGATCATTTCTGGAAAGTACTGCGGCATTCTTCGCAGCACTTCTAGCAGCTATTCTCACCGTGATTTTAGCCATTTTTACAAAAGGTAAATATTATAGCAAAAAGCTTCCTAATGACATTCCTAAGGAAGATTATATTGCATAATAGTTAAAAGATTTTTTCTACCCGCAACTATTAACCATTCAATCAGCTTACCCTTCATTTATTAACTTCCAGATAGCCTTTTAATTCGTTTTTTATACTATATTCTCGCTTCTCTCAGGAGGTAGAGTTTATAGTAGGCTGGTTGCCTAATTGGTTTTACTCTACTTTTACCCTCAAAACTATTTATCCAACAACTCATAGGGTTATTTTGTTTATACAATATTACTAATGCACCTTGTAGTTCTACAGGGTGCATTTTTAATTAATTGATATTATTAACCCAGGACTCTTTACTTCCACAAAACCATATATATAAAGTGAAATATTTTTTACGATAATGATTTCTTTTTAGAGGGGGAATGCGATGAAAAAGATGTGGTTATTAGGGTTTGGTTTTTTTAGCATTAGTATAGGATGGTCTTTATATAATGCGTTTGTTCCCTTTTTTCTGAACGACTTTCTTTCAAGTACTGCATTAATTGGTTTTCTCATGACAATTGATAATTATTTTGCTCTTTTCTTACAGCCATATATAGGAAACAAAAGTGATCGCACACATTCACGCTTTGGTAGACGGATGCCATATCTATTAATTGGTATACCGTTAGCAGCTTTGTTTTATGCACTTATTCCCTTCCACACAAGTTTGACCACATTAGTGATTTTTATGGTAGGAATGAATATATCCATGGCGATATTCCGTTCCCCTACTATTGCGTTAATGCCAGATATTACTCCTGAGGCTAAACGCACGAAAGCAAATGGTGTTATCAATTTTATGGGAGGACTTGGCGGAATTTTAGCTTTCAGTGTAGGCTCTATTCTTTTTGGAGTGGAGGAATCCCTCCCATTTTTAGCGGTCTCAGCAATCTTCCTATTAGCGCTAGTAGTTGTCTTTAATAATATTAATGAAAATAGAGATGCTATTCCTTTTACCATTACAACTAATTCAAAGATAGATTATAAAGCAGAGTTAAATAAACCTACCATCTTTCTTCTAACCGCAATATTCTTTTGGTTTGTAGCAATTCAAGGGATGGAAGCGTTATTTACTTTATATGGTGTAAACGAGCTTAATTTATCCAAGAGCTCATCTGCCTTTTCACTTGCATTTTTTTCATTAAGTTTTGTACTGGCTGCTATACCAAGCGGTATTCTAGGTGCTAGGTTTGGTAAGAAAAAAGTAATCTTAACGGGAGTTATCGGTTTATTTTTTGTCTTCTTTTTATTAAATTGGGTGGAATCCCTTTTTACCCTGCGCTTACTACTATTAATTGGTGGAATGTTTTGGGCATGCATAAATATAAATTCATACCCTTTCATTGTCTCTCTCGGAAGTGAACATAACTTTGGTACTCGAACCGGATTATATTATTTAGTATCTTCATTAGCAGCTATAATTTCACCACCTTCTTTAGGCTTATTAATAGATATATTTGGATATGATGTACTATTTAATGCTACGGCAGTAAGTATGCTTTTTGCATTAGCTTGTATGTGGAAGGTTAAAACCCCTAGAACTAGTCCCGTGCGATTGTAAACTACCAATTGGACAGTCGGTTCTATTTATATATAATCTAATGTATATACTTACCATAAGAGAGTGGAGAAATGATAGTTGAAAAAGATAACGATCTTGCAAACTAGTGATATACATGGAAGCATTTTTCCGATTAATTATGTAAATAACGAACAAGCTAATATTGGCTTAGGGAAATTAGCTACGATAATAAAACAGGAGCGACAATTAAACGAGCAATTAATTTTGATCGATAATGGTGATTTAATTCAAGGAACTCCGCTAACATATTACTATATTCAATTTTTAAAGGATGAAAAAAATCCCATGATCAGCATTTTAAATGAACTGTCCTATGATGCTGCCGTTATTGGAAATCATGAGTTTAATTATGGGTTGGATATATTAAATCAGGCGGTTGAAGAATCCCAGTTTCCTTGGCTATCTGCTAATATCTTAGACACAAATACGGGGAAGCCTTATTTTGGCTGTCCTTATATCATCAAAGAAATTGAATCTGTAAAAATAGCTATTCTAGGTGTTACAACTCATTACATCCCAAATTGGGAAAACGAGCATAATATAACTGGTTTGGATTTTAAGGATTGTCTCCAAGAAACAAAAAAATGGGTTACATATATTAGTGAAAAAGAGCATCCTGACGTATTAATTGTTTCTTACCATGGAGGATTTGAACGAGATCTGGAGACTGGAGAACCAACAGAAAACTTAACGGGAGAAAATCAGGGATATGCCATATGTAAGGAAATTAGTGAAATAGACGTCCTCCTAACAGGGCATCAGCATCGCTCTTTAACTGGCAATTTAAATGGTGTAGTAACTGTTCAGCCGTCTAATAACGGGCAAATGATAAGTAAAGTTACTCTAACGCTAAATAATCAGAACGAGATTATAAATAAATCCTCTGAATTATTAGTAGTAGATAATGTTGAAGCAGATGAAGAGGTTTTAAAAAAGGCTTCTCGTTTTGAAGAAGAAACTCAACATTGGCTGGATCAACCAATCGGCAAAGTAGAAGGCGATATGTTAATCAAGGATCCATTTCTTATTAGAACAAGTGACAATCCTCTAATAGAATTTATTAATAAAGTACAAATGGAAACAGCTGGAGTAGAAATCTCTAATACTTCTCTTTTTAGCAATTCGTCTCCTGGCTTTGAACCAGATGTGACGATGCGCGACATCATTTCTAATTACAAGTATCCAAATACATTAAAGGTGCTTCGATTGTCCGGGCAAGATATAAAAGATGCATTAGAACAAAGCGCACGTTATTTTGTTTTGAATCGAGAAGGAATGCTTGAAGTAAATTCTAATTACATACAACCAAAACCACAGCATTATAATTATGATATGTGGGAAGGCATAGAGTATATTTTAGATATTCGTAACCCAGTTGGAAACAGAGTAACTACATTGAACTACAAAGGTGCTCCTTTAAACCTTCAGCATGAATATGATGTCGTGATGAATAATTATCGTGCTGGTGGCGGTGGAGACTATTTGATGTTTAAGGGCAAAGACATTGTGAAAGATATCCCGATAGACATGTCGGAAATCCTTGCTAACTATATACTGGAGCGAAAAACGATAAAGGCAACAGTTAACCGTAATTGGAAAGTTATCTGGTAGTAATACTAAAAAGCTGGTTCATCCATCAATTGCTTATCTGCTAGAAGGCTGTAAAAATAAGAGGCTGTTCGAATGCCTGCTACTTTCAATATGATGAGTAGGGATTAGATCTTGCAAGTTGAAAATCACCATACTTTGATGATTGTTATATGGTTTGAACATGGGTAGGAATTGTCATTTTACAATTTATAGTAGTAATCATTGGATTGCACATAAAAAATCGCCGTTTCTTTTTGTTGGTTTGGTCACTTACATTATAAGAAATTTGGCGGTTTTTTTGTATACTATCCCGTTTTATTATATTGTTGATTGAATGAAGTAATGGATTTTCGTTTCAGGCGGTGACTCCTGCGGGAAGATAGACAGTCCGAGACCCCGCACGTAGCGTTAGAGAGGAAGGAAGGCTAAGGCCGCCTCTTCAAATGGAAGGCAATCTAAGTTCGCCGCGTTCTGCGACAACGATTGCATGACCCACATCCCTGTGGGCCTCAACGCCTTCATGACCAACATCATGTTGGCCTGAGAAGGCTCGGCGCTCGCCCGCGGAAAGCATCCGTCTGGAACCGAAATCTATCGCACTTTTTAATAAAAGCTATGAAGAAAGAGGCTACCCTTAAAAGTCATTTTTTATGACTTTAAGGACAGCCCCTCTTATTTTTATTATGCTAGTTCTTCCAAAGAAGCATAGTATTTTTCTTCTTTTTCTTTATCGAAACGACCTTCCCATTTAGCCATAACGACTGTAGCCAATGCATTACCTACTACATTTACTACTGTGCGAGCCATATCTAGAAGACGGTCAATACCAGCGATAAACGCAAGTCCTTCTAGTGGGATTCCTACAGTTCCTAGAGTAGCCAATAGTACGACGAAGGAAACTCCTGGTACTCCAGCGATTCCTTTAGATGTTACCATTAATACTAAAACGAGTGTAATTTGTTGCATAATACTCAAATCAATTCCATACATCTGTGCAATAAAAATTGCCGCAATCGCTTGGTATAACGTGGAGCCGTCTAAGTTGAAAGAATATCCTGTTGGTATTACAAAGGAAACAATATCCTTTGGTGATCCAAACTTCTCCATTTTCTCCATTACTTTCGGCAAAACAGTTTCGGAGCTAGATGTAGAATAAGCTAAAAGCAATTCGTCTTTTAATACTTTAATTAGATGGAAGATATTGATACCAACTAACTTTGCAATACCACCTAGTACAACAACAATGAAGAATAGCATAGAAGCGTAAACTAGTATCATTAACTTTCCGAGTGGCAATAAAGATTCCAATCCAAATTTAGAAACAGTAACACCTATTAACGCAAATACACCAAATGGTGCAAATTTCATAATCAAATTAGTTACCCAGAACATAGCATCTGCAGTTCCTTGGAAAAAGGCAAGGACTGGTTTCCCTCTTTCCCCAATAGCAGCTACTCCTAAACCGAATAAGACTGAAAAGAATATAATGGCAAGCATATTACCATCTGCCATAGATTGAACGATATTACTTGGCACAGCATTTACAATTACATCAGCAAATCCATGACTTTGCACTTCTTCACTCGTTTGTACATATTGATCGATATTACCTTTTGATAGTGTGGACATATCAACACCAACACCAGGTTTAAAGATATTAGCTGCTAATAAACCTACAACTATTGCAATAGTCGTAACTATTTCAAAATATATTAATGTTTTTCCGCCAAGCTTCCCTAGTTGCTTAATATCACCTGTTCCAGCAACGCCTAGGATCAACGTAGAAACAATAATCGGTACAACAATCATTTTGATCATATTAATAAAAATAGTACCAATTGGTTGTAAATATTTTTCTACAGCAGGATTACCAAAAAAGATGGCTCCAACAACTATACCTAAAATTAATCCGACTAAAATTTGATATGCCAGAGTAAATTTAAACTTTTTCTTCATGAATCCGTCACCCCTTTTATATTGAAAACGCTTTCTCTCATTCGGAGTAGCTTTTAGAATATATTAAAGGTAACTTACAAAATCCGACGTAATCCGACAAAACATAATATATATTTATTGATTGTATTTATCCTTTGTTTCTAAATACAATACTTGAAGAAACTTTTTAATATTAACTTTTACTCTTGTTGCTACATCAGTTTCTTCATTCATATGTCTCATTTGATTTCTAATTTCTTGAAACTCAAAAAACCGAGGAGCATAATATTCAAAGTTGGGGTTCGTATAATCGATTAAACCCATAGAAGCTAAATTATTCATAGCAGATAGGATCGTTCTACGAATACGCTGCTCGATTGCTCTACTCTCCTTTTTTATATCTGCCGGATGTGTTTTGGAAGCAACAATTTCGTATAGGTCCTTCAATGGTGGTAATTGAACAGATAGTTCCTCTCGCTCCATTAAATATTCTATTATCGAAACAATATCATCACTTCCTGTTTCTCCAATTACCCCTATATCATTTAACATAGACAATACAATTTCTTTTACATTTTGCTGTCTCTTTATCGGTTTGCCTGGAGCAATATTTTCTAATGATTGTCGAATTGCTAGAAGTGAATCTTTTAGTTTAAATTGTTCTGCTGTCTTTTTTAAAATACTTTGTACTTCCACACGATTAATAGGCTTATGTATAAAAAATTCTACTCCTTTTTCATACGCTTCCCCTACCATTTCTTTGTTTACTATTTGGGAAATCATAATAAATTGACCCTGAAATCCTTCCTTTCTCAACTGTTCGATTGTTTCAATACCGTCCAACTCTGGCATTAATAAGTCTATTAGCACAACATCTGGATGCATGGATAGAATAGTTGAGAGGCTACTCGCTCCACTAACTGCCTCACCTATAACAATGCCAAGTTCATGATCAATTATTATATTTTTAAGCATAGTTCTACTAGCTTTATCATCATCTACAATAAAATAACGCAGTTTTATTCCACTCGCTTTCGTATGTTTTCCGTAGGGATATGAATTCGAAAAATGGTTCCAATTGGAGGTGATTCTATTTGAATGGTTCCATTCAACTGTTGAATAATTTCCCTTACATGAGACAGGCCAATACCTGTTGCAGCAACTCCCTGCTCATTATATTTTGTCGTATATCCAGGTTCGAAAATAATGGACTCGTCCTCTTTCAGAATACCCTTACCTGTATCTTTCATAACAAAACAAGTGAATTCAGATTCTTCAAACAGAGTAACCGTAATGTCACCCGAACCAACAATTGCTTCAACAGCATTGGCAGTCAGATTATTTAACACGGCCAATAGAGGAATTTGCTTATCTGTTTCAAAATCGACGGACATGGATAGTTGAAAAGAAATCTTTTTCTTTAATAGTTCACTGTATTTTTCATTTGCACTAATAACAAAGCCCATTACATCTGAAAGAAAGAGAGGTGTTTCTTTTTGTTGCTTCGTTATTTTAGTCAGCCCAGATAAAATCCTCTGAGAATCTTTTTTTACCTCATGAATTTCTTGTGCGATATGTAATGCCTGAATACTAAGTTCATGTAATTCTTTCTTTTTTAAACGCCTATATAAGTCATGGCTAGAGGCAGTTATTTGCTCTATATGATTTAAGGATTTTTGTAAATAAAGGGTTTCTGCATATAGTTCGGAACCTACACCAAGCATTTCTTGCATTTGTTTTTTTTGCTCCGAAACTGTAATAGAACTATATAATCCAACAACAAAATAACTACGAAATAAAGCTACTCCACATATTAAAGCAAAATCCTTGAAACTTAATAAGTCTTGGTGCAATAATCCATGTCTCAAAACATGCTCCGATACGTTTCCAATCACTTCTAACAAGGTTGCCCATGCTCCTAAAATAAGAGGAGAAGATTTATACTTTTCTATTTTGATCAAGTCTAATACCATCGCAAATACAAAGTAAAAGAAAAATGCAGGAAAGTTATTTTTCAAACTTACTACAACTTGAACGCCATCAAGCATCGATTCTTCCAACACACGAAAACACACTACTGTTATACCGGTAACCAAACCGGTTCGTAAATAGGACACTGGTGTCCAAATTAAAATAAGGAGAAAAAATGCAACACTCCCCAGTCCAAAACGAAATGCTTCTTCTTCAAAAGGCACTACCTTGACTTCACTTGCAAGGGTCGTCAGTATGGCCGTAAAAATTAATATAATTTTTTCGCTTCTATTAAGTTTACTTAAAAAGAGGTTGCTTTTAGAAAACATTTCATTCACCTATAACCTATATATTTTATCTTCTATTAAAGATACATCATTTTTCTCTCACAATAAAATCCAACGTAGCAAGCTTAATCTAATTGGTGAAGATTTGCCTTAAAAAAATACCTATAGCTTGTTTCATATCTACTTTGTAGAAACTTTCCTATACATCAACAGTTCACTAATATATATTAAAACAAGGTGATTATATGAAAACATATTTAAACAATTCAAAATTTGTTGCGGGAATAACCCTTAAGGATGAAAACAAACTTGAAAACAACAACATGGCACTTCATGTATGTGAAAATCCTAATAATATATTGGAAAATCGTAAGCTATTAGCCGCTTCCTTACATTGTGAGTTGGATGATTTTGTGTGTGCCAATCAAACACATAGCTCAAATTTCCATCGGGTTACACTTGATGATAAAGGACTTGGTTCTTATCAATCAGATACTGCCATTGCAGATACAGATGCATTATATACTTACGAGCCAAATTTGTTACTATGTAGCTTTACGGCCGATTGTGTGCCAGTGATTTTTTATAATGAAGTAAATGAACTTGTTGGAGTTGTCCATTCCGGTTGGCAAGGTACAGTCAAAGAAATTACTTTGAAACTTTTTAAGCATTTAAAACAAGCGGAACATTGTACAATGAGTGATTTCCAAGTCCAAATTGGTGCAGCATTGAGCCAGGATAAATTTGAAGTCGATAAAGATGTATATGTAAAATTTAAAGACCTTGGCTACGCGGATGATTTTATCTATTACAATAATCAAACGAACAAGTATCATATCGACAACCAGCTAACGGTGAAAAAGCAGTGTGAGCTCGCGGGTATTCCATCTGAGAACATTACTATTGATCCTACCTGTACATTTGTAAGCCCAGAAGGATTCTCCTATCGACAAGACAAAAAAAGTGGCAGACATTTGAGCTTTATAATGAGAAAAAAATAAGCACTTCACTTCGTAGTGATGTGCTTATTTTAATTATTTACGTAAAATATTCAAATTTAGCATTTGGGAAAAATTTCTCCATATAGCCATATAGATGTTCTTTTATATCTTCTTCTTCCTCTTTTTGATAGATGTATTTGCCTATTCCGTATTTCCCCCACTTGTATCTTCTCGAAGTTTCATCCAATTCCAGTTTAGTCATTGGATAGTTTTTTTCAATTACTTTTTTAGCTGGCATTGTAAATCGGTGTTGAATGAATTCAAACGTTATATCATCTCGTGCATCCATAGGTAATTCTGCATTTAGGCGTTCAAACATATGATAGTAGCCTTCCTCCCACCCTTCATGAAGGTAAATAGGAGCTACGATAAAGCCCAAAGGATAACCTGCTCTCTCTACTTTTCCAGCGGCTTCTATACGTTTCTCTAAAGGTGACGTACCTGGTTCAAAGTTTTTAATGACATAATCGGCATTTACACTAAATCGAAACCTTGTTTTTCCATTATGCTTGGCATCTAGCAAATGATCGACATGGTGAAATTTAGTCACAAATCTCAATCTACCTAATTCTGATTGACCAAAATGTTCAATGGCTCTTTTCAAAGAGTGTGTTAAGTGATCGATTCCTACAATATCGGAGGTACAGGATGCTTCAAATCTTGTGATTTCAGGCGCACGCTCATCTATATAACGATCCGCTGCTTCTAGAATCTCATCCACATTCACATATGTACGAATATATGGCTTACTTCCCATAGTAGTTTGCAAATAACAATAATGGCAATGCCCCATGCACCCTGTAGCAAAAGGTATAGCATATTCAGCAGAAGGCTTGGACGTATCAAACTTAAGTGTTTTTCGAATACCAACGACTAGGGTCGACTTTGCAATACGGTATCTTTGAAAATCATTGTCCCCAGGTAAATTTCGTACCTGGTTATGGGAAGTCGTATAACGAATTTCTGTCCCCAGCTTTTCAAATTTTTCTTTTAGTTCTTGGCCAAGTGGATATTCCAATGCATTCGGTTCAAAATATACTAGCTGTGGTGTAAATGGTTTTCTCATTTGTTATCTCCCTTTTAATGAAAATACTGACGATACGCTTGTTCAGCATCTGTTTCATTTGCATAAATGGCCATTTCAGTAGTTAAAGGGTAATATGTTTCATAAAGAAAAAGCGCTAATTCTTCCGGGTTTTCCGGGTTGTTTACAACAGCCGCTTCTTGTATATTCGCTACGTCCTGTATATGTGGATTTCGGTAAAATATATAGACAATATCACCAGCATTATAATCGTAATGCATATGTCATCACCTTCCTCGTATCTTTTTAATAGCTTGGCTAAAGAAGAGGAGATTATTTACTAATTGTTAATAAAAAAACATTAAGCTCGTCGAAAAAAAATGCCATCCTCATTCGGCGTGCCGCATATTGTAAAAAATATTGGTAGCAGCAAAGCCGTCGTTTTAATATCCGTCTATTCAGATACCGAGCTTAACGACATGTTCTAAATTTATCTATAAAAGCAATCTTGACTCATTCACAGTCATTATTGCTTTTTTTACTTCCTTTCTTTCTAATTCCCGTAAAGAATTAAAATCATAATACGCTCTTCCATTTCATATTCTTATATAATGTGAAATTTTAATGAAGGGAAGATACGAAATGGACGTATATGTTAGAGGCGGGGATTCAATTTGGTATTTTAGCCAATTATTTAAGATTCCCCTACAGCTTATTAACGATTCTAATAGAAACATTAACCCCCAAATACTTTCGATAGGTCAACTTATACAAATTCCGGGATACGTTGTTACCAACTATCAAATCAGGCCTGGAGACTCCATCTGGTCCATTGCCCAAAACCGAAACCTTCCACTCGATGCAATTCTGCTTGTTAATCCTGGACTTAGTACAAATCGTCTCCAAATCGGGCAGACCATAAGCGTTCCTCTTAGAGTTACTTGGAGACTTGTAAACGGTAAGCAAAATTATGACTACGATACAATGAGAAACGATATAAGACGATTACAGACTGTATACCCATTCCTGCAAGTTTCTTCTATTGGAAAGACTGTATTAGATCGGGAAATACCGGAGGTTCTAATAGGAAATGGGGATAAAAGAGTTCACTTCAACGGTTCATTTCATGCTAATGAATGGATTACTACTCCCATCACTATGACATTTTTAAATGATTATTTGCTATCCTTAACAAACCAAAAGACGATTCGAGGTATTGAAACATCCCCTTTATATACACAAACCACATTTTCCATCGTGCCGATGGTGAACCCGGATGGTGTAAACTTGGTCATAAATGGACCTCCTGCAAATGAGCCATGGAGTAGTAGAGTGATTGAATGGAATAATGGCAGTTCGGACTTTTCTGGATGGAAAGCAAATATACGTGGAGTAGATCTGAACGATCAATTTCCTGCTAAGTGGGATTTGGAAAGAGCACGCAATCCAAAAACTCCGGGACCACGCGATTATGGTGGGGAAAGTCCATTGTCCGAACCAGAGGCTATTGCAATGGCAGACCTAACAAGAAGAAGGGATTTTGCAAGAGTACTTGCTTTCCATACACAAGGGGAAGTTATTTATTGGGGATTTGAAGACCTCGAGCCTCCTGAAACGGAAGTTCTTGCTATGGAATTTAGTAGAGTCAGTGGTTATGAGCCTATACAAACAATTGAAAGCTATGCAGGTTATAAAGACTGGTTTATTCAGGATTGGCGAAGACCTGGTTTTACTATTGAGCTTGGAACAGGAACAAATCCGCTACCCCTTACTCAGTTTGACGAAATCTATGAAGAGTCATTGGGGATTTTTCTGTCAGCTTTATATTTATAATTACACACTCTAGTTTCATTAAACGGCTTTGTAAAAATACACTTTTTATTAATCATTACATATGATGCATTAATGAAATCGTTTAGGGGGAGTCTTTATAATTATTCATGTGGTAATCGCAGGCGAAACGCTTTGGCAAATTGCAAATCGTTATGCTGTAAATATGAATTCGATTGTTCGTGTAAATGGTTTACCAAATCCAAATCAATTAATCATTGGACAGTCGTTAGTTATTCCTGTTTCTGGTACAACTCATATCATTAAATATGGGGAAACATTATGGTCTATCGCACAACAATATGGAGTTACTATTCAATCGATTATTCAAGCAAACAATCTAACAAATCCAAACGCTCTATATCCAGGTGGAAAGCTAATTATTCCACCTATTATACACATAGTGCAGCCGGGAGAGACGTTAGGGCCAATTGCGAACCGTTACGGTACTACAATTCAAGCTATTATTATTGAAAACACAATAGAAAACCCGAATTTGATATATGCCGGAATGCGCTTAGTTATTCCCAGACCAAAGCCGACTATAGAAGTAAATGCCTATTCGTACCAATCAAACGAAGATGCTATCAATTCACTGAATGAAGTTGGTCCTCTCCTCACTTATTTTAGTCCCTTTGCTTATATGATTAAGGAAGATGGAACATTACAAATGATGAATGATCAGGCTATGGTCGATGCAGCAATTTCTAAAAATATAGTTCCCATGATGTCGATTACGAATTTCTCCTCAACAGAGGCTGGTTCCAATTTATCACATGTCATTTTGTCTAGTGCGGATTTACGAGAAAAGCTAATTACCAACGTACTACAAGTGATGGATGCTAAGGGCTATAAAGTATTGAATATCGATTTTGAAAATGTATTACCTGAAGATCGTGAGAATTATAACACTTTCCTACAATTGGCTGTTGATCGTCTCCATCCGAAAGGCTATTTAGTATCCACCGCTCTTGCACCAAAAACTAGTGCAACACAAGGTGGTTTATTATACGAAGCACACGATTATGAGGCACATGGGAGGATTGCAGATTTTGTGGTCTTGATGACATATGAATGGGGATATCGATTAGGACCTCCACAAGCCATCTCTCCTATTAACCAAATGAGAAGAGTTGTAGAATATGCCCTATCTGTCATGCCTGCTGAAAAAATATTTTTAGGCTTTCAAATTTATGCTCGGGATTGGCTTCTCCCCCACGTTCAAGGTCAAGAAGCAGAAACATTTAGTCCTCAAGAGGCTATAAGAAGAGCTATAAAATATGGCACAGTCATTCAATATGATACAACCGCACAGTCTCCGTTTTTCCGCTATGTAGATGAGCAAGGCCGTCGTCATGAAGTATGGTTTGAAGATGCACGAAGCGCTCAAGCCAAGTTTGACTTGGCCAAACAACATAATCTTCGCGGTATCAGTTACTGGGCTTTAGGTTATCCATATCCACAAAACTGGACATTATTATATGATAATTTTACGATTAAAAAGGGATTATCCTAAAAACGTCCATTAGCGATATAATTCGAAAAATAATATAGTGAAAATAGATGCCGAATTAAAAAGGAGCATCTATTTTTTTGCTTAAATAGTTTAAGTAATCCTAATTTATTTTTCTGAAATACGAATAAATTTTCTCTAATTTTTTCGCATGATTGCCCTTTGGACTTTCCATATTACCAAATTCGAAAAATTTCACTTTTTTGATTCCTACAAAATTAAATAATGCTCTTTTCATCAAAATCTTATGACTATTGTTTAAGAGAAATAACGGATAATTCGTAGGACCTTTCATAGTGGAAATACAAACTACAGACTTTCCTTTCAATAGCCCTTCTGGTAAAAGCCCTCCATTCTCCTTATAAGCAAAATTCGAAGCAAATAATTGATCTATATATCCCATAAGCATTGCTGGTGGCCTTCCCCACCAAATTGGATAGATAAAAACAATCTTATCCGCCCACAGCAATTGTTTCCTATATTTTTCAAAGTTTGGATCGCTATGCATATCGCGTCTTCGTTTTGACTCATTGAATTCGAGGATTGGATTAAATCCTTCCTCATATAAATCTAATATTTGTATTTCACTTATAACAGGACTTTCACTACTTCCTTTTAATACTTTTTGCAAAAATGAATAGCTTAAACTTCGATGATTTGGATGTGTGTAAATAATTAACATTTTCATTAAGCTCACCTCTTACTTATCATTTGATAAGTAAATAATAAACTCAATTAATTTAGTTGTCAAATGATAATTGTATTATGATAACATTTTTGCTATCTTTTTAATTAGAGGTGATAAATATGAACAAAAATAATCTTTTTCATAAATTTGTGGCGTTTACAACTTCAGTTCATCGCGTTACACACGAGTTAACAAAAAATGCAAAGTTAGATACAATCACACCCGTGCAATATAATATTCTCGAATATGTATATGTCAGTCAGCCTGTTACCCCAAGCGAAATTAGTGATTGTCAGTATATGTCAATGCCCAATACAAGTCGAGAGCTCAAAAAATTGAGTGAAAAAAATTTAATAAATAAATTTGGGGATATAGAGGATCGAAGAAAACAGTATATCCGACTCTCTAAAGAGGGCGAAACCATGATGAATTCAGCGTTTCAATTGATAGAGTCTGATTTTTTAAAAAGAATTAAAGATGCTTCTAAGGAAGATTTAGAGGAAATTGAAAAAGCCTTAGACATTCTTCACAAAAAAGTTTTTTATTAATATTTATATAAAAATAGTGCCAGGACATATTCTTATGTACCTGGCACGTAAACTAAATTCTACACGTTTTTTTATCACCAAACTTCTTTCAATGTATCTCTAAACAAATTATCTAATTTTAATGTAGGGTCCTCCACTTCAACTTTAATAGTTTTAATGTATGCTTCAAGACGTATCATTTCGCTGTCTAAAAATTCGTTAATTACTTTGATTTGTGGTTCTATATCTAATTCATCACCTATTATCTTTCTTTGTAAAAGATGTTCAATTTCATTTTTTAATTCACCAGCTGGAATCATACTTTGCAATAATTCATGAAAATCAATTGGGGGAACATTTTTGTATTCTTCAATCCACTTACAAGCTAATACAGGTCGAAGTACATAAAAATATTTTTTAATCTTTACTTCTGTTCCTTGTAAGTAATCTCGATAATTATTTTTTGCCATGTTTAAGTAGTGATGCAAACTAGCATTCGGATAGAACACTTCAGATTCTAACTTTCGCAACTTATCAATAAAGGAGTACTTTTGATAATAAATTATATTACTTCTCATCCATTCCAATAATGGGGGGTTACTTTTTCTAAAAAGACGCAATGCTTTTGTTATTTCCCAACCACTTATATCTAGTAAATCGTTAATTGGGACCTCTATTACGTCTCTCTTAGCACCAATTCCTTGTGGATCGATAGACAAATACCACTGTGGTTGATGAATATAAATAAAACGAACATCATAATCACTATCTTTGGAAGGAAAGCCCCAAGCTCTGCTACCGGATTCGACAGCATATAGAACCTTTACTTGAAACTTCTCTTCGATTTCTCTTAATTTATTTTGAATTATTTTATCCATTTATTCTCCACTCTCATATTTAGTATTAAGGTTAATGAACCCTTGTGTTGAACCAAGTACCGTTGCTAAATGAGTGACGATTTCCCAAATGGAATTTACCGTTTCATTTCTTTTCCATGATGTATGTTCAGCAGAAAGTCCATTTATTGAACTGTTTAGCGATACAAACTATTATTTTGATTATAACAGGCACTTAATTGACTTAATATAATATTTTTAGGATCCATTTTTCTGCTCTAATAAATACAAAATACCCTCCTAGGATTTATCAATAAACTTACTAATACCTTATAAATCAGCAGACCAATAAAAGCACATCAACTTTATAAAGTTGATGTGCTTTTATCTTTTTCTTTATAGACTTATTCTAGCATTTCTCTATATTCCTCAGAAGTTCTCACTTCTATTGTAAGGAAGTCACTTCCAAAGATTGCTTTTATTAAAAAAGGTGCTCCACTTGTATTTTGAAATCTGAAATCTAATGTACCATATGAAACAGTTGCATCTCTTCCTTTTGGGACGTATCCCACATCTAAAGAATGATGGTTTCTTTCCACATATGTTACCGACAATTGATCAACTACATTAAAAAGAGTGGAGGACGTCTGGCAAACTCCTCCCCCTATTCCCATTACAAGTTTCTTATTAATAATTTCAGGTGCTGGTTGGTATCCATTTGCTTTGTCTCTCGGTCCTGTCAACTCATTAAACGAGAAATAATCTCCACTTCCAACAATCACATCATTAATGGCTCTTGCTGAAATTTCAATATTTTTGTTCCTGTTTACATCCGAGGCATCAAAATAAGTTGTATAAGAAGCAATTAATACATCCTCTAAATGAGGAATATCTTTCACATCATAACTACTTTCTGTCACATACAAGGGGATATCGACATCCTCGCCTGTACTAGATGCTTCTATAATCCTATCTACCAATTCATCTTCTTTTAAAATAATTCTTGGGCTTCCTTTAATGACCTGACCGTTTTCATCAATTTTATCAAGAACCATTCTCTTGTCATAACCAGCTTCCGTTTCTGTACCTCTTGCCAACTCATAAGCTAATTTTTCAATTTCCTTTTTATAAGTTTCAAGATCATCTTCATAACCTAAATCTTTCGGTGAAACAGTTCTAATTATTCTTGAAGTATTCGGATCCATGATATTTACAACTAATGGCTTTGTTTCCTGTTCCTCTACTTCGTTATTATTGTTAGGCTCTTTTTGTTCTTCTTCCAGTTGTTGTTTCTGTTCAAGGTTATTTGTTTCTACTTCTTCGTTTACTGATTTATCTAGACAACCTGCCAGTCCTATTGAACATAAAATTATAAGCAACGCAATCCATCTATTCACATTATCGTACTCCTAGCTATAAGGTATTTCCCTTAGACATCTTATTCAAATAGGAACGATAATGTGTATAATCTGACCCCTATGTTTTTCACTAAATTGATACTTTTAAAAATATCAATCCTTTGCTAATGTTATCAGTAAATTAAAAACTGATTTTTATCAGTAAGGAAATAAAGGAAAAAGGAAACCTTGCGTAACTTTTTCCTGATACCTATAAAGAAAAGATAAGGAAGGTTTATTACTATGCAAAAAACAACAAGTTATTCAAACGCACGCACTTTCGATTTAATCGTAACATCCATGTTAATAGCACTCGTTTTCGTTGCAACCCTCTTGTTAAATATTAAACTACCGATCGCGGCAAATGGCGGGCTAGTGCATCTTGGAACAGCTATGCTCTTTATAGCATCTATCTTATTTGGCCCTAAAAAAGCAGCACTTGCCGGAGCTATTGGCATGGGGTTATTTGACTGGGTATCTGGTTGGACGTTGTGGGCACCATTCACGATTGTAGCACGTGGCTTGCAAGGTTATATAGTTGGAAAAATAGCGTGGTCGTTCGGTCGCGATGGAAACAGTATTGCTTTCAATCTACTAGCTACTATCGTTTCAATTCCAGTTATGCTAGGTGTTTATTACATCTGTGAAGCCGTTCTTTATGGTAGTTGGGTTATACCAGTGGCTTCAATTCCTGGAAACATCGTTCAAAATGTAGTGGGGATTATCATCGCCATTCCAGTTTGTGTTGTATTGAAAAGAATTCCACTTTTTAAATAGGTATTAAAAAGATTACAACAACTATGTAGTTTTTTTAACATCATTTTATATGCATGAAAAAGGGAGGATGCTTCGTAAAACAAGCATTCTCCCTCTTTTTTTTATTAATCTATTTTCATTCGATACCTTTGTTATTACATCCTAGAATTAACTATTGACTAGCTCCGTGTCACTAAGACGAAGCGTCTCAGCTGTTGAAGTATGAATTTCTTGAAGAAGCTCTGGGTTTTCCGCTAGTGACATACCGTATGAAGGAATCATTTCTTTTATTTTTTGTTCCCATTCTTTGATGTGTTGTGGGAAGCATTTATTAATGATTTCAAGCATTACGTGTACAGCAGTAGACGCACCCGGAGAAGCACCTAGCAACGCAGCTACCGAGCCATCAGCAGCAGTAACAACTTCCGTACCAAATTGAAGTGTTCCTTTACCACCAGCCTCCGTATCTTTGATCACTTGCACACGTTGACCCGCTACTACTACATCCCAATCTTCGCTCTTTGCGTTCGGAATAAACTCTCGTAATTCTTCCATGCGCTGTTCATTTGATAACATAACTTGCTGAATTAGGTATTTCGTCAACGACATCTCTTTTGCACCTGCTGCCAACATAGTAAAGACATTATTTGGTTTTACAGAACCGATTAAATCAAAATTTGACCCTGTTTTTAAGAACTTTGGTGAGAAGCCCGCAAACGGTCCAAACAGCAATGATTTTTTGTTGTCGATATATCTTGTATCAAGATGCGGAACAGACATTGGCGGAGCACCAACTTTAGCTTTTCCGTATACTTTTGCATGATGTTGTGCCACAACTTCTGGATTGTTACATACTAAGAATAGTCCGCTTACTGGGAATCCACCAATATGTTTTGATTCTGGAATACCAGTTTTTTGTAGTAAAGGCAGGCTTCCGCCTCCACCACCGATAAATACGAATTTCGCCGTATGATATTCAATCTTATTGCTATCTAAATCATGCACTTTTACTTCCCACAAGCCGTCACTAGTGCGTTTAATATCCTTGACTGTATGTTTGTAGTTTAACTCTACGTTATGGTTTGTTAAATGGTCAAACAACATATGTGTTAGTGCGCCAAAATTAACATCCGTTCCTGAGTCGATTTTTGTTGCCGCAATCTGCTCATTTGATGTACGACCTTCCATAATAAGGGGAATCCATTCTTTCAGCTTCTCTGGGTTATCGGAAAATTCCATTCCTTGAAACAGGGGATTGTTTGTTAGCGCTTCAAAACGTTTTTTCAAAAACGATACATTTTTCTCCCCTTCTACTAAACTCATATGAGGTATTGGCATGATAAAGTCCTGCGGATTACTGATTAATTTGCTTTTTACAAGAAAAGACCAGAACTGTCTTGAAAGCTGAAACTGTTCATTAATAGTAATAGCTTTGCTAATATCTACAGATCCGTCCGCTCTTTCGGCTGTATAGTTAAGCTCGCACAGTGCAGAATGCCCAGTTCCCGCATTATTCCATTCGTTAGAACTTTCTTCTCCAGCGTTTGCAAGTTTCTCAAACACTTTAATTTTCCATTCTGGTGCTAACTCCTTCAGTATTGATCCCAAAGTTGCACTCATGATTCCGGCACCAATTAAAATAACGTCTGTATTAGTTTGTTTGTTAGTCATTTTTACCATCCTTATACTATTAGATTTGCAGAAAGAATGTAAGCGTTCCCTACAACAAGCAAATGCGAGACTTCGGAACACACCATTTCTGTATCCATTTTAAACTTAACGTATTCTATTTAATCGTTCGACGAAAATTAAAATATTTACCACTATATAATATAAAATTAATTAAAAGCTAGTTAAACCTCTGATAGTATTTTATTAGTTATTGAATGAACTTTAAAATACTACGTATTCATTATATAACATTATGTCGTAAAATAGGTGTACATTTTGTCAGTTAATGCTTAAACAGAAAGCATTGAGAACATTTTAGTACTTGCGGCTCATAAAATATTTACAGGTTTTTGAAACATATTCCAAGTTCTTTCAAACTAATATTGTTCTTATCGGTCTCGCTTACAGTTTTATAAAAAAAAGTCCACTCTCAGTTGCATAAACAACTTGAATAGACCCTTTCTTTATAACTGTATTAGAATGCTGGAATTGCAGTTTCATCATAGTTTTCTTTTAAAAATTCGCGTACTTCTTCACTCGTCATTGCTTCTGCTAACTTTTTGATCGCCTCTGAATCAGCATTATCTTTGCGTGCTACTAGAGTAATCGCAAAGTCATTTTCTACACCTTCCGTTAGTAGTGCATCACTTTTTGGTGTCAAATTAAGTGGTGCAGCATAAGCAGGTGTCATGATTACTGCATCTGCGTCATCGTACATTCTCGCTAACATTAACAAATCGACTTCCTCAAACTTTATGTTTTTAGGGTTGTCCACAATATCAGCTTTCGTGTAGTATGGTCCTGTTTTATCTTGCAAAGTGATTACACCATGTTGAGCTAACAAAGCCAAAGAACGATCTATATTCGAAACGTCATTTGCAATGGCAATGACGGAATCTTCCGGAAGTTCGTCGATTGTTTTATATTCTTTAGAATATACGCCATAATTCGCAAAGTATATAGGTACAACTGGAACTAGTTCTGCATCATTGTTTCGATTGAATTCCTCCATATAAGGAACGTGTTGGAAGAAGTTCACATCCACTTCACCTGCCGCTAAAGCACTGTTAGGTTGAACATTATCACTTAGTACTACAATTTCAAGATTAATGGATTCCTCCGCTAGTTTTGGTTTAACAAGTTCGAGGATTTCCGTCATAGGTGGAATTAACGAAGCTACTTTCAATGTTACTTCTTCTTGAACCTTGTCTACATTTTCTTTATCTTTCGCCTCATTCTCTTGCCCACAACCAGCTAAAATTAACATTAGCATTGTAATTAGAAAAATTATTTTCTTCATTTTCTTCCTCCTGGTATTTATCTTTTATCAATCATTCTTGATACAGTTGTTCCGATAAATTGGATGAGCTGTACCAGTATGACCATAATGATAATCATATAAATCATTAACTCTGTTTTGAATTGTTGATATCCGTACCGAATAGCAAAATCTCCTATACCACCACCTCCGACAACCCCCATAATTGTCGAATATGAAATAAAACTAATAATCGATGTTGTTAAACCGAGAACAAGTCCCGAACGAGCTTCCACATAAAGAAATTTAAATATAATTTCCTTAACAGAAGCACCCATTGAAATAGCTGCTTCCATTACGCCTCTTGGTACGTCCAACAAAGATTGCTCTACTAACCGTGAATAATGTGCGATAGCTATTATTGACAACGGAACTGTTGCGGCCGCTGTGCCAATTGCTGTCCCAATAATTAGTCTTGTAAATGGGATTAAAAAAACTACTAACAACAAAAAAGGAAAAGAACGAGTAATGTTTACTAATAAATTTAAAGTCGAAAAAACAAACCGATTCTCAAGAACTTGTCCCTTCTTGCAAAGGTAAAGTAACGTCCCAACTGGGAGGCCAAATAAAACTGCAGCTAAAAGAGACATACCAACCATTACAAAGGTTTCTCCAATAGACACCCATATTTCAGCTTCATATTGAACTAATATATCAGGCATTGTCCATCTCACCATCCTTTGTTAATTGTTCTACAAAGTATCTTGGACTATTGTCTATAAGTTGAATCCTTTTTGGTTCGATTATTACTGTGTCGTATATTTCCCCTGCAGCCATTACAGTTACGCGATTACATATACTTTTAATCACTTCCATCTCATGACTGACAATGACAATTGTAACTCCGAGGTTTTTATTTATATTTTCTAATACCTCTAATATTTCAGCAGTTGTATTTGGATCAAGCGAAGAAGTCGGTTCATCACACAACAAAACTTGGGGTTTATTCGCTAATGCTCTTGCAATGGCAACGCGCTGCTTTTGTCCACCACTTAATTGTGCAGGATATTTGTCTATCAAATTCTCCAGACCAACAAATCGTAGACACTCCACTACTCGACTTTTGCGTTCGTTTCTTGGAAAGCTTGCCAACTCTAGAGGTACAGCTACATTCTCGTAAACCGTTTTATTCGCCACTAGATTAAAATGTTGAAAGATCATCCCGATTGATTTTCGTGCTTGTCGAAGTTCTTTGCTGCTCAAATTTGTTAACTTTTGACCATTCACTTCTACTTCACCTTCATCTGGGAGTTCCAACAAATTCATTAGCCGCATCAAGGTGGATTTACCAGCTCCACTAGCTCCAATAATTCCATGAATCTCCCCTTTATCTATCGTTAAGGACACAGATTTAATAGCCTGAAACCGTGAAAAGCTTTTACCGACGTTATGTAATTTAATCATAAAAAAACCCCTTTCTAGTAGGTGAAGGGTGGTCACAACGTTTTCAATTATAGCTTAAAATGTTTGGACTGTCATTTGGCACATACTTTCGTAAGCAAAGGCTGAAACCAAGTATACGATAGCTTCTGAGTGAAAATTTTGTAACCATGTACCAACCTTATTACTACAAATCATTATTCATCGAAATTTCTTTCGTCTCAAATTCCTCACTGTTTTTTCTGATAATTAGAACTTTACTTTATTATTTAAAATAAAGTATTATATATCTAAAAGATACATATCATTTAGATAGGATGGAATGGATGAAAAAATATAATCACACAACATATGCGATTCTTGGAATTTTAACAACAGAATGTAGGTCTGGATATGCAATTAAACAACTAATAGATCAAAGCTTAAATCATTTTTGGAAAATTAGTTACGGTCAGATTTATCCTACCTTAAAGTTAATTGTTGACGAAGGTTTGGCAACGGTCGATATTTCTGCTCAAGATGGGAAGCCGGACCGCAAAGAATACTCCCTCACTTCTAAAGGTATTGAAACGTTAAAAGTTTGGCTGGAACAACCAATTGAACAAATACCAATAGAGAGAAATGAAGTTTTACTTAAATTATTCTTTGGAAGAAATCAAAGTATAGAGCATTCAATATTACTTCTTAACGACTATAAGGAGAAATTAGAAATACGTTACCAAACATATGAAAACATTGAACAAGTTATTTCCACTCATAATACTGGAGATGATTTAAAGTATTGGTTATTTACATTGGATTATGGTAAACGAATAACAAAAGCTGCAATTGAATGGTGTATCGATACTCTCAAACAATTAGAAAACAAGGGGGAATTGAAATGAAGAAACAGATTTATACAGGGCGTTATACAACCGAAAACAGTGATCCGGTTGTCGTTTTTCTAATAGGAATGAGGATTAACAAACCATTTGCTCTGAACAAATGGCTACCTGTATTTAATGCAATGCCTGGGATGATTAGAGAGCTCTATACACACAAAGAAGACTTAGGTTTTTTATCTATGGAAAGCTATTTTGGACTAAAAACGACTGTTATGATTCAATATTGGCGTTCAACAGAGGACTTATTGAAATATGCTAAAAATGAAAAGCATTTGACTGCTTGGAAAAACTTTAATAAAAAAATCGGAAATAATGATGCTGTTGGAATCTATCACGAAACCTACGAAGTAAAACCAGGAAATTATGAATCCGTTTATGGAAATATGCCTATATACGGTTTAGCAAAGGCCATGGAGCATATCCAAATTAATGTAGATAGCAACTCCGCTCGGAAACGTTTGAAAAATCCCGAAAGTAGGGTAACTTCTTGAATTAATTAAAAGATTACAAGAGCAATTTAGAAATAAAATAAGATAAAGTAATAACTATCGATCTTTTAATCTTTCACCACTCTGATAACATCGCATCCAAATTTTGAGTTGTGTACTATTTCGTATATTTAGTTGTTTCATCACTTCATTCACTGGTACTCTGCTATTCGTATTTCCACTGCTCTTAATTTATTTTTGCTGGATAACTAGCTTTTGGATCCATAGAAAAACACCTCCAAGTTGGTTTTAGGTATTAATTACCCGTTTTTCAACTCAAGGTGTTTCTCAATCTATGGGGTCAGTTCATTTTAGTCAGCATATAAACATCTCGAAATACTTCAGCAATATAAGTGGAAATAAAATACTCCATTTTTTCTACTTTTTTGTTCCTCAATCAATTAAGGTCCCTTTAGTCGAAGAATAATAGTAAGGATACTTGTGCTTTAATTATAATTAGCTGCGCCTCACTTTTTGTCTTTGTTTCAAAATTCCCAAAATACTAATGACAATGACAACCCAAAGAACTGGATTTTGTAAATTAAGTCCTATTTGCGAAGTTCCACCTAAAATAGTAAATAATACAATTAAACCAACCAAATAAATAAATAATAATGTTTGGAAACGTAATATAGTTTTAGAATCTTTTTTTTGATTTTTGTTTCTTGTAAAGATACTAATTATCACTATTACTATTATTAAACTAATCAATAATCTTTTTGGAATATCGACTAAGTTAGTGTACATTGGAAAAAAATCATAAGTCAATAATACTGTTACAGAAAGAAGAAAAATTAGCATAAGTAATAAATTTAATTTTTTCAACTTATTCCCCCCTATGCTTATTTATACGTATTACACAAAAAATAGTTTCAATTTATTTTCCATATAAATTTAAACTAATTATAACCATACTACCTTAAATAACTTAATAAGTTAGTCTATGGAATATAGCAATTGCCCAAAAAAGAAGAAAGTAAAACGGTAGAATAAAAAACCACCTACAGCATTTCCTGTTGGTGGTATCTAATTTTTTCTAACATTATTATTTCATTAAATATGCATCTAATTGCGTTTGCACCTATATGCATATATCCGAGTAAAATTTATACTTCTTAAAATTAACTATTTGCTCTATAAACCACATAGTATGTTACTGTTCTAGGAGTCCTAAACTGAGAGTCTTCATAATGTACTATTGTATTATGATATTCATATAAACCTAGACTAGGATTCCAAGACTTTGATTGCCAAGAACCTACGTAAGTATCCTTAATTGCGCTAGACCATCCTAAAAACTTACTTGTAACATAATTCGTAAATGTAGATTTACTAAGAAATGCAGGAACCTTTGTTGTAACCCATGCAACTAATAGGTCTGCAGCTTCACGATATATTGCATTGTCATAACTGTCATAGTAAGGTCCCGCAGTAATTGTTCCAGGATACATGTCAACTGGTAATTGTACATATGGAGTAATTTCAGTTAAATCATTGCTTTTAGAAAGATTTTTTGATTTCTTAGATGATAGCTCTTTCACTTGGTCCAGTTTTTGAGTTACTTGACTATCTGTTAATTGAACGTTACTCGAAATTTCTATACCATTATGTAAATATGTATAGATTGTTTCTTCTTCAAATACTTCGGTTGTTTGCAGGTAACTACTAATAAAATCTTGTTGAATTGGTTGTTGTCCCACTGCACTTGCACTAGTTAAAGGGACGGACAAAATTAGAGCAGACGATAATAGTACGGTTAAACCTTTTTTCATTTTCATTTCAATTCCTCCTCAGCATTTATTAAACTCGGCTTGCACTAATAACTTTATTACAACATTTGTTCTGTGTTTTTTTATTTTAATATAGTGGAAATTTGTTCTTTTCTCATAAAATGGAAATAAAGGGCTATTGTTTTCAATACTGGACTAACACAAGTTAGTGCATGAAAGAGAGAAGGATAAATAATATAGAAAACCATAGTAAGATAACATTGGTCAGCCAGACATACTAAATGTAAACACAAAATTACAACTTTCATTGGATATCTAACTCTTACTCCATCAAAAAACAGTTTCATGCTAATACTATGGTACCTAACTTCAACGCAAGGTAGTTTAGCCCTATCTAAATGGAGAGAATTTTATTATCTAAGGTAACTTTTTAAATATTCTTTAAAATTTACAGCGAAATTTTTAGCATCTACTTCTTCCAGAATATGTATATTCTTTTGAGCTATTATTAAACCTGTTTCATAATCTGTTTTCATCTTTAGTATTCCCTCATAAAAATTCAACATTATTTTTTCTAAAATAAAATTTTCTTTTATTTCCGAATTTTTTAATACATTAATGTACAATTCTGCCTCTTTATACTTATTATTTTCTAAACATACTCTAATTGTGTTTAAGTAAATTCCGTACATATCTCTTCTATAACTTGTAATTTTTTTAAAGTAGATACTTTTGTTTACCAGTTCAGAAGAAAGTAAAATAACACTATCTATATCAAGGGTATGTAACGTATTTCCATATAATATTATTTCATATTCCCCCCAAATTTCTACTCCCCATAAATAATCTACTAATACATCGACATCTCTTTTTTTTAATTTATTTTGATTTAGATCAAAACAAATTGACTGAATCATTATACTGTTTAACTTATACGTTAATAATCCTGTTTTCTCAAACTTTAAATCTTCATTCTCACTTAGTTGGTTTAATAGTTTAATATTCCCTTGCAGATAAGCTGTATTTAAATGTTCCATAAGGATTGCTACTTCATTTTTTTTAAATCCATTATGGATAAATAAGAATTCATTAAAATTTACATTAATTCTATTAAGCAATTCTAATATTTTTGGTAAAGAAATTTCTGATTCATTTCGTTCAAACTTTGATAAAAATGAGACTGAGATTATCCCTTTTGATACAAATTCTAAGTTATACCCTTTGTGTAGCCTTAATTTTCTAAATGTACTCCCAAAGTTCATTATACCCCATCCTTTTTCTCATATATTACAAAAAAAACTAACACATTATATTTATATTATATAATTAATAATTGAGTTTATATACCATGGGAGGTAAATATATGAAAAAGAGAATATGCTTATACTTATGTGTAATTTATATTATCGGAACTGAAGCCTCATATTTAATCTTTGAATCTATGTCTATAGTAATTCAAAGTTGAAATGAGCAGATATTTAAAAAAGGCATGGAATAAATCATTTCCTTATGCCTTTTTTGTTTTAATTATTTTTTCCAATTATTTCAAAACTTTTTTTGATAATCTCTTGGATTTAAAACAAAGATGTACAATATTAAATCTGTTTAGTTTAATGGAGATAACATAATGTCGGCACAAAAGGACTTTTATATTTTAGCTTTACTTTAATTGATATACGTAGTAATAAAAAACTTTTCAATTCTTTTACTAACTGGTCAGGTTAGTTGAAGAAGGGATAATATCCATACAACTTGGAAAATACATTGAAACCATTCATATGGTGTTACGTATATAAACCTAAGATAAGGGGGAAGAAAATGAGGAAATTAAACTTATATTTAATACTACTTTGGCTTTTTACTTTGACTGTATTATTAGTTTATGACTTTTTTTCGACATTTAGTGATATAGTGAACATACCAAAATTTTTGCTGATAGTTTTACTACTTGTAATAGTAATAGTTAGCATCTTTACAAGTAACAAAAATAAAGAAGATGATAAGGTAACACTATATTACCAAACCTTTTTATTGATCTATTTGTTTGGTTTGATTATATTATTTACTATTTTAGGTGGAACTTCGCAAATAGGACTTAATTTAAATAATCCAATTCTCTGGATTTTAATAGCAATAAGTATTTTTGAGATATTTCAACAAAAGAAAAAAGTAAAAGGTAATGGGTAGCGAACTAAAATATAAGTAACAATTAATTTTTAAACGAATGAAAAGTCTACCTTATGAATCCATGATCTTCTGCCAATTTATCAGTAAGAACAAATCAACAATTCTCCCTCTTTCACTTTTTCCTATCTATATTTTTTACGAATAGCACAAAGTATTAGGTATGCATAGCATATATAGGTATACGTATAAAAGTGATGGAGGTTTGTGTATGGTAAATTTTCAAGCTTTTCGTGGTACCGTTACCATGATTAGTGATTTTATGATAGGGCTTAATGGAGAAGGGGAAGGTTGTTATACATTAATGGCAGTAGATAACGGAAATGGGTCTTTAGTAAATTTCGTGGTGTCACCGACTACTTATTTTGTCGACCAAGTAATGGTAGCTGTAGGAGATACCGTAACTGGATACTATGATGGAAATGCCCCTGTTCCTCTTATTTACCCACCGCAATATCGGGCCCTTATTGTAGTAAAAGATAATCCTAATCAAAATGTAAAAGTAGATTACTTTAATGAGCAATTCGAGAGTAGTGATGGGCAATTAAAATTAAATATTTCACCATATACTCAAATATTATTAACAAATGGGCAAGCTTTTACAAGAAGCCCTGCAAACCGAAATTTAATAGTTATCTATGGTCCTACCACAAGGAGTATTCCCGCACAAACTACCCCTTATAAAATAATCGTTTGGTGTTAGTTGTTATTTAAAGAACATCGTTAGTATCCTTAAACGCATAAACAAGGCAGTGCACACAAATGTTAGTGCACTGCCTTGTACATTCAAGAGCTTTATATTATAGAAGAATTCAACTAAAAATAATTCTCAGAAATTATCTTAGAGGAATTTTCACAATCGCAATAGTCTCTAAATCATCTGAATCAATTGAGATTTTTCCATTATATTTTTTCACTATTTCTTTCACTATAAATAAACCTTGCCCTCTGACTTTTCCCTTCTCTCCTTTTTTTGTTGAATACCCCCGTTTAAAAATATGTTCATTTTCGATAATCTTTGTTCCTGTATTTGTAATCATAAATACATAATGCGTCTCATCTGCTTCACCGAAAATCGTAATTTTACGTTCACTCTCAGGTAATTCTATCGTTGCCTCCATAGCATTATCTATTAAATTCGATAATATTTTGATTAAATCTGTTGTTTTAATTTTATTGAATGCATCATCCGAAATCGTAAAATCCATATCAATATTATAATTTTGTGCAGCCAGTTTCTTTGTTTGCAATAATATAGATAAACCAGGGTGATCAATATTATATTTTAGAGATTCGATAGCTTGAACTTCTTTAGAAAGTGATAATAGATATTGTTGCGCTTGGCCGTATTGACCTAATTGAAGAAGTCCGTGTAATACTTGAATATGATTGGTGAAATCGTGTTTTAAAGACGATACAGAGGTGATTAATGTTTTAATTTCTGCTTGGTATGTATCTTCTGTATCCCCTATCTCCTTCGTCACTTCTTTTTGATACCATCTTTGTAAAAATAAAAAAGATCCTACTACAATCAAAATAAATACACCATTAAAAATGAATAGAAAGAGATTATTTTCCAATACTTCTCTTTTTATGTCATTGATTGTATCGGCACTTAGATCGATACCTAAGTAGCCTATCACCTTTCCTGCTTCATCCTTTATCGGTACTCCAACAGAAAGATAAGAACCATAAATGGGGTCCTCAATTACACCGGTTACATATGTCTTTCCTTCATAGGCTCTTTTTACCTGCTTTTCGGGTACTGTGCAAGCTTCTCCAATTATAAAGCCCTCTTCTAATTCCTGAGGTACTCCAGCTATCATTGCTTTCGATACCTTTGGATTATCAATTTTCAATGTATACACATATAAAGCACCCAGTTTTTCTCTTGCATCATTTAAGTAGCTTCTCAATTCCCAATAATATTCGTTTCTTACGGGGTCCTTCAAAAATTGCTCATATGTTTCTATATCTAACGTTGACGCAATAGACTTTGCTGCTTCCAGACTTTGGCTTCCAATTGATTCTTCAACTGTCCTTTTCATCTTCACATAAGAGGTAAAGACATTTAAGCTTGTAAACAATAATAATAAGACCGTTGATAATATTAAAATTAGTTTTATTTTACGATTTTTCATGCAAACTGGTACTTCCTCATTTTTTTATTGATCTATATATAATCACGTAGATTATCATGAAATAAAATCAAAATCTATCTAACTTAGTAAATTTCAAAAATTAATCTTTTGTTATTTATTACCTTAACATAAAAAATTAATAAGAAGAGAGTTTTCCTATTAATAAATAGATTTCTTTATTTAAATTAAATTGTATTAAATGTAGTTTCTCATGTTGGACGTCTATATCATACATGAATTGATGTCCAATCCATTTCAGCACCTTATTTCCATAGAAAAGTTATAAAGCCGCGTTCCTTTTAAGAACTCGGCTTTATTAATGAAAACTTATCTATGACTATGGTGCGGTTCTACGTGACTAAAAAAAATGAGATTCTTTGGTTATTCAATTTAATGAGCGTTCCTATCTAATTCCAGACTTACTTTTCGAGTTATTTTTTCATACTGAAGAGTTGTCTGAAGCTACTCTCACCTGAGCGTATGAAAAGTAAAAAATAGTAAAGAGTTAGTCTAATGCTCATAAATGATTTTGGATAGTCACAGCCAATATTCTTCCTTATTTATGATGGCCTTTTCATTTCCGATAGAAATAGCTATATCCTTATAAGATACCGTATTAGCGTAAGATATTTTTGTTAAACCGTTCCATACTGTTTTTTGAAAGTCAGTCCCTTCAAATTGATATGGGAATGTAAATTCTTGGCGAATTCCCCTAAAATATTCGTCAAGTTGGTTGTAGCATTCTGTTAAAAGCGGAGGGGTTTCAGCTTGTAATGAATTCTCTTTTTTATCCTCTTCGGAAAACAGTATAGAATTGATAACTTCACGAGTACCAATTATTTCTATTTTTCCAATCGGTGATTCATAGTGTAATCTATATTTTTTCGTCATATAATGACCTCCAAAGATAAAAGGTAGCATATGCCTGCCATCCTTCCCTAGCGTCTTTAATTTTTATTAGTTTATATACAGCTCCGTCTTTTATTTGATGAAGCACTTCCTGATTAGATCTCCCAAAAAAATTAAACACTCATCAAAAATAAATTCATTTGGAGGAACAATTTTTATATAAGATTCGTGATCAGTCCAATTCATTTTGGAATCACCTTTCTATATTCGCTAGGTGAACAGTTGTTCAAACTTCGGAACACTTTATAAAAATTGGAAGGGCTTTGGAAGCCGACCTCATAGCAAATCTCAAGGTTCGACATTTTTGTACTTTTAAGAAGATAGGCTGCTTTATCGATGCGTATTTTTTCCAGATAAGTACGCGGAGTTTCGGAGGTTTCTTGTTTAAATAAGCGTTCTAGATAATAAGGGCTTAAACCGACTTGATCCGCTATATCTTTTAATACTATTTTTTGCTTATAATGATTGACTAGAAGCGTAATGATATTTTTAACAATCTCAATATGTGGTGATTGTTCAATTTCAGGCTGACATCTTTTGCAAGGGCGAAAACCTGCTTCTGCAACTGCATTGATCTCATAGTAAAATTCCACATTTACCTTTTTGGGCTTCCTAGATCTGCAAGAAGGACGGCAGTAAATTTTCGTTGTTTTTACCGCCGTAAAAAATAGACCATCATATTTACGATCACAAGCGATAATTTTCTCCCACATCTCTTCAAATGAAAGGTTGATTTTTATCACCATTTATTCCACTATCCTTTCTGCACTTATACTAGTTCTCATACAAATGTGAAGTATCCATATACGCTAGTAATTCATCCGCATTCTTTTCTAAATAAGCGTTTACTTTATCAGATAGGGCATTCCCAAAACTAAATCTCCTCACGCCTAATTCTTTAAGCTTATTACAATTTGTTAGTCCAGGTAAAGATAATACATTTAGTGGAGCATTTACATTCAAGGTGATTTCTTTGATCTCGTCATGCTCTTTCAAGCCAGGAATAAAAATCCCACTAACGCCACTCTCAACATATGCCTTCCCTCGTTCGATTGTTTCTATTAAAGGATTTTGCATTTGAAAATAAGTATCTGTTCTGGCGTTAATATAAAAATCTTTATAACCATTCTGGTCCAATGCTATCCTTATTTTCTCCAGAAGGTGACCGTGCGCTGAAACCTCTCTTAAGCCAATTGATTTTTTCAATGAATCTTCAATATTGATACCCACTACCCCCACATCTGCCGTCCTTAAAACATTATCAATAATCATGTTAGTGTCTTCGCTATACCCAGCCTCAACATCGGCAGAAACAGGAATTTTCACATTCTCTACTATGGTTTTGAGGATTCCTAAATGTCTATCAAAATCAATCAATTCTCCATCTGAAAATCCTAGTGAGTTTGCAATACCCCAACTGGTTGTACCTATGGCTTTGAATCCTGCTTTTTCAAGTGTTAAGGCTGAAAGTAAATCCCAAGTGTTGCCTAGAAATAATATATCATTTGAAAAATGCATCTCTTTGAATTCCTGAATCTTGTTCATTTTATTTCCTCCTAATGTTCGTTGAATTCATTTTAACAAGTAATCAATCTTCATTTCGTCCTCATTCTTGCTCTTATGGTCTGTCTTTTAAAACAAAAAAAGTGAAGCTATCTGCTTCACTTTTCTAAAGTCTATGCTCTCTATAAACTCATAATTAAATAAATTTATGTAACTATCTTATTTGTACCCTGTTGGTTTAATGGAAATTTATTATTAAGAAAAACCGCACATACTTATGGTAGGGTTAACTATTCTAAATGCGGTTTTATAAAATTAATCCAGTTATCAAGTAAATATTCTCATTAAAACTCCATAAAAAAAGCAGGGAATTCATTTGTGATTTCCCTACTTATTTGATGTTATTTCAACTGTTATTTATAATTTTGAATTTCTAAAGTAAACGCGCCAGCATTTTATATTGTAAATCCTTACATTAGGTCGCCGCTGCTGAGGAAGCAGCTGCTTGATCAGCCTTCACACAATCAATTGCGACAACGAACGCAATAATGATAGCCTCCATCTCCTCATTTAATATTTGAACCTTGTAGCTATCACCCCAAGTGAACCACTCCTTGTTCACTTTACCTATGACTACACCATGCTGTAAAACCTGAAAATTCATATCCCACCAGTTACCGTGTACCTCAATGTCTGCAGCATCAATCGTATAGCGTGCTTTAAAGAAAGAAAACTCCTTCTTAATCGTTAACACCTCTCGACCATTTACCTCAACAAAAAACTTCGGTAAAAAGCTGAACACCTTTTTCGTAATAAGGGCGACTTCATCTTTTGTTGTATTCATAATGGAGAAAGTCTTTGGGATCTGCATAAAACTGCCCTCCACGTAATAGACATCCTTCTCCTGCTGATCTTTTACCGTAAATTTGCCACTTAGACTGAATACCTTCTGCTTTATATAAAGTTGCTTCATACTACGCCTCCTTCGATATAGCATATTATTAAAGCACCGATCTCACCATAGTTATTAATAGTGATAAGAATGTTTTTTTGAATTTTGTTTAATAAAATTTGCTAAAGAGAAAAAAATATTAATTATATGTATTCAACGTATTATATCAAAATACCTTCTTAACGAAAAAGAATGCAAAATAAATAATTTTGCATACTTTGCTTATCTATTCATCATAAAAAAAACGCCTTTATTTACGATACGGTTCCCCGTGGATTTCCTAAGTGCGCTTTTTTAAAATGGTCTTTTGCTAACGCTGCATCCTTGTCGATTCTGGAAATCAATTATCCTCTACTTGACTAAGATAGGGTTTTTCAGGCAAACATATTCTTGGTATGATGTTAAGGTTGTGTATTTACTATGTCACATATTTACATTCATCTAAGAAAGAGGTATTTATGCACTCCACAAAATTATCCAAGCAACATTGGTTGCTTATCTTAACACTTTCTTTATTAACATTTGTTCTCGGGACAAGTGAATTTGTTATTGTCGGAATCTTAACAGATATTTCTTCCAGTCTTAATATGACTAATGTAAAAGCAGGCACACTCGTTTCTGCGTTTGCAATTACGTTTGCCATCGCTACACCACTAGTGATGTCAGCAACAAGTCATTTTCCAAAGCGAAGATGGATGTTGTTTTTGATAGGATCTTTCATCTTCCTAAATGCTTTGTGCGTAATTTCGACGAGCTATATAATGCTCCTTGCACTTCGGATTATGACAGCGATTGTAACAGGAGTTTTAATCTCTCTAGCCATGATTGTAGCAAGTGAAACCATGCCGATTAAAAAACGCGGACTTGCTATTTCATTCGTTTTCGGTGGTTTCACACTTGCAAATGTCATTGGAGTGCCAATTGGTATTGTGATCGCCGAAGAGTACGGCTGGAATGCCACTTTCATGTTAACCACTTTCCTAGGAGGATTGGCGTTTTTGGCATCCTTTTTTGTCTTACCTCATAGACTCAGCCAAGTACGCAGTTCGATACGTGATCAGTTTTCTTTATTGACCAAGCCACGTATATTGATGGCTTTTTTCATTCCTGCACTCGGATTTGGCGCAACTTATGCAGTCTTTACGTACCTTGTACCAATCTTGAAAGAAATGGGAGCACCAAATAATTCAATTAGTATAATCTTATTTTGTTATGGGTTTATTTCGATTTTCAGCAACATCCTCGCTGGTAAAATTGCTAGCAACAATGCAATCGGTCGCCTTCGGTTTGTTTTTCTCGTCCAAGCAGTTGTTCTGACAAGTTTATTTTGGACTACAAATCATTTTGTTTTAGGATTAATAAATATTGGATTAATGTCGTTAATGGCTATCCTCTTAACAACATCTACTCAGCTATATTTAATTGACCTCGCAGGAATTTATCAGCCAAAAGCAACAGGCCTCGCCGCCTCACTAATGCCAGTGGCAAGCAACGTAGGTATCGCTTTTGGTTCTGCATTAGGCGGAATTGTGTACCATCAAGGAAATTTAATGAATGTAACTTGGGTCGGTGGGATAGTTGCAGTCTGTGCAAGTCTGCTAACATTCTTTAGTCATCATTTAGACCAAAAACAAAAGACATCAGAATAGAAATGAGTAATTATACAAAAGTTAAATTTATTCTACATCGATCATTGCTACCGGTTTATATATTTCGGCAGATGGAGATGAATTTTCAGAAACAGTTGCCAGTTAAAGTGCTTACTTAGTTGCAACATATACTTTAGTAGAAAAACAGGCACATTCCATGAAGCGAATGTGCCTGTTTTAAAAACCTCACTTATTTATGGTACGGTTCTCCGTAACATGTATACTTGCGGTTTTTAATATATCCAAATTTTTTGAAAAAACCTCATTTACTTATGGTAAGGTGCTCCATATCACAAGTAAATGAGGGATTTTGGAAATTGAAAAATATAAACTTTTATTTAATTACTTTAACAGTTTTTTGTCCAACAACTAGTACTCCATTTACGTAACCTCTAAACACAAGCGTTACTTGCGATTGATTCCACGTGAAATGAGATCGTTCGAACTTAAACTGTCCAAGTTCTGCTTGATTATAATATCCATTATTGCTATTCAAGGCTTTTACACCATTAACAGTTGCAGTATTCAAGTCGAAGCCTTTTGTACTGAACCCTTCTGGCAGAATGACACGTACTGTGAATACCCCTTTATTTCCTTTAATTACTTCTGGCATTACCTCAAGCGTAGCTGAAATGTAAACGGTAAATTGTTTTGTAATAGTTACGCTATTTCCAGCAGCATCCGTAACTGTAACAGTTACGTTATACTTACCTGGCTCATCAAATTTTACAGATTCCCCATTTGCTACAACTGTTGTTTTTAAACTTGGTGAAGTAACAATCATCTCTTCCGAAACAACACCTGAAAGACTATCGTTCGCTGAATATGTTAATTGTAATGAATCACCCAGCTTGTACTCTTTGTTTACATCCATTGAAACGGCTGGTACTGTTTTATCGATTTTCACTTTAATAGTATTCGATTCCTCCACATTACCTGCTAAGTCAACAGAATAAAATTGAATTGTATGAATTCCTTCCTGTTGGACTTTGAAAGTATCTCCTTCCACATAGGCAAATCCATTAATTGAATAAAACGTTTTTTCTACGCCACTTTCAGCATCTTGTGCTTGCAATTTTACAACTACATCTTCGTTTGTCCACTCTGTCGGAGCTGTCGCAGTTGTAGTAGGTGCCGTTAAATCTGCTTTTATTTCAATCGTTTGTACTTCCTCTTTGTTTCCAGCAACATCCTCTGAATAATAACTAACTTTATAAGAAGATTTGCTTCCGTCTACTTTAATTGTTGTACCTTCCACATATGCTGCTCCATCAATTGAATAGAACGTTTTAGATACTCCACTTAATGCATCTGTTGCAAATAAGTTAATAGATGTATTTGCAGTAAACCACTCTGGAATTTCACTAGTTTTTGTAGTTGGCGCTTCTGTATCGATTTTCACAAATACAGTTTTTTCTGCTTCTTTGTTACCTACTTTATCTACAGAGTAGAAAGTAATTTTATTAATTCCTTGCTCTGACACCGTAAACGATGTTCCAGATTTAAACTCATCATCATTTACTGAATAATACGTATTTGCTACTCCTGTCTCGTCATCAGATGCAGATAATGTTACATCTACAGGACTTGCATTTGTCCAATTACTTGGTAAATCCGCTGTTGTAACAGGCGCTGTCGTATCCACAATCAATTTCGCTAACACGACGTTTGATGGTGTTGATTCACCAAATGAGTTACTGTATGCCGTTACATAATATTCATGATCTGCATACGTTAAATCTGAAACCGTGTAAGATAAATTATTAATTTTTTCGGCAATTAACACTGGTTCCCCATTCACAATTTCATATAAATTGTAACCATTTGCATACGTTACAAAGTCCCATAAAATTCGAGCACTTGTCGGACTTAGTAATTTAATGCTTGCTACTGGGGGCTCCATTACTGGATATACAATGTCCACTTCCAATTGGCTAGAAGGAGCTGATTCACCGAAACGATTACTAAATGCAACAATTTCATAATAATGCGTTGCTTCTGAAAGATTAAATAGTTGTGTAGTTAAGGCTGATCCTTTGTATACTAGCTGACGATTTGATCCCGTTACTTCATATACAAGATATTCGTTTGCCCAATTAACAGCTTTCCATGACAAAGTAACGTTGTTGCCGTTAAAAATCGTGTTAGTCATGACTGGAGCTTGTACTTCCGGCCAAATAATCTCGAAATCAATGTTAGTTCCTTCTGCCGATTCACCAAAACGCGGACTAACAGCATGAACTACAAACTCATATTGACCTTCTGCCATTTTAGGAAATGATGCAGAAGTAGTTGTTACTGTATTCTTTAATACTTTTTGTCCATCAACGATTTGATACACTTTATAGCTCGTTGCATACGTTGCAGCGTTCCATTTTAAAACGATATCATTCACATTCGTAGCTGTTTTCGTTAAATTACTAGGCGCTTGCATTTCTGGGAAAACTAAATTAATTGATACTTTGCTTCCTTCTGCTGATTCACCGTAACGAGAATTATACGAATGAATTTCAAACACATACTCGCCCTCTGGCTGATTCGCATACGTTACTGTTGTAGTATTTACTGTACTTTTTAATACTTTTTGTCCATCAATAATTTGATATACTTTATAGTTTGTCCCGAAAGGAACTGCTTCCCAAGTTAATTTAATGTCATTTCCATTTACGAAACTGTACGTAGCATTACTTGGCTTAGCCATTTGTACTTCACTCATATTAACAGATACTTCTTTACCTTCTGCTGACTCTCCAAAGCGAGGGCTTACAGAATGAACAACATAGACATGCTCCCCGTATGATACATTAGACAACGTAGTTGATAAATTTGTTACTGTATTTTTCAGTACTTTTTGTCCATCAATAATTTTATACACTTTATAGCTTGTTGCATATTGAACTGCTCCCCAAGTTAAAGAAACGTCATTTCCATTAACAATTTTAAATGTTAAAGAACTTGGTGCATCCATATTCGGGAACTGTAAAGGAACTGTAATTTCTGATGCAGTTGATGACTCACCAAACAATGACGAGAAAGATGTCACAACATATTTGTGATCGCCTTCTGATTGGTTCGTATAAGTCACAGCCGTTCCTGTTAACGTGCTCTTTAAAATTCTTTGACCATCGACAATTTCGTAAATTTTATAGCTCGATGCACCTGTAACAGCTGTCCACGTCAACTTAATGTCATTTCCATTAAGAATTGTATACGCTAAACTTGTTGGTGCAGGTAAATCTACGCCATTTAATGTTAAAGAAACTGTACTACCTTCTACTGATTCTCCAAAACGGTTACTTACAGAATGTACTTCATACGTGTATTCACCTGGTGCCATCTTTGTATAGCTAATAGTTGTTCCTGTAACAGTGTTTTTCAACACTTTTTGTCCATCAATAATTTGATACACGTTATAGCTTGTCGCGTTTTCTGCAGCATCCCAACTTAAAGTGAAATCAGTAGTATTTTTAATAACATACGTTAAGTTTGCCGGTGGACTCATTTGTGGGAACTTAATCTCGAAAGAAACTTTCGCATTTTCCGCTGATTCTCCGAAACGGCTAGAGAAAGCATGAATTTCATATTTGTAATCACCTACTGGTAAATACGTAAACGTTGCTTTTGTATTATTTACTGTACTTTTTAATACTTTTTGTCCATCAATAACTTGATACACTTTATAGCTTGTGGCATACGGTACAGCATCCCAGTTTAATGTAACATCATTAATGTTAGCTGCTGTATATGTCGGATTCGTTGGAGCTGCCATTACAACAGGCTCTACCTTTACAGAAATTAAACTTCCTTCTGCCGACTCACCAAAACGACTACTTACAGAGTAAATTTCATAAGCATAGTCTCCTGCTGAAGAGTTTGCATACGTAACAGCTGTTGTCGATACTGTGCTCTTTAATACTTTTTTTCCATCGATAATTTGATATATTTTATAGCTTGTCGCATTCGTAGCAGCGTCCCATTTTAAAACAATGTCGTTTCCATTCGCAATTGAATACGTAACATTGCTTGGCGGCATCATCGCAACTTCTCCGATGTTCACCTTTACTTGGCTTCCATCTGCCGATTCACCAAAACGGCTACTTACAGAATGCACTACATACTCATAATCTCCAGCAGGTAATTTTGTGTATGTAACACTCGTTCCTGTTACTGTACTTTTTAATACTTTTTGCCCATCAATAATTTGATAAATTTTATAGCTTGTCGCATTTGCAGCAGCGTTCCATTTTAACGTAACATCATTAAGATTTGCAATTGTGTACGTTAAGTTTGTTGGAGGAAGCATCGTTACCAATCCTACATTCACTGTTACTTGACTTCCTTCTGCCGATTCACCAAAACGACTATTTAGAGAATGAACTTCATATACGTATTCCCCACCAGGAGTATTCGTATATGTAACACTCGTTCCTGTTACAGTACTTTTTAATATTTTTTGCCCATCAACAATTTGATATACGTTATAACCTGTTGCGTGTAAAGAAGCAGTCCATTTCAGTGTTACGTCATTAACGTTTGCAATTGTATACGTCAAATTCGTTGGAGCTGCCATTTCTGGATGATGAATTGTTACGTCCACAGTATTAGAAATTGGCGACTCTCCATATTTAGAGTTAAATGAAGAAACTGCGTACGTGAAATTCCCTTCAGGAGCATTTGAAATCGTATACGTTTTACCTGTTACTGTAGTAACTAATGTTTGCTCTCCATTTGGTCCAATTTGGTACACTTTATATCCTTCTACATACTGAGAAGTCGTCCAGCTCAAGTTAATGTCGTTTGCATTTTGTAAAGTGTAAGAAAGTGTTGGAGCTGTCATCGTTGGATAAGCAACGTTCACCGTAATCGGTGCACAAGGACCAGATTCTCCGTTCGCACTTAACGTTGAAACGACATATGTATACGATCCTTCTGGTAGGTCATTAATCGTATAACTGTTCGTAGTAACTGTACCACGTGGTGTTAATTGACCTTCTGTAATTTCATATATTTTATAGCCTGTAGCATTAACTATCGCACTCCAAGTAAGCTTCACATCATCTGGTGTGATATGTTGGTACGCAAGGTTACTTGGCGGCAGAAGGTTGTTATCTGTTGCTCCCAAAACATTTTTCATTGGAAACAGGAAAACTTGCAAAACTAACACCAATGCTAGTAATGCTGAAATTTTACTTGATAAACTTTTACCCATGTTCTTTACCCTACCTTTCAGTAGTGAATAAGGAATAACGCGCATAAAAATAAGCCTCTTAACAAGGCTCATAATAAAAGGACTCTGAATCCTTGCGGTAACCGGCTGCCATCCACATAGCACTTAGTGTGGTCCAGGCCCTTGGCTTTGCGTCACACGATTTCTCGTGGTTTGCCTTTTTCACTTGATTATTTTATATGTTACAAGGCTATCATAATACCTTAGCTACATACGTGAAACTGCTTTTATACCTATCTATACTTAACTCTAGTATTAAATAGTCACACTTGCATATGTCTAAATTCCTATAAAGGTGGATCTGCGTTTTTTACAATTAAGTAGCATGTATAGGACTAAAGAATCATACCTTTAATTTCACTCATAGTTCCGGAGCATAAATGAACCATTTTCCCGACGTCAAAAGCTCATACAAAGAAAACGTCGGTAAGATTGCGACAAATATTTTAAAACGTGATTTCGTTGTGCCAAAACCAAACGAAAGATCGGTAACGGATGTGACGGAATTCCATTTATTTGGTGAGAAACTTTATCTATCACCTGTACTTGATTTGTTTACCGTAGAAATTATTGCGTATAACGTTGAAAAACGCCCTATTTATCCATTTGTTTCAAAGATGTTAGAACAATCCTTCACTCACTTATCCGAAGAAGGTGCCCCAGTACTTCACTCTGATCAAGGGTGGCACTATCAAATGAATAAAGACGCTCACGCATTAAAAGAACATGGCATTATACAAAGTACGTCTCGTAAAGGAAACTGCCTCGATAGCGCAGTAATTGAAAACTTCTTCGGTCTCTTAAAATCAGAATTGCTTTACTTACAAGAGTTTGAAAACATGGAACACTTAAAGCGAGAACTTGAACAATATATTGAATACTACAGTCATAAACAAATTAAGGAAAAATTAAAAGGATTAAGTCCGGTACAATACCGAACTCAATCCTTACAAATAAAGTGTCTAACTTTTTGGGTTCATTTCACCTATACTTTTTTAGGGTTTGTCTTTATTCTAATATCTAATTAACTTGGATATGGTTCACCCCACTAGTTCGGGGCTAAAACATCCTCTATTTATGATAAGGTTCACCGTAACGCATCTAAATGAGGTTTTTACCTTTTTTGTTAAAATGATTTTACTAGAAATTCAATAAAGAACAGTACTGATAAAAATGCTATTAACCTCTCAAAGTATTTACACTAATCAGAAGTATATATCTCCCCAATGTGTGCAAAATTGAGAGGCACTGCAATTGGCCAAGCTCAAAATTATTTGGCTTTTAACTGCATTGCTTAAGGGCAGAATAAACATACTCTCTCATGTAAACCTTCTAAGACTTCTTCTGGCAATTCCCTGACCTTGATATCCTCACCTAGGAAAAGCAGCCAATTTGTTATTTCGGTCAATTCTCCTGAATTATTAACATTGATAAAAGTCTTTAGAATGGCTGTGGTTTGGTAAGGATTTGTATAGGAAATTGAAACTTTTAAAGGATGGTATTTTTTGAACTGGGCAATTGCCTTTGGACCAAGTTCAAGGACAAGGTTGATTACTTCTTCCTGCTTACTTAGTTTTTCTAAAATATTTTTCTTACTTAATCTTTTTTTCGTAGGGTATGGTTCGACATTGGTGAGATTGTCGACGGGAAAAATCTCCCTATTCTCCTCCTTTAAGTCAAATCCTTCAATCAGCCAAAGGCTTTTTTCACGATAAAGGTGCAAGAGATAAATTGGATAAGTCTTTACTATCTTCTCTTCTTCGATAGTAATCAATAAATAGCGATCCAAAAGAAGGATTTGGATAAGTTTTTCTAAAATAGGATGGGGGAGGTCTGACAGATCAAGTAGGTCGGGATTATTAGGGTTAGTTCCTTCAAAAAGCAAGATTTGATTTAAAAGAACGAGGTCATCTTGCTGGTTTTCTGAAATGAGCCCTAGTAATTTTTCAGCTAAAGACTGACGGCTCTTTAGATAAGGGAGTTGTTGATTTCTTGTGGCCATAAAGGCAATAAAGAGAGCTTTAATCTCATTATCGGTGAAGCGGACAGTGGGCAGGACAGAATTGTTCATGACAAAATAGCCCCCATCCCTTCCAACTTCAGCAACAAGGGGCATCCCCATGGCTTCAATTTCTCTGATATCTCTAATAGCGGTTGAACGAGATATGTTAAATTCTTGCATGATCTCAGAAATTGTAAAGTGGGATCGGTTGTTGATATACCGCATGATGATATTAATCCGTTCAACTTTTTTCATCTGGACCTCCTAAACAGTATCATTTTTTGACACTATTAAAGACTATTATAAACTCATCAAGTGAAAAGACAAATCATTTGATAAATTTTAAAAAAGAGGAAGGTTTTAAAAATGGCAAATTATACTTTAGAAGAAAAAGACAGCTTTATCGTTTTGGGTTTGGGAACTGAGCTTACGAGCGATTACACAGACTATGCTGGCATAAACAAGGAAAAGTCAGACTTTTGGCAGTCAGTCAAACAAGATGGACGGCTTGACACGTTAAAAGCCCTAGCCACAAATGAATACATTTTCGTCGTTAACGAAGCCGTGAATAACAAGATGATGCATTATGCTGGTGTCATGACAGAGGGAACATTACCAGAAGCAACTAGAGTTATCCAATTTCCTAAGGGAGAATACCTCGTTGTTAAAGGGGAAGCGAATACAGATGAAGAGTTGAGTAACAAACTTACTGGCATTGCCTTTGGAGAAGCCTTGCCAGAAGCAAATAATGTTGCCTATGTTGGTGGCCCAAATACAGCTGTTGTGATGGGGCAGCGAAACGGCTTAGTATTTGGTGAAATGTGGATTCCTGTTGTTAGGAAATAAAGGGAGGTGTCTATTTAGGAGTTGATTATTCGGAAAATTTGTGACGTTTAATAACTTTTCACTTAAAACAATGATTAGGAGGGATCAAATGAGTAAGGTTATTGGTGCGGAAACAACCGCGAAGTTAGAAACCCAGCTCAATGGAAAATTGATTGCATATTGGTCAGTCACATTACTACTCGCAGGATCGATTACGTTAAGTGGTATCGGGCAACTGATGCAATTGGGGGGAAACATTGAGTTAGTGACGAATATTGGTTACCCATTATACATCACGAATATTCTTGGGACTTGGAAAATACTTGGAGTCATCGCTATCGTCGTGCCACGCTTTCCTAGACTTAAAGAATGGGCTCACGCTGGTCTCTTCTTTTTAATGACTGGTGCGGCTTTGTCTCATGCTTTTGCTAACGATTATGGTGAATACGGGTTTCATGTTATCCTTCCTCTTTCATACGCTGCACTCAATATCGCTTCATGGGCGCTACGTCCGAAGAGCCGCAAACTATAAAGAGGGTTGGACTTTTTGGTGAAATGTGGATTCCTGTTGTTAAAAAAAGATAAATGGAGGGTTGGGAAATGTCCTATATAGTTGATTTTAAAAATGTGTCTACGGTTGATTTAGAGTCTTCACCTGTAGTAGAAGCGCTTGCTGGTTTACGTGCGAACGAGGCCCGTTACTTTATGAACAAATATAAGCATGAATTTACGGTTGTACCTGCTAGCGAAAGTCAGGAGACCCTTGATTATGTGAACCGAATTTTGAAAGAAGAACGTGAAATTGAGTTTGCTGCCAAACCTTTAGAGACTTCACGTTTTCAAGTGGAAAATATCAAACTTGCCTACGTCTTTTATGAGGATGGTCTTGCGATCAACGTCATGTATACGGTTGATGACCCTAAGAAACGGGCCGTTGGTTTTAAGCTTTCTGAGGGGATGGAAGTACCAAAGGAATTAGAAGGAAAGTTTAAGTTTGCTCGGCAGAAGTCTAAACTTGCTGGAACAATTCGAGGCTCATTTTTTGTAATTAAAGGCGAATATTAAAGTCAACAAAAGTGCATATGGAGGATTCAACCATTTTTTGTAGTTATGTTCAATCAGGATTTTTTTCATTTTGATAAGAAAATCCTGATTGAACAAAAACAACCATTCATGTTACAAATGTTCATCTAGTCACTCAAAAATCAAAATAGCACTTCTCCCATCAAACTTTTTCAAAAAACCTCATTTACTTATGATACGGTTCTCCCTTAATAATCCTAAAAGCTCGATAAATCTGCTCCACCAACACTAGCTTCATTAATTGGTGCGGCAATGTCATCTTACCAAACGAAAGTTTTTCATCTGCTCTTTTCAATACTTCCTCATGTAGACCTAGAGATCCGCCAATAACAAAGGCAATTTTACTTTTTCCATATGTCATGAGTGATTCCAGGTCACTTGCAAGCTGCTCGGAGGATTTCATTTTACCGTCGATAGCAAGTGCAATGACGTATGTATCTGCTCCGATTTTCGCTAAAATACGTTCTCCTTCTTTTTTCTTTACAATTTCCATGTCGGCATCACTTAAGTTTTCTGGCGCTTTTTCATCGGGCACTTCCACTAAATCTATTTTTGCGTAACTGCTTAGTCTTTTGGTGTATTCGTCAATTCCTAATTTCAAATACTTTTCCTTTAATTTTCCGACCGAGATAATTTGTATATTCACAGGTTATCCACCTTTACATTTCATTTACAAACAAGTTATACACATTACTTATCCACATATCCACATTAGTTATCTACATATTGTGCTCTATTTTTCCTCAGCTACAATATATACTGCTGCGACATCACAGTATGTGCATTTTGTGGATAACTTTTCTTCATCCGCTAATTGTTCTAACATAGGGAAGGTTTTTTGTTCTGCTACAAACATATCTAAAGCTTGATTTATATGCGTTTCGCAACTGAATATTCTCAATTTTTCGCTTCCTTTCATTATCTTATTTTTCTCCAGGGTTATACACAAATCGTACATTCTTATCCACAGCCTATTTTAACAAACAAAAAGCGAGTAGGAAAGACAAGCTTTTCTCATCCTACTCGCTGTGTAAATCTTTTATTTACATTTGAAAGTTATCCACATGTTTATAATGCATCTGTTTCGACTAATTTCAATGTAAGCTCCACTACTTTTCCTTGGCGATATACTTTAACTTTTAAGTCTTCTCCAATTTCTTTTTCATTGTATAAATGTTTTCGTAAATCGATCGTATCTTCTACTTTCTTTCCATCCATTTCAACAATGACATCATACGTCTCCATTCCTGCTTTTTCTGCTGGCGAATTAGGAACTACTTCATCGACTACTACCCCAGTAGTTACTTCAGCAGGTAATTTCAATGTTTCTTTTTGATGGAATGCAGGTACATTGGTTAAGTCTAAAAGAGTAATACCCATAGAAGGACGATTTACTTTTCCGTTTTGCTCTAAATCTTCAATAATTGGTATTGCAGTGTTAACAGGAATTGCAAGTCCAATCCCTTCAATAGTTGATTCAGAAATCTTCATCGAGTTTATGCCTACAAGTTGACCTGCTAAATTGATTAAAGCTCCTCCACTGTTACCAGGGTTGATAGCAGCATCTGTTTGTAAAACCTCTGCTTGCCAATCTACCACTTGGTCGCCATTCAAATCAACTGGAATCGCACGATCTTTACCAGATACAACACCTGTTGTAACCGATCCATAAAAATCTAAACCAAGAGGGTTACCAATAGCAATAACTGTTTCTCCTTGTTTAAGTGTATCTGAGTTCCCAAATTCAATCACTGCATCTACTCCAGCGTCATCCATTTCAAGAACTGCTAAATCACTCCATATATCGCTTCCTACAAGTTTGGCATCCACTTTTGTTCCGTCCACTAATGTTACTTCTAGGGATTTTGCTCCTTCTACAACGTGATGATTTGTTATAACGTAAGCTTTTCCACCAGCTTTTTTATATATAACTCCAGAGCCTGTTCCAGCTTCTTGTGTAGATTGAGAATTACTCCAAAAATCAGTAACCGACTGAATATTAGTAATACCTACTACAGCACCCGAAGCCTTTTCAACCGCCCCTGTAACGTCTGTTGTCACATCAACAGAAAGCTGTTTGGTTTCCTGTGTTGTATTGTTTGATTTGATTTCATTATTTGATGGTAGGTTCGTTACAACAGAAGGTATTAAAAACCAAACGAGCAATGCACCAACCATAACACCTGCCAACGCACTAAAAAAATAACCAGCTAGACCTCTTTTCTTTTCCTTCTTTGGTTCTTCTGGTTTTTCTGGTTCATATGGATTGTATTCGTCCATTTTCATCTCCCTTTCTTCTAACATATATGCTTGTATTAGTAATTTACCCAACTTACATTAAAATAAGATGAAAATTCTTTTAAAGTTGAATAAAACTTAAATGAAAGAACAAAAAAAGCCCCAAAAGCATTAAATAGCTTTTGGAACTTATACTAGGACTAACTCAGTAGGCTTATTGGCATCGGTATCATGTAAATGTACATATTCACCCGCAACAATTCCACAAGATTGAAGCGTTTGTGCCACACTCATACGAGCAAGGTCCTTCATATTATTATCTTTGCTTAAATGGGATAAATAAATATTGGTATTTTTGAAATCCACTACTTCGCTCATAGCAACAGCAGCATCTTCATTTGAAACATGTCCAACATCACTTAAGATTCTTCGCTTAACCGACCAAGGATAGCGTCCCATCTGAAGCATGCTTACATCATGGTTGCTTTCAAAAACGAAAGAGTCTGCTCCTTTGATATGTCCCTTCATCCGATCACTTACATAGCCGGTATCTGTAATTAATACAAGCTTTCGATTATTTTCATGGAAAACGTAAAACATCGGATCTGCTGCATCATGTGAGACAGCAAAAGACTGAATATCAATTGTTCCAAAAGTTTTTACCGTTTCCATGTCAAATTGGAATCGTTGATCTACTGGTACATTTCCTATGAGAGAATCCATTGCAGACCATGTTTTTTCATTTGCATAAATAGGTACACCGTATTTTCTTGCAACCACACCTAATCCTTTAATATGATCACTGTGCTCATGTGTAATAAAAATACCAGAGAGCTTATTTATATCCCGATCTATTTCACTAAATAGTTGTTCCATCTTCTTCCCACTTAGCCCCACATCTACTAAAAAGGAGTGCTCTTCATTTTCCACATAAATTGCATTTCCACTACTACCACTTGCCAATACGCTAAATCTCATCGTTAAAACTCCTTACTTGCCATCTGCTTGTTCAGGATCTTTTTGAATTTCAACAATTCTTCCCTCGATGGCGTTTACAAAATAATCTTCCTTCGTTCCATCTGCAAGCTCAACTACAATATGCCAAGTTGGTAAAAATACTTGAGTTTCGGTTAGTTCTATTAATTGTGAATAACCTAGCTTAATATCCTTTACGACGGAGTCAGGTTTTAAGTGCCCATGATCATATAATACTTTAATCGCTAGCATAGAACCCATTAGGACCTTGTCTTCTTTATAATCCTTTAAATTATCCAATATTGTTTGTTCATATCGTACTAGCTCTTGCTGATCATTCCAATAAACAACTAAAGTCGCATTTTTATTGTAGTAAACAAATCGATTATTTACTTTTTGAAAGAAGGTTGCAGATTGGTTTTCTTCATCTGTTTTCCATAGCGCGTATGAGTCTCCATGTAAAACATTTTCATGAACTATCTTTTCAACTGTGTTTTCTTCAGTTATTGGAATAGCTTTATTAAACGTGCTCGTTAGTTTTGTACCATCTATAGCAAACGTCTGATTTGGCAACTTTTCTAATTCTTCTAAAATGAAATTATGCGTGTTTCCTGAAACGTAGGAAGCTTCTTTTATATCTATATCCATTTTTGAAACCGTAATATTATCTTGAAAAAGTCTATCCTCGATAGGTGCATCACTCGCTACTTCTAAATCCAATGCCTCATTGTATCTATTTAAATATAGGGAAAATAAAAATACATTTAGTATGGAAAATACGATAATGAATATAGTTTTTGTTTTATTCCAATCCATACTTGCCACCTCCCAGTAATTCTGGGGATACTCGATTCCATTGTCCATTTATTAAATAGTACCATGAAGGTTCTAGATTAAGTAATGGTTGTTCATCGTCCCGAGTCAAATTGTAACCAACTAAAATCTCATCCACTGAGGACATGTTTATATTAGAAATAGTAGAAATCAAATCATAAGTAGCTTGTCCAGATGATAATGGAACTTCTCTCGTTTTAATACGAGCAGACTCGTTCAATGTATAATATGGTCTATTATATCGATAGACACGATCTACTCCCCATAATTGAGTGATTTCTGTTGACGTGTCTTTACTAAAAACAGGTACTCCATACAAGTAAAGTTGATAACTAACTTGTGATGTAGCCGGATTGATGCGACTGAATCGATAATCGTCCGTCCACCCATTATGCTCATTAACAAAATTTACAGTAGATTGAATGAGATCTGCTGGGTTACCAGCTTTATCACTCTCAGAGGACGGATGGACATAGCCCAATTCTATTGACATAAACTTAACATTCATCAAGGCACTGTCATCAGAGAATTCCTTTCCACTTGTTCCTAATAGATTACTTCGAACAAGACTCGGATTGGAGAAAAGGGCATTTTTAAACCTTTCTGGTGCTATTTCTTCTAAAATATACGTAAAACCCATTATGTTTTCTGGATTATTAGAAGCATAAAGAGAAAGTTGACCCGGTCTTTCTATTTCGTTATATGGCGAAAGGTTGATTGATTGTTTATAAATATCTGCTGCAAATGATTCTCTATCGACTTTATCAACGTGCGCTTTATACACTTTTGGTTTTATTGTATTAATAAAATATAAATGGACTTCATCCTCTGAAGTATTATTCCAGTCTATTACTAAACGATTGAACGATGCGTTCGGTAAATTTCGATCATCAAAAGACAATATGTTACTAAATGTCTTAATCGGCACCTCTGCAGGATAAAAGAAGGTCAATCGATTTGGTGTCCGAATGAAGTCGTTAATTTGTTGAATACTAACTTTGTTCTTTAAAGGCTCTACCGTTTGTAATTCCCAGTTTTTCATTGAACTAAATACTTTGTCAAGAATAAGTGGAGATGTAGATCCTGTCAATTTTTCTTCATGACTATATAAAAGACGATATGGTTTAATTATATCTTCCATTTTCTTTTTATCCGCAATTGCAATATCAACGACAGGAGTTTCGTTTGCTTCGTATGATGGAGAAAAAGTCCATATAGTAAAGGTCAAAGTAAGACTTAATAGGATGAGTAATAGTAAAATAACTGATTTTACTTGTTCAATATACTTCAATCCCATTCACCTTCCTCATCCATTACAAGATCAAGTGTAAAAAAGACAGTCGTTCCATGCCCTTCTTCACTTTCTGCCCAAATTTTCCCTCCATGTGCTTCAATCATTTCCCGGGCAATTGCTAAACCTAGTCCAGTTCCACCCATCGATCGCGCTCTTGCACGGTCAACTCGGTAAAAACGATCGAAAATACGTTCAACATTATCAGAAGGTATACCCATACCATCATCCGATATCATTACTTTCAGTATTTGGTCCTTCACAGCTATTCCAAAACGAATATTACCACCATCTGGGGAGTATTTTAACGCATTGGAAATAATATTATCAATTACTTGTGTAAGTTTGTCGGTATCAATGTCAACATAATAATGTGTTTCGGGAAGCATTCGATGAAATGTTACATTTTGAGATTTTGATAATTCAAACCGATCTATAATACGATTAAAAAACTGGTTGAAATTCACAATATCTCGATTTAAATCATAATCTCTACTATCCATTTTGGACAATTGAAGTAAATCATTTACTAATCGAATCATTCGTTGTGTTTCAGTTTGAGTTACTTGTAGAAAGGAAGGGGCAATCTCTTCATCTTTCCATGCACCATCAGCCAATGCTTCCAAATAACTACTCATTGTTGTAAGGGGAGTGCGTAGCTCATGTGATACATTCGCTACAAATTCTCTACGCTCCATATCGATTTTCTCTTGTTCGGTATTATCATGAAGAACTGCTATTAATCCATTAACAAAACCGGTTTCTTTTTGTATAACTGAGAAGTTTACACGCAATATAAAAGGTCGTTCATACGTGCTAAAATCTAGAGTTATAGATTCCTTCGAATATATCAAATCTTCAAATGATTGTTCGGATGCGTCAATTCCTAACACAGAAATAATAGGACGGTTTAAAACCATTTCTCTCGGTATTCTTAATAGTCTAAGTGCTGGATCATTAATTAAAATAACTCTCCCTTTACGATCAGTTGCAATAACTCCATCCGTCATATTGGTAAGAACTGAAGCAAGCTTTCTTCTTTCGGCTTCTGTTGTTGACTGTGCTTCTTGTAATCGGTTTGTTAAATGGTTAAAGGCAATAGCAAGCTGACCAATTTCGTCATTGCCGTATACACGTACTTTTCTTGAAAAGTTTCCTTTTGCCATTGCCTGTGCTTGTCTTCGCATATCCGAAATAGGACGTGTAATCGTTTGTGCTATTAATATCCCAAGTACAATAGTGATTACTAGAGCAACTGCCGTTCCACCCGCTAGAATTTGATTAATCTCATTCATTTGACCAAATACATTTTCTATATTCGATTCTATATATAAAGATCCTATTACTTCTCCTTTATCAACAATAGGAATTGCTAGTCTCCAAATTCTTTTATTAGTTTCCTTATCAAGGGAAATTTTATCAAAATCTGTTTCAGCAGTAATAGAAGATCTAACTAAATCATCAAGTGATCTTTGTCCCACGATTGATTGATTGTTAATATCCGATGTTGCAAGAATTTGATATCTTGCATCTATCACTCGAACTTCTTTTATATCATTCGAATTAAGTCCATACAAAATAGAACGCAGACTTTGTTCTACAGAAGCGTCTTCATCATTTCTAATTTTTATAATTTCTTCTCTCGCACTGAATTCTAGAAGACTTATTCGATCCGAAATAGACTTTTGAAAGTTATCTCTTAACGTTTGCTCGAGTTCCTTTACAAAGTACAAACCGATAATTTGCATGGCTATAATGATCAATAAAACATAGATCAAGACAATTTTTACGTGAATTGATTTGAAATAACCAACCTTTTGCATTCACTCTACTCCTGTTCAGGATTTCGTAAGTAATAACCAACGCCTCTTCTAGTTACAATCCATGTCGGATGACTTGGATTATCTTCAATCTTTTCTCGTAGACGTCGAATGGTTACATCGACTGTACGTACGTCACCAAAATAATCATAACCCCAAACCGTTTGAAGCAAATGTTCACGAGTCATCACTTGGCCAATATGTTTGGCCAAATAATGTAATAACTCAAATTCTCTATGTGTTAATTCAATTGTTTCCTCTCTCTTTAACACTAAGTATGCATCTGGTTGGATAGTTAGTGGACCTATGGTAATATCATTTGTTATTACTTCAGTGTCTTCTTGAATTGTTTGATGTCTTCTCATATTTGCCTTTACTCGTGCAATAAGCTCACGCGTACTAAATGGTTTCGTGACATAGTCGTCTGCACCTAATTCTAAGCCAAGTACTTTATCAATCTCCGAATCTTTTGCAGTTAGCATAATGATCGGAAAATCATATCTTTTACGAATTTCTCTGCAAACTTCCATTCCATCTCTATTTGGAAGCATAATATCTAATAACATTAGATCGGGTTGAAATTCTTCTACCTTTTTTAATGCTTCGTCGCCATCATATGCACAAAATACTTGATAACCTTCTTTTTTTAAATTGAATTGAAGTATATCTGCAATTGGTTTTTCATCATCAACTACTAATATTTTCTTACTCATCGGTTGAACCCCTTTTCGTAATTTGTTCTATTTAAATGTTTTTATCTTTTACATTCATTCTCTTACTCTACCATGCTTTTGAACTAATCGCATTAATTTAAGAATACCATAAATCGAATAAGTCGATGATTGTCGAAATATTTCCTGGGAAATTTTTAAAAAACATGTACCTATGTATGTCAATTCTCAATTAAAAAAGAGATAGCCAATCTAGTGACTATCTCTTCCATACTATTATTTTAACACGGTCAATGGATTAATCGTAACTCCATTTTTTTCTACTTCAAAATGTAAGTGAGTTCCAGTTGAACGACCCGTACTTCCCATAACACCTAATTTAGAACCTTGGGGAACGACATCTCCAACACTAACACTTATAGAAGCTAGATGCGCGTATGTTGTTTTGTACCCGTTTTTATGATCGACAATTACTCTATTACCATATGTACCGTCCCATCCAGCAGCTACTACGACTCCATTGTCTGTTGCCTTAATGTTAAATCCACTTGGTCTTGCAATATCAATTCCTTCATGTTGACGACCCCAACGGTAACCCATTTTACTTGAAATATATCCACCTTCAGCTGGCCAAGCAAATTCCCCTGATCCACGAGAAGGAATTACTTTTGTTCCTTTTAAAGTGATCTGATCTTTTGGTTCCACCAGTATAGTTTCTTCAATAACAGATTGGCCTGCTTCCACACCATTTTCTTTACGCACAAGATAGGTTGCTTCTCTCTTACCATCCGAACCCTCTTGTTTTACTTTCGTATCACCTTTGTACATTTCTTCTGATTCTTCTACTTTTTTATTGTGGTTAATAACTTCAATCGCTTTTTTCTCATATAGTACATCTACATTAATAAGTGGTTTTAAGACTGTTACATTTACCTCTTGACCTATTTGTAATAAAGAAGATTCAGTCATATTTGGATTGATCTTTATTAGCTCAGCAGTTGTTAAGTTATGCTTACTAGCAATTGTGCCTAACACATCTCCTTCTGCTACTTTATACGTCTCTTGTTCTAGTGTTCCTTCGAGTAGAAGTTTAACAGCATCATCTGGTGATACAATCTTTTCAGGATTTACATCAACTGTTACGCCAGAAACTTCTTCTTTTAAAACTATTTCTTTAATACGTGTTTCATTTTCTTTTAATTCGGGTAAAGTTTCTGTAGAACTACTTCTTGCTTCCAGTTCGTTTAACTCGGCTTCTGTCACAAAATGTAATTTTAGTTTTCGAATGACTTCTTGATATGCTTCCAAGTCTTTGACGTAGACTGCCATCTCGTCATTGATCGATAATGCAAAAGCAGTTGCTTCTACTTCTATAAGTTCCTCTAACTTTTGAAGGGTAGCATCATCGTTTGTAGATGTAGTAAAAACTTGTTCAGGTATAACGGAAAGATTGGAACCAGCTATTAAAGAGAGGTTTTCGTACTTGGAGCTCGAACCCTTCACTTTTTCATCTAACATGGCTTGCATTTCTTTTTTATTAGATAGTGCTCCGACATATTTTCCATTAGAATATATATGGTATATTTCTTTTAATGTATTATTATTATTTTCACTTTCATTTGCAAAAGCCATATTAAAAGATACACTTGAAATAAGTAACATTGAAACTGCTGCTTTTTTCATTATATTTGATCTTCTGTTTGAAAGAACCTCAAGATAATTATCCTTCTGTTCTTCATTCTTTCTTTTCAAAAACATGATAAAGCCCCTTCCAAGTTCATAAAAAATTAATTTCCTTTTTTCAGGCTCTTTTAATTTAACATAATTGATTTAATCAAGTATCGAAATAGGACGCTTTGTAAAGAAACTGTATAATTAGCACCATTTTTTTGAATATAATTCCATTATATTCTATTTTACTATGATTCGATAAATATTTTAACAATTTATATCTAATCTTTTACCAAAAAATCAGTATTTTATACATAATCTCTCATAGTCTTCTGTTATATTTGTCATAATAGAAGATTAAAAATTGATTCGTTTGGTATATTTCGACAAAAAAACTGCCAAGAAGATAAAAATCTTCTTGGCAGTTTCTAAAATATGGGCGTTTTAGAATTTCTTGTTAACGCCAAACACTAGAAATAATATTTGTTTGTGTACGATCTGGTCCTACTGAGAAGATAGAGATTGGTACACCTGTCAGCTGTGAAATACGCTCTAAATAATGACGAGCCGTTTCAGGTAGTTCATCAAGTGTTTTACATTTTGTAATATCTTCGCTCCAACCTGGTAGCTCTTCATATACTGGCTCACACTCTGCAAGAATGCGAAGATTAGCTGGGTATTCTGTAATTAATTCACCTTTGTATTTGTATGCAGTACAAAGTTTTACAGTTTTTAAACCAGTTAATACATCAATCGAGTTAACAGTCAAATCTGTTAATCCACTAACGCGACGAGCATGTCTAATAACTACCGTATCAAACCAACCAATACGACGTGGTCTTCCTGTAGTTGTTCCATATTCTTTACCAACTTCACGAATTTGACTACCAACTTCATCAAATAATTCTGTCGGGAACGGGCCATCTCCTACACGAGAAGTGTACGCTTTACATACTCCAACAACATGTGAAATTTTTGTTGGACCTACACCAGCACCAATAGTTACCCCACCAGCCACTGGGTTAGAGGAGGTAACAAAAGGATATGTACCTTGGTCAATATCAAGCATAACACCTTGTGCGCCTTCAAATAATACACGACGGCCTTCATCTAAAGCGTCATTTAATACTTTTGAAGTATCTGTTACGTATTTTTCAATTTCTTGTCCATAGCCATAAAACTCTTCTAGAATTTCATCCACAGTGAACCCTTTTGTTTCATAAAACTTCTCGAACATTCTATTTTTTTCTTCTAAATTACGCTCTAATTTTTCTTTAAACACTTCGTAATCAAGTAAGTCTGCAATTCGAATACCAACACGTGCAGCTTTGTCCATATAAGCTGGACCAATCCCTTTACCAGTTGTCCCGATTTTATTTGCACCTCTACGTGCTTCTTCTACTTCATCTTGTTTCAAATGGTAGGGAAGAATTACGTGCGCACGATTAGAAATACGAAGGTTTTCTGTAGTGATTCCTCGATCATGTAAACCTTTAAGCTCTTTTACAAGTGCTCTTGGGTCCACTACCATCCCATTTCCGATAACTGAGATTTTATCCTTGTAAAAAATACCGGAAGGAATAAGGTGAAGTTTGTATGTTTCTCCACCAAAAATAATTGTATGGCCCGCATTATTACCGCCTTGGTAACGTGCGATTACTTCTGAATTCTCGGAAAGAAAGTCTGTTATCTTCCCTTTACCTTCGTCTCCCCATTGTGTACCTACTACTACTACTGATGGCATTGCCAACACCTCCGTCAGACATTTTATATGTCCTGATTCAAACAGTGTAATTGTACCAAGCTATGGTCTCATAGTCAACCGATATTAGGTAAAAACACGAACATATAAATGTAATAAAACATTTATCGTTCGTGTTCTTACCATTTCTTATGCTGGAGGAGCTTGATGCTGACTCCAATCAATGTTAACAAATTTGTTAAATTCCTTCACAAACGCTAGAGTAACTGTACCAGTTGGACCGTTACGTTGTTTTGCAATGATAATTTCAATCATGTTTTGATTTTCTGTTTCTTTATCGTAATAATCTTCACGATACAAGAATGAAACAATATCTGCATCTTGCTCAATCGATCCAGATTCACGTAAATCGGACATCATTGGTCTCTTGTCTTGTCGCTGCTCCACACCACGAGAGAGCTGCGATAATGCAATAACAGGTACTTGTAGCTCCCTAGCTAGTCCTTTTAATGAACGTGAAATTTCTGATACCTCTTGCTGTCTATTGGCTTGGCTGCCGCCACTACCTTGGATTAGCTGCAAGTAATCAATTAGAATCATTCCTAAACCAGATTCTTGTTTTAATCTACGGCATTTGGAGCGTATTTCATTTACACGAATACCAGGGGTATCATCAATATATATTCCTGCATTCGATAAACTACCCATTGCCATTGTTAGTTTTCGCCAATCTTCCGTCGTTAAAGAGCCTGTACGTAATACTTGGGCATCTATATTTCCCTCTGCACAAAGTATACGCATAACTAACTGTTCAGCACCCATCTCTAGGCTAAAAATAGCTACATTTTCATCGGTTTTAGTTGCCACATTTTGCGCAACATTCAATGCGAATGCAGTTTTCCCTACGGATGGACGAGCTGCTACGATAATTAAATCATTTCGTTGGAATCCAGCAGTTATTTTATCTAAATCTCGGAATCCTGTTGGAATACCTGTAACATCGCCTTTTCTCGAATGAAGTTTTTCGATGTTATCATATGTTTCCACCAAAACGTCTTTAATATGCTGAAAATCACCAGCATTTTTTCTGTTGGCAACTTCCATCATTTTTCGTTCAGCCTCAGATAATAGGGCCTCAACTTCGTCTTCTCTTGTAAATCCATCTTCTACAATCGTTGTAGCCACTCGTATTAAACGGCGTAGGATTGATTTTTCTTCTACAATTTTTGCGTAATGTCCGATGTTTGCTGCTGTAGGTACTGCATTTGCTATCTCACTTATGTAAGAAATACCACCAACATCTTCTAATTCTTTTTTGGAAGATAGTTCTTCCGTTACGGTAACAACATCAATTGCTTTCCCTTGATCGCTTAAACGAAGCATCGTTTGGAAAATTTTCTGATGGGCTACTCGGAAAAAGTCTTCCGGCATTACTATTTCCGCTGCTGTTATTAACGCTTGCGGTTCTAAAAATATTGCTCCAATGACAGACTGCTCAGCTTCTTGGTTATGTGGTGGCACACGGTCCAATAATGGATCGCTCATTGACCTCTCTCCTTACGCTTCTTCTGTTACATGTACTTTTAAAGTAGCCACTACTTCGTGATGTAGTTTAACTGGAACATTTGTATAACCTAATGCACGAATTGCATCATCAAGCTCCATTTTACGTTTATCTATTTTAATTCCATGTGATTTTTCTAATTGTGCTGCGATTTGTTTTGTTGTTACTGAACCAAACAAACGTCCATCGTTACCAGACTTTGCTTTCAATTCAACTGTTAATTGTTCTAAACGTTCTTTTAACTTTTTCGCTTCAGCTAGTTCCTCTGCTGCTTCTTTTTCTGATTTTTTCTTTTGGCCTTCTAATGCACTTATTGCTGCTGCATTTGCTTCAACAGCAAGTTTATTTTTTAATAAAAAATTATGTGCATATCCGTCTGCCACTTCTTTAACTTCACCTTTTTTACCTTTACCTTTTACATCTTTTAAAAATACTACTCTCATTCCCCTGTTCCTCCTTCTAATGTCTCTTCAATTGCTGTTTTTAGCATATTAATAGCTTCATCAATTGTCGCATTTTCTAGTTGGCACGCAGCATTGGTTAAATGACCACCACCGCTTAATCTTTCCATTATTAACTGTACATTTACGTCGCCTAGAGATCTTGCACTAATTCCAATAATTGAATCAGTTCTATAACCAACTACAAACGAAGCTGATATATTATTCATTGTTAATAGAATATCTGCAGTTTGTGCGAGTAATACTTGGCTATAGGAAGCATTTTCTGCGCCATGCGCAATAGCAATACCTGGCTTAAAAAATTCTACTGTTTGAACAATTTTAGAACGTTCAATATACGTATCTATATCTTCTTTTAACAACCTTTGTACTAAAACAGTATCTGCACCTTGTGTTCGAAGATAAGACGCTGCTTCAAAGGTTCTAGCACCTGTACGAAGCGTGAAACTCTTAGTATCTACAATTATTCCTGCAAGCATAGAGGTAGCTTCAAGCATTGTTATTTTTTCATTCTTCGGTTGGTATTCTATTAACTCTGTTACCAGTTCTGCCGTCGAGGATGCATATGGTTCCATATACACAAGTAAAGTATTGGAAATGAACTCCTCACCTCTTCGATGGTGATCAATGACAACTCTCTTTTCTGCTCTATTTAATAATTTTTCATCTATAACAAGACTAGGTTTATGTGTATCCACTACTACTAATAAAGTTTTATCGGTCATTCTATTAATAGCTTCTTCTGGACTAATAAAACGCTCAAAAAGCTCCGGTTTTCCTTTAATTTCATCCATTAATCGGAGAACACTTTTGTCTAATTCATTAAAATCGATTACTACATAACCTTCGACCTTATTCATTTGAGCCATTTTTCTAACCCCTACTGCTGCTCCAATGGCATCCATATCCGGCAACCTGTGGCCCATAACAAATACTTGATCACTATCCTGGATTAAATCACGAAGAGCATGTGAAATCACTCGCGCTCTTACACGCGTCCTTTTTTCTACGGGGTTTGTTTTTCCACCATAAAATTTTACTTTTCCATTTGGTTGTTTTATCGCTACTTGATCTCCTCCTCTTCCAAGTACTAGATCCAAGCTCGATTGTGATAGTTCTCCCAGTTCGACTAACGAAGTAGATCCCGCACCTACCCCTACACTTAACGTTAAGGAGAAGCCAAATTTAGAAGTAGTTTCTCGTATATCATCTAATATAGAGAATTTATTTTTTTCAAGCTCTACGAGAATTGATTCATTGAATACAGCTAGGAAGCGATCAGAGGAAATTCTTTTTACGTATATACCGTACTTAGCTCCCCAGTCATTTACACAAGAAGTAACAATACTATTTAACTGTCCTCTTGTTTGATCGTCCATACCTTGTGCGATTTCATCGTAATTATCGATGTAGAGAACAGCAATAACCGTTCTATCTCCGTAATACAACGATTCAATTTCTACTTGTTCCGTTATATCAAAGAAGTATAGTAATTTTTCTTCCGCCTTATAAAATACTTTATAATCATTGTTATCTAAGGAAATCGTAATCTCTTTCGAATCCTCTTGCTTAATAAGCTGTTGAAAGTCTTTTGATATAGACAGAAGCTCTTCACCAATAATCGTATCGAACGGAAGCTTTTGAGTCATATAGGGATTTGCCCATTCAATGATATATTGATCATTTATCAATAATATACCGATTGGCATTTCGAGCAATGCTTCTTCTCCGACTTTTTTCATTCGATAAGATAGGGTTTCGATATGTCTTTCCGTTTCTTCGTAAACCCTCTTTTCTAAAATCCATCCATATATAGATACTCCAATAACTAATAAAGCGAATAATAACCCAACGATTAAATTGTTAGACAGGAGTAAATAAGATGCAACCCCTCCGAGAAGCATAAACAAAATGAGTGGATATCGAATTGGTCGTTTTCTAAAAAAAGACGCCACCTGATCAGCTCCTTATTTTTTGTGCCTGCCTTGTAAATAACTTCTCAAATTAAATCCTAAGTCAAAAACACCTAGTATAATGGTAAACGTAAATAACGGTATGGCTAAAAATGTTCCAAGAATTGCCGTCCACCTTGGATAGCCTTGTAAATGAAAATAATAGTGAATCAATGAAACCCCTTGTAAAAACAATAGAGCTCGCAAAATAAACATAGCGTTGACCGTTGCCATATACCCAAATGATCCAATCTCATAAGAAATGATCAAAGTTAAAATGGATACGATTAAATAATACCATAACACCGCTTTAGGTAGTTTAAAATGCATAAACTTTGGAAACTTAGGTACTTTAATTTTCAGTTTCCTTAATAACGGTAAATTAATGGACAAATAGATAAACGCAGTGGCAAACATTGTTGCAATAAAATAAGACGGCATCATTGTTTGAACTAATTGTAAGCTCTGTGCCACCATTTCATCATAATTCTTTGGTAGCTGTCCAACAGAAGCCATTATATTTCCTACTTGTTCGTAGTATATTTCAATGCCTTCGAAAAATTGCTCCAGAATATTAATATTCAGAATCAAAATAGAAATTATGTATTGTACAGCTGTCATTAGTAATAAAAAAATCCCAGAAGTCATTAGAAGATACAGTTTTGACTTATGATTTCTAATAGAATCTCCGATGATCAACCCTAGTGGTGCAACAATTAATGCAAATATAAAACCGAAAATACCGCCAATAATAAAGGAGATAACTAAACCAATCAACGTTACATATACTGCATATTTTCTTTCAAATTTGGCGCTAAACCAAGCAATTGGTAAGGGCACAATAAATGAAGTGATAAATCCTAAAAACGGAATATACACGGACATTGCTAAAAGGATAGCAAATAGTGCAATCATCATTGCTCCATATGTTAAATAGCTTGTCTGATTTTTTTGCATGAGGGACCTTCCTTTGTTGTAATCATCTTTTCATTGTAACAGATTTCTTCTTACAACTAAATTTCTTTTGTTTAGGCTAGAAATAATAGGTAATTAAACAATAAAAAAAAGACCGGTTTCCCGGTCCTTACTATTTTTAAACTTATCTCTCTTCAGAAGTAAATGGTAGTAATGCCATTATACGAGATACTTTGATAGCTCTTGTTAACTTACGTTGGTACTTCGCGCTAGTTCCTGTCACACGACGTGGAAGAATTTTTCCACGTTCTGACACGAATTTTTTCAACAAATCTACATCTTTATAATCAATGTGTGTAATGTTGTTAGCTGTGAAGTAACAAACTTTACGGCGTCTTTTGCCTCCGCGACGTGGTGCCATAATAGGTTGCCTCCTTTTCGATTAAAGTAAAAGTGTATGAAGTCCTTTTAAAACGGTAGATCGTCATCCGATACTTCGATTGGCCCGCTACTGTTTGCAAATGGATCTTCGTCTACACGTGTATAATTTTGCTGATTCATTGGTTGGTTTTGCTGATATGTCGGATATGGATTTTGCTGTTGTCCACCACCAAACGATTGTCCGCCTTGGCTACGGTCTCCAGAACTACTATTACGTGGTTCTAAGAACTGTACGCTGTCTGCAACAACATCAGTAGTATAAACACGTTTACCATCTTGTCCTTCATAACTGCCTGTTTGAATACGCCCTTCAACACCTGCTAAACTTCCCTTTTTCAAGAAGTTAGCTGTGTTTTCCGCTTGCTTTCTCCAAACGACACAGTTGATAAAATCAGCTTCTCTTTCACCCTGTTGGTTGGAGAATGTTCGATTTACAGCTAGTGTAAATCTTGCCATTGCAACACCACTTGGTGTATAGCGAAGTTCCGGATCTTTTGTTAGTCTTCCAACTAAAACGACACGGTTAATCATCAGTGTTCAACCTCCCTCTCTCAGCTTTTGTTAGTCGATTTTATTATTTATCGTCGATACGAACAGCAATGTGACGGATAATGTCTTCATTGATGTTAGCTAAACGAGTGTATTCATCGATTGCTTGAGAATCAGCGTTTGCTTTAACGATTTGGTAGTAACCTTCACGTAAGTCATTGATTTCATAAGCTAAGCGGCGTTTGCCCCACTCTTTTGATTCGATGATTTCTGCACCATTTGAAGTTAAGATTTCGTTGAAACGCTCAACTAAAGCTTTCTTCGCATCTTCTTCAATTGTTGGTTGAATAATGTACATTAATTCGTACTTTCTCATCTATTTACACCTCCCTATGGTCTTTGGCCGACTGCTTACAGCCGACAAGGAGCAAGTAATGTTATTACTCACATCAATGAATTGTAACACAAATTATTTTTTATATCAAGATTCATTACCAATCTTTTCACATTTCCTGTATATTTATTTTTAACGTTAGTGAAAGGACGTAAAAAAGTCCTTAGTGTATTTAACTCGGAGGCGTTGATCATGGAAAATAAAGAGGATATCTTAACCATTATTGATATCGATTTAAAAAAAGTTGCTTGGTTTAGTCTGATAATAACTGTACTCTTATCGATTTTAGGATTAGTTATTTATAGTTGGTTACACGATGGCTTCAACATAAATTTTTCAATTGTAGATTTACTATTATTTTTTTTAGGTTATGTGTTGTTAATTGTTTTCCATGAATGTTTTCATTTAATTGGTTTCTGGTTTTTCGGGAAAGCCCCATGGAGCAGTATGGATTACGGTGTCAATCTTAAACTGGGTATTGCCTATGCAACAACCAATTTACCTATTGTAAATAGTGCAATGAAAAAAGCATTATTACTTCCTTTTTGGATGACAGGAGTCCTTCCCATGCTTCTCGGATACTGGGTAGAATCACCAGGATTAGTCTTATTAGGAGCATGGTTAGTTGCAGGTGCTGCCGGAGACTTTGCTATGTATAAAGAATTAATAAAATATCCAGCTCATCTGCTTATAAAAGATGATCCTGTAGCGCCGAAGTTATACGTATTAAACAGCAAAAAATCAGAGCAGTAAATAAGCTGACATCTAGATACCTTTTGTCATTTTATGTATTTACCAGGTCAATCATCAATCCCTAACTGTTCACGTTCAGTTTTGATTCCTTGTGATTATCTGTTTTATGTAGAGCCTTATTTTATATAATTATATAATTACTCAATATATTATTGATTGGAGCGAAGGCGGCGACTCCAGCGGGAAAAGCGGGACAGACGAGACCCTGGACTGAGCTTTGCGAAGGAAGCGGCTCGGCCCCGCCCGCGGAAAGCGTCCGCCGGGAGCGGAAATCACAATTCTATTTATCATAGTTTTTATTGAAAAAAAACAGGTCAGCATTTTAGCTGACCTGTTTTGTATTATACGTTAAAACGGAACAACATTACGTCTCCATCTTGTACAACATATTCTTTACCTTCTAAACGAACCTTACCTGCTTCTTTGGCTGATGCCATGGAGCCAGTTGCTACTAAATCATCGTAAGCAACTGTTTCTGCACGAATAAACCCTTTTTCAAAATCTGAATGGATAACTCCTGCACATTGAGGAGCCTTCATACCTTTGCGGAATGTCCAAGCACGTACTTCCTGTACACCTGCAGTAAAGTACGTAGCAAGGCCAAGAAGCGAATAGGATGCTTTGATTAATTGATCTAATCCAGATTCCTCAATACCTAACTCTTCTAGGAACATAGATTTTTCGTCGTCCTCTAGAGCAGCCATTTCTTCTTCAATTTTTGCACAAATAACGATAACTTGTGCTCCTTCTTCTGCTGCAAATTCACGCACTTTTTGTACATATTCATTTTCATCTGCTGCCATAATATCGTCTTCTGATACATTGGCAACGTATAATATTGGTTTTATCGTCAATAGATGAAGTCCCTTTACAACTCGAAGTTCCTCTTCTGTGAAGTCAACAGATCTACCTGGTTTTCCTTCTTCAAAAGCTTCTTTTAAACGTGTTAAAATTGGTTCTTCCACCATTGCATCTTTATCTTTTTGTTTCGCCATTTTAACAACTCGTGCCAAACGCTTATCAACACTTTCTAAGTCTGCTAAAATTAATTCCAAATTAATAACTTCAATATCCGCGATAGGGTCTACTTTTCCTGAAACATGCGTAATATTATCATCTTGGAAGCAACGAACTACTTGGCAAATGGCATCTACTTCTCTAATATGGGCTAAGAACTTGTTTCCAAGACCTTCCCCTTTACTTGCACCAGCTACAATTCCAGCGATATCTGTAAATTCAAATGCCGTTGGAACAGTTTTCTTTGGTACTACTAATTCAGTTAATTTATCTAAACGAGCATCAGGAACTTCCACAATCCCTACGTTTGGATCAATTGTAGCGAATGGATAGTTTGCAGCAAGTGCTCCTGCTTTTGTTATTGCATTAAATAGTGTAGATTTTCCTACGTTCGGTAATCCTACAATTCCTGCAGTTAATGCCATGTATGGTCACAACCCTTCTATTTTCTAAACCAACAAAAATTATATATAACCTGTTCATTATATTGATTTTAACGCTAAAAGTCTATCCTTACTCCGTATCAGCTTGCACTAATAGTTTTTTCATCTTTTTCTCAAATTCTTTTCGTGGAATCATTACACTATGCTGACAACCTTCACATTTTATACGAATATCTGCCCCCATACGAATGATTTTCCACGCATTCGTGCCACAAGGATGTTGTTTTTTCATTTCGACAATATCATTTAATTGAAATTTTTTACTATCCATTTTAACACCTACTCTTTTTTACTTTGGTATAAAACCATTTTTGGATAAGGAATTTCAATCCCCTTTTCATCGAGGTAATTCTTTATATCTCTACGGATATTTCTTGCAACTCCATGTTGTTGATTAGGTAGAGTTTCTGCAACAACTCTTAATATTACTTCGGTTGCTGCCACATTCTGCACTCCAAGTAAATCTGGAACCTTTACCAGCTCCTCATATTTACTAGGTAAATCTTGTAAAAATTCTCTAATCATATTTTCTACTGATTGAATATCCGATTCGTAAGAGATGCTAATATCTATTAAAGCTAATGAATTATAAATGGAGTAATTGATAACTTCTGAAATATTTCCATTTGGAATAATATGCAATTCTCCTGTATAACTTTTTACTTTCGTTGTTCTTAGACCAATTTCTAAAACTACCCCTGTAGATTGCCCAATCATCACTTGATCACCAACAGCAAACTGATCTTCAAATACTATAAAAAAACCTGTGATAACGTCTTTTACTAAACTCTGTGCACCAAACCCTACTGCTAGACCAAGAATACCTGCCCCCGCTAATAATCCTGCTACATTAATATTAAAGGTCGATAATACTGCTAAGATTGCCGTAAAATAAACGGCATAAGCTAATATATTTTGAAGCAACTTCAATAAAGTATTTTGTCTACGTTCAGAATATGCTAATGGACTTCTTTCTCTTACGGAAAACACTCTCTTAAGGAGCCTCTTCCCAACTCTCACCACAATAGCTGAAGCAATCAATATAAAGATTACTTTCAAAGCTATTAATCCAAGATTTATCCAAGTTTGTTCATTTAATATTAATTTTTTTAAATATGTGTATGATACTTCTGTGTTCATATTATTCTTTATGTCACCTTTCTGAATAAATAGTTTCTTATTTACATATACTGTTTTAAAAAAGAAAGTGAGTCTCTATATGAATTTTCAAGCAGCAGAGATAAAAGAATCATCTACTATCAATTATAAAGAAACAGGCGTTGTATGGAAACTAAGCAACTTTTTCTTAGATCAAATCCCTTTTGATCATCCAAACTTAGTTTTTTGTTGCATTGGAACTGATCGTTCAACAGGAGATGCACTCGGACCAATGACAGGCTCTTTCTTAACACAGCTTTCTTCTTTTCCTTTTCAGATTGTTGGAACACTCGACAATCCATTACACGCTTTAAATATTGAGGAAATAACACAAGAATTACTTGATTCCCCATCGAAACCTTTTATTATTGCCATTGATGCTTGTCTTGGTAATTCAGGGAACATCGGTCAAATAATTGTACATCCAGGTCCCTTATATCCAGGAAAAGCAGTCAAAAAAGAATTACCACCTATCGGTGAGATTTCCATTAAAGCAGTCGTAAATATTGGAGGCTTTATGGAATATAATGTACTACAAAGTACGCGTCTAAACATAACATTTGAAATGGGTAAAGTTATTTCTCGCGCACTTTTACTCGCATGGCATAGATATAATTTAAAAATTATAAATAAAAGTAACAGCAATCGCAACTATAACTAAACTAGGCAGTAAATTTGCTACTCTAATTTTTGTTAATCCAAGTAAATTTAATCCTATAGCTATAATCATTATCCCTCCAGTCGCTGTCATTTCTTGTATAAATAATTCAAGTGCAGCTTCTGGAATTAATTTTGTTATCTGAGTAGCGAATAATGCAATTGCACCTTGATATACTGCTACTGGAATGGCTGAGAGTAAGACACCGATCCCTAGAGTTGCAGAAAGTATAATAGATGTAAAACCATCTATTATTCCCTTACTAATTAACAATTCATGGTCATTTTGAAGTCCGCTATTTAATGCTCCAAGTACTCCCATTGCTCCGATGACAAATATTAATGTACCAGTAACAAATCCTTGTGCAATACTGCCTCCCTCGGCAGTTTTAGACCCAAATTTTTGTTCTATGTATTTGCCTAATTTATTTAACCATTTGTCTATGTCAATCCATTCTCCAATTACTCCACCGAATACTAAACAAATAATAATAAGTACAAAATTAGTACTCTCCAAACCCATCTGAATCCCTAAAACGACTACTGCTATCCCGATCGCATACATTACAGTCTGCTTCATATTTTCAGGAATATTTTTTAAAAACCTACCTATTATTGCACCCACTATTATTAATAGTGCATTAACAATAGTTCCTAGTAAAACCATATCTATTTCCTCATTCCTTCTTCTCGAATTGGAAGAGCTTAATGTCTATTAATAATGACTCTGTTATTTCTAATTAATGATATGAAGAATGATGCTGTAGGCACAATGCACATAGACTCTAAAGGGCTAAGTCGCCCCTTTAGGAAATCTGTACATTACAACAGAGAAGCTTCAAAAATATAAAATGCTAATCTATTAAAAGCACAACCTATTTCTAGATACTAGAAATAGGTTGAATTTAATCTTCTAATAGTTGTAATATTCTTTCTAAATCATCCTCTGAAAAAAATTCAATCTCTATCTTACCTTTGTTTTTGTTTTTAACAATAGAGACCGGAGTTCCGAATATTTCTCTTAATTCTGATTCTTTCTCAATAGTAAAGATATCCTTTTTTACAGTAGGTTTTGTTTCACGTGGAACATTCTCATTTAAGCGTTGTACAAGTGCTTCTAATTGTCTAACATTTAAATTTTCTTTTAATGTTTTTAACATGATTAAAGGAATATTCTTTTTCTTTTTTAATCCTAATAGCGCCTTACCGTGTCCCATGGATAGTTCACCATTTGTGATTGCATTTCTTACCTCTTCAGGAAGTGATAACAATCTAATGTGATTAGCGATATGAGGACGGCTTTTACCTAATCTAAAAGCAAGCTGTTCCTGCGTTAAATTTAGGTTTTCCATTAAGTTTTGATAAGCTTCTGCCTCTTCTATAGGTGTTAAATCTTCTCTTTGAAGATTTTCTAGAATGGCTATTTCCATCATTTGCTGATCATTTAATTCACGAATGACAGCAGGTATTTCATCTTGTCCAGCTAGTTCAGATGCACGAAATCTTCTTTCACCAACGACAATTTCATATTTTGAGCCTTTTTTACGTAAGATGATTGGCTGTAATACACCATGTTCTTTTATGGATTCAGAAAGATCTTTCATTGCTTCTTGATCAAAAATTTTTCTTGGTTGATATGGGTTAGGTTTAATTTTATCTAAACTAATTTTATCTACTTTTTCAGCTTTCAAATCTTCCTCTGGAAAAAATGCATTTAGTCCTTTACCCAATGCTTTAGCCATTACGAATCACTTCCTTCGCTAAATCTAAGTATACTTCTGCTCCACGAGACTTTGGATCATAAATTATTATCGGTTCTCCGTGACTTGGTGCTTCACTCAAACGAACATTTCTAGGTATGATTGTCTTATATACTTTCTCTTGGAAGTATTTTTTAACTTCTTCAATTACTTGAATACCTAAATTTGTTCGTGCATCAAACATAGTCAATAGAACTCCATCTATTTCTAAGTTTTTATTTAAGTGTTTCTGTACTAGTCTAATCGTACTTAAAAGTTGGCTTAACCCTTCTAATGCGTAAAACTCACATTGAACAGGAATAATAATAGCATCGGAGGCAGTTAGAGAATTAATCGTTAATAACCCTAATGATGGTGGACAATCAATGATGATATATTCATATTTGTCTTTTACCTCTTGTAGGGCTCTTTTTAATCTTACTTCCCTTGAAATAGTTGAAACGAGCTCTATTTCTGCACCTGCCAAAGATATAGTAGCGGGAACAATATGTAAATTTTCCACTTTTGTTTCCTGTATTGTCTCTAAAACGCTAACGTCATCTATTAATACATCATATATACACTGATTTACATCGCCTTTGTTTACCCCAACTCCACTAGAAGCATTTCCTTGTGGATCAATATCGACAAGTAATACCTTTTTTCCTAAATAAGCAAGGCAGGCACTTAAGTTTACGGATGTAGTAGTCTTTCCTACACCACCTTTTTGATTGGCTATTGCAATAATTCTTCCCACTCTTGCACCCTCTTCTTCTCGTTTTATATTACTCTATTTACATTCTATCAAATTTCAATGAAATTTGGGTGTTATTCTTGTTACAAAAAAAAAACTCTCACATTTAGTTGAGAGAGTTTAAGTAAAATATAAATATATTATGATTTCTTTTTAGGTATTTTTACTGTAATTTGATAAAATTCTTCGGTATCTTCTTCTTCTGTTTTAATACTAATACCACTTTTAGTTACCATAGACAATGAGTGTTTAATCGTATTCAATGCTATTCGAACATCTTTACTAATAGCCTTACGTTTAGGCTTAAGAGTTTTTTTAATATCCTTACTTGGTGGATTTAATATTTGCTCCACATGCTCTTCTAGTTGCTTTACATTCCAATGATTTTCTATAGAAGTATTCATTAACTCTATTTGCATTTCTTTTTCTTTAATTTGCATTAAAGCACGAGCATGCCTTTCAGAAAGATCTTTCCTCATAATTGCTTGTTGAACTTCCTCAGGTAATTTTAACAATCTTAGTTTATTTGCAACAGTTGATTGTCCTTTCCCTAAACGCTGTGCTAATGCCTCTTGGGTTATTTCATGCAACTTTAATAGCTTTTGATAAGCAACAGCTTCTTCTATTGCCGTTAACTCTTCACGTTGTAAGTTTTCTATTAATGCAATAGAAGCTGTTTCTTTGTCATTTAAATTACGAACTATTGCTGGTACCTCTGTCCATTGAAGCTTTGACATAGCTCTAAATCTACGTTCACCAGCAATAATTTCGTATTTATCGTCATCCATCTTTCTAATAACGATTGGTTGAATAACACCATGTGTATGAATAGTTCTAGCCAGCTCTTCAATTTTATCATCATCAAAAACTGTTCTAGGCTGGTATCTATTCGGCACAATCTTATCAATCGCAATATTAACTACTTCTTCAATATGACTTTGTGGTTGTTCCACAATTTCATCTTGTCCTTGCTTTTCGGAACTTCCAAAAAAACGAGAAAAAGGACTTTTCATCTAACAAGCACCACCTTTTCGAAACTCTATACGCTAAATATTCACTATATAAAACTACAATACTATAAATGTTTCACGTGGAACGTTCCTCAATCAAATACGCCCTGACGTATTTGGCATATATTTTGTAAGCAGCTTGATCAATGTACTTACTTACAAAATATATGGCATCCGCCGGAAGTTTTAACCTTTTGAAAAAAGATTAAATAATAGGTGTTTTGTTTGGAATACCAGGTTTTCGAGGGTATCTTTTCGGTGTGCTTTTTGTTTTAGAAAAGACATACAACGTTCTTTCACTGTCTTCAATCGGTAAAAGAAAGGAATACTCTGCGATTTTCTCTGCACCTAATACTTGAAGTGCCTTTTTAGCATCATTTAATTCGTCTAATGCACTCGCTGCTTTCATAGCTATAAATCTTCCATCTACCTTTACTAACGGGATGCATAGTTCTGCGAGAACCGATAATCTTGCAACTGCTCTAGCAGTAACAATATCATAATTTTCTCTATGTTCGGTTTTTTGACCAAATTCTTCTGCTCGTGCATGGACGAAATTTACGTTTGTTAAATTAAGTTCCTTGCTGAGATGAGTTAAAAACTGGATTCTTTTATTTAGTGAATCAACAATTGTAACTTTTAAATTTGGAAAACAAATCTTTAAAGGAATACTAGGAAACCCGGCTCCTGCTCCTACATCACAGACGGAGAAAGAGCCAGTAAAATCTTCATAAAAAGATGCACTAATAGAATCAAAAAAATGTTTTAAATATACAGATGGTTCATCTGTTATAGCGGTTAAATTCATTTTTTCATTCCATTCAACAAGTATTTCAAAATATTTTCTAAATTGTTGTACTTGCTCTGTCGTAAGTTCAATTCCTTTTTCGTGAAGGGCTTGAATAAATTGTTCCTCGTTCATGAAGTTCTCCTTATCAATTTAGACTATCCAGAAATTTTTGCAATTTTCCCCTGTTCAATATAAATAAGTAAAATTGAAATATCTGCTGGATTTACTCCTGAAATTCTAGATGCTTGTGCAATAGACAAAGGTCGTACTTGATTTAATTTTTGTTTAGCTTCTGTAGCCAATCCTGAAATTTCATCATAATCTATTTGATCAGGAATTTTTTTGTCTTCCATTTTTTTGAGCTTTTCTACTTGTTGAAGAGATTTTTCAATATATCCTTCATACTTTACTTGAATCTCTACTTGCTCTTTCTCTTCCTCCATCAATTCCATTTCAGGAGGAGCTAGTTGAGCCACTAAATCATAATGCATTTCTGTACGTTTTAATAAGTCTGCAGCACGAATACCATCTTTTAATTCGCTACCTTCAACACTACGGATTAATTGTTGAGTTTGTTCATTTGGTTTAATCATTAATGAACGCAGTCTATCTAATTCATTTTCAATACGTTGTTTTTTCTCCACAAATTTATCATAGCGTTCTTGCGGAATAAGACCTATTTCGTAACCAATTTCCGTTAAACGTAAATCTGCGTTATCATGTCGAAGTAATAAGCGATATTCAGCACGAGAAGTTAATAAACGATAAGGTTCATTTGTTCCTTTCGTAACTAAATCATCAATTAATACTCCAATATAGGCATCAGATCTACTTAATATTTTTTCTTCTTTTTTAAGAACTCTTAGAGCGGCGTTAATTCCGGCCATTAAACCTTGCCCTGCTGCTTCCTCATAACCAGATGTGCCATTGATTTGTCCTGCAGTATAAAGATTTTTAATTTTTTTCGTTTCAAGTGTTGGCCAAAGCTGTGTTGGAACCATTGCATCATATTCAATTGCGTAACCTGCACGCATCATTTCTGCTTTCTCTAGGCCTGGAACAGAAGCAATCAGGCGACGTTGTACATGCTCTGGTAAACTTGTTGAAAGTCCTTGTACATATACTTCTCGAGTATTTCTTCCTTCTGGCTCTAAAAATATTTGATGGCGTGGTTTATCACTAAAACGTACAATCTTATCTTCGATGGAAGGACAGTATCTTGGTCCTGTACCTTTTATCATACCTGAATACATAGGAGAAAGGTGTAAGTTTTCATTAATAATTTCATGCGTTTCAAGTGTTGTATATGTTAACCAACATGGTAATTGATCCATTATAAACTCAGTTGTCTCAAAGCTGAATGCTCTTGGAACATCATCTCCAGGTTGGATTTCAGTTTTATTATAATCAATTGTTTTACTATTTACACGAGGTGGAGTTCCTGTTTTAAATCGAACTAAATCAAAACCTAAATTACGAATGCTATCTGCTAATTTAATGGATGGCTGTTGATTATTTGGTCCGCTTGAATACTTTAGGTCTCCAATAATTATTTCCCCTCGTAAGAATGTACCTGTTGTAATAACTACTGTTTCTGCGTGGTAAATAGCTCCAACTTGAGTAACGAGCCCAATAATTTTATCATCTTCTACTAGCAATTCTTCTACAACTGCTTGATGGATTGTTAAGTTTTCTTGTTCCTCTAAGAGTCGTTTCATTTCATTTTGATACAGTACTTTATCCGCTTGAGCGCGAAGTGCACGTACAGCAGGACCTTTTCCTGTATTAAGCATTCTCATTTGAATATGCGTTTTATCTATTACTTTTCCCATGGCACCGCCTAATGCGTCAATTTCACGCACAACAATTCCTTTTGCTGGCCCTCCGATGGATGGATTACATGGCATAAATGCAATCATATCAAGATTAATTGTTAAAACAAGTGTTTTAGCACCCATTTTTGCGGATGCAAGTGCTGCTTCTACTCCAGCATGCCCTGCTCCTACAACAATCACATCGAACTTGCCTGCTTCAAAGTTTGGCATGTTCGTTACTTCCTCTCCTATTTTATTTTCCTAAACAAAATTGTGAAAATAACTGATCAATTAAGCTTTCTTCTACCGTATCCCCGGTAATTTCACCTAAAATTTCCCAAGTTCTCGTCACATCAATTTGAATTATATCTACTGGCACATCCGCATGTGCCGCATCAATGGCATCAGTTACAGTTGCTTTTGCTAAATGTAGTAAAGAAATATGACGTGCATTTGAAACATACGTTAAATCAGACGCTTCAATTGTACCTTCGAAGAATAAAGATGCAATTGCTTCTTCTAATTCATCGACTCCTTCTTCTTGTAGTAAAGAAGTAGTAACTACACGTTTGTCCCCTGCTAATCGTTGTACTTCATTAGAATCTATCGACGTAGGTAAGTCTGTTTTATTAATAATAACAATAAAATCCATACCCTGAACTGCTTCAAATAATTTACGGTCTTCTTCTGTTAGCTGCTCCGCATTGTTTAAAACTAGTAGTATAAGATCAGCCTCATTAAGTACTTGCCTAGACTTTTCTACTCCAATACGTTCAACTATATCTTCCGTTTCTCGAATACCCGCTGTATCTACTAATTTTAACGGAACTCCACGTACATTAACATACTCTTCTATTATATCTCGTGTAGTTCCTGCTATATCTGTCACAATTGCTTTATTTTCTTGAATTAAACTATTTAAAAGGGAAGATTTACCTACATTCGGTCTACCAATAATAGCCGTTGAAAGTCCTTCACGAAGAATTTTCCCTTGCGATGAAGTGACTAATAGTTTGTCTATTTCATCCCTTACCCATGTACATTTTTCAATCATTAGTGGCAGAGTCATTTCTTCCACATCATCGTATTCTGGATAATCTATGTTCACTTCTACTTGAGCTAATGTTTCGAGTAGTGCTTGCCTCAATGATTTAATAAGTCTAGATAATCGCCCATCCATTTGCCCTAACGCAACATTCATCGCTTTATCTGTTTTAGCTCTTATTAAATCCATGACAGCTTCGGCTTGTGACAAATCGATTCTCCCGTTTAAAAACGCTCGTTTTGTAAATTCACCAGGCTCAGCTAGTCTCGCACCATTAATCAAAACAAGCTGTAGGACACGATTCACTGATACAAGCCCACCGTGACAGTTAATTTCTACTACATCTTCTCTTGTAAATGTTTTGGGTCCCTTCATCAAAGACAACATTACTTCCTCTACTACCTCTTCTGTCTTTGGATCAACTAAATGCCCATAATGAATGGTATGGGATGCTTGAACAAGTAAATCTTTTCCGTTTGGTGAATAAAATACTTTGTTTGCTATCTGTATTGCATGGGGACCGCTAAGTCTCACTATTGCTATAGCCCCTTCTCCAAGTGGAGTAGAAATAGCAGCTATTGTATCGAATTCCACAAGTGTCCACCTCCTTTACATACTAACTTATCCACATGTGAATAAGTTAAAACGAACATGACTATCTAACATATAACAATAACACAAATCGTCAAAAATCAGAAGTATAGATGATTTTATTTAGTGATCAAAAGTTATCAACATGCAAAGAGAAAAGCGAAAGCACAATATCTTCCCAAACAAACAAATGGAGTTGCGGTAGGTTTGCGCCGAGCTTTTCGTCTAGGTAGTTAGCAATAAGAAAAACGGATTCTAGCTTTTCGTAAGCTAAAATCCGTTTATATTATTTTATTGGCTCGATTACTAAATATCGATTTGGATCTGTTCCAACTGAATAAGTTTCAATATCTACTCGAACAGATAATGCATTATGAATTATTTTTCTTTCAAAAGAAGTCATCGGTTCAAACTCTACTTTGTTACCTGTTCGAACTGCTTTATCTGCCATTCGTTCTGCAAGCTGTTCAAGTGATTCTTGTCGTTTTTCTCTGTAGTTTCCTACATCCAGCTTAATGATAATGAACGAATTAGAAAATTTATTTGCTACGAGCTGCGCCAAACTTTCAAGTGCATTTAATGTTTGTCCACGTTTACCAATAAGTAATGCAGCCTTTTTACTGTTTAATTGAAGGTAAACAAATTTTCCTTCTTTTGTTTGATTGATTTCTAAATCATCAATCTTCATTTCTTTTGCTATTTCATTAATATAGTTAATTGTTTCTTCAATTGCTAAGTGATTCGTACCTTCTAGATTGTCCACTTCATTTGAAGTACTTGGAGAAATCTCTGTTTCATCGTTTACTTCGAGTGTCTCCACTTCTGGTTCATGCACTTCTTCTACTTTTTCTTCATTTATTCGAACAGTTACTTGAACAACTGCAGGTTTTGCTCCAAATCCTAGAAAACCCTTTTTACCTTCATCTAATACTGTAATTGTTACTTCTTGTTTTGATACACCAAGTTTTTGTAATGCAACAGTTATAGCTTCTTCTTTTGTAGGTGCAGTTTGCGTAATCTGATTCATTTTTTTGCCCCTCCCGTTTTGACTGGCTCAGCCTTTGGTTTGTTCCAAGGTTTATAAATGAATAAATTTTGAATGATAGAAATAATATTACCGATTACCCAATACAATGTTAGTGCTGCTGGTAATACGATACCAAAACCAATAATCATAAATGGCATAATATACATCATTATTTTCATTTGAGGATTATCCATCGCTGGACCTGTACGTAAAACGATCAATTGCATAAGACCTGCAAGTACTGCTAAAACAATACTTGGATCTGCAAGTGCAAATCCTAAAAAACTACCTAAGTTAATTTCAGGGGTATTATTCATTCGACTAATTGCATGGTAAAAACCAATTAGAATCGGCATTTGAATAAATATTGGTAAACAACCTGCTGCTGGATTAACTCCTCTTTCTTTAAATAGAGCCATCATTTCTTGTTGATATTTTTGTTGTGTTACAGCATCTTTTGAACTGTACTTTTCTTTTAATTTTTGTAATTCTGGTTGAACTTCTTGCATATTTTTAGAGCTTTTTGTTTGCTTGATCATTAATGGTAGGATTGCTAAACGTATAATAATTGTTACCGCAATAATTCCTAAACCATATGTACCAAGTATTCCTTTGAAGTACGTAATTGCTGAAACTAATGGCCAAACGATATACTCATTCCAAAACCCTTCTGAACTTGAATAGATTGGCTCATTAAATTCCGAACAACCTGCTAGAAATACAGTTGTTACTAGCAGTAAAATTAATAATGATAATTTTTTTTTCAACCTTCTTCCCCCTAATACTTCTTATATATATATCCATTCATTCTATATTACCATTTAACAGAAAATCTTCACTAGTTTTTCTTCTTTATTACCTTAGCAATTTTTAATACATGTTCAAGACTTTTCTTTGTTTCATGAAAGTCTAATTTGGCCGCTGGATTTCTAGCGATAATAATATATTCCATATTTGTATTTACTTCATCTTTTAATTCTAAAAAGGTTTGTCTTATATACCTCTTAATACGATTACGAACTACTGCATTTCCAACTTTCTTACTAACAGATAGACCTACACGAAAAAAATCTTCTTCATGTTCTAAGCAATAAACAACAAATTGTCTATTTGCAAAGGACTTCCCTTTTTTAAATATTGTTTGAAAGTCTTTATTCTTTTTTACTCGTTGTTTCTTATTCATCGGTTCACCTGCTCCAACTCATCGTTATAAAAGAAAAAAAGACCACTGAAATGGTCAGTGGACTTATGCTGATAATACTTTTCTTCCTTTGGCACGGCGTGCTGCTAATACGCGGCGACCGTTTTTAGTACTCATACGTGCGCGGAAACCGTGGTTTTTAGCACGTTTACGGGTATTTGGTTGGAATGTACGTTTCATCTATATGACACCTCCTGAATGATCATCTTAAAAGTTCTACTTTAGACAGTCTACGATATTATATATAAGATGCACGGCTTTTGTCAATTGTTTTTTTGCTATCTCCCTCATTCATATTGAAACTTGGTTATCCACAGATTATAATTTCCTTTCACGAACCATTGTGCATAAAAAATACACGAAAAAAATTATCCACAAACCTTATGAACATGTTTTTAACATAATCATACCTTGTGGACAACTATAATTGTTAATAATCGAACTATTGTGGATAACTCTTAAATCTCTTGTAATCTCTTCATTTTTTTGGTACGATATTTGTGTTTTACTTTTCTAAACCAAAACTGCATCTTATTTTTATCCACAACTGTTAATAATGTGTGGATAAGTTTTTTGCACATACGTTTATAATATTTATCCACAGTCGGTGGATTTGTGTATATCTTATTCTTTTTTTATTTTATACATATTTATTAATCTTAAGAAAAGGAGATTAGATTATTGGAACATTTAGAAGAACTATGGGCTAAAGTTCTCTCTGAAGTAGAAAAAAAGACATCCAAACCTAGTTTTGAAACCTGGTTAAAGTCAACCAAGCTACTTTCATATAAAGGAGAAACAGTAACGATAGCTGCTCCTAATTCATTTGCAAGGGATTGGCTTGAAAATCATTATATTCATCTAATTGCCGGAATATTAACAGAGTTAACAGGAAATGAACTACTTATTTCATTTGTTGTTCCTAAAAATCAGGATTTTGACGACTTTGAAGTTCCTAAACCGAAAGTTCCTTCAAATAATGGAGACCAACCTGATTTTTCACCTGGTATGTTAAATTCAAAAAATACATTCGATACTTTTGTCATTGGATCTGGTAACCGTTTTGCACATGCTGCATCACTGGCTGTAGCAGAAGCACCGGCAAAAGCATATAATCCTCTATTTATATATGGAGGAGTAGGATTAGGTAAAACCCACTTAATGCATGCGATTGGTCATTATGTTCAAGAACACAATCCAAATGCAAAAGTGGTTTATTTATCTTCTGAAAAATTTACAAATGAATTTATTAACTCTATTCGGGATAACAAAACAATCGAATTCCGCAACAAATATCGTAATATCGATGTGCTTTTAATAGATGATATTCAATTCCTTGCAGGAAAAGAATCAACTCAAGAAGAATTTTTTCATACTTTTAATGCTTTACATGAAGAATCAAAACAAATTGTTATTTCAAGTGATCGACCTCCAAAGGAAATCCCAACACTTGAGGATCGTCTTCGTTCCCGATTTGAATGGGGTTTAATAACTGATATTGCACCACCAGACTTAGAAACAAGGATTGCTATTTTGCGTAAAAAAGCACGAGCAGATGGATTAGATATTTCGGATGATGTAATGGCTTATATTGCAAATCAAATTGATTCGAATATTCGAGAACTTGAAGGGGCTCTAATACGAGTAGTGGCTTATTCTTCTCTTATAAATAAAGATATTAATACGGAATTAGCAGCAGAGGCGCTTAAGAATATAATGCCAAACGCTCGTCCACGAATAATTACAATCTTAGATATACAAAAAGTCGTTGGAGAACATTTTCATATAAGGTTAGAAGATTTTAGTGCTAAAAAACGAACTAAATCTATTGCATTTCCTCGACAGGTTGCTATGTATCTCTCGAGAGAGCTTACAGATTTTTCTTTGCCTAAAATAGGAGAAGAATTCGGGGGACGTGATCACACGACTGTGATTCATGCTCACGAGAAAATTGCTCGTATGTTAAAAGATGATGCAAACTTACAAGATGACCTTAAACAAATAAAATCTATTTTAGGACGTTAAAACAATTTGTGGATAAGTTCCTAAAATGTTATCCTGTTTAAACACAACTTATGCACATGTGGATAAGTAGTCGTAAGTAGATAAAAATAGAGTTATCAACAAATCCACAGGCCCTATTACTATATCTATTATTCTTTTAAATAAATAATAATTATATAAGTGAGGTAACAAAATGAAATTCGATATAGCAAGAGATAGTTTGTTAGAAGGATTAAATAATGTAATGAAAGCAGTAAGTTCTAAAACAACAATTCCAATATTAACTGGGTTAAAATTAGAAGTTTTAGATAAAGGACTTTACATTACCGGAAGTGATTCAGATATCACCATACAGACATTTATTCCTGTAGAGAAAAACGGAGAACAAATTATACGAATTACAGAAACTGGTTCCATTGTTTTACAAGCAAGAGTCTTTAATGAAATTGTACGTAAACTTCCAACAAATGATGTAGAGATTGAAGTAACAAACCAATTTCAAACACATATACGATCAGGTAAATCTGAATTTAATTTAATTGGACTTGATGCATCTGAGTATCCATTACTTCCACAGATTGAAGAGAATCATCAATTTTTCATCCCATCTGATTTATTAAAATCAATTATTAAAGAGACAGTGTTTGCTGTATCAACTTCTGAAAGTCGCCCTGTACTTACTGGTGTTAACTGGGTAGTAAAAGATGGGGAACTTCATTGTGTAGCGACAGATAGTCACCGTCTTGCTAGAAGAAAAACAGCTGTCAAAGACTTACCTAACGAAGAATATACTGTGGTTATTCCAGGTAAAAGCCTAAATGAATTAAACAAAATCTTAGAAGAGACTTCTTCAGAAGTAGCAATCGTCATTACGCCACAACAAATTTTGTTTAAAACGGAAGATGTTTTGTTTTATTCTAGATTACTTGAAGGAAACTATCCGGATACTTCCAGATTAATACCTAGTGAATATAAAACGACGATTATCGTAAACGGTAAATCATTATTGCAAGCAATTGATCGTGCTTCTTTACTCGCTAGAGAAGAAAGAAACAATGTAGTTCGTTTTACAACGATTGGACAGGGTCTGGTTGAGGTATCATCCAATTCACCGGAAATCGGAAATGTAGAAGAACAAATTCAAGCGGAGTCAATTGAGGGAGAAGAATTAAAAATTTCCTTTAGTGCAAAATATATGATGGATGCATTAAAAGCAATTGATGGACAAGACATAAAAATTCTGTTTTCAGGAGCAATGAGACCTTTTGTATTGAAGTCGGTCCATGATGACTCCATCCTGCAACTTATATTACCAGTAAGAACATATTAATATTTTTGATAGTCACAAAGGTGGCTATCTTTTTTTTACTTATTTGCTGATTTAGAGTAAAATGAAGGGATAATGAAAATGAGAAGAGGTTGAATTACTTTTGGAAGAGATTCGTTTTGACTCAGAATTTATCACACTTGGTCAATTATTGAAAATGACGGATGCAATAGATTCGGGTGGAATGGCTAAGTGGTTTTTAAGCGAAAATATTGTTTATGTAAATGGTGAAGTGGATCAACGAAGAGGACGTAAACTTCGAAATAAAGATATAGTGAATATTCCAGGAGTAGGAAGATTCCAAATGGTTGGACCAGAGAACGGGGATTGATATGTACATTGAACGATTAGAATTAAAAGATTACCGTAATTATGATTCAATTCAATTGGATTTTTCCTCTAAAATTAATGTCTTTATCGGAGAAAATGCGCAAGGAAAAACAAATTTAATGGAATCTCTTTATGTTTTATCAATGGCTAAGTCTCATAGAACAGCTAATGATAAAGAATTGATACGCTGGGAAGCAGACTATGGTAAAATAAAAGGTGACATTCAAAAAAAATATGGTCGTTTACCTTTAGAATTATTATTATCAAAAAAAGGTAAAAAAGCTAAAGTTAACCACCTTGAGCAAACGAAGCTTAGTAATTACATTGGACAGTTGAATGTCGTTATGTTTGCTCCAGAAGATTTATACTTAGTAAAAGGTAGTCCACAAGTCAGAAGACGATTTCTTGACATGGAAATCGGACAAATTTCCCCTGTTTATTTACATGATTTACTTCAATTCCAAAAGATATTAAAACAACGCAATCATATTTTAAAACAGCATCAAGGGAAATCACTGTTAAACGATGTCATGTTTGATGTATATACAGAACAATATATAGATGCAGCTATAAAAGTTATTCAAAAAAGATATCAGTTCATGGAATTATTACAAAAATGGGCTGAACCAATTCATCTTGGTATTTCTAGAGGTCTTGAAAAGTTGACCGTTTCCTATCAAACATCTTCTGGTATACATGCAGAGTGGACTGAAAGTGAGATGAAAGAATTTCTAGAAAAGAAATTATTTGAAAGCCAAAAAAGAGAACTTGATAGAGGCATAACCCTTACTGGTCCTCATCGAGATGATCTTCAGTTTTTTGTTAATGACTACGATGTACAAACATATGGATCTCAAGGACAACAGCGTACAACTGCATTATCGTTGAAGCTTGCGGAAATTGAATTGATAAAACAGGAGGTAGGTGAAGCTCCTGTTTTATTGCTGGATGATGTTTTATCTGAATTGGATGATTATAGACAGTCACATTTGTTAAATACTATACAAGGCGACGTTCAAACATTTGTTACTACTACAAGTGTAGATGGTCTTACACATGAAACGATTCAACAAGCACAATTGTTTCATGTGGAACAAGGTGCAGTCGTAATAAAATAATAATCTAAATACTGAATATTAGTTTTTAGGATTTATAATATATTAATAATTTTTTATTCACCATTATTGAAGTAATGAAAGAGTGGGTGAGCAAGTTGGCTATGGAAGAAAAAGAATTAGAATCACATTATGATGCTGATCAGATACAAGTGTTAGAAGGACTAGAAGCTGTTAGAAAACGTCCGGGTATGTATATTGGTACAACTAGTTCAAAGGGACTTCACCATCTTGTATGGGAAATCGTTGATAACAGTATTGACGAAGCACTTGCAGGTTATTGTGATCATATTATTGTTACAATAGAAAAAGACAATTGGATTCGAGTAGAAGACAATGGACGAGGTATCCCTGTCGACACACAAGAAAAAATGGGTAAGCCTGCTGTTGAAGTTATCATGACTGTTCTCCATGCTGGTGGTAAATTTGGCGGTGGAGGCTATAAAGTATCCGGTGGACTACATGGTGTTGGTGCTTCTGTTGTAAATGCACTTTCCGAGTATACAGAAGTATATGTTAAGAGAGATGGAAAAATTCATCGTATTAAATTTGAACGTGGAGATGTCATTTCCCCATTAGAAGTTATCGGAGAATCCGAAGAAAATGGAACAACAACACGATTTAAAGCGGACGCTGAAATTTTTACCGAAACAACTGTGTATGAATTTGATATTTTGGCTCATCGTGTTCGAGAATTGGCTTATTTGAATCGTGGATTACAAATTACAATTGCGGATGAAAGAGAAGGCCAAGAAAAGTCCATTAAATATCATTATGAAGGCGGAATAAAATCATACGTAGAAGATTTAAATAAATCAAAAGAACCTATTACAGAAGAAGCAATATTTGTTGAGGGTGAAAAAGAAGGAATCTCTATTGAGATTGCTATGCAATATAATGCGGGATATTCATCTAATATTTTATCTTTTGCAAATAATATTAATACGTATGAAGGTGGAACACACGAGTCAGGATTCAAAACAGCCCTTACTCGTATCATCAATGACTATGCTAGAAAAAATGGTTTGTTAAAAGAGGCAGATACCAATTTATCAGGTGATGATGTTCGTGAAGGACTAACTGCGATAGTATCTGTTAAGCATCCAGATCCTCAATTTGAGGGACAAACTAAAACTAAGCTAGGAAACTCAGAAGTTAGTACTATTACGAACAGCTTATTTTCCGAAGGATTTGATCGATTTTTATTAGAAAATCCTCAGGTTGCTCGAAAAATAGTCGATAAAGGCTTGATGGCTGCAAGAGCTCGAGTTGCCGCAAAAAAAGCTCGTGAATTTACAAGAAGAAAATCAGCTTTAGAAGTTTCAAGTCTACCTGGGAAATTAGCGGATTGTTCATCTCGTGTTCCTGCAGAAAGTGAACTGTACATCGTAGAAGGTGACTCTGCCGGTGGATCAGCAAAATCAGGACGAGATCGTCACTTCCAAGCTATTTTGCCATTACGTGGGAAAATATTAAACGTGGAAAAAGCACGTTTAGATAGAATACTTGGAAATGCTGAAATTCGAGCGATGATTACTGCATTAGGTACTGGAATAGGCGGAGAATTCACTTTAGAAAAAGCCCGTTACCACAAAATTATTATTATGACCGATGCTGATGTCGATGGAGCTCATATTCGTACTTTATTACTTACTTTCTTCTTCCGTTTTATGAGACCTTTAATCGAGGCAGGTTATGTATATGCTGCACAGCCACCTTTATATCAAGTAAAACAAGGGAAGCATGTAGAATATTGCTATAACGACGAACAATTAAAAGAAATTTTAGATCGTTTACCTAAAACATCGAAACCTAATATTCAACGATATAAAGGTTTGGGTGAAATGGATGCAGACCAACTTTGGGAAACGACAATGGATCCAGATGTTCGTACATTGCTTCAAGTAAACTTAGATAATGCCATGGAAGCTGATGCTGTATTTGAACAATTAATGGGTGAGGACGTAGAACCAAGACGTCAATTTATAGAAGAAAATGCAGTATATGTGAAGAATTTAGATATTTAAGTAAGTGTGTGACTGGAGGTCTTGAGAATGTCGGAAATACCGAATAAAGGTGTTAAAGGGATCAATATTAGTCAAGAAATGAAAACTTCTTTCCTTGATTATGCAATGAGTGTAATTGTATCCCGTGCATTACCAGATGTTCGTGACGGCTTAAAACCCGTTCATCGTCGAATTTTATATGGTATGCAAGAATTGGGGAATACACCGGATAAGCCTCATAAAAAGTCTGCTCGTATAGTAGGAGACGTAATGGGGAAATACCATCCACATGGTGACTCCTCTATTTACGAAGCGATGGTACGTATGGCTCAAGATTTTAGTTATCGTTATATGTTAGTAGATGGCCATGGTAACTTTGGGTCTGTTGATGGAGACGGAGCAGCTGCCATGCGTTATACAGAATCTCGTATGTCTAAGATTGCACTAGAGTTGTTGCGAGATATCAATAAAAACACAATCGACTATAAAGATAACTATGATGGCCAAGAAAAAGAACCAGTAGTATTGCCTAGTAGATATCCAAACTTGCTTGTAAATGGTGCTTCTGGGATTGCAGTAGGGATGGCAACTAATATCCCTTCTCATAACTTAGGAGAAATAATTGATGGAGTTCTAGCATTATCTGAGAACCCTGCAATTACCATTGAAGAGCTAATGTCTATTATTCCAGGTCCTGACTTTCCAACTGGTGGTATCATTTTAGGGCGAAGTGGTATTCGTCGCGCTTATGAGACAGGTAGAGGATCAGTTTTAATTCGTGCTAAGGTTGAAATTGAACAAAAAGCGAGTGGTAAAGAAGTAATTATCGTTACAGAATTACCGTACCAAGTAAATAAAGCACGCTTAATCGAGAAAATCGCAGAGCTCGTTCGAGATAAAAAAATTGATGGCATTACCCATTTAGCAGATGAATCTGACCGTAATGGTATGCGAATTGTTATAGAAGTTCGAAAAGATGCTAACTCAAATGTATTATTAAATAATTTATATAAACAAACTGCTCTACAATCTAGTTTTGGTGTAAATATGCTAGCACTTGTAGATAACCAACCAAAAGTCTTAAACATAAAAGAAATGCTTTACTACTATCTTGAACACCAAAAAGTAGTTATTCGTCGCCGTACACAATTTGAGTTAAATAAAGCTGAAGATCGAGCACATATTTTAGAGGGTTTACGTATTGCGTTAGATCATATTGATGAAATCATTGCATTAATTCGAGCTTCTCAAACAGGAGAAGAAGCGAAAAATGGACTAATGGAGAAATTCAATTTATCTGAACGACAAGCTCAAGCAATCCTGGATATGCGTTTACAACGTTTGACTGGTTTGGAACGTGACAAAATTGAAGAAGAATATAATTCATTAGTTAAATTAATTGAAGAGTTGAAGTTTATATTAGCAAATGAATATAGAGTACTTGAAATTATTAGAGAAGAAATTACAGAAATAAAAGATCGTTATGCCGATAAACGTAGAACTGAAATTGTTGCAGGAGGAGCAGAAGTTTTAGAGGATGAAGACTTGATTCCAGTTGAAAATTCTGTTTTAACTTTAACAAATAAAGGGTATATTAAACGATTACCTGCAAATACGTACAAGAGTCAAAAACGTGGTGGCCGTGGAGTTCAAGGGATGGGTACGAACGAGGATGATTTTGTAGAGCATCTATTGTACACATCTACCCATGATACAATCTTATTTTTCACTAACAAAGGTAAAGTGTATCGTGCAAGAGGGTTTGAAGTTCCTGAATACGGAAGAACAGCGAAAGGATTACCGATTGTTAACTTGCTAGGTATCGAAAGAGATGAACAAGTTACAGCGATGATCCGAATGGCATCATTTGAAGAGGATAATTATTTCATCTTCACGACTAAACATGGTGTAACTAAGCGATCTCCTGTTTCTGGTTTTGCTCATATTCGAGCAAATGGATTGATTGCTATTTCCTTACGTGACGAAGATGAGCTGATTGCTGTACGTTTAACAGATGGAAACAAGCAGATTATTATCGGAACACGTCAAGGAAAATTAGTTCGATTCGAAGAAACAGATATTCGATCAATGGGAAGAACCGCTAGTGGTGTTAGAGGTGTTCGACTAAAAGATGACGACTATGTAGTAGGTATGGAAATTATTGAACCTGGTCAAGAAATTTTAGTTGTAACTGAAAATGGTTACGGAAAACGTACACCAGAATCCGAATACCGTTTACAAAGCCGTGGTGGAATGGGCGTTAAAACCTGTCAAATCACCGAAAAAAATGGCCCATTATGTGCAGTTAAGGCAGTAGATGGAACAGAAGACTTAATGCTAATTACTATAAATGGTATGCTCATTCGTATGGATGTTAATGATATTTCTGTAACAGGCAGAAGCACTCAAGGTGTCCGATTAATGAGATTAGCAGGAGATGAGTTAATAGCAACCGTAGCTAAAGTGAAAAAAGAAGATGATGAAGAAATAGGAGAAGAGGATTCTATAAATGAAGTGGAGACCGAGGATTCCATTAATGAAGTAGAAGAATCATCAATCGAAGAAAATGAGTAAATAAATTACCCCTAAGCAAACATATTTGCTTAGGGGTGTTTTTTTGCATATACAAAAATCGTGAAAATTTAGTATAATTAAGGAAATTAAAAGGACAAAAGGAGTGAATACATTGGATTATATATTAGAGAATCTAGAAGAACTAAGATTAGGCAGCACAATTGCGGAAGATATCTTAGTAAATACAAAGACTCCTATTATTCGAAAAGATACGAAAATATTGAGAGAGCATATACAAGTATTACGTGCTTTTAATATAAACAAAGTTCCAGTAACTATAGATAATATGTTCAATAGATCTGATGAAGAGATAATGAGACTAAACGATGAAAAAGCCAAGAAAACTATAATAGAAAATAATGCACCAGAAATTAAAACAAACTTTGCTCAATTATATAACGAAGCCGTTAGTAATTATCATAAGGAATTTTTAGCATGGGAATCTGGAATGAAGGTTGATGTAGCTAGGCTACGAAATATCATTATGCCTTTAGTAGAAAGAGCATCGGCTGATCGACAATCTCTTTTTTATTTAAATAACTATTCTACAAAAGAAAAATATATTGCTCATCATTCTATCGCTGTAGGGATACTTTCTGGTGCGATAGCAAAGAAGTTAAACTATTCTAATGGTGAAATTATTCAAATAGCAACTGCCGGTTTAATGGCTGATACAGGTATGGCAAAGGTAAATTCAAAAATTAGAGATAAAAAGTCTCACTTAACAGAAGCGGATTTTTCAGAGATTAAGAAGCATACAATTTATAGTTTTCAGATGATCAAAGACAGTCCATTACTTAAACCTGAGATGAAGCTTGCTATTTTTCAACATCACGAAAGATTAGATGGTAGCGGATATCCAAAGGGTGAAAAAATGGAAAATGTATCGATTTATTCACAAATAATTGCTGTTGCCGATGTTTTTCATGCAATGACTTCCGAAAGGATCTATCGAGCAAAAAGTTCTCCTTTTAAAGTATTAGAAATGATTAAAGAAGAAGAGTTTGGTAAGTATAATATTCAAGTTGTAAATGCTTTAATATCTCTTGTAGGTGCAGTACCTATTTCAACTCGAGTACTTTTATCGAATGGAGAAATAGGAGAAGTAGTTTTTTTACATAGAGATTCACCATTCCGACCGATGATTCGATTAACTGAAAATGGTGAGATAATTGATTTAAATGCAAAACGATCGTTTTATATTGAAGCACTTGTATAATAATATAGAGAGAACTCTTTCCTTACTTTTAATGATAATGAAAGAGTTTTATATTTTATTTAGATAAAGTATTGACATGTGTATCGTATCTTGGTATTATAGAGAAGTCGTCAAAACAAGACGGCAACATGAACATTGAAAACTGAACATGCAAAACGTTAAGACATATAGCTTGATAGACTA
>NZ_JARHXR010000012.1:0-58400 GCF_029222665.1 Bacillus sp. Cr_A10
ATCTCGGCTAACGCTATTCCCGCAGGAGTGTCGCCTTTTTCAACGATTTTCTATAAATACTAATTGAAAAAATGTAAGTGATAATAACTCGATCTATTAATGCATGATAGTTTTCTTATTGTAAAGCGGATAATAGTTGATGGAGTGGAAGGCGGCGACTCCAGCCGGAATAGCAAATGTTTTCTGCACCGAAAGCGAAGCGTCAGGTGCATGAGCTGAAGACCCTGGACTGAGCGGAGCGAGGGAAGCGGCTGAAGCCATGCCGGCGGAAAGCGTCCGCCTGGAACGGAAATTAACGGGACCCAGACAAAAAGCGAGTATGTGAACGAAATGTCGTTCACATACTCGCTAAGAGATACCTTACTGCCTTTTGTCTTAAATCTGAGAGATTATGAATGTTACATAATCTCTTTTTCTATTTCCCTTTATAGTGTTTTTATTAATATACTTGCAATAATAACCGACCCCACAGTTACAGTTGTAAAACCACCTACGAGCATGGGGGTTAATATCTCATTAAAAATCTTTTCTTCTTCTTCTTTATCTCTTCCTACACTTCTGCTAACTTCTTCACACACAATATAATCTCCAGGGAAGCCAAACGTAGCAGTTAGGGCCACTGGAATCCCTTTAAGTGGGTCCCACTTAAATATTTTTGATCCGATGTACGCACCGACAATAATTCCTATAATCCCAACTACCATAATAGATAGTACTTCTGGGAGGTAGCCAATAAATTGGCCAAATGTAATATCATTCATCATGATAATAATTAAAAATATAATTCCTGCCATACCGACAGTAAATGCATTCGCACGCTCCATTACTCTCTCTGGATAAAATCCAATTAACCTACCCAAGACACCGATAACTAGAGCCCATAAACTATATGGAATAGGTGTGTATTTCCCTAGAACAACTGCAAGAGCTCCACCGACAAATAATAAGAAGAGTAAAATTAAATTACTTCTATATTTATCCGGAAGAAAAAACTTGTCATTTTCCTTTTCATTATTATCGCTTGCCTTGTATTCTGAGACGTAGGTTCCATTGTCCATTTCAGTACGAATTTTCAGTGCATATTTACGGAGAATATTTGTCGCGATAGGTATTCCAAATAAGGATTGTATCGCCATAATTAATACAGGAATTGTCACCAGTGAAACTAAGCCTAACTCCGCTAATCCTTCTGACGTAACAAGAAGGGCGATAATACCTCCAGTTAGAGGACCAACACCAGCAACTGCTACAGAATAATCAAAAATGAAAGTAACAATCGTTAAGATTAGCACAGAAGCAAAGATTATACCTAACACTGCTATTGCAACCGCTCTCCATTGGGACTTAATGCTTTTTAATGGAATTAATGTCCCCATATGAACAATAATCGGAGCAGTACCTAAAACAGTACCTACAGTTACGAAACCAGAATCAACAATCATACTCTTTGGTAATATTCCTGTCCAAATTAGTACAAGATAACCCATCAACGCTATGAACAGCATTGGAATTCTTGCTTTTGTTAAAATAGATATTACCTCTCCAACAGCGATTAATCCTAAAATCACCATTGCTGCTACAACAGGTTCTTGAAACATACATCTTTTCCTCTTCTCTATCATTATTTTATGGAAAATTATTTATAGAGTTTTTCTAAGATGATGTACTTGTTAATTCAATAATTTAAACGGTGCCTTAATCAATAGCTTAAGGCCCATCTCCAATGATTTTTCATCAATATCGAATCGAGGATGATGATGGGGAAAATTACGCCCATCATCAGCAAATGCTGCTCCAACACCAATAAAACAGCCAGGAACTTTGTCTGAAAAAGCTGAGAAGTCTTCCCCACCCATCATCGGTGGAACAATCATAATTGTTTCATCACTAAATTCTTCTTTAATAAGTTCTTCCATTTCCTCCGTTAATTTGTGATTGTTCATTACAGAACCATAACCATATATATAATCAAACTCGTAGAATGCTTTGTGAGCCTCTGTAACTCCTTTCACTATTTCTTCCATACGATGTACAATTTTTTCTCGAACTCCTTGATCAAAACTTCTTACTCCTCCACCGATTTTAATGGAATCAGGTATGATATTTTTTGCGGTTCCACCATTAAACTCCGTAACGGAAACTACCGCTTGCTCTAATGGCGCTACATTGCGTGCAATTATATGCTGCATGTTATTTACTACTTGCGCTCCTATTGATATGGGATCAATTGTTTCTTCAGGCTGAGAGGAATGTCCCCCCTTACCAATAATTTTAATGTCAAACACATCTGAATTTGCTGAGAAAGTTCCATATGGCATAATAACTTTTCCAGTTGGAATATTGGAAAAAACATGTAATCCAATTATTTTGTCGACACCATCCAGCACTCCAGCTTTCACCATTTCTTGCGCACCACCAGGAAAGAGTTCTTCAGCGTGTTGGAAAATAAATCTTATCTCACCTTTTATTTCATCCTTTAGTTGCACAAGAATTTTAGCAGCACCAAGGAGCATAGCAGTATGTCCGTCATGCCCACAAGCGTGCATGATGCCCGAATTACTTGAAGCAAATGGCAACCCAGTTTCTTCCGTTATGGGCAAAGCATCCATATCAGCTCGCATCGCTAGAACTTCACCGGGCTCGCTACCTTTCAGACGTCCCACTACACTTGTTTTTGTTGGACGTGTAACTTCTATATTTCCAAATGATGTGAGTGTTTCAAAAACATATTGAGATGTTTTAATCTCTTCATACGATAATTCAGGGTTTTGATGAAAATATCTTCTCCATTTAATTACGTCCTCAAATACATCTGTAATGAGGCTATCCATGTTACTTTTTAATCGAAATTCCGTCATTTCCTTCCCCCCATTTTAGAAATAGCTTTATTAATATTACTTGCCGAATTTTAATACGTCTTCTCGCAAAATATACTGGGCTAATGCTTCCATTTGGTCAGAGATTGCTCGATCACTATCTAATGGCGGGCATATCGCTCGCACTTTTTCTAAGTAATCCCTTGTCGCTGGTGCAAGTTGGTTTTCCGCTTTCTCTAAGTAAATCGCTTGAGATGCACATATTAACTCAATAGCAATGACTCTCGCGCTGTTATGAACAATTTCACGTGCTTGGCGTGACCCAATAGTCCCCATACTCACATGATCTTCCTGGTTTGCTGACGTCGGAATGGAATCAACACTTGCTGGATGAGCAAGGACTTTGTTTTCCGAAACTAGAGCAGCCGCAGCATATTGCGGAACCATTAATCCACATTCTAAACCTGGATCCATAGCTAAAAATGGAGATAACCCACTTAATTGGGGATTAACTAGACGTTCTGTTCTTCTTTCTGAAATATTCGCCCACTCTGCAGCCCCAACTTTCAAAAAATCCATAGCCAATGCAATTGGTTGACCATGAAAATGTCCACCAGAAATTATTTCACCATTTTCTAATATAATAGGGTTATCCGTTGCAGAATTAATTTCAATTTTCAGTCTTTCTTCTACATAATTAAATGCTTGCCAGGATGCACCATGAACTTGAGGAATGCATCGAATGGAGTATGCATCTTGCATTCTTATTTCCCCTTGATGCGTAATTCGTTTACTTCCTTCCAACCAATTTCTCATTCGAGAAGCGACGAATTCCAATTCCGGATGTGGGCGCACAGCTAATAATTCACTATCAAAAGCAGAAATAATTCCTTGTAGTGCTTCCATTGTTAAGCATGCAGCCATATCCGCGGCTAAGCCTACACGTTCTGCTTCATTAAGTGTAACAACTCCAACTCCAGTCATCGCCTGTGTCCCATTGATTAATGCAAGTCCTTCTTTTGCTTCTAAGGAAACAGGTGTTAAACCAGCTCGCTTGAGAGCTTCAGCACCCGAAAGAATCTCACCTTCATATTCGGCTTTCCCCTCACCTATTAACACTATTGCTACATGAGCTAACGGTGCCAAATCGCCACTTGCTCCAACTGACCCTTTACTAGGGACAATAGGATGAATACCTTTATTAATCATATTTACTAATAATAGAAGTGTGTCTTCTTTAATCCCTGAAAAACCTTTTGCTAGTGCATTTGCACGAAGAACCATCATCGCCCGTACAACGGGTGTTGGTAGTGGGTCTCCTACCCCAACTGCGTCTGCACGTAGTAAATTTAATTGTAATTTCGCGATATCTTCTTTTTCTATTTCGATATCACTTAATTTACCAAATCCAGTATTGACTCCATAGATAACTTTTCCATCTCTAAGCTGTTTTTCGATTCTTTCCCGACTAGCACGTACCCTTATTAAATCAGCCTCTGGTACAATCGCCTTTACATCCCCATAAACCACACGCTCAATTTTATGTCTATCTAACGTACGTCCATCTAATTCAACTACTTCTTCATTTCTCATTGTCCGTTCACTCCCTATGTCTACTACTAAATAGAATAATTATTTATGATTCTCATACCATTGTTCTATTAATTCAGCTGTTAGTCTACCTGTATTTATTAAGTTTTCAATACTAATACATTCTCTAAAGGAGTGGATGTTTTGAAACCCATTACCTAAAGTAATACAAGTCAAACTATTCTCGTTAAGTACATTAGTATCTGCACCTCCTAATGTTTCGGTTAAATATGGTTTTACATGTATGTTTCTCGCTGATTTTTCAACCGTGGAGGTTAGAATATGATCCTTAGGAATATCAAATCCGCTATATTTCTTTTCAATACGAACATTTACTTTACCATCACTTTTTCTAGCTGCCTCTTGCATCGCATCCTCCATATGCTTTAACTGGCGTTCTAATTTATCTTTAGAAAAGCTTCGTACTTCTCCTGCCACCGTCACAGAACCAGGAATAATGGATGTTAATTCTCCTCCATTTATAATACCTATATTAGCTAGTGTCTCTTCATCAATGGTGCCTAACTTCATATTCAATAGACCATTTGCAGCTATTAGAAATGCACTATTTCCTTCCTCAGCGTTTAGTGCAATATGTGCCGCACTACCTTCCACTTCCATCCAGATGCGACTACTGTATGGTCCTTTTAAAATTATTTGACCGACATCGCCACTACTATCAAAAATGTAACCTGCTTTACTCTTAACCTTTGAATAGTCCATATATTTTGCTCCCACAAGTCCTGGTTGCTCATTAACAGTTAAAACAAATTCAATTGGTCCATGTTGTATCCCACTTTCAATAACCGCTCGTATTCCTTCTAAATATGCAGCTAATGCAGCTCGATCATCTGCACCCAATATAGTTGTGCCATCAGAATAGATAATTCCATCTTTTATAACTGGTTTAAGTCCCTCAGTTGGAAGCACTGTATCCATATGAGTAGAGAAAAATAGTGGAGGAATAGTTGCATCAGTTCCCTCATGCCAAGCAATTAAATTACCAACTTCACCATTAAAATTTTTATGTGCTTCATCAAATTCAATTGTAAATCCAAGCTCCGGTAATACTTTCATCAAATATTCCGCTACAAGTTGTTCTTTTGTACTTGGACCATTAATTTTTGCAAGTTCCAAAAACAACTGGAGCAAGCGCTCTTCTTTTACTTCTTCTGCAGCTGAAGTGAATTGTTTTTTTGTCATCCATAACTCCTCCTATTTTATCGATTGACTACTACTTTGCCGTCTTTAATAACTGTTTCAACTATGTTCGTTCCAAGCTCGTATGCTATATGTTTATACGTAGGAATATCCCAAATCTGCAAGTCTGCTAGTTTACCTACTTCAATAACACCACGATCATTTAAATTTAGTGCTCGTGCACCTCCATATGTAGCCGCTTTTATTGCTTCTTCAACTGTGAATTTATACAGTCTACATGCAAGGTTAATAACAAATTGCATGGACTCTGTATAACATGCAGGGCATAAATCAGTTGCAAGAGCTATTTCCATCCCTAAGTCGAGCATTTTTCTCGCATCAAATGGTTGCTTGTGTCCAACAGCAAAATCCAATGCCGGCATTAATACTCCGGTGACTTTGGAATGTGCTAGCCTTTCCATTACTTCAACAGGTGTATAATTAAGATGATCTACGGAAACCATGTTCATCTCCACCGCTAAATCAGATCCTCCAATATAGGAATAAGCATCTGCGTGTAACTTCGGTTTCATTCCATATTGTAAAGCAGCTTCCAATATTAGCTTTGATTCCTCCGCCGTATAGTAACCTTCATCACACCAAGCATCACAGAATTCTGCAAGATTGCGCTTACCTACTTCTGGAATCATTTCATTTATAATAATGGAGAGATAATCACTCTTTTCCATACCTTTCGGAAAACCATGTGCTCCCAGAAAAGTATTTAATACATCGACAGGAGTTTCTCTATCAAGCCTTCTTCCCACCTCAAGTATTTTAATTTCACTTTCGGTAGTCAAACCATATCCACTTTTACTCTCTATAGTTGTAATTCCGTAATTTAACATGCTTAGCATTCTTTTCTTGGACTGTTCAAATAAATCTCCTATGGAAGCATCCCGTGTCAATTCTATCGTCCGATTAGGACCTGTAGTAATGCCAAGTTCTTTTAATTTTTCAGGATTGTTGCCAGTCAGTTTTGCTGCGTATTCCTCTACGCGTGTACCGTTAAATACTAAATGTGTATGACAATCTACAAATCCAGGTGCAACTACTTTTCCAGTCGCATCGATTATTTGTGTATTTTCAACATCAAACTTCTTACTTAGTTCATCTTTTAATCCGACTCCAATAATTCTTCCATCATTAATTACAAGCGAAGTATTCTTTAGAACTCCAATGCCAGACATACCTTCGCCAGAACAAGTTACGATTTCCGCTGCATTACTAATTAAAAGGTCGACTTCTATTTTTTCACTCATTGTTTTCATACCTCCATTATAAGTAGTAAGAGACACATTTCAGCTACACACCTCGCTATTTTAGAGGAATAAAAATGCAAGTGGTGTAACAATAATTAGCGTTAATATTGTTCTCCAAAACCAAATTGCTAATATATGAGTCATCTTAATTGGTATTTCCGTTGATAGAATACAAGGTATCAAAGCAGAGAAGAAAAGAATCGTTGAGATGGAAAGAGATCCAATGATAAATCGAGTTTCTAAACTTGCCTCCAATACAACCAATGACGGTAAAAACATATCGATCAGGTTAATGGCTGCAGCCTTTGCAGCTAGAAGTGGTTCTGGAATTTGAAGAATCCAAGTTAATGGATAAAAAATATAACCAAGAAAGTCGAACACCGGTGTATGATTGGCCAATATTAGCCCAAATAATCCAATGGACATAATTGACGGTAAAATACCCATTGCCATTACTAATCCATCTTTGACATTCTCATAAATATTTGTCTTTAATTTAGGAGCATTATGAGCAGTAAGCATTGCTTGCTCCCATGCATACTTTACTCGATTCTCTTTTATAATTTCTTCTGGATAACCTTCTTCTGTGTAATACTCATCGCTCATTTTATTTATTGGCCAAATTCTTACCGTAATTGCTGTTACCACAAAAGTAACTAAAAATGTGAGCCAAAAATATAAATTCCAAATATGCATTAAGTCTAAAGTGTTTGCCACAACAATCATAAATGTAGCGGACACAGTTGAAAAACCAGTTGCAATAATAACAGCTTCTTTTTTTGTATATTTACCTTCCTTGTAAATTCTGTTCGTTATTAACAAACCAATTGAGTAACTACCAACAAACGAGGCAACAGCATCAATAGCAGATCTACCAGGAGTTCTCCATATTGGACGCATAATTGGTTGCATGAAAATACCAATAAACTCAAGTAATCCATATCCGACTAACATTGCTAAAAAGATGGCACCAATTGGTACAAGAACTCCAATAGGAATGAGCAAACTATAGTACCAGTAAGGGCCCATATCTTCTGCCATAAGCCAGGCAGGACCAATTTCAAACAATACAAGAAAAGCAGCAATAGCTCCTAATACTTTAAAGCTAGATAACACCATTTCCACTTTACTTTTGCGCCATGTCTTTTTGTAAAATGGGTAAGCTGCACCCAAAACTACTAATATCATGGCATAATAGGCATTTGCCGTATTAGAAAATGACCGAATCCATGTAACCAAATGATCTAAAGGAATGGAATTTTTATCATTTATATTGATAGGTATAAAAAACATAAAGATTCCTATCGTACTAAAAAAGAAGAACTTTAAGAAATTCCGAAACGAATATATTTTTTGTTGCTCATTAAACGAAACTTGATGATTTTCTAATGATTCTGGAAGGCTATTCATTTTTTCACCCCATTTTTGATTTCATAATCTCGGAAACTATTAGAGAACCTTGCTCAAGAAGGATTTTGTACGATCGTGTTGTGGATTTTCAAAAATTTCTTTTGGAATATTTTCTTCCACTATGAAACCACCATCCATAAATATAACGCGGTCACCTACTTCTCGAGCAAATCCCATTTCATGAGTTACTACTACCATCGTCATCCCCTCTTTTGCTAATTGCTTCATTACTTCCAGAACTTCCCCAACCATTTCAGGATCTAATGCAGATGTCGGTTCATCAAAAAGCATAATTTTCGGCTCCATCGCAAGTGCCCTTGCAATAGCTACTCGTTGTTTTTGACCGCCTGATAGGGAATCGGGATAAGCATTTGCCTTCTCTTCAAGTCCCACTTTGCGAAGTAAATCTAAGCCTTTTTTCTTTGCTTGTTCTTCCGAAAGTTTTCTCACCCTCATAGGGGCAAGTATTATATTTTCCATTACCGTTTTATGGGGGAATAAATTAAATTGTTGAAACACCATACCTACATCAGTTCTAACTTTATTAATATCTGTCTTCTTATCCGTTATATCAACACCTTCTATCGCAACACGACCATCCGTGATGGATTCCAATAAATTCAAGCATCGTAAAAAGGTAGATTTTCCGGACCCTGATGGACCAATAACTACCACAACTTCTTTTGGCTTTATGACAACATTAATATCTTTTAATACTTCGTTACTACCAAATGATTTTTTTAAGTTCTTCACTTGTATCATTCTGTTGCCAACCTTCTTTCAAGATGATTTAACAAGAAGCTTAAAGTAGTTGTTAGTACGAGATAAATAAGGGCAGCGGTCAGATAAGGCTCCCATACTCTGTAATATTGACTTGCTAATGCACGCCCATAATACATCAGCTCTGGAGTTGCAACAATCGCTGCAAGTGAAGATTCCTTAATTAGGACGATAAACTCATTACCCAGTGGTGGAATCATTCGTTTGAATGCTTGTGGCAAAATTACATCTTTCATTGATTGCACATGATTCATACCTAGTGAACGTGATGCTTCCATTTGGCCTTTATCAATCGATTGAATCCCAGCTCTGAATATTTCTGATATATAAGCACCCGCTATTAATGAAAGTGCGATAATACTAGCTATTATTCCATTTGTATGACCAATAATCATAGGAACTACCCCAAAGTGGATCAATAAGATTTGGACAAATAAAGGTGTTCCTCGGAAAAATACTATATAGCAACTACATATAAAAGAAATAACTTTATTTCGCATCATTTTTCCTAAACCTATTAGTAATCCTAATATTGTTCCTAGTAGTATTCCAATAAGTGATAATCCTATTGTTAATAACGTTCCCTTTAAAAAGAAAGGGATATATTCCACTAAAATGTCTAGTCTAAAATCCAATAGGTTCCCCCCCTAGTAAAAACTAAATAGCGTAACTAATAAATTCAAAGTTACGCTATTTCATTTTCATATCATTCCTGTTGAGCAAGTATTGTATCTACATCCGGTTCTGTTCCAAACCATTCTTTATAGATTTTTGTATAGGTTCCATTTTCAAGAATTGTAGACACCGCTTTATCAAAATCTCCTGTCAGTTCACTTCCCTTAGGAAACATAATTCCATAAAACTCACTCTCAAATCCTTGTTCATCTGTAATTACTACAAGCTTTTGGTCGGGATTATTTTTTGCATATTCTTCCACTACTGCATTATCTGCAACAACAGCATCAGCCCCACCGCTAATCATTTCCATGATAGCTAAGTTATTATTATCGAATTTTTTTATATTACTATTATTTTTACCAAGAATACCTTCCACTGCTTCCTGACCAGTCGTTCCACCTAATACCGCTACTACCTTATCATTCTTTAAGTCCGCAGCAGTTTTAATATCACTACCTTCTGGAACTAGAATTTTATTAGTTGATAGATAATATGGAACTGAGAAATCGTACGTTTGCTTTCTTTCATCATTGATTGTAATTGCACATATCCCTAAATCAGAAAGCTTACTTTTTACTTCAACAAACAGTGGATCCCATCCAACATTAACTAGCTCAATCTCATAACCAGCTTCTGCTGCAACAGCATTCATAAAGTCTACATCGAAACCAGTCATATCTCCTTTATCCAAATAAACAAAAGGCGCATAATTAGCCTCTGTTGCAACTTTAAGTGTTTTCTTATCTCCACCGCTACCATTCTTATCTGCATCAGCCTCTCCTGACCCACATGCCGCTAAGATTAAAGAGAAAATCATGACTATCGTAAGAAATAAATTCTTTTTCATTCCATTGCCCCCTATTTATGTTTTTTTAGAGCCATTTATCCATGAAACTAAAAGAAAAGAAGGGTAGATATCCTATGTCTAGATATCTACTACCTTTTTTCATTTCCTTATGCCTTAACTCCCTTTTTCACATCTTTAGGTCCAAATGTCGCTTCACGCTTCCACCATAATGGGATCTTGATGCTCTCCTCTGTTAATTTTCCTTTTCCGTTCGCTACGTCCTGTGCAATTTCATAGCCCGCCTGTGCGTGACGAACTACCCCTATGCCTGAGTCTACGGTCATCGCCACCTCGAGTCTCATATCCGATTCTGCTGTTCCGTCCGCAACCATCGTCACGCCTGTATGAACTGCCTCCCCCATTGAATAGTTCGCTTGGATCGCGATGAGGTCACACATGCCTACTGCGTTTAAAAGTCCGTTCAACATCGGCCAGTCAGAGATCAGGTCACTGCCGTCTTTCATGTTTTCTGATTCGAATGTCGGGTTCACGATCGAACCAGAATCCAGGTTGTCACGGGAGAATGCCACAGGTCCTGCTAGTTCTCCGCGACGGATCATGTCGTTCACTTCTAATGCGAAGGCCTTGCGTTGACCGAAGCCCATGTAACAAATACGCGCAGGTAGCGCTTCGATCGGGATATGTTTCTTCGCGAGCTTGATCCAACGTGTCACCAGGTGGTCGTCACTGAATTTCTCGAGGATCATGTCGTCAATCTTGCGTAAGTCCTCTGCCTCACCCGATAGGCAAACCCATCGGAATGGTCCTCGTCCCTCACAGAACAGCGGGCGGATATATTCTGCCACGAAGCCCGGTAGTCGCTTCGCCTCTTTTTCGTCCATTCCAGCATCGATGCATTCTTTGCGGTGGCTTGTTCCGTATTCGAATGAATGGACACCCAAATCCATGAATTTGATAAGCGCCTTCAATTCACGGACCATTGTCTCACGTGCTTTTTCCAGGTAAAGTTCACGGTTGGAATCACGTAACTCTTCCGCTTCTTCCACGGTATAACCAGCTGGCAAGTAAGAGATTGGGTCATGCCCTGGGGTCATGGAAGTAGATATGTCTGGTAGCCATCCTTTTTCAAGCACTTCATCAAAAATATCAGCCGCATTTCCTACGACTGCGATGCCAAGCGGTTTCCCAGCAGCCGCATATTCCTTCGCCTTCGCAATCGCCTCGTCCAGCGATCCAGCAACCTCATCGATGAAGCCTTTGTCGATACGACGTTGAATGATTTCGATGTTCGAGTCACAAAGGATGGCAACACCCCCGTGCATCGTCATTGCACGAGTTTGGTTTCCACCCATCCCTCCAGCTCCTGCAGTAAGTAGAATTTTTCCAACGAGTGAATCATTGTAATGCAGGCGTGCAATCGCCGAAAGTGTTTCAAATGTTCCTTGGATAACCCCTTGGGTACCGATATACTCCCAAGGCGCCGCTGTATAGTTCGCATAGATCGTCAGATTTTTGTCTTGTAGATCGTAGAATGTCGGCCAATCTGCTTTCATGATGTTCGTCGTTGCCATCACCACGGTCGGGGCATACTTATGTGTCTTAAAGATCGCCACCGGCATCCCAGATTGCACGACCAATGTCTCATCATCCTCTAACTCTTTTAAGGATTTCACGATGGCATGATAGGATTCCCAGTTGCGTGCAGCTTTCCCGATTCCCCCATAGATGACCAGCTCTTCTGGTTTTTCTGCGTTTTCCATGTTATTTTCAAGCATACGTAGGATGGATTCCTGTCTCCATCCTTTACAACGTAACTCAGGTCCTCTTTGTGCTTTCACGGAATATAAGATTTCAGGTGTTGTCATTACTATTTCCTCCTAAATTATAAAATTGTTTTCTACACATTTTTATAATGCAAGAGCCGTGCCAATTTTCTAAATCTTTTTGAAACTATTTTAAAATTCCGTAAATTCATTTGATTTTATAAGTCTATTTTTGTTATCACCGAAATTTTGATAGATAGAGAGATGCCAAAATCATTCAAAACACTGCAGATATTTTTTTACTTGCAATTAAATAATTTTATTTATTTATCAAAATATATAGAGAGAGTTGAGTTTTATTAGGTGCAGATAAATTTTACATGCAGACTCTTCTAAATAGTCAGAAGAATTATGTTATACTATTGATAATTTTATTTATGGAAGGGAGTAAAACTACCATGACTGTAGCATCTATCGGATCAATTATTCGAAGTTTTGTAGATGGAGTGATTGCACTAAACGAGAATCATGATATTCTTTGGTATGACTTAGATATGGACTTTCCTATTAAGATCTCAAATGGAATGGCTATTAGTAGTTTTATTGACTGTGATTACAACCAGTTTAACAACAATGAATCATTTACTCTTCAATTAGATGGAAGAAAGTTATCAGTAGATGTGAAAGTTTTTTCTTCCGATTGTTCTATTATTTTTTTATGCCTAAAATATTCGGAAACCGATATAACTTATATAGAGGAAAGATTGTTTTGCTTAGAAAAAATTATTGAAGCTCTTGATGAAGGAGTTATGATGAGTAATTCAGAAGGAGAAATTACTTTGTATAATGATGCTCAAGAGAAAATGGAAGGTTTATCTAGCAAGGATATAATAGGTAAACATTTATGGTCTGTCTATAATTACAATCCGCAATACTCGGAACATCGACATACATTTAAAACAGGAAAACCTATCTATTCTAGATATCGGGCACATTCAAAAATTAATGGTATACCTAAATACGTTAACTATAGTACATTTCCTATCCAAAAAGACGGGAAAACCATTTCAGTATTTTCTATCAGCACGAATGAATCAAAATTGAAAGACCGACTACACGAAACAATTGAACTAAAAAGACAAGCAAATGTTTCAAGCGAAGATAAAGTCCATTCTAAGAATGGCACTATTTTTACATTTAATGATATTAAGGGAAAAAGCCTTGCTCTATTAGAACTTATAAAAGAAGCGCAAAATGTTTCTATACATAATGCAGATACATTAATTGTAGGCGAGACAGGTACTGGAAAAGAGTTATTTGCACAAAGTATGCATAACCATAGTCCGCGGGCAAATAAACCATTCGTTGCAATAAATTGTGCTGCAATCCCAGAAAATTTACTCGAAAGTACGTTATTTGGAACAGTAAAAGGTGCATTTACAGGTGCTACAGACCAAATGGGATTATTTGAATATGCACAAGATGGCACCTTATTTTTAGATGAAATTAACTCGATGCCCATTACTTTGCAAACAAAATTAATGCGTGTCCTACAAGAAAGGCTAGTTCGTAAAGTAGGCTCTAACGAAGTTGCACCTGTAAAATGTACTATTATAAGTGCGTGTAACGAAGATCCCGAAAAACTTATTGCAGAAAATAGGATGCGACTAGATTTATTTTATCGAATTGCACATACAAGTTTATACATTCCACCACTTAGAGATCGAATTGAAGATGTACATTTTTTTATAAATTATTTTTTAGATACTTATCAAGCAAAATTATCAAAAACGGTTCCACCACTTTCCGATTGGTTACGAAAAAGTCTTCTTCATTATACTTGGCCAGGTAATATTAGAGAATTAGAACATTTGATTGAAAATATCATTATTCGAGTTCCAGAAAACGGTGAAACTATTGATATTGAGCATCTTCCATCTTATATGCGTGGAAAAATATTGATGTATTCCAATACTTCCAATAATCAGCGAGAGGACACTCAAAGACCTCTTAAAAAAATCTTTAATAGTACGGAAAGACAATTAATCGAAACAACATTAGTACAATCAAATTGGAATGTATCTCGAGCTGCAAAAAAACTTGGCATTACACGACAAAGTCTACAATATCATATTAAAAAGCATGATCTTGAAAAACCTACTATATAAATGAAGGAATAATATCATTCAGGATTCTCGGAACTATTTGCCATTACACTGGTCACAAATGCGGATTAAAAAACAGAACGGTTTAATGCCGTTCTGTTTTGTACTTTTTATTTCACTCTTGCTTCTTCTTTCTTTATATCTTTAGGTCCAAATGTCGCTTCACGCTTCCACCATAATGGAATCTTGATGCTCTCCTCTGTTAATTTTCCTTTTCCGTTCGCTACATCTTGAGCAATTTCATAGCCCGCCTGTGCGTGACGAACAACCCCTATGCCTGAGTCTACGGTCATCGCCACCTCGAGTCTCATATCCGATTCTGCTGTTCCGTCCGCAACCATCGTCACGCCTGTATGAACTGCCTCCCCCATTGAATAGTTCGCTTGGATCGCGATCAGGTCACACATGCCTACTGCGTTTAAAAGTCCGTTCAACATCGGCCAGTCAGAGATCAGGTCACTGCCGTCTTTCATGTTTTCTGATTCGAATGTCGGGTTCACGATCGAACCAGAATCCAGGTTGTCACGGGAGAATGCCACAGGTCCTGCTAGTTCTCCGCGACGGATCATGTCGTTCACTTCTAATGCGAAGGCCTTGCGTTGACCGAAGCCCATGTAACAAATACGCGCAGGTAGCGCTTCGATCGGGATATGTTTCTTCGCGAGCTTGATCCAACGTGTCACCAGGTGGTCGTCACTGAATTTCTCGAGGATCATGTCGTCAATCTTACGTAAGTCCTCTGCCTCACCCGATAGGCAAACCCATCGGAATGGTCCTCGTCCCTCACAGAACAGCGGGCGGATATATTCTGCCACGAAGCCCGGTAGTCGCTTCGCCTCTTTTTCGTCCATTCCAGCATCGATGCATTCTTTGCGGTGGCTTGTTCCGTATTCGAATGAATGGACACCTAAATCCATGAATTTGATAAGCGCCTTCAATTCACGGACCATTGTCTCACGTGCTTTTTCCAGGTAAAGTTCACGGTTGGAATCACGTAATTCTTCCGCTTCTTCCACGGTATAACCAGCTGGCAAGTAAGAGATTGGGTCATGCCCTGGGGTCATGGAAGTAGATATGTCTGGTAGCCATCCTTTTTCAAGCACTTCCTCAAAAATATCAGCCGCATTTCCTACGACTGCGATGCCAAGCGGTTTCCCAGCAGCCGCATATTCCTTCGCCTTCGCAATCGCCTCGTCCAGCGATCCCGCAACCTCATCGATGAAGCCTTTGTCGATACGACGTTGAATGATTTCGATGTTCGAGTCACAAAGGATGGCAACACCCCCATGCATCGTCATTGCACGTGTTTGGTTTCCACCCATCCCTCCAGCTCCTGCAGTAAGCAGAATTTTTCCAACGAGTGAATCATTGTAATGCAGGCGTGCAATCGCCGAAAGTGTTTCAAATGTCCCTTGGATCACCCCTTGGGTGCCGATATACTCCCAAGGTGCCGCTGTATAGTTCGCATAGATCGTCAGGTTTTTATCTTGTAGATCGTAGAATGTCGGCCAATCTGCTTTCATGATGTTCGTCGTTGCCATCACCACGGTCGGGGCATACTTATGTGTCTTGAAGATCGCCACCGGCATCCCAGATTGCACGACCAATGTCTCATCATCCTCTAACTCTTTTAAGGATTTCACGATAGCGTGATAGGATTCCCAGTTGCGTGCAGCTTTCCCGATTCCCCCATAGATGACAAGCTCCTCTGGTTTTTCTGCGTTTTCCATGTTATTTTCAAGCATGCGTAGGATGGATTCCTGTCTCCACCCTTTACAACGTAACTCAGGTCCTCTTTGTGCTTTCACAGAATATAAGATTTCAGGTGTTGTCATTATTAATTCCTCCTAATTATAAAATTTTGTTGATACACTTTTTATAATGCAAGTGTCGTGCCAACATACGATTTTATTAGAAAAAATTAAGTTATATGTTGCCATTGATTTCAGCGGGAAAAGCGGGTCCATGTGAGAGACTACAGGAGCTAACAAAGAGCATGTTTAATAGAGGAGCCAGAATAAGAAATTTGTAATTTAATCAATCTCGTACACTTACACAAATTCCGAATAGTTTATTTTTAGTTAAATGAGATATCAGAATTTCATTTCTTTAAAAAAAAGCAGATAATATTTGCGAAGTGAAAAAAAATGCAGATAAAATTTTCTATAAAAGGCAAAAAGGACATGATAACATATTTATAGATTGATAACAGTGAAAAGGAGTGGGGATTTGAAGATTGTAATGGAAACTGCTCGAATGTATTTATGTGTATTTGAAGAAGAACATATAGAGTCTGCAAAACATTTTTGGGGCAATCAAGAAGTGATGGCATTATGTGATGGACCTACCCCACATGAACTATTGTCTCAAGTAATCGCAGTTTATCGTAAATGTCATGAAGTCCTCGGGTTATCCGTTTACGCTGTAATAGTAAAAGAAACGAATGAGGTTATTGGTTCAGCAGGGTTTAATATAGCAGGCACCATGAAAGAAGTTGAATTAATTTATCATTTCATTCAATCATCTTGGGGAAAAGGTTTTGCATCTGAAGCTGCTAAGGCTTGTTTAGAATTAGCTAAAAGACACACAAATATTCAAAAGGTAACAGCTTCCGCGACTCCAGAGAATAAAGGTTCACTCAAAATACTAGAAAAGATTGGTTTTACTTATAAAGGTATGAAATGGTTTGATGATACGCAACAAGATGAGCCTTATTATGAATACATTATTGTATCAAACTAGAAAATGGGGCTGTCTTGAAAGTCATAAATAATGACTTTTAGGGGCAGCCCCTTTCTTCGTAGCTTCTAATAAAAAGATGATTATTTCCGTTCCAAGCGGACGCTTTTGGACTTTTTCAGTGCCCTCCTACACTACGTGCGGTGCCTCGGACTGTCTCGCTTTCCCGCAGGAGTCGCCGAAAAACCGCCAAATTTCTTATAATGTAAGTCGTTTTTCTCCATTTGCATTATTTTAGGGAATTATTGAACAGCCCCTTTGTTTTTACATGCTTATATTTATTCCTTTTGCTTCTTTTATGATCCGCTGTATTAATGCTTCCGCTGTCTCCGTTCTAGCAAGTAAGGGGCTTTGACCAGACCAAAGAGACATAAATTCTTTATTATGTTGATCAGAAGATGTCTTTCGAATCGATTGTGTCAATGTATTTTGTATAGGAAAAATTGGAATATCAGTTTCATTTTTGTGCATTTCTATTATAAATTTATTTTTAATCCCTCTTGCCCATTTACCTGAAAAAGCATTAGTTAACGTTATATCTTCATCTTTTGCTTCGAGTATTGCTTCTTTATGTATTGGTTGAGCACCGCTTTCTTCACAAGTTAAAAACGCAGTACCCATTTGGACAGCACATGCACCTAAGCTTAAAGAAGCCATTAGCCCTCTACCATCCATAATGCCCCCAGCAGCTATTACAGGTATCTTTACATGATCTACTACTTGAGGAATCAAAGACATTAGGCCAATCAAGCCTTCTTCGTGAGCATTTAAAAAGTTACCTCTATGACCTCCCGCTTCACTTCCTTGCACAACGACAGCATTCATTCCTAGTTCCTCAATAAGTATTGCTTCCTTAACTGTTGTTGCCGTACCAATAGAGATAATGTTTAGTTTCCTTAATTCATTTAACACTTCTTTGGATGGAACACCGAAAGTAAAAGAACAAATAGGAACTTTTTCCTCCATAACAATTTGTATTTGTTCCATAAATGTCTGTTTGGTATTCTCTATACTTGGAAGAAGTATATTTTCATCTTGAATGTTTAATTCCGCTTTATATTTGCTTAGTAATTGATTGGTTTTCTTTATCTTGGTTTCATCAATCTCAAAAAAGTTTGGAACAAATAAATTTACTCCATAGCATTCTGATGTTAACTGCTTTACCTCTTTGATTTGCTCTTGTAATTGAGCTGGAGTTAAATATCCGGCTCCAATCATTCCAAGCGCTCCACTATTAGAAACAGCTGCCACTAATTTCGAAGTAGTTATCCCTCCAGCCATTGGTGCTTGAATAATAGGATGCTCTATCTTTAATAACCTAGTAATTTCATTTTTCAACATCAAGTCAACTCCAATCTTTTTTAACTACAAACTTAGGGTAATGGTTTACATCCAGCCCTAAACTTTCAGTTCTTAACCATTCCATTGCTTTTAGTACGAGTGGTGATGCATTATCAGCATTAATTTCATTTTCAGCAACCCACACAGCTCCAAATGAGTCTTGTCCTTCAAATTGTTCAGGTTCCACTATATCACCACCCACTTGCTTAACTAAATAAAACACTGCAATATGATGTACATCTGTCGCACCTCTCCAGTCCGCAGAAACCATGAAATCAGTCGTTCCTATAGTTTGAATAATTTCGATTTCTAAACCTGTTTCTTCTAAAAATTCTCTTTTTAAAGCTAGTACTAAACTCTCTCTTTCTTCTAAATTCCCTCCAGGAAGATCAAAGCGGTTAATGTAAGGACCACCATTTTTATTAATAACAAGCAGTTTTTCTTGTTGCACGCATATACCATAGACACCAAATGCGCGATGAAAATTCCTTTTTTTTATACCTTTTGACCATTCCATTGCTTTTTGTTGAATTTCCAATGCTAATTTTTCTTTTCCTTTAATGTACGAATCCATATTATATGGGAATTGTTTTGCTAACATATTCTTTAATTCCCCATATTCATGGGCAACTTGTGGATGCACGCTTAAGTAATCTCTAAATACAAGGTGTCGTTTAATTTCTGTATTACCCGTTTCATACATATGCACATGGTGTGATCGATTATCGCCACCTTTTTGAAAATATCTACGTCCTGGGAGACCATTCTCTCCTTTTGGAATATATCCAAGATTAATCATTGCTTCGTTATATGTATCAATTATAGATATATCACTAACTACCGGCATCATATCTATTATTGGTTTTGCTTGAAGTCTTCTAACAGAGGTGCTCCCAATATGATGGATCTCCAGAATGTCAGAACCAAATATTTCTTTTATTTTTCTTGCTTCATCCTCAAACTGTTCCTTCCATTGATCAGAATAAGGCAAAACTTCTACTCTACGCATGTACATCCCCCACAGTATGAAAATGTTTTTCTAACTGTTCCTTATGGATCTTTGAATATTTAAGCAACTCAAATTTATCTTCCTTTAGTAATGATGTAATTCTATTGGCTTCGTTCCATGCTAGATTATACATATCTCGATCAATGAGATTACTTGAAAGAGCATCTTCCAGTTCATCTTCATCTTGCAGAATAATCTCTCCACTAGGCAAAATTATAATATCTAGAAATAAATCATCCCACCAAGGAATATTATTTTCTGTTCCTATTTCATGACATATATCTATATACCATTGTACAATCTCATCATTCGCATTAAACATCGTAGTAATGGAATAATTGTTCTCTATCGGGAAATGTTGCATCCAACTATACCCATCATCTACAATACAAATGCTTTTGTCTGCATAGTTCACCCATAAAGGCTCCGTAACTTGAACAAGATTTAATAATGTTAAAACTCCAGTAAACTCTTTGGTATTCAAATAGTATTGTGCATACTTTCTTTTCACAATTCGCTTCCATTCCGAACGATTCCCATATCTCCTTTTTAACATATCTAATCCCCTTTATTATTTTCTCTCATTTCCTCTTTTAAAATTGCCAGTGAGTTTCGCTAATATTAATTGTTCTTCTTTTTCATCTTTGGCATCATTCATTTTTTCTAAAAATCTCTCAGCGTCTTTTCCTTTTAATATTTTTACACGTTTCCCATGAAACTCAAGAAAAACAATATGATCCTTCGTAATATGATAACTAAAAGGATTTGCATCTAAACGTTTTCTCTTGTCTATGTTATCCATTTCATAGCCTCCAACAATATACATATTATTAAGGTTCTATTTAAAGAAGGTAAATCCTTTTTTCTTAATAAATTAAACCATTGTCCTTTTGGGATATATGATGTTAAATAAAATAAGAATGGAAAAAGGTGGGGGAATAGGAATGAATATAAAAACAGAAAGACTTCATATACGCAACTTTAAAATAAGTGATTGGAAGGCAGTGCACGAGTATACTTCCGATCCAGTTGTTATGAAATACATACCAGAGGGAGTTTTTACTGAAGAGGATGCAAAGTGCTTTATAAATAAAAATATTGGCGGGGACGCTCATATGTTTCCTGTTGTATTGTCAGATAAAGAAGAATTAATTGGGCACATTTCCTTTCAACAATATTTTGGTGATCATACCTATGAGATTGGTTGGGTGTTTAATCCTAAATATTATAATAAAGGGTATGCTTCGGAAGCTGCTCTTTCCATATTAAAATATGCTTTTGAAGAAATGAAATTACACAGAATCATTGCTACTTGCCAACCTCAAAATCCACCCTCTTACCGAGTTATGGAAAAGATCGGTATGAGAAGAGAAGGGTATTTTAAGAAATGTATTCCTCATGATAATGAGTGGTGGGACGAATATTATTACGCTATATTAGCAGAAGAATGGAAATAATTAATAACCGATAAGTTAGGAAGACTTGCGGGAGATGCACAACATCCTTTACTTAAACTTTCAAAAAGTAAGTATCTATCTTTCAGTCTATAAAAGATAATTAAAAATACAGTTTTCGGTTCTTCACTTTAAAATCAGTTACAATATTCAAGGATATTTGTTTATACAGAATTAATTTGCTTTACATTAGAAGGAGAATTGATTTGAAAGTTCAAGTTTTATTAAAAGGGTATAATTTTTTATTTTTTGGTTTACTTGCATTATTTATTCCTTTTTTACCTGTCTATTTGGAGGATAAAGGTTTATCAGCTAGCGAAATTGGTTTAGTTATTGGAACGGGCGGATTTGTAACATTAATTGCACAACCTCTATGGGGATTCATTAGTGATAAGACAAAAACTATACGTAAAGTGATGCTAATACTTGTTAGTCTAACAACAATTTTTGGATACTTCTTATTTAACGTGGATAGTTTTGTGTTACTTGTAATGTTTTCTTTGTTAGTATACTTCGCACTCATGCCATTGGATCCTCTGACGGAAAGCCTTAACTTTACCGTTTCCGAAATGGCTCGAGTCAGCTATGGATCAATTCGAACATATGGAGCGTTGGGATATGCGATTTTGTCTTTAATTGTCGGGTTTTCAATGGACTATTTCGGTATGAACAGCGCTTCTATATTGTTTGCAATATTAGGATTGATATCATTTGCAATCGTTTGGTTCATGCCGGATGTCCAAGCCTCCACAAAGCCTGTTACTATGGAAGGACTGAAACAAGTATTAAAGAATAAAGAAATGCTTCTGTTTTTAGTGATGGTTTTCATAAGTTCAATACCAGCACGTATGAATGATACATTTCTAGGTCTACATCTGCGGGCACTTGGAGGGGATACTTCATTAATTGGAATTGCCTTCTTTATAGCAGCAACAAGTGAAATAGTTATATTTGCTTTAAGTTTTTGGTGGCTTCGAAAGGGCAAAGAGTTAGAAATTATTACGATTGCAACATTTTTCTACTTTTTACGTTTTATCCTCGCTGCTTTCATTTTAAGTCCCCTTGCTTTAACATTATTGCAAGTACTACAGATGTTTACATTCCCTATTTTTTATACTGCTGCGATTCAATATTTATATCAAATTATGCCAAAAGAATGGCGTGCTACTGGACAAACCGTACTTGCGCTCTTATTCTTCGGTTTATCTAGTATAATTGCATCTTATGCTGGTGGTTACATATATAAAGAATTTGGTGGACATACTTTTTATTTCATTATTTCCATTATGTCATTCATTGGAGTTTTATTCGGTGTTTTATTGACAATTCGGAAACATAGAAAGTAGATGTATAGCAAAAAGTTATCTTTGGCCTGACCCAATAATTAGACAAGATGGTAGCTTCCATGACCTGAGTTCGATATCCATTCGAACTTAGGTCTTTTAATTTTTAGTTCAGTGCAGGCTAACGTTTAGTGTATAGGCTGCATGTTATAATAGCTCCATATCATTTTGGTCATTGGCAAATGTTTCATCTTTTTATTCATAAAAAAGCAGCACCAATAATTGGTGCTGCTCCGTTTAAATTATCCTCTTAACTCTGCTCCTGCTTGTTCTGCAAGTGCTTTTAATACTTTGTTATGGGCATTCACAACTTCTTCGTCTGTTAGTGTACGTTCTGGGTCGAAGTATGTGAGAGAGAATGCAACCGATTTTTTACCTGGTTCCATTTTTTCTCCTTCATATAAGTCGAAAAGATGTACACCTTTTAATAGTCTTCCACCAGATAATTGAATAATTGCTTGTAGTTCGCCAGCTGCTTTTTCGCTGTCTACTACTAATGCAATATCACGTGTAATTGACGGGAATTTTGAAACTGGTGCATAGTATAATGCATCCAATTCTTTATTTAATACTTTTGCTAAATTAATTTCTACTACATAAGTTTCTTTCAAATCACGTGCTTTTTGCTCAGAAGGATGTAATTGACCGATGACACCGATTGCTTCTCCTGCTAGCTTAATGGATGCAGTACGTCCTGGATGTAAGCCATCTATTACCGCTTTTTCAAATGTAAGTTCACTTGTATGGCCAAGAAGTTCCATTAAACCTTCTACAATTCCTTTTAATACAAAGAAATCAACTACTTTTTTCTCACCTTGCCAGCTATGCTCTACCCATTTACCTGCAATTACTGCTGCTAAATGTTCTTGCTCATGTGGCAAACCTGATTCTGTTTCTCCTAAGAACACAGACCCTACTTCATAAAGTGCCACCGTATCTGCTTGACGTGCAGTATTATACGTAACAGCTTCCAATAAATGCGGGATTAAGCTTTGGCGAAGGATGCTACGTTCTTCACTCATTGGCATTAATAGTTCTGTGACTGGAGCTGTTTCTAATGCAAATTTTTGAGACATTTCTTTAGAAGTTAAAGAATACGTAATAGCTTGATAAAGACCTACACCTTCCAAATAAGCTCTAACTTGACGACGTTTTGCTTGGTAAGAGGTTAAGCCACCTGGTTTTGATTCTTCCACTGGTAAAGTCATTGGAATTTCATCATAACCGTACATACGAGCAATTTCTTCCACGATATCCTCTGGAATTTTAATATCTTGACGACGAGTTGGAGCATTAATATATAAGTATCCATTTGCCGCTTGATAATCAAATTTTAATCTACTCAAAATAGATGTCATGTCTTCTAAAGAAATTTTCATCCCTAAACGGTTATTGATGAAATCAGGAGACACGACTACTTCAGTAGGTTTTTTTTCTAACTCATCCACTATAACAGAACCAGCTAAAACTTCTCCGCCAGCAAGCTCTGCAAGAAGACTTGCCGCTCGTTCAGCAGCTAGAATCACACGATTTGGGTCTACACCTTTTTCAAATCGAGCGCTTGCATCACTTCGTAAGTTGTGGTCTTTAGATGTTTGTCGAACAGAACCACTTGCAAAGTATGCAGATTCAATTACTACCGTCGTAGTTCCATCATGCACTTCTGAATTTGCGCCACCCATTACACCAGCAATTGCAACTGGTTCTTGACCATTTGTAATTACTAAATGACTGGACTTCAATGTACGCTCTTGATCATCCAATGTGACAATTTTTTCCCCTTCTTCTGCAAGACGAACGACAATTTCCTTTGTTTCTAATCTGTCATAATCGAATGCATGAAGAGGTTGACCATATTCCATTAATACGTAATTTGTAATATCTACTACGTTATTATGTGGACGAACGCCAGCTGCCATCAAGCGATGCTGTAACCATAATGGTGATTCTTTTACTTGAACATTTTTCACCACTTTTGCTACGTACATTGGATTTTCTTCCATAGCATTAACACGTAAATTTAAATAATCAGATGCTTGTTCATTACTTTCATTGTAAGTTGCTTCCGGATATTTCATGTCTTCTGATAGGATTGCCCCTACTTCATAAGCTACCCCAAGCATACTTAGTGCATCTGAACGGTTAGGAGTCAGGCCAAGTTCAAGGATAATATCATCTAAACCTAGTAAAGGCAATGCACTCTCCCCAGGAGTTGCTGATTCCGGTAGTACATAAATACCCTCTGCATACGCTTTAGGTACGAGTCTTCCTTCTATACCTAGTTCTTGAAGAGAACAAATCATTCCGTTTGATTCTTCTCCACGAAGTTTTGCCTTCTTAATTTTTATTCCACCAGGCAGTACTGCTCCTGGTCGTGCAACGATTACTTTTTGTCCAGCTGCAACATTTGGAGCCCCACAAATAATTTGTGTTATTTCTTCTCCTACGTCTACTTGGCAAATATTTAATTTGTCTGCTTCTGGATGCTTCACACAATCCTTTACATAACCTACTACAACGTTTGTCATGCCTTGAGAACGATCTATTACTGCATCAACTTCAATACCTGAACGAGTTATTTTTTCACCCAAATCCTTTGGATCGAGTCCTTGCGTATTTACATATTCTGCTAACCATTTCGTAGAAACTAACATGTCATTTCCTCCTTACACTTCTGTTCGGTGGAATTGCGATAAGAAACGCACATCATTCGTATAGAAATGACGAATATCTTCCACTCCATATTTCAACATAGCAATACGTTCTGGGCCCATACCAAATGCAAAACCTGAAAGCTTTTTCGAATCATATCCAGCCATTTCAAGGACATTCGGATGCACCATACCAGCACCTAAAATCTCAATCCAACCTGTTTTTTTACACACGTTACAGCCACTACCACCACACTTGAAGCAAGAAATATCCATTTCAACAGATGGCTCTGTAAATGGGAAGAAACTTGGACGTAGACGGATTTCTCTATCCTCTCCGAACATTTTTTTCGCAAAAACAGAAAGTGTACCTTTTAAGTCACTCATTCGAATATTTTCACCTATTACCAATCCCTCAATTTGAGTGAATTGATGTGAATGAGTCGCATCATCATTATCTCGACGATACACTTTACCTGGACAAATAATTTTAATTGGCTTGCCTTCTTTTGCTTCCATTGTCCGAGCTTGCACAGGTGATGTATGTGTACGAAGAAGAATATCTTCTGAAATATAAAAAGAGTCTTGCATATCACGAGCTGGATGTCCTTTTGGCAAGTTCAAAGCTTCAAAGTTGTAGTAATCCTTTTCCACTTCTGGACCTTCGGCAATTTCATAACCCATGCTGATAAATAAGTCCTCAATCTCTTCTACCACTCGTGTTAAAGGATGATGATTCCCAGTTTTAACTGGGCGACCTGGTAATGTAACATCAATAGATTCTTTTTCTAATTGCTCTAGAATTGCTTGCTCTTGAAGGAGTGTCATCCGAGCTTCTAATACTTCGGTTACTTCTTCTCGAACAACATTTACTAGAGCTCCCATTTTTGGACGTTCATCTGCAGGAAGTTTACCCATTCCTTTTAATAAATCCGTAATTGGTCCTTTTTTCCCTAGGTATGCAACACGTACATCATTTAATTCTTTTACATTTTGTGAAGCTTCAATTTTTTGCAAAGCTTCTTCTTTTAATTGTTGAAGTTGTGCTTCCATGTTTTATGATCTCTCCTTAATCAAATTCGCCTTGGCGTATTAGAGTCCAGATTTTGCATCGAGCCCGCTCGATGAACTCCTTTACAAAATCTGTGCCCTCCGCCGAAGGCATGCATGTTTCCGCTAATTGAAATTTTGACAAAATAAAAACCCCGCCCCTATAAAAGGGACGAGGACTAATTTCGCGGTACCACCCTGATTATTGTACAAAAAACGTACAATCACTCAATTCGACTAACGGTTCTACACCGGCACACCTTTACAGCAATTGCTGGTCCCGGTGGCAGCTAACGGGGTGAACTTCTATATGCATTCTCCAATTACACTTTCAGTCAAGGTGTAAAATTCCTTTATTCGAATCGTCATATATACTTTTCCCGATGACAGCTTTTTTATTTATCAAATTATATTCTATTATACGGAGTTTTAAACGTTTCATCAAGTGTGACTTTTTTATATTATACGCAACTGAACCATAATGTTGCGCATACTAGATAAAATACGTCTTAAAGAAGTGCCCTTTAGGTATTTCGCAGCAGTCGGACGCTTTCCGCGGGGTGAGCGATGAGCCATCACCGCCGCTACGCGTTCGTTGTGATGACTCATCTGTCTCACTCGTCCCGCTGGAGTCTCCGCCTGCTGTGAAAATCAATGGAACTTGCTGGTTAATCAATAGCAAAATGGGATAGATCATTAGATTTATCAACGTCTTACTAGCAGTAATTTAGTTAAAATCATTTTTTTACAAATTACATAATTACGCACAACATTCCAGAGCATTTTTCTCAACATAGACTACCATACTCGCTACATTTCTTTTCATACGTGCAATATATATAAAAGCTAATTAGAAAATAGCATCTCATGCCAAGTTAAAGCTTTTTTATAAGAAATGTTGTCGTGTTTATAGGTCGGTTTGTCGCGTTCATAGCGAGTATTGTCTCGTTCAACCATTTATTGGATTTAGCGTGGTGGTGTGAGACTCCTGCGGAAATAGCGTTAGCCGAAGACCCCGCAGTTGTGTGGAAGGCAATCTAAGCTCGCCGCATCCTGCTCCTGCGCAAAGCTCGTCGCAAAAGAACTTTTGCGGAAACGATTGCATGACCAACATCGTGTTGGCCTAGGAGGCTAAGGCAACGCCCGCGGAAAGCGAAACGCCAGAACGCTAATTTCTAGCGTAATCCCTTACTCGCAACAATGTTGCTCATTTGTGAACTATAATGACAATCCGTACAACAGTATTCCTGTTGCAACCGCCACATTTAATGATTCGGCTTGTCCTAAAAGGGGCACTATAATATTTTGATCAGTCTGCTCTAATAGCTCTTTGTTAATGCCGCTTCCTTCATTTCCAACAATTAAAGCAAAAGAATCACTTTTCTCAACTTTATGGAATGGTGTTGAGTTTTCAAATGCAGTACCGAAAACGGGAATCTGACGTTTTTTTAATTGCTCTACCCAATAATGCAAGTCACCTTTTAAAATCGGTATATGAAAATGAGAGCCTTGTGCTGATCTTAGCGTCTTTGGATTATATGCATCCGCAGATCCTTTACCTAAAATTACTGCATCGATTCCAGCAGCATCTGCTGTACGGATCATTGTACCAATATTCCCAGGGTCTTGAACTGCATCAATTAACAAAATTCGCTTCCAATTGGCATGCTCTTCCTCTTTCACAGTTTGCTGCTTACAATGAGCAAATATACCTTGTGTATGCTCTGTTTCTGCAAGTTCTTTTTTAATAACATCATTAATTTCTACTATTTCTATATTGTTTACGTCCCAAGTCACAGGGATTTCGCTTGTGTCACTAATCATTATAGTTAATACTTTTTCTTTTTGTTTAATCGCTTCTTCTACTAAGTGATATCCCTCTATTAGAAACTCGCTTGTTTTTTCGCGCTCTTTTCGAACACTTAATAATTTTTTCCAATGTTTCACTAGCGAATTTTGCGTGGATTCAATTCGTTTCATCTATATGTAACCGCCTTTTTTATTTAATAGTAACAAATTCATGTATAGCAAGCGAGTGTTTGGGGAAGATAATTGCAAGGAGTGATGAAAAATGGATTTTCAAATTCGAGAAGCAATATCAGCTAATATGAAAGGGCAATCTCCGACTGACATTCGAGGGGTTGTTGAGGATGCAATTCAAAGAGGAGAAGAACATTTACTTCCTGGTCTTGGAGTGTTCTTTGAAAAATGGTGGAACATTGCGGATGATACAAAGAAAAACGCTGTACTAAATGAACTTTCAACTGCATTCAAATAAAAATAACCCGTGAAGAAAATTTGATTCTTCACGGGTTCTTTTTATACTTCCTCTTCTTCCATTGTATGTTTACGAATATTTACATAATAAATAATATATTGCGTCATGGAAAGAACAATTATATTCAAAATGATCAATAGCTGAGATGCAGGTAAAAATAGATGGAAAACAGCGGATAAAGGCAATGACCATGAAAAGAATGTGTAAACTTTCTGGGTTGCTTTAGTTGTAATCATTTGCCAAGCTTCATCATCTTCCATATATTCAGCTGGTTTTATACCCCAAATAGTTATTTTGTTTCTCGGATGTTCTTTGTTATATTTCGATATTTTTGTACCAAATAGTAGAACCATCCCAATGTATACAGGAAGCAATAAAAACACCATAAATCCTTCTAATGCACCTAACTCTACAGAATAGGTGAACGAGCTATTCGCCTTAGCAAAATTAGATATTGCTCCAGTAATTACAATTGCAAATAATAGAAATAACAAAGCAAAGCCCATTTGCCAAAGTGGATATTGCACCCGAAAATCCTTCTTCATTTCCATTCCTCCCCTTCTAACCAAAATAATTCATCCACTTTACAGTCGAGAATATGTGCAAGCTTTAAAGAAAGTGTTATAGATGGGGAGAATTCCCCTTTTTCAATAAACCCAATTGTTTGTCTTGTTACTCCGGCTTTTTCACCCAATTCCCCTTGAGTGTAGCTAAATCTTGCCCTAAGCTCTTTCACACGATTTTTAAGCATTTAAATAACCCTTTCTTCAAAAAGTTAACTTTTATATACATAATGTAACGTATACTTAACATATTGTCAATTAAAATTAACAAAAAGTTAATTAAACATCACCTTTAGCTATTGTATATATTTTCTTGAGTAAAATTGCGAAAATATTCACAAAGGGAATTTGTCCTTGTATTAAGCTACTTTTAGACTAATATGCAATATATTTACCCCTTTTTTCTTCCAAAAAAGGTATTTTTATAACTTGCTATTTTACTTTTTCTATTTGATAATTACACTATTGGAATTGTCTGAAAAATTCTAATTTATATTTAATTCTAAGTGAAGAGGAGAAAAAAATGAGCACATCCATCGAAACTATAGTACTTGCTTTAAAAGAATTTTTAGGAGACGACCAAGTTTCAATCAATCAAACAATTAGAGAACTTCATGGTAGAGACGAATCCTATCATGATATAAGCCTTCCAGATATTGTGGTATTTCCAAAAACAACTTTAGAAGTAAGTAATATCATGAAAGTAGCAAATAATTTAAAAGTACCTGTTGTCCCATTTGGTCGTGGTTCTAGTCTGGAAGGACACATCATTCCTTACGATAAGGGAATTACCATTGACTTTTCGTTGATGGATAAAATTTTAGAAGTTCGTGAAAAGGATTTACTTGTAAAAGTACAACCTGGTGTAACAAGAACTCAGTTGAATAAGGAGTTAAAAAAATACGGACTGTTCTTCTCTGTTGATCCGGGAGCAGATGCAACTTTAGGTGGAATGGCTGCAACAAATGCAAGTGGTACAACTACCGTAAAATATGGAGTTATGCGTGATCAAGTCCGCGATTTAGAAGTAGTACTTGCGGATGGAACTATTATACATACTGGGAACTTAGCAGCAAAATCCTCATCTGGATACCATTTGAACGGTCTTTTTGTTGGTTCGGAAGGGACACTGGGTTGTTTCACAGAACTGACTTTAAAAGTATATGGTATTCCTGAATTCACAACAGCTGCTAGAGCAGTCTTCCCTACAGTCCAAAATGCTGTAGAGGCAGTTACCTCTATTTTACAAGCTGGAATTCCAATAGCTCGTGTGGAATTAGTAGATGAAGAATCTATTCGTCAAGTAAACCATTTTAGCGATACAAATTATGCAGAAAGACCAACGCTGTTTTTAGAATTCGACGGCAACGAAGCAGGATTAACACAAGATGTTGAGTTTACAAAAGAAATAATGGAAGATCATGATTGCGAAGAAATTCAATTTGAAACAGACAATACAGCTCGCACGAAACTATGGGATGCAAGACATAATCTGGCCTATGCTTATATACACGGAAACGTTGGGAAAAAGATGATGGTTACAGACGTTTGTGTTCCGATATCTGAATTAGCAGGTGCAGTAATTTTTGCAAGAAAAGAATTAGAAGCAATCGGACTTACCGGTGGAGTTGTAGGCCATGTTGGAGATGGTAATTTCCATGCTCTATTAATGATTGACATGAATAATCCAGAAGAAGTTGCTAAAGCTGATGCATTTAATGAAAAAATCGTTCACTATGCACTAGAAAGAGATGGTACTTGTACAGGAGAACATGGAGTTGGAGTAGGTAAACAAAAATATCAGGCTGCTGAACATGGAGAAGCACTTCATGTAATGGAAAAGATTAAGCTAGCACTTGATCCAAATAATATTTTAAATCCTAATAAAATAGTAAAAATAGAAAGCTTAGGTGAATAAATTGAAAGTTTTAGAATCCATCAGTAACTTTGCAGGAAAATATTTTGCTTTTTTAGTAATAATAGTAGCGGTTATCGCATTCTTAATTCCGGATACTTTTTTACCGTTTGGAAAGTATATTACGATTTTGCTAGGAATAGTAATGTTTGGGATGGGGCTTACGTTGAAAGCTGTTGACTTCAAGTTAATTGCAACACATCCTAAACCAGTTTTATTAGGTGTGGCTGCTCAGTTTATCATTATGCCTTCTACAGCACTTGCTATTGCTTATATTTTACAGCTTCCTGGTGAACTTGCAGCTGGACTTGTCCTCCTTGGCTCTGTACCTGGAGGAACAGCTTCTAACGTTATGGTTTATTTAGCAAAAGGAAATGTTCCATTATCCATAACGATGACATCTTTTTCAACATTACTTGCACCATTACTTACGCCAATATTATTACTTTTATTGGCAGGTCAATGGATGCCGGTTGATCCTATGTCGATGTTTAAATCAATTGTACAAGTAATTATTCTTCCAATCGCTCTTGGATTAATTGTAAAAAAAATACTACCTACTTTTGTAGAAAAAAGTTTAAACGTCGTTCCTTTAATTTCTGTTTTAGCGATTATTACAATCGTTTCTGCGGTAGTAGCTGGAAACGTCGACAATATTGCTTCTGCTGGATTTTTGGTATTCTTAGGAGTATTTCTTCACAACGGGGCTGGTCTCCTTTTAGGTTATTATGCAGGGAAAATGACTGGTCTTTCCAAATTAGATTGTCGTGCTATCTCTATTGAAGTTGGGATGCAAAATTCAGGATTAGGTGTTGCATTAGCTACAGCTCATCTAGGTCCTCTAGCAGCATTACCAAGTGCACTAGGTGCAGTTTGGCACAATATTTCTGGTCCTATCCTCGCGACATATTGGTCTAAACGTCCAGTTGAGGGAAGTGAAAAAATAAGCTCTACTACAACGAAAATTACCGTGTCTGAAGTATAATTGACAAAATAATGACTGACTCATTTGCCGATAACACGACGATGGGTCAGTCTTTTTTAATGGGATTATATACATAAAAAACTGTAACAAAGTTTGTGGAAGTCACGACTAATTATAGAATGCAACCTTAATGAAAGGAAGTGACCACTATAAAAAAAATTTTCCTATTAATATTTATCCTAATAGCACTCGTTGCTTGCGGAACTGCAAAACAAGATGATGAACAGATATTTTCAAAAGATAACAAGGACATTATGGATGATTTCATATTCCAACTTAAATCTGAAAAAGATACTTATACACTAAACGAACCCCTTCAAATTTACGCTCAACTGGAGTATGTTGGCGAAAGTGATGAAATTACGATTTATCACGCTAGTTCCCCTTTCATATTAGAGTTGAAAGAGTTAAATACTAATTTTGATTTTGGGTATGCAATGGATACACCACTTCTCAGCTCAACGCTAAAAAAAAGGGAACCTTTACGTATACCATATAGTTTTTCTGGTGGTTACAATGAATTCAGTCCAGATGATCACGTTCAATTTGTTAATAAGCTAATGGATGGAGAATTTCCGATAGGAAGATATGTTATTACTAGTAAAACAGATTTCTATATTGAAACAGATGAGGCAAAACAAACTTATAATATGGAACAATCAATTGAATTTGAAGTTGTGGAAAATTAAGATTTAACAGAACTAAAAAATCGTTAATCTCGCCTATGAAAAGTAATACCTGTTTTCAATAGATATCGGATTGATGTGGACAGTGCGGTTGCTTCATCCATACCGCGTTTTTTAGATGAGGGTGTCCTGAGTTTACTGAGTAGAAATAGTTTACTCTATGTAAATAATAAAGAGTGATCCAGCGTCTCCTGAATCACTCTTCCTATGTAGTGATGAAGCCGTCCATCTTGACAGACAACATCACTGTACGGTGTTACAAATACAAAACAATCTTATCAAGCTGCTAGACAAACCCTGTCAAGTCAACTTGAATTCTATAAAATGTTTACTATGCCATTACAGAAGCAAGTACTGCTTTTTGGGCATGTAAACGGTTTTCGGCTTGTTGAAAAATATATGAGTTTGGACCATCTATAATAGATGTTGAAACTTCTTCTTCACGATGAGCAGGTAGGCAATGCAAAAACATATAGTCCGATTTAGCATTTGCTACTAATTCATCATTAATTTGAAAATCTTTAAAGTCCGCAAGTCTTTTTGCTGTTTCCTCTTCCTGCCCCATAGACGTCCAAACGTCTGTATAAACTACATCTGCATTCACAACTGCCTCTAATGGATCATTTGTCACAAAAAGTGACCCTCCATTTTCCAGTGCAATTGCTGTTGCTTTATTAATAATGTCAGCATTCGCTTCATAACCAACCGGAGTTGCCACTGCAATATGCATTCCCATATAAGCTGCTGCAATTACCAAGGAATGAGCTACATTATTTCCATCACCTATATAAGCAAGCTTCAGACCTTCCATATTGTCTTTTACCTCATGTATCGTTAATATATCTGCAAGTGCTTGGCAAGGATGATACATATCAGTTAAACCATTAATAACAGGTATACTTGCATGTTCTGCAAGTTCTTTCACCATTTCATGTGAATTCGCTCGAATCATAATCCCGTCTAAATATCCAGATAATACATGGCCAGTGTCATATACCGATTCACCTCGTCCGATCTGTAGATCACGTGCATTCATAAACATGCCATTTCCGCCTAATTGCTTCATCCCAACTTCAAAAGAGATTCTAGTACGAGTCGAATGTTTTTCAAAAATCATTCCTAAAGTTTTCCCTTCTAATAAGGGGGGACACTTTCCAGCCTTAGTCAATGCTTTCAATTCTACTGCTAGCTGTATTAATTCTCTCACTTCCTCTTTTGAGTAATCCAAAAGTGTTAGCAGGTCTTTGCCTTTTAAGCTATCAACCACTTTTAGATTAACCCATTCTAGTAATTTCATTTATAAAAACTCCTTTTTACGTATATTTATGTAACCCTTATTATAAATGTGAATAATTATAAAGTCAAATGAATTTTAATACAAATTTTATAATAATAAAAAAAGTCTAGAAAGGCTATTTTTCTGCCTTCTAGACTCTTTCATTACTCAAATGTTATTTGGTTTACAGTGTTTCGATCTAACTTTTTAATGACTTCTATTAGAAGCTTTACTGTATTTTCATAGTCATCTCGATGTAAAATTCCAGCATGTGAATGAATATAACGAGTGGCAATTCCAATAGATAAAGAAGGAACTCCATTTAAAGAAATATGCATAGACCCAGCATCTGTACCGCCACCTGGAATCATCTCAAATTGATATGGAATATTATTTTCTTCTGCTGTATCAATTACTAGGTCACGTAGACCTTTATGTGAAACCATTGAAGCGTCAAATAATATAACTTGTGGCCCTTCTCCCATTTTGCTTGTTGATTCTTTAGCAGTAATTCCTGGTGTGTCCCCTGCAATACCTACATCCACTGCAAAACCAATATCCGGTTTAACTTTTACTGTAGAAGTTTTTGCCCCACGCAGACCAATTTCTTCTTGAACGTTTCCAACTCCATAAACAATATTCGGATGTTTTTCATTTTTTAATCCTTTTAATACATCAATTGCAATGGCACAACCAATGCGATTATCCCAAGCTTTAGCCAAAAGTAATTTTTCGTTATTCATAACAGTGAACTCAAAATACGGAACAACCATGTCCCCTGGTAATACTCCCCATTCCATTGCTTCTTCTTTGGAAGATGCACCTATATCGATAAACATATCTTTTACGTCAACCGCTTTTTTACGAGCATCAGGAGTTAATATATGCGGTGGCTTTGACCCGATAACACCAGTAATTGTGTCTCCTTTACGAGTAACAATTGTAACACGCTGTGCAAGCATGACTTGAGACCACCAGCCACCTACAGTTTGAAAACTTAAAAATCCTTTATCATCTATTTTAGAAATCATGAAACCGACTTCGTCTAAATGACCTGCAACCAGAATTTTTGGTCCGTTTGCATCGCCGACTTTTTCGGCAATTAGACTTCCTAGATTATCATATTCAATTTTGTCAGCATGAGGAGCAATATACTTCTCCATTACCTTACGTGCTTCTCGCTCATTTCCGGGAATAGCTTTAGCATCTGTCAATTCCTTTAACATAGTTAATGTTTCATCCAGCTGTGCCATTATTTCGACCTCCTAAATATCTATCTAATATATTATATTCTAAAATGTATGCATTTTCAAAATTTAACTAGTTAGTCTGCTCCAGCTCCTCCTCCTCCACCATCACTCCCTCCTTCACTTCCACCACTAGAAGCTCCTCCCCACGAAGTTCCATCTGATGAAGCTACTTTAGTCCACTTCCATGACTGAGTAACATAGTCAAGTGGATCCGTTGAAGTTAAAAGCAAAGCAGCAAGAGGAACTGATATCTCCTGCAAAGAAACTTTCTTTTCATTTTTTCTACCAAGTAGATAAGCCCTGACAACCCATTTTTCTTGTTCTTTATCACTTAAATTATCTGGTATACCTAGTTTAATGCGACTTTTAAAGGAACGTATCGCATCCTTTGCACGAACAGCATTCATAGATAATATATTTCTTGGCAGTACAATAAATAAAACTGTGAACATTAATAACAAATTCACTAGAATATCAACTAATTGATCATTAACAAGGGGAGTTGTTGAGAAATACATAATAATGATATATAAGCCAAAAAATAAATTCGAACGTTTTTTTAACCATAGTATAATTAGAAATAGAAATGTTAGTCCCAATATAAAACCAATGCCCCAACCGCTTCGTAAATCTGCATAATAAGAAAAAGCTGTCATTGTAGCTAAAACAATTGTAGCTATACTTAATATTATTAAGGGAAGCTTACTATTAAATGTTCCAGCTTCCTCTAAATCACTTTCAACTAAACGATGCCATTTCATTTGATTCTTCTTAAAGTCTTTTACTCTCCCATGAAAATAACTGGAAGTCTTGTTATTTCTAGCTGCACCTGCAGCATCGTGTAAATGAAATGCCCATTTACTAGAGCCACTTCTAGTTGTAAAAAGCCAATTAATCATCTGTTTCTCAAAATCAGAAGAAGCCAATGATCCTTTAACTAATCGAAAATCAAGTGTTTCCTTTGGCGCATGAGAATCCTCTTTAAAACGAAGTGCTGCTTTTGTTTGCCTAACTGTAGCAGCACCTTTTTCTACCATTGAAAATAGTCCCGCTAAAAAAGCTTTAGGATGTGGCTTACCTACCCGGTCTACAAAGTATAAATATAAAAGATCTGTATTCATAACATCCTCAGTTGATCCTTTTCGCCAAAAGTGCCTTTGTGGTAATAAAAAAAGAAGAAGGACGATAATAAGTATACCAATTGTAGCTTTTGGAATAATTGCATGTAGTTTGTCTATATAAGAAATACGTTTTTCCGTTTCTTTCTGTATTCGCTTTTCATTTGCTATTGCTTGTTGTAAAGGAATAGCAACCTTCGTTTTTTCCATATTAGTCATCATAGAAGATGGGAAGAAAAAGCTTGTTTTAGTTTCGGTGTATGCTTCCGAAACAGAAGTGTTAAATCGGATTCCATACTGTGACTTTTCATTTTTCTTTGCATTCCTATCAAAAAGCACACCATCAAAATTAGTGGGATCTGTTGTACTAGGAAGGATGAAGTCAATTGTCACATTATTAATATTCTGATCATGAGCATCCACATCTTCAAAATAAGTTACTTTCGCTTCACTATAAGAATCATATGCTTTTATACTATTTTTTAATGTATATACATATAAAAATGAAACTTGTTGATTCTCTTTATTTACTTTTGTACGATAAACTCCATTCTCTTTTGATACATTTAATTGTTTGAGCGTAGCATCATCTATAAATCCAGGCTCTGGTTTTAATTGAGATAATTCATAAGCATAGAAGTTTATTACATTATTATCGTGTATTTTAGGGAAGGATCGGCTGAGATTATTAAATTCCCCGTCAAAATTATACGTAAATACTTCATTAACTAAGAGATCTCCATTTGGTTGAATCCATGATTTAATATGAACCGATTCGATTGAATAGGATTTAGCCTCTGCAATGACACTAAATGAAAACATCATAATGAATAAAACAATTGTGCTAATCATCTTTTTCATCGGCAACACCTCCTAAAAATACTAATAACTCTAGTAATTTTTACGGTTTGCTTTTGATTTGGTTTCATTAAAATTACTTAATATCCACTTTTCTGGCGCTCATAATTTGTTTCATTTTTTTGTATGTATGCTTGTAATACCTCTTCACTGCTAAAGCCAAGTTCTTCTGCCATTGCTCCATACAGTACCCACATTTTTTCGTAATACATTCTTGTAGGATTTTTCAAAAACGATAACACCGCCTCATTTGTTAAGAGAAAAAGCTCAGTTAAATCGGCGTCTATTTTTTCGATTGGCCAACTTTTTAAATCATTAAATCCTTTTTCAATTCCAAGTGAAAGTAAGAAATGAATGGAGTCCACATACTCTTCTAGTATTACGCTTTGTGAAGATGGACCTTTCTCACTCCAAAATTTAAAACATCTTGTTTCATTTGCTAGTTCTGCTAATTCTACAAGCAAAGCGAGCCCTTTTTTCGCAAAAACATCTTCTTTCACTTGTTTATTTGACTGAATATATTGATCTAAAGCTTGCTGCATTGTAAAAAGTTTATCTAAATTCATGTTTTCCTCCAAAAATTTTATATTATTTTGAAACCAAACTACCCCTTCTATCGTATAGCAGTTACTATGTATTTTACAAGGAGGACATTTCAAATGGTCCATATACTACGATTGCTTATAATTGCCCTTATTATATATGTTTTTTATAAAATTCTACGTTACTTGTTTGATCCTAAAAGAAAACTTGATGAGGCCTACGAGAAGGAACAATACTATTTTTATGATGATATTAAAAATGTTAGGAAAAACTTTTTTATTACTTATAAAGGTGCAATTTTTGAGGGAGAAAAATATTTAGGTACTACTGACCAAGCTTTTGAAGTCGTTTCTATATTTGTTTGGACAAAAGATTCATCCAAGTTGCAAGGATTTACTAAAGAAGATTTTCGGTTTTTACATAACGAAATCAAAATGAGTTATCCAGCTGCTAAAATTAATTGGAAAAGCCCGATAGAACAACTAATGAAAGAGGAATAAGAAAGCTAAAAGTGCAAACAACAGAAAAATTACATTGCATCCATTTGACGTAGCGCACCTACACTTCCTTCCTTACGCTGAGGGCACTGAAAAGGTCTATAGAATTTGACTTTACTAAATAATGTCGTCCGATAAATAAGAAAATCGTTGAAACGGCTCCCTTTCCGCGGGCGTTGCCTTAGCCTCCTCGCTGCGCTGTGGGGTCTTCGGCTAACGCTATTCGCGCAGGAGTGTCGCCTTTTTCAACGATTTTTTATAAATACTAATTGAAAAAATTTATGAGATAAAAACATAAAAACTTGCTCTATTAATGGCATGATGGTTTTCTAATTGAAAAGCGGATAATAGTTGATTGGAGTGGAAGGTGGCGACTCCAGCCGGAATAGCAAATGTTTTCTGCACCGAAAGCGAAGCGTCAGGTGCATGAGCTGAAGACCCTGGACTGAGCGTAGTGAGGGAAGCGGCTGAAGCCATGCCGGCGGAACGCGTCCGCCTGGAACGAAATTAACAGGTCCAAAATAATAAATCGAGTATGTAAACAACTTGTCGTTCACATACTGTTATGAAATCTCTTGGAGGACTTTTTTAGTGCCTTCGCTACGCTCCTGCAAGGTCTGGATTGTGAAATTTGTTTTCATCCAATATCAAACGATATTAGATGAAAGTGTACCTTTGTAGAGCAGGAGGCTTGCCGCTCACCCGAAGTAAGCATCGGAATACATTTAAGTTAAAATAGGACTGTCTTTTTGCAAGAGCCAAAAAATCAAGAATACATATAGTATTAATAACATTAAAAAGCCAACGCGAAAATTGGTATGCTTTGTTTTATGTCTAAAAAATTGCATTCCAATGTATGCGCCAATTCCACCACCAAAGATAGCGAGCGTCCACAATGTATTCTCCGAAACTCTTTGTTTATGTTTTTTTGCTTGAGACTTGTCATATCCCATAACGAAAAATGCAAAAATGGACATTACTAAAATAAATATTAGGATAATCTCTGTCATTGGATACTCCTTGTACAAAAAAAGCTGATAGAATCTCTATCAGCCTTTTTATCTATAAATTATTTATTGATTGCTTTTTTTGCTGCATCTGCAAGTTGTGTAAATGCTGCTGCATCAGTTACAGCTAAGTCAGCTAACATTTTACGGTTTACTTCGATTTCAGCTAATTTTAATCCGTGCATTAAACGGCTATAAGAAAGTCCGTTCATACGTGCTGCCGCATTGATACGTGTAATCCATAGTTTACGGAAATCACGTTTTTTGTTACGACGGTCACGGTATGCATACATTAATGATTTCATAACCTGTTGGTTTGCTACTTTATATAATGTATGTTTTGAACCGTAATAACCTTTAGCTAATTTTAATACTCTTTTACGACGCTTGCGCGTCACTGTTCCGCCTTTTACGCGTGGCATAGTTCATTACCTCCTGCTATTCTTTCGAATGATTGAATTTCTCTTATTATTTCATGTAAGTAAGTAAAGTTTTGATACGTTTGTAATCGCCTGAAGAAGCTACTTTAGTTTTACGTAATTTACGTTTAGCTTTAGTAGATTTGTTAGCGAATAAGTGGCTTCCAAAAGCACGGTCATGTTTTAATTTACCTGTACCCGTTTTTTTGAAACGTTTCGCAGCTCCACGGTGAGTTTTCATTTTCGGCATGTCGAATTCCTCCTAAACAATTGTACTCTATTACTGTTTTTCGTTCTTTGGTGCAAGCACTAAGAACATGCTACGGCCATCCATTTTCGGTTTTGACTCGATTGTGGATACTTCCGTACAAGCTTCAGCAAAACGATCTAATACTCGTTGACCAATCTCTTTATGAGTAATGGCACGACCTTTAAAACGAATAGATGCTTTCACTTTATCTCCTTTTTCAAGGAATTTGATCGCATTTTTCAATTTCGTTTGGAAATCATGTTCATCTATTGTTGGGCTCAAACGAACCTCTTTCATTACGATGATTTTTTGATTTTTACGAACTTCACGATCTTTCTTTTGCTGCTCAAATTTGAATTTACCATAGTCCATGATACGAGCGACCGGCGGCTTGGCTTGAGGAGCCACAAGGACAAGATCCAAATTTACACGACCTGCAATTTCAAGTGCTTCGTTACGTGTTTTTAAACCTAATTGATCACCATTTTGATCAATAACTCGTAGTTCGCGAGCTCGAATGCCATCGTTCACATACATGTCTTTGCTAATAACAATCCACCTCCAGATAGTGTCGCGAATACATGGTTTGGGCATAAATTCCGTAGAAACGAATTACTTACGCCGTTTTCGATCAAATAAAAAAACGAGCAGACATAAGATGTATGTCTGCCCGCCGATATAAGAACATGTAGCAACCTACATATTACAGTCGATCGTGTGCTTACCAGTCAACGACTTGCTGTGTCGAACAGGTGAGAAGCGGGCAGCCTCTTCTTATACCACAAACTTGTATTCAATAACCTTATTAACTATACCATGTTGTACTAGGCATGTCAACATAAAATATTAGTGAGAAACTTCTTGTTGAATTCGAGCAAGGAATTCATCAAATGGAATACTTTCTGATTGTTGCTCTCCATATTTACGTACATTTACATTACCTGCTTCCAATTCTTTATCTCCAAGAACAAGCATGTACGGAATTTTTTGCATTTGTGCTTCACGAATTTTATAACCTAGTTTTTCTTCTCGGTCATCCATTTCAACTCGGAATCCAGCAGCAACTAATTTTTCCTCCACTTGTTTTGCGAAATCGAAATGGACCTCATTGGATACTGGAATGATTTCAACTTGAACAGGTGCTAACCAAGTTGGGAATGCACCTTTATATTCTTCAATCAAAAATGCAACGAAACGTTCCATTGTAGAAACGACACCACGGTGAATAACGACTGGTCGATGCGGCTTACCATCTTCCCCAACATATGATAAATCAAATCGTTCTGGCAATAAGAAGTCAAGTTGTACCGTTGATAATGTTTCTTCTTTACCAATAGCTGTTTTTACTTGCACATCAAGTTTAGGTCCGTAGAATGCAGCTTCACCTTCTGCTTCGAAGTAATCTAAGCCAAGCTCATCCATTGCCTCTTTTAACATACTTTGTGCTTTTTCCCACATTACATCATCATCAAAATATTTTTCTTTATCTTCTGGATCACGATAAGAAAGACGGAATGAGTAATCTGTTAAATCGAAATCCTTATAGACAGAGATGATTAACTCAACTACCTTTTGGAATTCTGCCTTGATTTGGTCAGGGCGAACAAATAAGTGAGCATCATTCAATGTCATCCCACGTACACGTTGTAAACCTGATACAGCACCAGACATTTCATAACGGTGCATTGTTCCAAGCTCAGCAATTCGCAATGGAAGATTTCTATAAGAGTGCATACCATTTTTAAATATCATCATATGGTGTGGACAATTCATTGGACGCAACACTAATGTCTCATTGTCCATTTCCATTGGTGGGAACATAGAATCTTGATAGTGCTCCCAATGTCCAGATGTTTCATAAAGATCTTTGGAACCCAATACAGGAGTATACACATGTTTATATCCAAGTTTAAGCTCTTTATCTACAATATAGCGCTCGATCACACGACGAATTGTAGCACCATTAGGCAACCATAGTGGTAAACCTTGTCCAACTTTTTGGGAAGTCATAAACAAATCTAATTCTTTCCCTATTTTACGATGGTCACGTTCTTTTGCTTCTTCTAGCATTTGTAGGTGATGAGCAAGCTCTTCTTTTTTGAAGAATGCAGTACCATAAATACGTTGAAGCATTTTATTGTCGCTATTTCCGCGCCAGTATGCTCCAGCAATGCTTAACAATTTAAATTCTTTTAACTTTCCAGTAGAAGGAACATGTACTCCTCGGCAAAGATCAAAAAATTCACCTTGCTCATAAATGGATACTTGTTCATTTTCAGGAATCGCTTCTAAAAGTTCTAATTTATATTCATCATCAATTTCTTTGAATTTGTCGTATGCATCTTGACGAGATACATCATGTCGAACGATTTCAATATTTTCATTGATGATTTTTTTCATTTCTTTTTCGATTAGCACTAAATCTTCTGCAGTTATTGGTTCTGGCGAATCAATATCATAATAGAATCCATTTTCGATAACTGGACCTATTCCAAGTTTCACATCTTTAAACAAACGTTTCACTGCCTGAGCAAGTAAATGAGCTGTACTATGTCGTAAGATTTCTAGTGCTTCATCTGATTCAGGTGTAATAATCGCGATTTCTCCATCTTCTGTTATAGGAGTTTTTAAATCCACTAACTTTCCACTTAACTTTCCTGCAAGTGCTTTTTTACGTAAGCCTGGGCTAATGGATTGAGCGATTTCTTCTGTTGTTGTAGAAATCGGAAATTCTTTTACTGCTCCATCTGGAAATTTCAACTTAATAACTTCTGCCATTTTGAACACTCCTTTTATTTAGGTAAAGCGTATGCATTTATTATCGGAAAACAACAAAAAAACCCCGTCCCTATAAAGGGACGAGGTACTATCGTGGTTCCACCCTTCTTCTGTCTATTAAATCTGTAAATAGACGAAGCTCTGCATCGGCTAACGGGCCGGTCACCGGTAATTGCTGTTAAATTCACAACTACTGCTCGGAGGTGGTAAATCGATTGCCGATACTTAAGAAGCTTGCAGCCTTGGCTTCTCTCTCTATAAAGTCGTACAAACTGATTGTTGTCCTCTTCTACGCATTTCTTTATTCTTATGTGAATGATTATACGCCACTCAAAAATCATTTGCAAGTAGCTATTTTTCTTCTCGCCAATTCTTTCCCTGAAGTGGAATTGGATTCGTAAGCGCTCGGATTCTTTCCATAATTCGTCCAGCTTTGACGACCTCTTTTTCTCCTCGCTGCGTGAAGGATAAATGATGTTCCAATTCGTCATAATTAAAATTGGATGTCATAAAAGTTGGGAGCTGTTCGGACATTCGGTAATGTAGAATTGTCCCTAATATTTCATCCCTCGTCCAACTAGTCATTGTCTCTGCTCCAATATCATCTAGCATTAAAACAGGCGCACGTTTTACGAATTCAATTTTTTCTGCAAGAGAATTATCTTGAATTGCTTGCTTCATTTCACGGAAAAACTCTGGAACGTAAACAACTACCGAATGGATATGTCTGGCTGCCAATTCATTTGCAAGTGCTCCAAGTAAATAAGATTTACCTACACCGAATTGTCCATGAATATATAGTCCCTTTTTCGGTAATGTAGAAGTTTGCTCCCATTCATTTAAAAAGTTTTTAGCAGCTCGAACTGCTACTACTCTACTACCATCCTCTAAGTCAACACCTGCCAAGTTAGACTCCATTACCTCTTTCGGCATATGAATACTATTAATCATGGATGTTACTTTTTTTCGTTCATCCTCAATTACTCCTCGCTTGCATCGAACATATTCAAGATCAATCAGATTCCGATCCAATACAAGCCTTGGTTCATAGCCTTTCATGTAATTCGTACACAATTCAAGAGATTGGCATGCACCACAATCATGAGATTGTGACTTATATTCATATAACTTACTTAAGCTTCGGTCTACCATTTGCTTCGAAATATGAGCAGCATTTTCTTCAAGGAATAGTTGAACGCCTGGATCCTCAAGCACCTCTTGTTTCATTTCATCGAGCCTCGAAGTAAATTCTGGTGTAATAACCCTTTTTAATGTTTCATTAATTCGTTCCATAATGTCACCTACCTTTTCGTTACGCCTAATTCAGCTAATAGCTTTTTTCGCTCTTCATCAATGTTTTGAATATTGTTTGTTGCAGTTCCCGATTGCTTTGTTTCGCCATTTTTTTTATAAAACCAATCTGGTACCTTTTCTTCTCTGGTCGGTTTTTTCGAATAGGATTTTTGTTTAGAACCTTCATTCTTCCATTTTAAATATTGTTCATGTTCATTTCTAGCTAACTCCATTGCCTCTTTTGCCGTTTTGACATCTTTTCTCATCCAATGAGATGCTATTTTTTCCGCGTAGTTTTTAGTTAATTTCATATCTGTTCTAAGTAATACATATTGCAATAAAACATTTACTACTCCTACAGGCATATTGTAATGAGACACTAAATGGTTCGCTAATTGAACATCCGCAAGAATTGGTTCCTTCCCATTTGCAATATCTTTTAACACAGTAACTGGTGAAGTTGTTTCTAAATAATGAATAAGTTCTTCCTCTTTAGTTAATGGCTTACTATTTTCACTTACACTTTTTTTAGCCTTAGCTATATTTTGAATAACAGGAGCTTTCTTTGATACGGTCAACTTATAATAGTCTGCACACGCTTTTTTCAATCTTGCATCTGATAAGTGCAAATCGTCATCTAATGCTAGAATCACCACTTTTTGCATTTCAATTGGACCGAGATTATATAAAAAAGCTAACTTAGCTATTACCTGTTTTGCTTCAATAGTTAAGGCTGATTTCGGAACAAGTTGCTCTGATAAACCGTCTTGAAGCAAAGTAAAGTCAAACTCTTCAAAGTAAAAAGGCAATGCAGAATTCCTACTCTTTGATTCAAATGCATCATTATAAGGGACAGGTTGGACTGTTTTTGTAGACGGTTTAAATACATCCATAAAGGTACGTGAAACGTCTTTGAAGCCATCATTCCAATTAGGAGTTTGAATGAAGCGACTTCTTAGTCGCTTATATGCTTTTTCCCCTATTTTGTTTAATAGAAACATAGACAACAAAGGATCCTTTAGAAACGATTCTGCATCTAATGGAGCAGCAAGTTCATAATAAAAAATTCGTGTATCATTTTCGGTCTTTTGCCATGAGCGAAGTAATCCAATAGCTTCTAAAGCGATTCTTGCCTGAAATATTTTACCTATTGATACCCCAAGTAAGTTCATAAGCTGATAATGCTGCCATTGTTCCTCACTTTTAAGCTCTCCATCAGCCCACAAAGTAAGATACAGGCTTATTCCTTCTGCACCAATTAATGGTTGATACAATAACGTTAATAATTGACGATCATAATCAGAGAAAGAATATGGCAAGCGAATCATATACATGTCTGCTGGCTGTAGCTCCTTATATAACATCGACATTCCTACCTACTCTCTCTTGTTGTTTTCTATAATGACGGATTTTTCTTTAGAATTTCTTTGAGTTCATCTATAAAAACATTTAAATCTTTAAACTGACGATAAACCGAAGCAAATCGAACATAAGCAACTTCGTCAACCTCTGAGAGTTTGTCCATTACTTTTTCTCCAACTGCTTCTGATTTTACTTCAGAATTTCCTGTTCTTCTTAATTCTTTTTCAATCGAAAACACAATTTCTTCTAACTGATCTAATGCTACTGGTCTTTTTTCACAAGCACGAATTAATCCACGCAATACTTTTTCGCGACTAAACTCTTCACGCGAACCATCTTTTTTCACTACAATTAGTGGAGTTTCTTCTACTTTTTCAAATGTAGTAAAACGGAATCCACAGTCTTCACATTCTCTTCTTCGTCTAATGGCTTTATTGTCATCTACAGGACGAGAATCGACAACTTTCGTGCCATTAAACTGACAAGCTGGACATCTCATATTGATCTCTCCTAATTAGTTACGAAAATTTATGTATCTATTATAACAATATTCTTCCCTAAAATCGAAAAAGCAGAGGAATCTCTTCCTCTGCTAACTCATTTAGCCTAAAGTCTATTATGCTTGAACTGTCAAACGTGGCTTAGGTACATTTACTGGACCCATTCCACGGGGCATTTCAATCGTTTCGCGTATTCCAGCATTAAGAGCATCTGCAATATAGTTAGCTGCAATCGATGGATCTAAATCACCACATGTATACACATCAATGCTCGCATAACCATGCTCTGGAAAGCTGTGAATAGTTAGATGTGATTCGGAAATAATAACGACTCCACTTACACCTTGTGGCGCAAATTTGTGAAATGCAACTTCTCTGATTTCCGCACCAGACTTAAGTGCTGCATCAACAAATGTTTGCTCAATAAATGGCATATCGTTAAGTTTGTCGAAATCGCACTCCCATAGTTCTGCAATAATGTGACGTCCCATTGTTTCCAATGTCCGTTTCCCCCTTTGATAAAATTTAGTTTTAAAAATTTTCAAAGTTGACTACCACGGGGGAAAGTTAGTCCTAAGAGGTCCTAACCCTTTAAGTAGTCGGTGCACGTGAAGTACACGATTCTCATTATAGGATGTTTTATTCAAATTAGCAAGAAAAAAAAAATCCTCTTTCAAAAAACTTTGAAAGAGGAAAGAGATTAAAGAGATGAAGCAACTTTTTTTGTTAAATCAACAACACGTGCCGAATAGCCCCACTCGTTATCATACCAAGCAAGTACTTTTACTTTACGATTTCCAATTACCATTGTTGTTAAACCATCAATAGTTGTTGAATTTGTTGTTGTATTAAAATCAATTGAAACTAAAGGTTCCATTGTTACTCCTAGAATACCTTTCATTGATCCTTCAGATGCTTTTACAAATGCAGCATTTACTTCCTCTGCAGTAACATCTTTCTGTAAATCTACTACTAAATCTACTAAAGAAACGTTTGGCGTTGGTACACGCAAAGCCATTCCATGCATTTTCCCTTCTAATTCTGGAAGCACGATAGTAAGCGCTTTTGCTGCTCCAGTAGAAGTAGGGATGATGGATTGTGCACAAGCACGTGCACGACGTAAATCTTTATGAGGATTATCTAAATTGTTTTGATCATTTGTATAAGAATGTACAGTAGTCATTAAACCATTTTCGATTCCAAATGTATCATTTAATACTTTCGCTACCGGTGCCAAGCAATTTGTTGTACAACTAGCATTCGAAATAATATTATGTTTAGCTACATCTAATTTGTCATCATTTACACCGATAACAATCGTCACATCTTCATTTTTGGCAGGTGCTGTAATAATAACTTTTTTTGCTCCAGCTTCTAAGTGAGCGGCAGCTTTTTCCCCGTCATTAAATTTTCCAGTTGATTCAATCACGATATCAACATTTAATTTACCCCAAGGTAAGTTAGCTGGATCACGATCATTTACGATTTGAACTCGCTTTCCATTAACTATTAGTGCATCATTATCAATACTTATTTCTCCCTCGAAAGTTCCATGAGTAGAATCATATTTAATTAAATGCGCTAAAGTTTCTAATGGGTATCTCACATTAATTGCTACAACATTAATGTCTTCTTGTACAATTGCTTGGCGGAACACCATTCTACCAATACGTCCAAATCCGTTTATTGCGATTGAAGCTGTCATAAAAAAATCCTCCTGTAACTATGTGATACTTTTTATTTTATAACCATGAATTAGTATAACACATTTTCACAATTGTGTAGCCTTGCAAAAGAAACCCGCAATATTTTTTATTTTCCGACTACTAGTCTTTCCAAATTGACAATATTTTGAGTAATTGCTCTTTAGTATATTCTATTGTTCCATTGTTATAGATGACAGCATCTGCACCTTGTTCTTTAATCGATAGTGGTAACTGTGATTGAATTCTTGCTTTAGCTTCTTCTAAAGTGTAATTATTACGAGCCATTAGTCTCTTCAACTGCGTTTCTTCTGTTACAGTTACAACTAAAATTTTATCTACATAGGACTGAAGCTTACTTTCAAATAATAAGGGGATATCCATGACAATTGTGTCAAAACCTTCTTCAAGTAAAACATTTTTTTGTCGAAGCATTTCTTCACGGATAGCCGGATGCATAATATCATTTAATTGCTTTCTTTTTTGTGGTGATGAAAAAATGATAGTACCTAATTTTTCTCGATTCAGCGTTCCATCTTCCGATAAAACTTCTTCTCCAAATGCTACTTTGATCGTTTCCAGCGTCATCGTTCCCTTTTCAACTACAACCCTAGCAACTAAGTCAGCATCAACAATAGGATAACCTAATTCTTTCAACATGTTGGAAACGGTACTTTTTCCGCTAGCAATACTACCAGTCAGCCCAATAATCATTTGCTTCCTCCCTTATTTCTGACATTTTCCACAATAAGTAGAAGTTCTTCCGCCAATCGTTTTCTGTAGAGTTTTTGCATTACATAATGGACAAGTCTTTTTCGCATACATTTGCAACCGATTCTGCATTTTCCCTGACTCTCCATTAATCTGACGATAGTCAGAAATGCTGCTGCCCCCATTTTCAATGCTATCTAAAAGAACGATGACGATTTCATTAAATAATTGTATCTTACGCTCTTTACTAATTCTTTTTACTTTACGCCCAGGATGAATTCGCATACGAAATAATGCTTCTGTAGCGTATATATTTCCACACCCAGAAACAACATGACCATCCATAATAAATTCTTTTATCGGTTTATTATCATACTTTGGCAATATGCTCATTTCTAAGTAATGATCTAAAGCGTTTTGATCAAAAGGCTCAGGTGCCATTAATAATAATGGGGGATAATCTTCAACGCTATTCAAAAATCGAAGTTCTCCAAAGCGACGAATATCTGCATATACAAGCATGTCACCCTCACTAAAATGCAAGATGACATGTATATGCCGTTTGAATTTATCCTCCAAAATTTCATGTAAGCCCTTTACATAAAACCAAGCCCCAGACATACCAAGATGAGAAACGAGTAAATATGGAGTCCCATCTTTTTGTAGATGAAAATAAATATATTTTGAACGTCTATCAATTCGCTCTATCTTCATATGAGGCAGAGCTTCTCGAAAGGATTCTACATCTAACCCTTTCAAGATAGCTTCTTTTCCATTTGCTTTAGAATCAATAATAGTTTTTGAAACTTCTACCGATTCAATTGTTTTGCCAGTAACAATTGGCTTAAGTGAACGTACAAGTCCTTCTACTTCTGGTAATTCTGGCATTTCAAAACTCCTTACTTCGTATCGTACCAAGATGAGCCATAAGCATATTCTACTTTTAATGGAACAATCAACTTGATAGCTCCCTCCATTACTTCAGGTACAATTTTTTCAAGTATAGCAATTTCTTCTTTAGGTGCTTCAAAAATAAGTTCATCGTGTACTTGCAATAACATTTTCGTTTGCAGATTTTCATCCTTTAGGCGTTTAGCCATATCAATCATTGCTTTTTTAATAATATCTGCCGCACTTCCTTGGATCGGTGTATTCATAGCAGTTCTCTCTGCAAAACTGCGAAGGTTGAAATTAGAACTTGTGATATCCGGTAAGTATCTTCTTCGTTTTAGAATTGTCGTTACATAACCAGTTTGTTTTGCTTCGCGTACAATATCATCCATATAATCTTTTACCCCTGGGAAGCTGTTTAAGTATTGGTCTATAAAAGTAGCAGCTTCTTTTCGAGTAATATTTAAGCTTTGTGATAAACCATAATCGCTGATGCCATATACAATTCCAAAATTAACCGCTTTAGCAGCACGACGCATATCTGATGTGACTTCATCTATTCCTACATGGAAAACATCCATCGCAGTTTTTGTGTGGATATCCAGATCATGATTAAATGCATCCACTAATTTTTCATCTTCACACATATGAGCAAGTACTCGAAGTTCTATTTGGGAATAATCTGCTGCGAACATAATCCAATCTGGTTGGGAAGGAACAAATGCTTTTCTAATCTTTCTTCCTTCTTCTAATCGTATAGGAATATTCTGAAGATTTGGATTTATCGAGCTTAAACGTCCTGTAGAAGTTAATGCTTGTTGGTATCGTGTATGAATTTTCTGATCTTCCCCGTGTATCTCTTTTGTCAATCCCTCAATATAGGTAGACTGAAGCTTCCCTAATTGACGGTAGTTTAGAATATGGGAGATAATCTCGTGTTCACCTTCTAGCTTTTCAAGTACATCAGCTGCAGTTGAATATCCTGTTTTAGTTTTCTTTAAAGGTGTTAACCCTATTTTTTCAAATAAAATAACGCCTAATTGTTTCGGGGAATTAATATTAAACTCTTGTCCAGCTAAAGTATAAATTTCTTTTTCGATAGCTCGCAGTTTTTGATTTAAATCAATTCCCATTTCTTTTAAAACATGAACATCAACTTTTACACCATCCGATTCCATGGTTCCTAATATCGATGCTAACGGCAATTCAATATCTTTATACAAAGCATATTGCTCATTTTCTTCTAACTTCTTTTCTAATATAGGCTTTAGCTTCCATACAGCCTGAGCCTTTCTAATTGCATGTTCTGCAAGCTTGTCCAATGGAGGAGTAGCTTTCTTTGCTCCTTTTCCATATACATTTTCATCTGTGAGCACATCATAATTGCCAAATTCTTTAGCCATTGTTGATACATCATCAGAAGAAATAGAGGGATTAACAATATACGCGGCAAGAACTAAATCAAAATCTGCTCCAAGTAAACTTACATTATGTTTGCGGCTAACAGCTTGTGTTGCTTTTGAATCTACTAAATATTTTATCCTCGATTCATCCTCCAACCATTTACAAAAAACAGCCGATTCAAACGCGACAGATCCAGTAACAAAATACGATTGTTCTCCATCATAAAGAGCAATGCCTAGCAACTCACTTGTATGGTATTGCTCATTAAACATTTCTAGATGAATGGCCATTTTATCTTTTAGAATAGAAGCATTTATTTCATCTAAAATCTCAAAAGTCACTTCCGAAGCCGTTTGTTCTTCCGTAACATGCTCTGATTTTTCTAATAGTGTTTTAAATGATAACTCCTTCCATATAGAAGTAACCTCATCCATATTCGCACCGCTGTATGTTAAATCATCTACCGATACTTCGATAGGGGCGTTTGTTTCAATAGTAGCAAGAACTTTGCTCATTTTTGCTTGTTCTTCGTTTGCCATTAGTTTTTCTTTCAGCTTCGCACCGCTTACAGTATCTAATGCTTGATATAAATTTTCAACAGAACCATGCTCTTTTAATAATTTAATTGCGGTCTTTTCACCTACACCAGGTACACCAGGTATATTATCCGATGCATCCCCCATCAGACCTTTCATATCGATAATTTGCAGAGGAGTTAAACCATATTTATCTTCAACATGCGCCGGTGTATATTTTTCAATATCCGTAATACCCTTTCGAGTAATATAGACCGTTGTATTTTCTGTAGCAAGTTGAGTTAAATCTTTATCTCCTGAAACAACAATTACTTGTTGTCCCTTCTCTTCCGCTTGCTTACAAAGAGTACCAATGATATCATCTGCTTCGTACATTTCAAGCTCATATCTTTTAATTCCATATGCATCAATTAGCTTACGAACATATGGGAATTGCTCGGAAAGTTCTGGTGGAGTTTTTTGTCTTCCACCTTTATATTCTCCAAAAGTGGAGTGTCTGAAAGTTGTTTTCCCAGCGTCAAATGCAACGAGCATATGAGTCGGATTTTCTTCTTCCATAATTTTTTGTAGCATTAATGTAAAACCATAAACTGCATTTGTATGAATTCCATGTTCATTCGATAATAAAGGTAGTGCAAAAAACGCTCGGTATGCGAGACTATTTCCATCTAATAAAAGAACTTTTTCGGATGACATTAAGTTCACTCCTTCAAATATGTAATAAGTGTGCAGCCTGAAGCTGCCAGCGAATCAAAATCACCTTGGCTTATTCGATTCTAGAATTATGCTTTGAGCTTGCTTAAACTACTGACATCCGCAAGATACTTTAGGCAAAGAGGATGTTTGTCGCTAGGCTCTGACGTAGGACATGGCGGTATTTGCCAGGGTACTCCGATATTCAGCAGGTGTTTTGCTCAAATAAGATAAATAAAACCGTCATTCCCTATATCTTACCACGTGAGTAAGGGGAATGACGATTCATACTACTCTAAATATCCAGAGAGAATTTTAGCATAAGGAGAATCAGATGGAATGATAATCATCGTATCTTCTCCAATTGTTTTTTTGTAGGATTCTAATGTTCTATAAAGCGAATAGAACTCAGGATCTTTTGAGAATGATTGGTTGTATATTTTCGCTGCTTCTGCTTCACCTTCAGCTTGAATAATTGCCGCTTCTTTTTTTGCAGTTGCTAGCATCACTCTTACTTCACGATCTGTTTCCGCTTCAATACGTCGTTTATCAGCGTCCCCAGTTGATAAAAACTTTTGTGCGATACTTTGTCTCTCCGAAATCATTTCATTATATACGGATTGCTCATTTTCTTGTGGTAGATCAGTACGTTTAATACGGACATCGACTACTTCAATACCATATTTATCTTTTTTAAGTAATTCATTCACCTGTGTAGTAATTCGGTCATTTAAGCTGCCTCGAGATGAATTTTCATCATTGATGATTTCACTATACTCTAATTGTCCAAGCTCTGAACGTACTACGGAGTATATAAACTCTTCCATACGAGAACCTGCATTTACTAAGCTACCTGCGCTTGTTATCATTTCTTTTGCATTGACTACTCGCCATACAGCGTAATTATCTATTATGATTCTGCGCTTATCTTTTGTGTTGATCTCTGCCTCTGAAAGTTTATAGTTCATTTGATATCTAGGGATAGTTGTTACACTTTGGATAAATGGTATTTTCATATGCAATCCTGGTGTATCTTTTACGTCTTTTATTTCACCAAATTGACGAATTACTTTATATTCGCCTTCCTTCACAACATAAATATTTGCAAGAGCAATGACAAAAACGACAAACATGATGAAAATAGCGATAAAAGATTTCATATGCTTTTTAAAATCTATCGGTGTCTTTTCTTTCTTTGGCGCTTTTTCTTTCTTTGGTTTATTTTCCATCGCTTTAAATTTTGCTTCTAAATTTGCAAATGGATTATTATTGTCTGCCATTATTGTCCGCTCCCTTCTTCTGTTTTTGTTTCCGTATCAGTTGCTGGTGGAGGGGTTATTTGTTTAGTTGACTCTAACGATTGAAGTGGTAAGTACTTCATCGTACCGCCTTCATCGTTCATAATATAAATTTTTGCATTTGGTAGAACCGCTTCTAATGTCTCCATTACAAGTCGTTGCTTCGTAATCTCTTTGTTGTTTTGGTATTCTGCATATAACTTATCGAATAATGCCACATCTCCGAGTGCTTGCTCGATACGAGCAGTTTTATAACCATTTGCATTGGAGATAATTGCATCCTTTTCCCCGACAGCTTCACTCATTTGTTGGTTTTCATATTTTTCCGCTTGGTTCACCTTTGTGTTTTTTGTTTCTTCGGCATCTGTTACAGCAGTAAACGCTGAACGAACTTCGGCATTTGGAAGCTCCACATCTTGTAGCTTCACTGTTAATACGGTGATACCTATATCATACTTATCGATTAATGAACCAAGTAATTCTATCGTATCCGCCTCAATTTGTGCTTTTCCTGAAGTTAAAGCATCATCAATTTTAGAGTTACCAATAACGGAACGAATGGAGGCCGAAGTTGCGTCATGTAAAAGATCTTGTGGACTTTCTGAGTTGAATAAATAAGCTTTTGGATCTGTGATTTTCCATTGAACGACTAAATCAGTTAGCACGATATTGTCATCCCCTGTAATCATTTTAGTATCTTTATCAAAAGATGTTACCTCTCCATCCGGTGTCTGCTTATAACCAAATTGAAGACTAAAAGTTTCTTTTGATAACTTTTCAACTTTTTGAATAGGCCAAGGCATCTTAAATTTTAGACCTGATTCTGTAATAGGGTCGCTTGCTTCACCAAATGTTATAACGATTGCTTGTTCTGATTCATCTACGGTATACCAAGACGTAAAGATAGCAGATAATAAAATGATTCCAATGAATGAAACTAGGATAATAGAAATTAATCTCTTTGTGCTCATATCTTTTCCCCTTTCTATGTATAACTCATTTACGGAACAACAGTGTAATAGGTTTCAAAAATAAATAAACAAAAGGGTAGTTCTCCCTATACGTTACGTCCCTACACAATTTTCAAAATATGCGAGTGGCATGAATAAGGTCACAACCCTCGCATTCTAAATTATTTAGTAGCTATGTTAATACTTATTTAGACAGTAAAAAAGCTAGCACTAGGCTAGCTTTTTTAGGTAAATCATTTGGAAAAGGGGTCTATTTAAATGTAGCAGACGATTGTAAATACATTGTGAATATACTGTAAATTTTCATTCACCAATTATTATTTTTATACTTTTTATAATAATTAAACTGTCGAGCAATTAGAAATAGTTTTCGTGTTAAATGGGTATCTTTCTTATAAAATAATGGATTCCCCCATTTCCCTTCTCTTATAAGTTGCTCTACTTCTTGTTTAATTTCTTTATTCTCTACAAATTTTCTCAGAACTATTTTAGGTACAACTGTAAATAAATAATGCTCATTTAATAATGTTAGAGGCTTTTCCTTTTTATAGATGACGTCATCAACAAAATAGCGAGCCATATTATGTCCCAGAGCTGTAGTATAATAGCTGGAACGGCCTTGTCTAATATTCACTTCAAATACCTTAAACTTACCATCTCGCTCATCATATTTTAGATCAAAGTTTGCAAACCCAACATAACCAACAGCTTCTAAGAAGTATTGCAATTTATTCATTATTTCCTCGTTATATCTTGTAATAAGAGCTGTATAGTTACCAATTGCAGTAACTGTATGTTCTTGTAAAACAACTTGTGCAAATGTACTTAATTGAGCTTTTCCATTCGAACTAATATAAATAACGGAATCCCACATATAAGTATCATCTCCAGGAATATAATCCTGAATAATTAGATCCTCTTCATATCCACTAGCATTAACTTGGTTAATTACAGTGTTAAGCTCTTCTCTATTTTCAACTCTATATACCTTTTGTTGTCCCTCGAATTTGTTCTTGTAATATTGAACTCCATTACTTGGTTTGATAATTAAAGGGAATAATACTTCTTCTGTGAAAGCTTCCTTTTTCAAACATGAATAATAATATGTTTTTGGAGTATCAATACCATGTTCTTCACAAAGCTTATAAAAGTTGGACTTAACAAGTAGATTATTCATCAGTTCTTCTGACATGTAGTTAAAGACATACATCTTTTTCAATGCATCTGCATGTTCAATAATCAATCGCACATAGAAATCGTTCGTTCCAATGAGAAGCAATTGTTTTCCAGGTGTATTATACTTTTCAGCAACTTGAGTTAAAACTGCGACAAACGCTGATTTGTCCCAAAGATTAGAGTGAATTTCAGTATGTTCAATAATATTACTCCACTTTGTAAATGACATTTCTTCCTTACCAACTAAAATTGGCTTTATATTGTATTCTTCATGAAAGGAAATCGCCATGTTATATGCATTTATGTCTGTGCCGATAATAATTGGAATAAAGGGTTGATTGTTCATAAAAACCTCCGTTAACTTTTAGCAATAGGAATATATACAGTAAATGTTGTACCTTTTCCTACTTCACTTTCTACTTTTATTAATCCATGGTGTGCTTCCACGAGATGTTTAACTATTGCTAGCCCTAGACCTGTCCCCCCCGAATTTCTACTTCGAGCTCGATCCACACGGTAAAAACGTTCAAAGATTCTATTTATCTCTGACTTGCTTATACCTATGCCTTCATCTTGTATTTGAAAGATTCCATACTGTTCATTTTTGAATATATTTACACGAACCGTAGTATTCTCTGGAGAATACGTAATCCCATTTGCAAGTAAATTCATCATTATTTGTATGAGACGATTCATATCCCCTAAAACATGGACAGAATCATCTACCGTCGTTTCTAGTTTCATATCTTTTTCTTCTACTAAGTGTGCGGTCATTTCAAGACCACGCTCTAAAATATCTGTTAGCCTGACTTTCTTTAAGGATATTTCATACCCAACTTGCTCTACTTTAGATAAATCCAGTAAATCGTTAATTAACATTTGTAATCGATTACTTTCTTTATGGATAATTTCTAGAAAAGAAAGTAATGTTTCTTCGTTTTTGTAAGCTCCAAATAATAGAGTTTCTGAGAATCCTTTTATAGATGTAACAGGTGTCTTTAATTCATGTGAAACATTGGCAACAAAATCTTTGCGGATTTGTTCCAATTTAATAAGCTCAGTAATATCGTGCATAACAACGACTATTCCAAGCCATCTACCGTGTTCTCCTATAACTGGTGCACCATATGCATCCATGTAATAAGTATGAAGATCACGCTTGATTTGAATTTGTTCACGACTCGAAGACTCTGTCAGAAAAAGCTTATCTATAAACTCTTCTATTTTTTCAGGCAAGCCAATTTTACGAAAAAGCTTTCCATCTACATTATCTAAGGAAATTTGTAATTGTTGTAGAAATGAGCGATTAACTATCGTAATTAATCCATTTCGATCAATCATAATTAATGCACTGCCCATATTTTCTATTAACGTTTTTAAACGCTCTTTTTCTGTTTCCCGCATAACAGAAATATCATGTAAATTACGTGCGAGAATATTGAGAGAATTACTTAATTTCGACATACCTGAAAAGTCATCTTCGAATGCTCTAATCCGATAGTTTCCTCGGGCAAGTTCCATAGCTGTCTCTGTCAAATGTTCAATCGGTTGAGCATATTTTCTAAATATACTAGCTCCAAGAAATAATGCAATAAGAAACGCTGCTAGTAAAGTAAAGAACAAAAATAACCAAAGCGATTGCTCCTCAACTAAGTTCTCCCCTTTGAGCTCAGAAGAAATTAACTGATTAATTTTCACTTGTTCATCTTTTGAAAGTTCTGTCGTTTCTAAAAAAGTTGAAACAGACTCTATTTTTGAGTCCACTATCTTATTTGCAGAATGGTCCACGAAAATAGGAAAAAGCTGACCAAGAACGATGCCTAGTCCAGCTAAGATTACCCCAATTAATATAGAATAAGTTCTCAAAATTCGTGATTGATAGGTTTTCATTTAGTCTTTGGCTCCTCAAATTTATACCCAAGACCTCTTATTGTTTTAATATAAATCGGCTTTCTACTATTTTCTTCAATTTTGTCTCTTAAGTGACTAATATGAACATCTACAATTCGAGTATCCCCAGCAAAATCATAATTCCATACTGCACTTAAAAGTTGATCTCGAGTTAAGACTCTATTTTTGTTTTCAATTAAATAAACAAGTAGCTCAAATTCTTTCGGTGTGAATTCAATTGGTTCATTGCTTAATAAAACCTCAAATCGCTCAGGAAATACTTGTAGAGGACCAAAAACATATGATTCCTCAGTATGTTTAGGTTCTGTATTAGCTGCATCGCTAGCCATACCTGAGCGTCGAATCATCGCTTTTACTCGTGCGGTAACTTCTCTTGGACTAAAAGGTTTTGTCATATAGTCGTCAGCACCTAATTCTAAACCAAGAACTTTATCAAATTCTTCATCTTTTGCTGTTAGCATGATTATAGGTGTTTGTATTTTACTGATGCGAAGCTCTTTACAGATTTCCATACCATCCTTATATGGTAGCATCCAGTCTAACACAATAACATCAGGATGTTCATTCAATGCAAGATTTAAGCCCTCTAAGCCATCCATCGCTGTAATTACTTCAAAACCAGCTTCTTCTAAATTATATTTTAATAATGTTACGATTGAACTTTCATCATCAACGACTAATACTCTTTTCATTTTTTCGCCTCCAAGTTGATTTGAAACCCCCATTCCAAATCAATTGACCAAGAGTTGTGGAGAAACATGGAAAATCCCTTCCACTACTATTTGTTCATCCTCATTTTGAGCAATTACTTGAATTACTATTTCGTTTGTATTCATATGTACTTCTTTAACCTCGAAAGTAAAATCAATAACAGAATAATGATAGGTTGGTATAGGAAATGCTAATGATTGTCTTTTTAAATAAGAACCTGGTCCAGGTAAGTATTTGGAAATTGCAGAAGTAATTACTCCTGTGAGCATAATTGGCGGAACAATTGGTTTCTCATAGACCGATTGAGATGCAAAATCATGCTGTATATATAATGGATTACTATCATTTGTTAACCCTAAATATAAAAGCAAATCCTTATCGTCCATCTTCTCAGTTATAGTTAATTTCTCACCAATAGTGATCTCTTCTATTCTTCTACCTATTTTGCGCGTTTTCCCTAATAACAATACGTCTCCCCCAATCCGTATACTACCTCTATCTTAACAATAAGTATAAGATAAGCGCAAGCGCCTCTATGTATTAGAAATAAAGGACCTAATAACTAGGATATCCTATACTAAAATAATAAGAAAACCGTCGTGATATCTAAAAGTAAAACCAGTTTCAAATGTTTCCGGAGTTCTTTGGTCAGACAGTTTCCAATACATTACCGAGTGTTTTTTTGGAGAGGAGCGTAGCGAGGACACTGAAAAAGTCTTTAGAATATGACTTTACTAAATAATATCGTTCGATATATT
>NZ_JARHXR010000013.1:0-280666 GCF_029222665.1 Bacillus sp. Cr_A10
ATTATCTCTTGATTTTAATTGTTAGTGTTTGAAGTTTGTGATGGCTGTTGCGAATTGGTCGATGACAGGTATTGTGCTCGTCTTTGTGTCTTCGGTTAGTATTGTAAAGATCAACGTTTCACCATTTTGGGTCTTTGCATAGCCGGCAAGTGATTTAATATTTTCTAGGCTTCCTGTTTTTGCCATTATATTCCCTTTTGCAGGGAATCCTTTCAAACGATTTCGAAGTGTTCCCCCAATAAATCGATCTGATGATCCCGCTATTGGAAGGCTCTTTATATACGTGTTATACCATGGTTCAGAACGCACAACATAAAGTAATTGAGATAATTGTTCGGAAGTAATTTTATTGGAATAAGACATGCCTGACGCATCCTCGAATTTCCACTGTCTACCATCGAGACCGATAGAACTTGCGTAATCACGCATAACTTTTAGACCTGCATCCCAACTACCTACCCCGTATTTTACTTTCCCCATCTCTTTGGCTAACATTTCCGCATGTGTATTATTACTTAACTTCATAAATGGAATGATTAATTCTTTTAATGGCATCGATTTTCTTGATACGAGCGCTTTAGCATTTTTTGGCGCCTTTCCTTGGGCTACTTTGGAGGTAGATACAAATGTAATACCTTTTGCTTTTAATGAACTTTTAAAAACATCCAATGTATATAAGGCTGGATTTGTCACTGAAATCCATTCTTTTTTCCCAGAAGTGCCTACTGGTGAATTCCCTGTAATAATTACCTTATTAGAACCGACTTGACGAGTAATTTTCAGTGTATTTTTATACCCCTTCGGAACTGTTTTTGATCTATTGACTACTTGTAGCACACTTGTTACAGGTGATAATGTTACTTTCGTAGCTTTACCATTCACTCCCGGCTTCGCTTCCACTATGACTGATCCTGCATCAAAATCTCCATTTGGTGAAAGTGTTAAAGCCGAAATCGGAGCTGCATAATAATAGGGCTCGTCCTCTGCTAAAATTCCTGCAGATAATCGAACAGAATCAAACCAAGTATCATCACCAATTAAATTACCCGAAACTTTTTTAATCCCTTGTTTCGCTAATCCATCTGCAAATTTATCAAGATGTGTTTTTAATAAAGTCGGATCTCCTTGACCTCGTAAATACAAGTTGCCATTTAACGTTCCCTTTTTTACGGTACCATCAGTTAAAACTGCTGTAGAAAAACGATAATTTTCACCTAGCGTATCTAGTGCAGCTGCACCAGTTAACAATTTCAACGAGGAGGCTGGTGTTATTCCTTTGTCCGGATTATGATGATAAATCACTTCTCCAGTGGAAGCTTTTCTTACTGTCACACTGGTATTTGCGTTTTTCATCCTACTATCTAACATAATATTATTAAGCGTACTTGTTAATTTTGAATAAGTAGTAGCAGCTTCAACGCTAGAATTATCTATTACTGGAATAATTACTGATCCAGCTACCATAAAAACAGTAACGACACTAACTAAGAATTTTCGCCAAATATTCACCTTATACCTCCCAAATTTTAATATGAAATGCGCTTTAGCGTGTAACTTTAAAAGAGTTTGTTCAACCCAATTAACTATTCAGCTGTGCTTATTGCACCCACTGAATAAGGCTCAAAATGATATAACTATTCTAACACCAAATTATCAGATAATACCTTATTTTTTTCAAAAGAGACAAAATACGGCATATTTTCCTAGTAGACAATTACTCCACGCTTTTATATACTCTAATTAACTACTTTGCAAAACAAGGTAGTTAATTTTTATCTAGCTATTATGTTTTACAAGATAGCTTTATGGAGGCTCACCTATGTCAATTAGAAGTCAACTCTTGAAAGGAATTCTAGATGGATGCGTGCTTGCTGTAATAGAGAAGGAAGCTGTTTATGGATATGAACTATCCCGAAAACTGCAAGAAATCGGTTTATCGGATGTTAGTGAAGGCACAATTTACCCTGTTTTATTAAGACTTCAAAAAAACAAACTTATTATAGGTGAAATGAGACCTTCCGATTTTGGTCCAAATCGAAAGTATTACTCTTTAACAGCAGCAGGCAAAGAAGCTCTTGAAATCATTTCAGAGGAATGGAATCAATTATCAGTACCGATTAACACCCTATTGTCAAAAGGAGGAAATACGAATGAAAGCAAGTGAATTAATAGAGCAAAACAATCAAAAAAGAGAATTGCTGACAGAAGATAACGAAAAATATTATTCCGGAATGCTTCTTTATATACGCACTAAACTAAGTCTATCTGAACAACAATCGGAAGAAGTATTAATGGAGATGTTAGATCATTTAATAGAAGGTCAACAAGATGGCAAAACAGCGAGAGAAATATTTGGCGATGACCCGAGAGGTTATGCAGACGAAATAATTAACCATTTACCAAAGGAAGAAAGAAAAAGCACGTCTAAATTTCTTAGCCGAATAGGAGTGAATTTGCTTGGATGGTTTTTAGTCATCCGAAGCGTTGCTACTCTATTAGTAGGGCAAGAGAGTGTTTCTAGAGTTTATATTGTCCCCTCTCTTCTATTTTTCTTATTAATTGCACTATTGATTGCTATTGGAGTAAAAGTAATTTTTGGTTTAATTCATAAAACAGCTTTCGATCAAAATTCAAGTGATAAGAAAATGATGTTGCAAGCAGGTTTATATGGTGCTGGAAGCTTCTTATTTATTTTTATAGCTAGCTATTTTATCAAGGATTTCGGTCCTTCCTTTGTGCTTCCATGGACTGTTTCACTTGGAATTGGTGCAATTTTATTGCTAACTTCATGGTTAATGAAAAAAGCAGGCAATTAAAATTAAAAATCGCTGCTCAAAATCTTTGAGCAGCCTTAGTCTTATGTTGCTCTCTATCTAAAGGAGAAAGCGCCTTTGTTTTGTCGATATAAATAAATGCATCATACCTTTCCCCTATTTTGGATGGTACGTAATTGGCATATGCATCATAATCAGGATTGTATTCAACCCCTATTGCTCGATGACCTATCCAATCATTAAATAAAGACCTGTTTTCTTCATTAAAAATCAATACCTTATCAAATGCTCCTGCGTCATGCAATGCATCTTCCCAAGAGTCTTTTCGTGCTTGTGGAACATCCATAATTTTATAAGGAAGTCCCCATTCATCTGCTGCAATAACAGTTCCTCTATGAGTACCAAAACCTACTGCAAAAACGTTTTCCTTTCTATTTTGCAGGCGGAGGAGCTGTCCGACATTGATCATATCGGAATTTTTCATGTCCGTAGCAGATGCATCTCCGATATGGGTATTATGCTCCCAGACGATTATTTTTGCATCTTTCCCATGATAGTCCATTATTTCATTGATTGACTCGACCATATGCTCATCACGAACATTCCATGACAATTCATCACTACGAACCATTGCGCGGTAGTATTCCTCCGCATTTTTAGCAACCATTGCATTTATTTTTAAATTTAAGTCAGACTCTACTTCATCCTTATAATTGTCCTCATGAGCACGTATGGAAGAAACTAATTTGGCAACTTCCTCTATACATGCATCCGAAATATTTAAAGATGAAAATGCATAGGTTTCGGGATGGCGATTAAAGGGTTGGAAACATGAGAGTGCTTTTTTGGCAAATGCTAAATCCGTTCCTTCGGGATTCGTTTGACTTAAATACTTCACTACTTCATCTAATGACTCCCACAAACTATATATATCAATTCCATAAAAACCAACCTTATGCTCTTTTTGCTCGTTGTACTCCTTTAACCAACTAACAAATTCAGCAGTTTCTTCATTTGCCCACATCCAAGTTGGCCAGCGTTCAAATGCCTGAAGAGCTTCCATTACATTACTCGGTTCCTTCGTATAGCCCTTTATAAACCTATTTATACGCTGAGTGGATGGCCAATTTCCTTCAATTGCAATCAAAGAGAACCCTTTCTCTTCTAATAATCGTTTAGTCAATTCAGCTCGGACGGTATAAAATTCTGATGTACCGTGACTAGCTTCCCCTAGAAGGACTATTTTCGCATCACCAATGGCATCAATTATTGGAGTTAAATCGTTTTTTGTTTCATAACGCAATGCATATTTTTTTATAGATTCTTCAAGAGAAACCAACGAATTCACTCCCTTCTATTAAAGCTTGAGTCATTTCACCTATTTTCATTCATAACTATCCGTACCGTATTCTTATTGACTTGCATATGCTGATTTTAGTGTTTGAATCCAATCTTGCCGTAGGAGGTACAATGATAAAGCGACTTCTTTTTGTAATTTTAGCTTTTATTCCTATATTTGTTCTAAGTGCGTGTGGTGACCCTGTTCAAGATGATCTACTTCACTATATAAACAATGAGATAAAGGCATTAGAAGAACTAGAGACTGAAGCTATCTCAGAATATGAAAGTGTCATTGGTGAAAATTTTGTGAATGATGAAACAACATACATCCATATACAAGATGTTGTCATACCGAAATACAGAAAGCTTATTGAAGAATTAGAGGAAATTAGACCAGAGACTAAAGAAGTGAGAGAGATACATGAACTTTATATAGAAGCAAGCAACTCACAATTTAATGGTATAGTAACCGTTTTAGCCGCAATTGAAGCCCAAGATTACGATAAAATCAACGAAGCCAACCAAATGCTTAATGAAGGAAGAGCATTAATGCGCCAAGCTTTAAATGAAATAGAAGATTTGGCAAAAGAACATAATGTAACTTTGACCGAATAAAATTTAACTAGGGGAAAGATTATTCTAATCCATCCCCTTTCCTTATTTCAAACAAGAAAAAGCCAACACAACAGGAATTCTTAATCTTCTTTTAAATTCCTCTTCGTTGCTAAAATGTTCAATCTTTGGTTCACCTTCTCGTAAGTCGACTATTTGAAAGCCAGCTCTAACTAACGCTTGAAAGTATTGCTCAATTGTTCGGTGAAATTTGATAACCACTTCATCCATCCATGGTTCTTTTCGTTCCCCCAAGATAAAATAGTCATCCACAATCCAGTTCTCCCGTCTATCTCCTATCTTTTTACTTTCAAAGGATGACGTGGTAAGTGGATGTTGAACGCTAAACACAAACTTTCCATTCTCTTTCAATGCATGATGCACGTTATTAAACAGTTTTTGAATATTATCTACATAATGTATGGCAAATCTTGAAGTTACTAGATCATATTCATTTAGTGGATAATGAAAAGACTCCATTGATTCCAAATGGATTTCCCCATTCATGCCTGAAATTTGTTGAATAGCAGTTGCCGCCATTTGTTTGGAACCTTCTAAGCCAGTGTATTGCTTTGCTCCATTTTCCAATAGTTCTTTTCCAAACCTAGCATCTCCACAACCTAGGTCAAGTACCGTTCTATTAGTAAAATCTCCAATTAGTTCATATATAATTGGTCCTTCAATCGCGTTATTGGGACTGTCCTTTCTACCTCTTCTTTTCAAATAGTTTGAGAAGAATTCCGATTGATCGTAAGCACTAGAGCCTCGATAGTTCATTATATTCCCTCATTTCTTCTATATAAATCCTTTGACTTATAACCTTCCCCAAGGATTTTCTCCATTTCAAGCAGTCTTTTTTCTTGTGTTTCTTTACGCTTTGCACTATAAACATAACGAGCCCAATCCTTTTGATAACCAGGTTTTAATTGATTATAAAAATCGAGTAATTTCTCATTCCTCTCTAAATACTTTATAATATATTTAACATTCTGAATATAATCGTCTACACATTGACTGTTTGGGGTTGTAGTACTTTTTTTCTTTTTCTTTGGCACTGATTTTAAACCCACAACAGTAAATGTTTCGTTCATACTGACCATTCTTGAAAATTTCAAATCACTACCTGTAACGTATCCATCCTCATCTGGTGAAATCGAATTGATCATATCGTCACGATCAATATATTCCCTAAACGTCGGATTATTCTTTTTGGGATAAGCAAAGAATAAGTAGCCATTATTCTCAATTAACTTCTTTTCTACCATTACATTTAAATAGTTCGTATAATCCTCTAAGTTATAAACAAATACAAATACAAAATCATATTTACTTTCTTTTATAGAAGTATCAAAGTCAATTTCATCAAAATCCTTCATACCTGTTGGCAAATGGAGGATTAATTTATTTAAGTATTTTCTTACGTTCATTTTTCTACAATTGATTTAGTCGGCATATAACTACTCCTATTACGAAAAAAGTCTTGCACTCTTTTAAGAATAACAATGCCCAAAATTTTTTACAAAGACTAAAGCATGGTAGGATAAAATTAACGACCTTTATCGAAAGAACAGGTGACCTATGAAGACAATTATAAACAAACTCCTAAAAAAACAATGGATCATATGGATCGGGCTACTTCTATTAATCCTGTTTTTTATATTAAATAAAGATTTAATCTCATTGCTCTTAGATGGAGATGTCGAAGGTATTCGCAGCTTCTTAAATAAAAATTTAGGATTTGCCCTATTCTTCCTATTCATCGTTATGCTCATACAAAACTCTTTTACAGTATTCCCCTTAGTCCTTGTCATTACAATAAATATTACTTTATTTGGATTTATGAAGGGTTTTTTATGGAGCTGGTTTACAAGTGTCGTTGCCTCAGTAATTGTCTATTGCTCTGTTCGCTATATTTTCCAAGATATAATTATGAAAAAATTTAACCCGAAGTTAATTGAAAAAGTTGACGCAAATGGTTTTACATATGTATTCCAAGCAAGAATTTTCCCCTTCGTTCCAACAAGTATCATAAATATTTTAGCAGGGCTGAGTACTATACGGTTATTCCCATATTTATTAGCAACCTCCATTGGAAATTTTCTTTACTTCTTCGTTTTAGCTTTAATACCTGCGGGGATATTGTCTGCAGAATGGGATGAATATGTCATTTGGATCGTTATTATAGCTACGATTGCGCTATATTATTTCATTAAAATAGTTCGAAATAAAAGAAAAGCAGTTTCTTTAGAAAAGGATAATATCGATTAACTTCATCCATATTACAATTGTATGTTTTCATAGCAAAACAGATATTTTGAATTCGAGACATTAAAGCGTTATACTAAATATGTAAAGAAAATGTCAAAATTTCATTTAAGGAGGAACATTAAATGGCAACAGAAAGTAAAGTAATTATTGTTACAGGTGGCGGTAGTGGAATTGGACGAGAATCAGCGTACAAATTGTCAGAAGCAGGTAACACAATTGTACTTGCTGATTTTAATGAAGCTGGTGCAAAAGAAACAGTGGCTCAAATTGAAAAAAGTGGTGGTAAAGCTACATCCTACAAACTAGATGTTTCGAAAGCCGAAGAAGTAGAAGCGCTAATCAATTTCACAGTAGAGACATACGGTACATTAAATGGAATATTCAACAACGCAGGTATTGGTTTAGTAAAACCATTTTTAGAAATGGACCCTGCATCTTATCATAAAGTAATAGATGTCGATCAACATAGCGTATATTATGGTATGTACTATGCAGCGAAAAAAATGGTAGAAATCGGTGCAAAAGGAGTATTTGTTAACACTGCTTCTATTTATGGTACAATGGCTGCTAAAGGTAGTTTCAACTATAATGCTGCAAAAGCGGCAGTAGTGATGATGTCTAAATCAGCAGCTTTAGAACTAGCTGAATATGGTATCCGTGTAAACGGAGTTGCACCTGGATTTATCGACACTCCTATTCTTGGCGAAGATAAGGAAATGAAAGACTATTTAGCTGCGCAACATATGCACAATCGATTAATTAAACCACAACAAGTAGCAGAAGTTGTTGCCTTCTTGTTTTCCGATGCAGCAAGCGCGATTAACGGTCAAACAGTTCCTGTGGACGATGGATTCTTAAGCTTTAAATAAAATTAGTAGGTTGAAGATACTTGTATTAGACGAGCACGCAATGAAGAACGAAAGCATTTGTCAATAGTCTGAGGTTGTCCTATAAAAGGACAACCTTTTTTATACATATAGATATAAAAAAGGAGCGAATACATTTGAAGCTTGCAATCATAACAGATGTTCATGGCAATGAAATGGCATTAAAGGAAGTTCTAAAAGAAATTGACCTAAATGGAGATATAGAAGAAATTTGGTGTCTTGGAGATATGATTGCAATGGGGCCAGAAACTAACGAAGTATTAGATTTACTGTTTGCTCGTAACGATGTTCGTATGATTACTGGAAACCATGATGAAGCTATTTTGTCCCTATTGGCTGGTGAAGGTCATCCAGAAAGTTATAAACATACACGTGAACATCACGAGTGGATTGCAAACCAATTATCTTCTTACCATATCGAAAAGCTAAACCAACTTCCCCGAATAATAGAAAAAGAAATTAATGGCATCAAGGTCATTGGTATACATTATCATATTGAATTTAATAAGCAACACGCACATATTAAAGATGACCCTTTTTACAGTATATTAGAGCCAAACTTAGAGAATATGGAGAAGATGTACGAAAATTATCCAGCTGATATTATTTGTTTTGGCCACCATCATCCTGAACATTTTTTTCAAAATGAACGCCAAATCTATTTAAATCCTGGGGCACTTGGGGTTTCAAAAGGAAATATTGCTCCTTATGCAATAATTGATTTCTCTGACAGTAAACCTACTGTTCGAATTCATAAAGCAACTTATGATAAAGAAGCGTTTATTACAAAGTTTAAAACACTAAAAGTTCCTCAAAGAGAGATACTGTTTAAGCTTTTTTACTTAGACAACTAGATTACAATTTCTCTCTTTTTCTGCCCTTTTGTTCTCAAGTATTTAAACAGTTCAAAGATGAAACAAAATGTGCCTTTAGAACAACAAATTGAAAACAAAAACGAAGTAGTTCCCAACCCCTCCTTTTATCTCTACATATGCTAATTTGAAGAATAAAAAGGAGGAAAATTGAATGTTTGGGAAGTTTCGAAGAGGACGAATGCAACAAGGCTATCCTTGGATGCAAGGCCAGTATGGTCAGCAAGGGTATCCATGGATGCAAGGCCAGTATGGTCAGCAAGGTTATCCATGGATGCAGGGTCAGTATGACCAGCAAGGTTACCCTTGGGGGCAAGGCCAGTATGATCAGCAAGGTTATCCTATGGGGCAAGGCCAGTATGGTCAGCAAGGTTATCCTATGGGGCAAGGCCAGTATGGTCAGCAAGGGTACCCTATGGGGCAAGGCCAGTATGATCAGCAAGGTTATCCTATGGGGCAAGGCCAGTATGATCAGCAAGGTTATCCTATGGGGCAAGGCCAGTATGATCAGCAAAGTTATCCTATGGGGCAAGGTCAACAAGATCAGCAAGGGTATCCTTGGGGGCAAGGTCAACAAGATCAGCAGGGTTACCCTTGGGAGCAAAGTCCTCAGAATCAGCAAGGTCAGACTGATTGGCCATACGGGTATAGGATGCCAGACTGATCCTCCACTTGTTAATCAGAGAGACATTTTATTGATATAAGTACAGATAGATAACATCTTTTTGAAATCCTTTTTACAATTAGGTACTGTACTATTATGTAGAGTACATTTTTAGTACACTTCTAATTGCCTTTAACATCGGTCTTTTCGATACATTCTCACGCAAACTCGGTGACTATAAATTAAACATGAAAAAAGGATATCTCTTTAGATATCCTTTTTCTTATTTATAAAACTCTTTTGGAATAGGTCCAATAGTTCTTCGATGATATAGTAGCGGTTCTTTATTATAATTTTGAATATCAATTACTTCTCCAATCATAATTGTATGATCGCCAGCCTCCACTTGCTTAAATACCTTACATTGCAATACTGCTAGCACATCGATGAGTATAGGTAATTTTAAATCAGACTCCTGCCAGTCACATTGACCAAATCGGTCCTCTACTTTACTTGAAAATAAATTACATAAATCACTTTGATTCTCAGCTAAAATATTTACACTAAATTTATCTACTTTGAGAAAATCGTTATACGAGTTTACTCTCTTATCTATAGACCATAAAATTAGCAAGGGTTCTAAAGAAACCGATGCAAAGGAATTAACCGTCAATCCCATTGGTTTACCTTCTGGATTAAATGCAGTCACAACCGTAACACCTGTCGGGTAATTTCCCATAGCAGCTTTAAAACTAGCTATTTGTTCCAATTTATTTTCCATTAAGCAACTTCCATTCTCTTTTCTTTTTAGAATATCAAAATCAACCTTTTCTTTCACACATTTAGATTTCTACCCGACTCTTTGTTTAAACAACCCTAATGAAGGGTAAAGATAGATATAGCAAATAATACAACAATGGAGGAATTTAATATGACAATTAAAGTTTCTGTAGAAAATGCCGTTCAAGCCAAACAAGAAATTGAAAAATTTGAAACACAAGGATATTCACGAGATAATATTCATATTTTCGCTCATTTTAAAGAAAGAGCAGACAATATTAACGACGCTTTAGATACAAGTGATGTCGGAATAAAAGAACAAGGCATTTTAGAGTCGATGAAGAACCTATTTACTTCTCGTGGTGATGAGTTACGAAATAAAATGGAAGCAACTGGCTTATCAAAAGAAGAAGCTGCGGCTGCTGAAAAAGAGCTCGATGAAGGTAAATTAGTAATAGTTGCTCATAATTGATTCATGTATATGTAAATCCCATTCCCCTTCATTGGGCGAATGGGATTTTTATTTGTATTTTTTAAAAATTTGATGCACAATTATAAGAACGAGTGTTTTATTTTTTTACAACTGTGAGGTGTACTTGTTTGAAACCAGTTATTCTAGCTGAAAAACCTAGTCAGGCAAAAGCATATGCTGATGCTTTTTCAGTCAAAAAACATGAGGGCTTCTTAGAAATCAACCCATGCCCTATTTTCCCCGAAGGAGCCTATATAACCTGGGGAGTAGGTCATCTTGTTGAACTAAAGGAACCGAAAGCATACGATCCAAAATGGGATAAATGGTCTTTGAATAGTCTTCCCATATTACCAGATCATTATGAATTCCAAGTGGCAAAGGGGAAATACAAGCAGTTCACCATCGTGAAAAAACTTATGAAAACAACGGATACAATCATAAACGCATGTGATGTTGACCGTGAAGGATCAAATATATTCTATAGTATTTACAATCATACTGGAGCAAAAGGAAAGACTATTAAACGATTATGGATTAATTCATTAGAAACTGAAGAAGTTCGTAAAGGTTTTGCTAACTTACAGGATAACCGAAAAGATTTACTTTTATATGATGAAGCAAAGGCACGCCAAATTAGTGATTGGCTTGTTGGAATGAATGGATCTAGGCTGTATTCTCTTTTATTACAATCACAAGGTATTCGAGAAGTCTTTCCTATCGGCCGTGTTCAATCACCAACTATTTACTTAATTTATCAACGTCAATTGGAAATTGAAAACTTTGTATCTGAACCATTTTTTGAAGTAGAAGCAATATTCACTGCAACAAACGGGAACTATAAGGGAAAAGCAAAAGTAAAGGAGCCAAAACGAGAAATCATTCAGGAGCTTCTTGCTAAACATGCTATTCAACGGAATTCACCTGGAGAAATAACTTCTGTAGAAAAGCAGGAAAAACGTATTCCTCCACCCCAACTCCATTCATTGTCGACGCTACAAGCTACAGCGAATCGATTATGGAAAATGAGTCCTGCTAATGCTTTAAAGACAATGCAGGGATTGTATGAGAAAAAACTTGTTACCTATCCTCGTACGGATTCGCGTTATATTACACCAAGTGAATTCTCTTATTTATCATCTAAAGTATCAGAATATCAACAGCTAATTGGACATTCCTTCCCTGTTACTTCACTCGCTCCTAAAAAGCGATATGTGGACAGTTCAAAAGTACAGGAGCACTACGCAATTATACCGACGAAGAAAATCCCTTCTCAGGCTGTACTTGCTGGCATGTCTAGTATGGAAAGAAATCTTTATGAGGAAATTGTCCGTACAACCCTTGCGATGTTTCATAGTGATTATTTGTATACAGAAACTAAAGTGACGACAGATGTTAATGGGCTTTCCTTTTTCACAACTGGAAAAACGGAAAGAGACAAAGGCTGGAAAGCGTTATTTATTCGTTCTGATAAAGAAAGTGAAAAAGAAGAACCAACACTCCCCCCTCTATATAATCAGGAAAAAGTAGAAAGTGATATTAGTATTAAAGAAGGAAAAACAATGCCTCCCAAACCTTATACAGAAGGTCAACTTATTGCTATGATGAAAACCTGTGGAAAATTGGTAGAAGACAAAGGGGAAACTGAAATATTAAAAGAAGTAGAAGGACTGGGAACAGAAGCAACCCGAAGTGGAATCATTGAAACAATTAAGAAACACGGATATATTGATGTTACAAAAAATATCGTTTCTATCACAAATAAAGGACGAGTTCTATGCCAAGCAATTGAAGGAAATCTTCTAGCAAGCCCATCCATGACTGCAAAGTGGGAAACCTATTTGCGGAAGATTGGTAATGGAGAAGGTTCTCAGGAACGTTTCCTAAATAGCATTGGAAAGTTCATAAATAGTTTATTACAAGAAGTCCCTAATCAACTAAAATCTAAAAATATTGATATCAAACTCATTCCGTCTAAAACATCAAGTTCTAAATATACTAAATATAAACAAGAACCGATTGCTCCATGCCCAAAATGTAAAGAAGGTTCTATCGTTGCACGAAAAGGTTTTTACGGCTGTACCAATTATAAACAAGGTTGCACCCAAACCTTTAATGGATTCTTTTTAAAAAAGAAGATTACGCCAAGTCAGATTAAACTGCTCTGTACAAAAGGAAAAACAAATATTATCAAAGGATTTGTTGCAGAAAACGGGCAAACCTTTAATGCTAGCCTTATGCTAGTCGAAGGCAAGTTAAAACTAGACTTCAAGGAATAAATGGTTAAGAGTGGCCATTTTTTTATATAATACAATTTTCAAAACGCTTGGACAAATATCCAAGCCCAGATTGTCGACAAAAGTTATCAAGAGGTCGTCCTCTCGATACCTTTTGTCATTATAATATTTTACCGGGGGAAATCTTAACTTATATCATATATGTAATTATTCAATATATTAATCGGAGCGGAGGAGGCAACTCCAACGGCAAAAGCGGGACTGTCGAGACCCTGGATTGAGCTTTGGAGGGCACTGAAAAGTCCATAGAATTTTGACTTTACTAAATAATGTCGTCCGATAAATAAGGAAATCGTTGAAACGGCTCCCTTTCCGCGGGCGTTGCCTTAGCCTCCTCGCTGCGCTGCGGGGTCTTCAGCTAACGCTATTCCCACAGGAGTGTCGCCTTTTTCAACGATTTTCTATAAATACTAATTGAAAAAATGTAAGTGATAAAAACTTGCTCTATTAATGGCATGATGATTTCCTAATTGAAAAGCGGATAATAGTTAATTGGAGTGGAAGGCGGCGACTCCAGCCGGAAGAGCATGAGCTGAAGACCCTGGACTGAGCATAGCGAGGGAAGCGGCTGAAGCCATGCCGGCGGAACGCGTCCGCCTAGAACGTAAATTAACGGATCCAAAATAAAAACGATTATGTGAACAATTTGTCGTTCACATACCGTTATAAAATCTCATGGAGGACTTTTTCAGTGCCCTAGAGCTTTGCGAAGGAAGCGGCTCGGCCCCGCCCGCGGAAAGCGTCCGCCGGAAGCGGAATCCTAATTCTATTTATCATATTTTTATCTTAAAAGAAAAAAGACTATAGATAAACTCAAAATCCAGAGTCTACCTAAAGTCTGACGCTTGGACAAATAGCCAAGCGCTTTTTCTTGCATAAATTATTTTAACTTCCAGATTGCATTTTATAGTTCCTCAAAATCATTCCATTTGTCTTCGTCATTCCGAACTTTTCGTAATAAGGAACTAAGTCATCGTCACAGCATAAATCAATCATATATATGTCTTCAAGCTCTATGAGCATTTGATTTACTAATTCCTTACCTATACCTATACTTTTATACTCTGGTAAAACTTCAAGAAAAGGAATGTAGGCAGAAAGAACCCCATCGCTTATCGCGGTAACAAATCCAACTACTTGATTAGTATTTTCATCAATAGCAATAATCACTTTACTGCTCTTTTTTAACAGCTTTAAGTGAGTTTGTGGATTTGGTGGATTCGGCCAATCTACAAAAAAACCCTTTAACATATCAGATGAGATACCCCTCGAGCGAATTCTTGTAAATCATTATATATCAGCTCCTAATTTAAATTAAATTATTAGACAGATGATATATATCAAAAGTAAAGTAACAAAAGTATTACTTCCAAGCTTTATAAGAAATACTTATATGTTATTCTACTTAAAGTATAGAATTCCTTTCATTTATAACAATTTATTTAGTAATTCTATTGTTTCTCAACGAAACCTGATCTACTTAACTTCAATGGAGATTCTTATTTTAGTTTCAGCCTAAACTGCTGAGCAGCATAAAAGGGATCCGCCGCTTTCATTATCGCTGAAACTACAGCGACTCCAGCAATTCCTCTATCTTGCAACGAGGATACATTTTCAAGTGTTATACCCCCTATTGCAACTACAGGAATGGAAACAGTTTTCGTTATTTCTTCTAGGATACCCTTACTTAAAAGCTTTGCATCACTTTTTGTACCAGTAGGAAAAGCAGAGCCGACGCCTATATAATTAGCGCCTTCAAGCTCAGCATTTTTTGCTTCTTCGAGCGTTGCCACGGAAACTCCAATTATAAACGAAGAAGGTACAATTTCTTTCACTATCCAAATCGGTAAGTCTGTCTGACCTACATGGACCCCAGCCGCTTTCACTGCAATTGCTATATCTATACGGTCATTAATGATAAGGGGTATTTGATAATAATCTAGTAATCTCTTTAATGCCTTTGCTTTTTCATAAAAGTCTCTTCTAGAGCTATTTTTTTCCCGGAGTTGAACAATTGTTACCCCACCTTTAATAGCCTGTTCCACAACTGTTAGCAATGAATCTATAGAAATCGATTCTTCTGTCACTAAATATAATGTCATATTATGTTTCAATTATAGAAACCTCTTTTCCCCATACTTCTTCATTCATATGAAAAATTTCATCCATCAATTGAGCTTTAAAATGACCAATCCCATCTTCCTCAGACATACTCTTTTTCGCTCTCTCCCCAGCTAAACTCATTACAGACATGCCAGCTATGCTTGCCGAAAAATAGTCGGCTGTCGTTCCAGTGAAAGATGCTATTAAAGAAGTAGTCATGCATCCAGTACCAGTCACTTTGGTTAACCAGTGGTCCCCGTTTGTAATTTGCACCGTTTCTAAGCCATTGGATACTATATCTGTTTCACCACTTATTACTGCTATGCAAGAAAATAAATTCGCTACTTTTTCGGCAAGTATTTTTCTATCTAAAGAAATATCAGTAGAATCTACACCTCTAGTTCTTCCATTTTCTCTAATGAGAGAGTACATCTCACTCGCATTTCCTCTAATAACACTTATTTTTACTTTTTGTATTAGTTCTTTTGCTAATCTTCTTCGATAAGCGGTTGCTCCAACACCAACTGGATCAAAAATGACTGGAATCCCTTTCTCGTTTGCTACTTTTCCGGCTAAAATCATAGCTGTAAATATCTCAGCCTGTATTGTTCCTATATTAATCACTAGTGCATTAGCTAACTGAACCATTTCCTCTACCTCTTCTACACTGTTTGCCATTACAGGAGAAGCACCTATAGCAAGCGTCACATTTGCACAATCGTTTACAGTTACGATATTTGTAATATGGTGTACGAGTGGATTTTTTTCTCTTAAGCGGGAAAAAAGATTGCTTACTACACTTTTAATCATTTTCAATTCCCCCCTCACCGAGCTATCATATTTGATTTTTTGTAAAGATCATAAAAGTGATTTGTTGGCCCATGACCAGAACCTAATGGAAAACTATGTGTTATCGCTGTAGTTATATAACATTTGGCTAAGGTAACCGCTTCTAATAAGGTTGACCCTTTGGCGAGATTTGCAGTAATCGCTGATGATAATGTACATCCAGTTCCATGGGTGTTTTTCGTCTCAATTCTATCCGCTTTTAACCAATGAAAATCCTTACCGTCGTAAAAAAGATCGTTTGATGGACCACTCAAATGACCTCCTTTTAATAAAACAGCTGTAACTCCCATACTTCTAATTTGTTCACACGCTAAATACATCTCATCTTCCGAATGCAATGTTGACCCTATTAATACTTCTGCTTCTGGAATGTTCGGTGTCAAAATAGACGCTAGGGGAAATATTTCTCTTTTTAAAGCTTCTACAGCAGATTGTTCTAATAGATAGTGCCCACCTTTCGAGACCATTACTGGATCAACAACAATAAATTTAGGGGAATATTTCTTTAAGGTATTTGCTACAACTTGAGTAATTTGTGCATTCCCAAGCATACCGATTTTCACTGCGTCCACTTGGATATCATCAAAAACCGACTCTATTTGTTCTTGGATCATTTTCAAATCAACATACTGAACAGAACGAACCTCATTAGTATTTTGAGCTGTAATTGCGGTAATAGTGGACATGCCAAATACTCCATTTGCAGAAAAAGCTTTAATATCCGCTTGAATACCTGCACCTCCACCCGAATCAGAACCGGCTATTGTTAGCGCTGTTTTCATTTATCAATCCCTCCATAACTCTGTTTTTCATCATCACCTTCAATAAACCAAACGCTAGTAATGCACCTGTAAACGAACTAAACATAAAAGCTGGAACGAAACCAAATAATGTTAGCTCTTTTCCAAATAAAAGAACTCCTATTGGATAAGTAGCAACAGCGCCGATAATACCTGTGCCAATTACCTCTCCTAATAATGCTGATCCAATATTTTTCGTTTTCATGTATAAAAGACCTGCTAATAGCGCCCCAAAAACACTCCCAGGATACGCAAAAATAGATCCTGTTCCTAACAAATTTCGTAGAGTGGATACAATTAATGCACCTGCAAGCGCGTACCATGGTCCTAGTAAAACCGATAAGAGTACATTTGCAAAATGTTGGATTGGAAAGATTTTTGCAAAACCTACTGGTATAAATATGAGATGGCTTGATATCGTCGTTATAGCGATAATTAGTGATGTTAATGTTAGTTTCCTAGTTTTGTTCATTTTTCCCTGCTTCTCCTTTAAATCGGCCACTTTTCTAATTGATAATTCATCTCCCAAAATAAATACTCAAACTTAGAGGTCATTTGAAAATGTTCTTCTATGCGAGCCAGTTCTCTTTCCGGTTTCCCTTCTGTTAACTGATCCATCAACTGTATTAACCACTTGGCACCTTCTGCAAATTCCTCTGAATCATACGTTTCTATCCATTTTGCATACTTGTTGACGGACAGAGTGTCCCCATACTGTTTGCGCAATAGTTTCCCTATTTCCCAGTAATCCCAAGCACATGGAAGTAAACAGGAAACTAATTCTACTAGCGAGCCATTTTGAGAAACATTTAACATATAACGCGTATAAGCTAAATTGGTAGGTGCAGGTTTCGTAGATTCCAGTTCTTCCGGAGTAATACCAAACTCTGCCGCAAACGCACGATGTAAATCCATCTCAAAATGCAGGGTGTCATGAAGAGTTTTAGAAAAGTTTGACATCATCTCTAAATCAAGTGATTTTTGAACTCCTACCGCAAACAATTTAGAATAGTCGAGTAAATAGACGTAATCTTGTTTCATATAATGAATAAATTTCTCTTCAGACAATGTTCCTTTTCCCAACTCTTGTACAAAAGGATGCTGATGATTTTTTTCCCAAATAGGTTTAGCGTTCTCAAATAATCGGTCACTAAATTTCTTTGTAAATATCATAAAATTGCCCTCCGGTAATAATTATTTTTTTGTATTACACCATCGATAAATAAATAATAAGAGTGTTTTTGTAAATGTTAGTAACTCCTCTACATTTAATTTTTCATCTACAGAATGCGCTTCTTCCAATTTACCTGGTCCATATATAACAGTGGGAATACCTGCTTCACCTAACCATCCTGCATCCGTCACAGATTTAGACATTCCAATTTCGACCGGCACTTTCTCTATCTCTTCATGGCATTGCCCAAGCAATTGAACTGCTGAATGTTCAGCGTTCATTTTTAATGCGGGAAATATTTCGCCACGTTCTTCTATCATCGATTTGCCACCCCAACGATATTGTAGTGGATTTTCTCGTAACCAAGGATCCGCCATTGCGACATTATTTAAATGCTCTTCTATTTCTTGTACTACTGATTGATACGTTTCATTTGGATAAAAATGAACGGTGATCCATAGTCGACATTCATCGGCCACAAAAGCAGCGTGTCTCCCTCCCTCAATAACCGCAGGATTAATGGTAGTGGTTCCAGGTGAAAACCCTGGATATTCTTTCGTTACTGCCCAATGACGTTCAAGCTCCTGAAGACCAACAACTACTTTCATCATTTTTTCAATTGCGCTAGCACCCTTAACTAGACCTCCTGCATGAAGCATTTTCATCCTCATCGCATCATGGAAAACCTCTTTGCTTTTTATTGTTATCCATCCAGTTATTACGCCACCTTGTCCATGGATTTGACGATTGCTTCCATCTACTACTAGTGCAAAATCAGCTGTATAGCCCTTTTCAACACACGAAAGAGTACCAGCCTCTCCTGCTTCTTCCCCAATAACAGATTGTATTTGTAAGCTCCCTTTTAGATTAATATCCATCTCTTTTAATAGTTTAGTGACAAATAATGTTGCAGCTATCGCACCCTTCATGTCCGAAGTTCCCCTGCCATAAACATTTCCGTCTTTATTTGTAAGATTAAATACTGGCACCGTCCACTCACTGATATCACCCACTTCTGCAACATCAATATGACCGTTAATAATTAAGCTATTAAAATTTTGGTCATCGCTTCCTTTTTTGGTGGCTACTACATTAGGATCGTTCGGATAAACCTCCCAGCTATCAGTCTGGAATCCTTGTTCCTCTAAAAAGCGAGCAATATACATTTGTGCATCCACCGTATTTCTCGCTGGCGGACTAACGGTCTGAAAACCAATTAAATCCGCAAGTATTTGTAAAAGCTGCTCTTTCTGTTCATCTACTACTTTAGAAATTTGTAGTTCCAGTATTTGCGTCATCCTTCTTCCCTCCATCAATTATTTTTGAAAACAAAAAACCGCTCTCCATAAACGGAAAGCGGCTGTTTTCTACATAATTAACCAAACATACGACAGTAGGGGTCCCAGCTGCTTCCCTCCGCTAGTATTAACTAGATCAGGTTCAAAGGGTTTACATCAATGATGTGTCTCAGCCTAACAAAGGCTCCCCTAGCAGTCATTTATTTAGTTATTAATTGCATTTAAATCTTACCATAGGACTTAAAAATTACAAGATTGTTTTCTTAAACTTAATCAAAAGGAAAAGCATATGCGGTATTCCCCATACGCCCAGCAGTTGTTTCAGCCTGTGACAAAGAATTTAATATTGCCTCTTCTGTAACTTCCGCTGCACCTTGAAAAAGACTATTCATTATAGGTTGATCATCTCTCAATTGCTCTCTTGTTTCCATATTTTCTGATGAAAAATGAGGAATCTTATGTGCGGTAGAAAAAGCAATAACAATATCCCCGCTTCCATTACTAAAATGACTACCTGTTCTACCAAGCCCGATACCACATCTTTTCGCCAATCGCTTTAACTGTCTACTACTCAGCGGAGCATCTGTAGCCAGAACAATCATAATCGATCCATCAGCTGGTTTAAGAAAATCGGTAATTTCTTTCTGTTTTACAACTTTATAGTTGTCACTTTGAAAATCATCCTTACTCCCAAAATTACTTAGAACGATACAACCAAGTGTATAGGTTAAGTTGCTATTTTCTTCTTTTACAAGTCGAGAAGAAGAACCTATTCCACCTTTATAGCCAAAGCATATCATGCCTTTTCCTGCCCCAACAGCACCTTCTAGAGAGACATTTGATGAAGCTTTTTTAATACACTCTACTGCGTGCTTCGGCTGAATCGGTAATTTGCGAATGGAGTTTAATCTACTATCATTGCACTCCCCCACAACGATATTAATCGTTCCGGTAGTATCCCCTATTTCCGGATTGCCCTCTAGCATATGTTCCAATGTTCCTTGGGTAACTGCTGGTACAGCAAACGTATTGGTTAACATAATAGGTGATTCAATAAGTCCTAATTCATCTACTTGTACAAGACCTGTTGTTTTTCCAAATCCATTTAATACATAACTAGCTCCTACCACTTTTTGTTTAAATAAATTTTTTTCGTGCGGCAGTATTGCTGTCACTCCAGTGCAAGCATGCTCCCCTTCACCTAAAGGAATATCAAGTGTTACATGACCCACTTTTACACCTTTAACATCTGTAATACAATTTTTTTCTCCTACTGGAAGACGACCAATTACAATTCCTCTTTCTCTTATTTTCATTGGAATACCCTTTCTTTTGATAAGTCCTTCCATCTGTTCTTGTATGCTTTTTCAATAAAACCACTCTGATCTGCATAAACACGAATGACATCTTTTATTTCCTCGGGCCGATATTTTTCGTTTCGATTGTTTACAAGACAAGGATATCCAGAACCTCTTTGTAAATAATCTGAGCTAGCCACTGTGTACCAGGTTTCATCTTCAAGTGGTCTGTTATTTACAAAAACTGTATCAATCTTTCCTTCTTTATATTCAATTTCAGCTCCTGCTATATGTAATCGCCCTACAAATCTCCCTCTAAAACCAGGTCCACGTCCATCCGCTAAGCAAGCTTGAACATCAAGTGATTGTTCCAAAGCCTCTTTAATATATTTCCCTTGTATTTCAAAAGAAGTTGGATTTAATGGAGACGGGCATACTTCGATCAGTTTCTTATTCGTCATTTTATGGAATATTCCAGCGTTACAAATACCACTATTGATTAAACCAATGTCACAATGTAGCATATCCTTTAGCCCATCTGCTATTAAATTAGTTAAAGGGTTTTCTTCCACAACATCATGCCATAAAGCTTTTTCTAATGGATAAAGAGGCTGACTCAATACTTCAATTGCTTTTTCTTTATTCAATTTTAATATAGAAAGCACTCCTTCATTCTTTTCCACATCTATTGAAGAAATGGTAGCAGAGTGAAGTAGTGTCACCTTACCTTCATTGATTTCTAGTTCTAGTATTCCTAAATGTTCGCCATAGTTCCCAGCACTGTTCATAATAATATTGTTTATAACTTTAGCTTGAGGGAAAAGTTTATGGTCATGGGCAGAAATAATAATATCAATTTCCGGTATTTCCAATGCAAGTGGTTCATCCGCAAATGTGCCAATATGACTTAGGAGAATACAAATATCAAATTTTCCTTCATAGTTTTTTATCTCATTATGTATCGCTTCTTTATATTCGGTCATGTAAATACCAAGACCATCATTAAATTCTCCCATATTAGGAGAAGACCCAGTTAATAGAATTCGTACACCACTTTTCTCTATGATGATACTTTTATAAACACCATTTATAATACTTTTATCTTTTTTAAATAAATTATTGCTTATAAAAGGGAAAGAACTATTACTCGCCATATACTCAAGTGTATCCACCCCATTAAACATTTCGTTATTACCTATCGTAAGCGCATCGTAGCCTACTGCTTCTAATAATTCAATAGCAGCTAATCCTCTTGTGCCTTGCAACTCGATACTTTTAAAGTCGGCAAAGTCTCCAGCATCCAATAATAACGTGTTTTCATCTTTATACTCATTAATAAGCGTTACTACTTTAGCAAAATTTTCAAAGTTGCTGTGAACATCATTTGTATGTAGAATTTTTAATTTCATAGGTTCCTCCGATTTATATGTCTGTACATATTCTACCATATTCTGATAATTCTATAAAAACGCTCTAACAAATATTTTGTTTTCAACTATGAAATTCCCTTCTTGCATGTATATAATTTTGGTAATATAGGATAAAAGCTATTAGGGGGCTTAAAATGAAAAACAATAAACTTTCAATGATGGATGCTATTTTACTTGAGACAATTCGTAATAAAGGCATTTCCAATGATGAAATACTACAAAAACTTGAGGAAAAAGAGACTCACTTATTTGATAGAAACACTGAAATCACTTCGTTAATCTCCTTATATGAAGAAGATAAAACGAAGTTTGCTTCCATCCTTCATGATGGTTATACTGTTAAGTTCGTAACAAGAAACGGCCTTATAAACCTATTGAAATTAAAGTTCAATAAAATTGCGGAGAGAGATTACCAATTACTAGAGAACGGAATAAAACAATTACAAATGGATGAACAACAGCTAGCTTCCTTAAAGCAACTTCTGTCCATTAACTGGGTTATTCAAGAAGAGACGAATGAAAGTTCCTTAAAATTTATTCATATAATTTCTGCCGCTACGATTTAAACCACTTTACCTATAATAAATGACGCGTATGATTAAAACACAAAGTCGATTATATGAGTACATGTATTATACTTTGTTTATTAAATGGACTGATTATTAATGGAGAGCATTATCTAGGAGGAGAGTACAATTTATCTTCAACACAATATTGGAAAAAAAGTTAAAGAGGCTAGATTAAGTAAGTCATTCACTCAACAGGAACTAGCTGAGAGATGTAGTTTGACTAAGAGTCATATTTCAAAAATAGAAAATGGACAAGCTGCCCCTGCTGTAGCAACACTTTCAAAAATAGCTCAGGAGTTAGACACACCCTTATCATGGTTTTTAGAATCAAATCTCCACAATAAATTATCTATCGTAAAAAGTAATGAGAAGACAGTAAAGGTCGGAAATAAAGAAATAGGCTATACTTACGAAGCTCTTGCAAATCGTTCTCGTTTTAGCAAAGTAGAACCAGTAATTGTCACCGTCCTACCAGAAGCAGAATATGTAGAACCCTTTACACATATAGAAGATGAGTTTATTTATATTCTTTCTGGATCTATTAATCTTTATTATGATGGCGAATTACATTATTTAGAACAAGGAGATAGTGCTTATTTTGAAGGAAATGTGCCTCATATCTTTCTTTCAGCAGATAAAAATAGCGAGGCGAAAGTATTAACATTATTCATTCAAACGAATCCACTATAATAATCTTTTTAAACATATTCTCGCCATTGAAAACACTCGTATCTTTCTTTTCGTTCCCCTGTATTCGCAAGATCCTCATTAATAATTATTTTTTGTTATCCCATAAATATTTTCAGAATAAAATTTAAATTTAGTATTTACAATTAATAATTATTAATGTACTTTTGTGTAATAGGATTCAACTAAGTTGAATCCTATTACACAAATACAAGGGGTGTATGTAATGACAAATTCAAGAGTTCCAGGTTTTTATCGTCTATCAACTAAAGAAAGATTTGATATTGTTACCAAGGGACGAGATTTAACAGAAAATCAATTAAAATATCTTTCTGGAGACCACGCTTTATCTATGGATTTAGCAGATTCAATGATTGAAAATGTTATTGGACAAATAGGAATCCCTCTAGGGATTGCAACTAACTTTAAAATTAATGGAAAAGATATGTTTATTCCTATGGCAACGGAAGAACCTTCTGTTGTAGCTGCAGCTAGCAATGCAGCAAAAGCTGCTTATGATCTTGGAGGATTTTTCACATCCATGAGCGGAACAATTATGCGTGGACAAATTCAAGTATTACATGTTGCGGATCCCTATGCTGCAAGAGCAAAGATTTTTGAGCATAAAGAGGAAATTTTAAATTATTGTAACGAAAAAGATCCTACTTTAGTCTCTTTAGGTGGAGGAGCTAAAGATTTAGAAGTACATATTGTTCCTACTACTTCTCAAATAATGTTAGTAATCCATCTAATTGTTGATACGAAAGATGCAATGGGCGCGAATGCGGTTAACACTATGGCAGAGGCAGTTTCACCTACTATCGAAACAATTACAGGTGGTAAAGTGGTACTTAGAATAATTTCGAATTTGGCAGATCGCAGGTTAGTTCGTGCTAGAGCTGTATTCTCTACTGAGGCACTTGGTGGTAAGGAAATCGTTGAAAACATTGTAAGCGCTTTCGAATTTGCAGACTTTGACCCATATCGTGCAGCTACCCATAACAAAGGAATAATGAATGGTATATCAGCAGTGGTTTTAGCAACAGGAAATGATACTCGAGCAGTAGAAGCAGGCGCACATGCATATGCATCTATATCAGGTCACTATAAATCACTAACTAAATGGGAAATAAATGCAGATGGTAATTTATCTGGATCTATTGAACTTCCTATGGCAGTTGGTATTGTAGGAGGAGCTACGAAAACACATCCAGTAGCACAGGCTGCCATAAAAATTATGGATGTAAATTCAGCTGAAGAACTTGCAGGCAGCATAGCCGCTGCAGGTTTGGCACAAAATGCTGCTGCTTTACGTGCCTTATCTGCTGAAGGTATTCAAAGAGGTCACATGTCTCTACATGCTAGAAATTTAGCAGTAATGGCAGGTGCGGAAAAGTCCGATATTGATAGAATCGTAGCTCAAGCTATAAAAGAGAAAGACCTTAGATACGATCGTATTTTAGAGATAACAAAAGCAATTCAAAGAGGTGAATAAGATGTCAAATAAACACGAAACATCCACAACTGAATTGAACGAAAATAATAATACTAAAACATATTTAGAGATTCTTGGGGATACTATTTTACCTAACCAATTACTTCTAGCAATTTTGTTAAGTGTAGGTGTTAGTTTAGGAGGATACAATATTGGTCTTTGGTTGCTCCCCTCTTTCGCTAGTGAGAATATGGTAGCTTCCTATTCCCTTCTTATTGGAATTTCTGGAAGTGTCATATCACTTGTTATATGCTCAATTATTTTTAAGCCAAAAAGATTATTAATCGAAGAGGAAACCTCATCAGAGAGTATGAAACAAGTTTTTGAGGATCTACAATTAGATCCAATAGAAGAATTGAATCTCATCGAAAATGATCCTGTTACTAAAAAAGAATTAGAAGAATTAGGAGTTTTGAATAGCTTTCGAGCACTTGGAGGTGAGCAGAAAAAATGAGTTTACTAGTTACAGCAATTTTATTTGCATTAATTGGTGCAATCGTATTCTCTTTAATCGGATTAATATCGGGTACGGATGAGACAGCTATTATGGTACCACTTACTTTATTAGTAATCCTTTTAGGTGCACCTCCAGCTGCTGTATTTTCATTTTTCATGGCTGCAGTTCTAGCAAAACACCTTACACATGCAGTTCCAACTGCATTAATGGGTATTCCTGGAGACACTACTGCGGTACCATTAATCGACCATGCAACTACTTTAAGAAGAATGGGTATGCCACATATTGCTCTTAGAAAGATGATTTCTGGTGGAATTATTGGTGCTTTTATCGCACTACCGACAGCTGTACTTTTAGGACAATTTTTAGGACAATTCGCTGACTTTTTCAAGTCATCCACAGGAATCATTTTTACACTGGCGGCAATTTTAATCGCCTTTTTCTCTAAAGGTAAATGGGTTAGTGTTTTGATGATTATTCCATTCGCTTTCTTTATTAAAAGCTTAGATTTGATGAGTTTTAGTATATTGGACAAGCATTTATCTATCAGTTTCTTCTTAGGAATAGCAATAGGACCTATTTTTTGTGATCTTCTCTTTGCTACTTCCTCAAGTGCTAAAAAAACAATAGAAAGAGATAATCCCAAAGAATATCATTTGGCTCCTGAAACAAAGTCATGGAAAGGTTACTTCCCTAATCCACTTAAAATTTTAACGGGAAGACAACAGATATTTACTTCCATCACTACTTTTATTTCATCTCTTACTTTCGTTTTTAGCCCAGTAGGTATGACATCTCTAATGGGTGAAATTGTCGGTTCGCGTACAAAAGGTACGTATAAAAAATCTACTACAAGTTTGGCAGTAATGAATGGTGTAACAGAGTCTACATACATTGCTGAAGTAATTATTCCATTAATTGCTTTTGGAATTCCTTTAAGTCCAGTTGCATTAGGACCTGGATCGCCATTATTTAACGCTCCACCAGTTTTCTCAGTAGATCCTATAAATAATCTACACACCTATTTAACATCTTGGGAGTTTTTCCTTTACGGTGCAATCGGTCTTATTGTAGCCTCTTTGATCGCTTACCCTTTCTCTATGAACTATGCAAGAAAGGCTTCCGTTCTAGTTATGAAATTTGTAAGTCAAGAAGCAATTGTTGCTATGTTCATAGGTCTTGCTTGTCTACTTGCATTCCATGAAGCGCAACTTGTTGGTATTGTACTTACATTCACAGTAGCAGCAGTAGGCGGTCTCTTAAATCGAATTCTTGGAATTGGTGCTGGTGTACAATTTATGATTTTCTACGCATCGACTTGGATTATGATGACTCTATTTGGAATGTAAGAGAAAGGAGTTTCTATATGATAGAACAAGGATATCCTAAAAAAGTACACATTAGAGAAGTAGGACCAAGAGATGGCCTGCAAAATGAAAGTAGCTTTATACAAACAAAAGATAAAATTGAATGGATAAACCTTTTATCTGATACCGGACTTAAATATATAGAAGTTACTTCTTTTGTAAATCCTTCGTGGATTCCTTCTCTATCAGATGGAGAGTCTGTAGCGAAACAAATCAGCAAATCTCCAGAAGTGACTTATGCTGCCCTTGTACCAAATATGAAGGGTCTAAATAGAGCAATAGAGAACGAAATCGATGAAATCTCTGTTTTCATTTCCGCAAGTGAAACACATAACAAAAAAAATATTAATAAAACTATCTCGGAAACTGAAATTGTATTATCAGAAGTTGTAAAAGAAAGCTTGTCCAATCAGAAGACCGTTAGAGGGTATATTTCAACTGTTTTTGGATGTCCCTATGAAGGTAATGTAGAAATCGATCAAATAACAAGATTGGCAGATTCCCTCTTTGAAATGGGTATTAATGAATTATCGTTAGGAGACACGATTGGTATTGCCACCCCTCTTCAAGTTAAATATGTATTAGAAACGTTACTAAAACGCTATCCAAGTGATAGCATTGCTATGCACTTTCACAATACTCGTGGCACTGCTTTGGCAAATGTGTTGGCGTCTCTAGAAATGGGTATTTCTAAATTTGATAGTTCACTTGGAGGTTTAGGTGGTTGTCCGTATGCTCCAGGAGCTTCTGGTAACTTAGCAACGGACGACCTAAATTACATGCTTACAAATATGGGTATCCAAACAAATATAGATTCAGACAAACTTAATACAGCAGCACTCTTTATACAAAATAAGCTACAAAAACCATTAGAAAGCCATACAATGAAATTTAGTTCATCCTAACAAACATAGCAAAGAGAAACTACTCAGTCATCCTATCCTGGCTGGGTAGTTTTTATTATCCCTCATTAGCCTTTAACATTATTTCCCTACTTGTATAAAACTTTCTAATCACTCCACTATAATCTATTTTTCATAGAAACTATTAGTCTCTTAGCTACTTCTCACCTGTTTTTATTTTAATTTTAAAAATTTTACAATATCTTATTAAAACGGTAATTTTCTTTTGCTATAATCGATGGGCAATACCAAACAAATTATGAGGAGTGGATTGTAGATGTCAAAGGAAAGCTTTTGGAATAATGCTTTCAGTAAGGTAGCCCTATCTCTCTTATTAGTTCTATCATTATTTTTACCATTCATCACTGTTCCAAATGTACAAGCAGCTGAGCCTATTACTGTAACAGAGGCTATTGCGAACAACACTGGAACGGCAACGGTAAAAGGATTCCTCGTTGGTACCGCAAGTTCAGGTACTTCTTACGATCAAGAACCACCGTTTACAGTAGCGACCAACGTGGGTCTAGCTGACTCTCCTAATGAAACAGATCCGTCAAAAATTTTACCAGTTCAGTTACCAACCGGAGCGGTACGAGCTGGATTAAATTTAGTTGATAATCCTAACCTATTTAAAGGTGAAGTAACAATCACTGGCACTCTTTCAGCCTATTTCTCTGTACCAGGCTTAAGAAGTGCAACCGCATATACTATTATTTCCGAAGGTGAAACTCCCCCTCCTTCACCTGAAGCGGAAGTTATGGAAAATATCGCTGCTGCTCGTGCAGTAACGGACCCGAACAAATTAATTAAGGTAACCGGAACTGTCACAACAGGCACTGGTTTCTGGGGTGGAAAAGCGTTTTACATCCAAGATGAAACTGCAGGAATTTATGCATTTACTTCTACATCAGATGTAAATCCTGGAGATATCGTAGAATTGGAAGGAAAAGTTAGCCCTTATATTGGTGAGCTTCAGATTCAACCGACCAAAATTACTAAAATTTCTTCTGGAAATGAACTTCCATCAGCGCAAGATATTACACCAGCTGGAGTAAACGAAGAAACTCAAGGCGAAAGAATTCAATTAAACAATGTAACTATTACTAATCTAGTAAAGTCAAACGACTTTGGAACATTTGAATTTACAGCAACACATGAAAATGGAGAATCTGTCGTTATTCGTAACGACAATCGAAACGGATTAGATTATGATACATTTTTGAAGCAATATAAAGTTGGTGATTTAGTTCATGTATCTGGAATTGCCTCTAAATTCAATACAACCTTTCAAGTGAAGACACTTGGTTTAGAAAGCTTTGATTTAGTAAACAAACCAGCAGTGTACACGGATATTTTACCTGGAACGGTAGCAGAAGGCACAGCCATTCAACTAATCTCACCAATAGAAGGTGCGACAATATATTACACATTAGATGGTTCTACACCAACTTCAAATAGCACAGAATACACAGCACCAATTACATTAACAAAAGATACGACTATTAAAGCAATTGCAGTAAGCGATACTACTTCTGAAGTATTCTCGTTTACTTATAACGTATTAAAATCAGACAATCTTGTAATCCGTGACATCCAAGGACAAGGTCACTTCTCCGATTACGAAGGGGCGACTGTACAAAATATCACTGGAGTTGTAACGCATCTATATAACTCAGCAAATTTTGTAATCCAGGATACGAATCCAGATAATAATAACTCAACTTCTGAGGCAATCATCGTAAATAAGGCTTCCAATGGACTTAAAGTTGGTGACCTTGTTACTGTTGCCGGAACGGTAGAAGAATGGTACTACGAAGGCTATTCAGATATGAAAGCGAACGACTTACCAATAACACGTATTCGTGCAACTACTACTACAAAATCTGGAACAGCTGAATTACCTGCTCCTTTAGTAATCGGACAAGATATTATTCCGCCAACAGAAAACATTGATAACGATGGGTTAACCACGTTTGATCCACAAGAAGATGGAATCGACTTTTGGGAATCTGTTGAATTAATGCGTCTTGCAGTACCAAATGCAAAAGTGGTTGGACCTCAAGAATACGGTGAAGTTGTCGTAGTGGCAGGCAATTCTGCAAATACAACTTTTAATGTATTAGGCGGAATTAATATTTCTGCAAATGACTATAACCCTGAAAGAATTACAGTAGATATCGATAACGAAAAGTACGATGCAAAATCAGGAGACTACTATACTGGCAATATCGTTGGAGTAATGGGCTTTGGTTTCGGTAACTTTAAATTATGGTCTGAAGAATCATCTCTTCCACCAATTACTCGCGTCGAAAAGCCAGTTGTAGTAACAGATATCAAACCTTCAGAAGATAAGCTGACTGTAGCTTCTTATAATGTGGAGAACTTCTCAACGAATATAGAAAATACTCCAGATGATAAGGTTGCAAAAATCGCCAAATCATTTGTAGAGAACATGAAATCTCCTGACATTATTACATTAGTAGAAGTGCAAGATAATGACGGACCAACAGCATCAGGAAACACGGATGCATCCGCTAGTTATGAACGATTAATCGCAGCTATTACGGCAGCAGGTGGCCCTGCATATAAATGGACTGATATTGCTCCTGAATATAATAAGGATGGTGGACAACCTGGAGGGAATATCCGAGTTGGTTACTTATACAATCCTGAACGGGTAACACTTGCAGAAGGAACAAAAGGTGGTTCTACTGAAAAAGTAGCATGGGATGAAAATGGAAACTTAACATTAAATCCAGGTCGTGTTCTTGACTTACCACAAGAAAACACACGTAAACCGCTAGCAGTTCAATTTGATTTCCAAGGAGAAAAAGTGGTTGTTATTGGAGCACACTTAAATTCTAAAGGTGGAGACCAACCGTTATTCGGTAAAAACCAGCCGCCATTATTAGGCTCTGAAGCAGAACGTATTGAACTTGCAACGATGATAAATAACTTTATTAAAGCGGGCCAAGCAAAAGATCCTGACCTAAAAGTAATTGTTGCTGGTGATATGAATGATTTCGAATTCACACCAACACTCGCAGCTCTTAAAGGTGGAATCTTAACGAATATGGTTGAAAAAGTACCAGCTGGTGAACGTTTCTCTTATTACTACCAAGGAAACAACCAAGTATTAGACCATATTTTAGTAACAAACAACCTGGCTGATAAAACAGCTGTAGACATGATTCATATCAATGCTAACTATATGGACATTCACGGCCGTGCATCTGACCACGACCCTGTTCTTGTTCAAGTTGAATTCAACCAACCAGACACTTATACACTTTCAGCTAATCAAACAGCTTTTGAATTAGAAAAAGGTCAAACTAGTAAAGTGATTTTAACGGAAACAACTACAAAACATGATGGCTCTAAGTCTACGAAAGACGTAACGGCGGAAGCTACATATGGTGGCTTCGATCCAAAAGTGATTTCAGTTGATAAAGGCATCATCACTGCAAAATCAGCAGGAAAAACAGTTATCACAGCAACTTATGGTAGCAACAAAGTTTCAATAGAAGTTACGGTTGAAGCTCCTAAAAATGGAGAAGCGATTATTACTCCAGATGAAGTAGATACTTCAAAAGCTAAAATTACTGTCGACGGCTCAGTACTACATGACGCAGGAAATGTTTATATTCGTTTCACTGAAGGTGCAGTAAGCAAAATTGATGCTGCCAATAAAGACGTAGTGATTAATCTAGTTACTGGGTCATTCACAATCACTGCTCAAAACTTTGATACCCTTGCAGATAGTGGTGAATTTACATTACACCTAAACTATCATGTACCACCTGGATTATTAAAAGAGAAGAATAAACATAAAATTAAAGACAATCTAAAACTTAAAAATATTTCTTTCCTAGACGTTAACGACAAACAAATAACAAATGGTTTTAAAGATTATTTTGTAATTGTTAGTGGAGACGGCAAAAAACAAACAGTTGAAGGCGCCTACTACGATAGCAAGTCTAAAAAATGGAAATTCAAGAATCTGAAATAATCAAAAAAAGATCTAGCCAGAAATATCTGGTTAGATTTTTTAATTTCATTTAAGTTTAATTGGCATGCTGTATACAAAATACTTCTTTATCATATTTCTCCATACTGTCGCATATTTCTTTTGATATTTACTATCATCTTCTGTCGCAATTAAGTAAAGGGATAGTTGTTTTATTTCAGCTTTCTTTATTTCATCATATAATTTAAAACACTTTGCTTTAAATAATCGTATTGTTTTTGATTTGTATCTGAATAAGCCTCTTCTCTATTTGAAGGAATATCCATATATTCTATATCACCTTTAAATTGAGAAGCAGTTAAATCATAACGTTTACCATTAATTTCATTATAAAAATGCCAGCCTTCAGATAAATTTGTTTTTCGTATGCTTCCTCCCAATATGTCATTTACTACTAATGCTGTTACACCGCATTGACCTCTTGCAGGATTATCTATACTCCATTTTGAACTTGAAATAACTGACCAGGAGCACGCTAAAGCATCTAGTATTATTTCTATTTGTGTTATATCCTTACTCAATCAAATCACACCTTTTCAAAAACTTAGAAGCTCCTAGTTCATAAAACTAACCTCTCCCTTTACTCCTATTAGTCACCGACTGCCTATTTAAAGAATCTTCGACTAAACCACCCGTTAGTTTAATATGAAAAGCTTCTTCTTTTCCTCATTTTCCATTAGCTATCTCCATTAACTTAGATGACAGAGCACCTGTGCCATCGCTAAACATAATTTTACCAATTTTTCCGTCTTCCGGGCATATTGCTTCCCCTTTAAAATCATAAGATGTAACATCTCCATTTGCCTCTTCAAGTTTTACTCGAAATGTAAATCGATATATAGTCGGATGGTCTTTTTCTTGATTAATTTTTAGATTCTCCACATGTAGTTTATAATTTATATCTTCTCTTTGATAGAAGAAAGCTGAAGTAGAATTTAAAAAATTTATAAAACCATTTTCAGTAAAATACGCTTTATACTTTTCTTCGGCATACCGATATACTGCATCTCTTTCCTTTGTTGCCAACTTATTACGGTCCTTTAGTTCTTTTTTTGACACTTCTTCCCATAATTTAATATACTCTTTATCAGGAGCTGTGAATTCTTTTTCAATGACAGTTTGGATAGCTTTCACACTATTATTATTCTCTTTCCCAATAATGCCAGCTTCATTATTATTTAAAGTTTGGTTGATTAACGAAAATACTAGAAAAAAGCAACCAACTATCATAACTATTGATATGAAAATTGGTGTTATACGTTGCTTCTTTTTGCTGAGTTTATTATTAATTTTTATTAGACTGTTTCTACGTGCTTCATGGGAACGGTCGACATGCTGCATTTCTTGGAAAAGTTTATCAAGCTCTTTTGATGAATCCATCTATCAAACCTTCCTTTCCATAATATTCTTTTTTTAAAGCTTCTAATCCCCTTGCCATTTTTGTTTTCACCTTTGCTTCAGTCCAACCTAATATATATGCAGTTTCTTTAATGGAACACTCATTCACTTTTCTAAGTATTATTACATCTCTATAGTCCTTTTTCATTCTACCTAAAGCGGCATACAATCTAGATAAATCCTCTTTCTTTTCTGCTAGAACTGTTGGTGATGGATTTTTAGAATCTACATCATTTTCATTTCCCCATGTGAAAAACTTAATAAGTCTTTTCCTTCTAAAGTAGTCATAAGCTACATTTCGTGCTATTTTCAACAGCCACGTTAAGACAGAAGCTTGGTTGTTAAAATTGTTGATGTTTTTTATAGCTTTATAAAAAGTTTCTTGCGTTAAATCTTCAGCTGTTTCTTTATGACGTACGAGAAAATAAATAAATCGATAAACTGCATCACTATTATCGATATACAAGCGTTCTACATCCTCTTTCATCATTTTCAACCCCTTCTTACAAAGAATAGACGATGGACAATATGAAAAGTATCGTTTTCTTTAAAATTAAAATCCTTATTTATATGAACAATACATTAGCTATAAATATCTTCATCACTAAAACAAAATAATCGTATTTAAGAGAGACACTCTCTTAAATACGATTTATACGACCTCTCTGATATTGGACTGCATCTTTATTGTCTCTTCATTAGGAAAATTTTATATTTTAAAAGATTTGAGAACCACCGCTATTTCTTGTTGAACTAAACTGACCGTTAGTTATATAAGAAAAAAGAGCCATTTAAGGAGCTCAACGTTCTTAAAGTAAAGATCAAGTTTGTAGTATTCCTTTTTATTTATCTCTATCTAAATCATTTTCAAGTAATTCCTGCAATGACTTTTTATCTTCTTTAAATCCGTGCTTCTTTTCAAGAAACTGACCAATAACAGAATTATTAATACCCTTTCTGACAGCAGCTTCTATAACTATATAGAGAACTAACAACGAAATAATATATAGAACAATAGGCTCCATCTAAAATCCTCCTAAAATCTACAACCACTTAAGATAATATGTATTTTTTTTGATATTTCCCAGTCTTAATACCATATTATTTCGACACATTAATTCTTTTTTCCTTCTTTAATTAATATCCTTAAAATCAGCATCTTGTTCAACTAAAGGGCCATTTTGTGAAGTAAGACGTCTTAACTAGATCTCTGTGTAAAAGTGGTTGTGAAGAAATTTACTTAAACTAAATATTGAAATTTAGTTAAAGAAGAATAATTAAAAAGTCGATTTCCTAAAAAGAAAAGAAATCGACTTTTTTAGTCTTAAATTTACTTGATTGTATCCATGTTTTGTCGGCAGGAACATAATTATAGAAAAAGACGCATTTTTGGTTAGGATATACTTTCACTCAAATTTGCTTGAACATGCTGAAATAATTCTTTCTTTTGTAACATCCTTACAAAAATATTATTAAATAAAAGTGAAACGATGATTAGGACAGTACCAAGAAAATCGAACATCGTTACATGATTCCCTTGAAAAATCGAAATTAAGAGTGTTGTAACGGGAACAAAGTTAATGAACAACAGTGCATTTAATGGTGTTAATAAACTCACTCCGATGTTCCAACCAAGTAAAGCAATGACGCCAGGGAATATAATCATAAACAATAAATGCGGACTTACTTCTTTGATGCCATCTACTGATGGGATGGATATATATCCAAACAGCGTTGCTCCTACAGTAATAACAACAGCTGTGATTGTTCCAAGTAGACAGCTTAACGTTGAATACCGTAAAGCTGACCAACCACTAAACTCACTACCACCAATCGTGTAAATGACCCATCCAACAACTGCAATTAATATGAGCATTGAAGGTATTAAATGATCCGTCGCACCAAGAAATGCTTTAATATCACCTTTTGTGATTACTAACGCAGCACCGATAAATGACACAAGCACACAAACTAATGTGAATAGATGGGGCCGTTTTTTATAAATCGTCCATACAATCACAATAGAAATCATCGGCATTAGTGACTCCATAATTGATGCTACCATCACTCCTGATTCACCTAATAAATCTTCTCCCCAGAAGATGAATAGATTATAGACAGTAAATGCCATTGTACCGAAAAACCATAAACGGAGGCCTTTTCCTTCAAATCGAAAAGCACGCTTTCCTTCTTTCCATAATAGCATCGCTACTAAAATTATCGTAACAAATCCATAACGAATGATTGTAAAATAGAAAGGATTAATATGTTTGAAAGCCGCATGCGCTACAGGAAACATCGCTCCCCACGAAACTGCAGCAATAAAACATAAAATAGTTCCTAACAATACACTATTTCTCAATTCCTTCTACCTCCTTCTAAACTGACATATTTCATCATCTATCTATTTGAGTATCTTGTAAAGTGAATAATAATAATGATTATTATCAATTTTACTGATATCATAGATATAAATATGAAAACATTAAAGGGTGGAAAAATAGTGGAATTTAAGGACTTAGAGATTTTTCAGATGGTGGCGGAAAAAGGAACCATCTCTAATGCGGCAAAAGAGTTTAGTTACGTGCAATCGAATATTACAGCGAGAATTCAAAAGCTCGAAACTGAACTGAATACCCCTTTGTTTAACCGACATCGTCGTGGTATGAGTTTGACACCTGAAGGAAAAAAACTATTAATATATAGTAAAAAAATATTATTGTTAACAGATGAAATGAAAAAAGCCGTTCAAAGTAAAAATGAACCGTCTGGAAAATTAGAAATCGGAACAGTTGAAACCGTAATTCATTTACCAAAAATATTATCTACCTATATTAAAAAATATAAAAATGTCGATTTATCGTTATTTACTGGCGTCACAGAAACATTAGAAGAAGAAGTATTAAATCATAAGTTGGACGGAGCGTTCGTTACAGAGTCAGACTTTCATCCCGATCTTATATCGCATGAAGTGTTTCAAGAGGAGCTTGTTTTAATTTCAGATATGCGCGCCTCCACACTAGAAGAGTTAAAAGAGGAACCGTTAATATGCTTTAGTGAAGGCTGTGGATACCGAGCACGTCTGGAAGCTTGGTATAAAGACCAAAACATCACACCACAAAAAGTGATGGAATTCGGTACATTAGAAACAATCTTGCGTAGTATTGTCGTGGGACTCGGCGTTACATTCGTTCCAAAGTCAGCAGTCATTCATATGGAACAAAGTGGACTCATCCAATGTCATACACTTCCAGATCAATATAGTAAGATTAAAACCGTTTTTATAAGAAGAGCCGATAGTTACTTAACTTCAACAATCAAAAAATTTATCGAAACGATCGAAACGAATAAACAAATATAAATCGAACCCCTGAGCTAATGAAAATCATGCTATCTAATAAGTCCCTAAATTTAAACAGGTGGAGAAAAACAAATTGTTTTTCTCCACCTGTTTCCGTTTTAGTAAATTATGCGCCCTTGCCCCGATGCCAAACTCTGTTTGGACTAACTGCTTCACAATTTGTTTCAAATTCTCCACTCCAACATCTTTCACTAAAGCAACCGTTAGTTGAAGTAGAATCCTTCACAATCTCCTTTAAAAATATGCTTTGTTAAATAGTATTGTTGTTTTTCAGGCAAAAAATATGGGAACGTCTGATTTGGACGTTCCCGTTCTTATTCCGTTAAAGCACCTTTTAATGAAATAAGGTAATTTATTTATTATAATCTTACCAGTGTACTTGAAGTTTATTACCATTTGGGTCATAAAAGTGGAAAAAGGCATGACCATTATCTTCTTTTATATCCTCGACCTTAACTTGATTATCAATTAAGTGTTGATGAAATTTAGATAATTCTGGACTTGTAAAGCCAATGCTAAATTCTTGTTCATTATCAATTGTAAAATGTGCAAATGTTTCATCTTCGGTAGGAACTAAGATAAGTAAGAAAGGTCCTTCATTTACTTTTAAAATCGCAAGTTCCTCAGTAATGTTTAGTAACTGGAGCCCTAATACATCTCTATACCATTGTGCAGACAGTTCTAAATCTTTTACAGGAATTCTAATATAATGTACTTGTTCAATAAATGATTTACTCATAGCTTTCTCTCCTTTATTTAATCTGGTATATCAAATAGTTCCCTTTCTATATACCTTTTTCCTTCCGATTAAAATCCCTTTCTAAATTAAAACCCAGCTACTTTTATAAAAATCATATCGATTCTTCTGCTAAAGCACCCGTTAGTTGAAGTGTATAAAAATGTTCAGTACCTTATCCGTGTAAAGCATAATGTCTATTCCCTATTTCTCCTAAAAGTTAACTGTTCATTTCACGTTGCAGTATCTCAAAAAATAACGTCACATGATAGCCATCTACTGTTGCATGATGAACCTTAATATTCACTGGCATTAGTAATTGTGAACCAACTTTTTCGTACTTCCCGCTGGTAATCATTGGTGTTAAATTATTTTTGATAGCTCCTGTTTGAGATGAAAAATGTTCAAAATGCATCCAAGGAATTGATGAAATATTCACCACGTTGGGTGGAACAACTCCCATTGGTGCGATGTCTTTTGTGTTTGCATAATCTTTTATAAGCTTTTTGTACTCACGGTCAACTGATTTATAATCTGTTAATCCTTCCAACCATAAACTATAAAATAACTCTGTTTCTTGATTAAAGTTCGTAAACGTTGGCACTAATTCTTGCCATTCTACTAATTGCTTATCTATGTGTGCATACCTCAAATTCGGAATCATGTTAACCGATTTAGTCAAATTAAAAATAGAGTAAGCATAAAAACTTATAGATTCGTCTTTGCATTTTTTAACTGCTCGAGTAACATCAATTTTTACTGTCATTTCAAACGTTGTGTCTGTCGCCATAAAATAATCATAATAGTTTCTTCTTGGAAAACTTTCTAAATCAATGACTTGATAAGTTGTCATCTATTTCAACCTCTCATTTAATATATTCAATTATTACAATATCACTACATTTATTGATGGTAAGACAGTATTTTAGCGCTGTCTTACCTGCTAGAGCATGTATAAAACTTTGCATAAATATCATCAAAATTTTATTTTTTACCCTATAATAAACAAAATATTTTAAGCCTTCATACGTCATTTTAAGCCATTTAAAATTAAAGTACGAAGTTAAGGGGATTAAACGGTATCAATACTATTGAATTTTTAGTCCTAATAACGAAGCAAATTGTATCGCTTGAGACGTTGATACTATACATCCTTTTAAGCTCTCTATTGAAACCGTTAAAGAATCAAAATCGGATGAGCTTATATCAATTCCTTTTAATGGTGTCTCTTCAAAGCTCGCGCCATTAAGATTGCATGAAAGAAATTCTACTTTTTTGAGCTTACAGCCAAAAAGGTCAGCGCTTTCTAACGTAGCATCATCAAAAATCACCTTTTCAAGTTTTGAGTTACCGAACATAACCATATTAAGAATTGATTCCGCAAATCTTGTATTACCGATATAAGACTCTGTAAGGCTGCTGCCTAGCAACTTACAATTAAACTCAACTCGATTCATGGAGGCATTACCTAAATTAGCATTGGATAAATCACAATTCTCAAAGCGCACATCGGTAAGATCAATTCGGCTAAAATCCGTATTTGTGAAATTACAATTCCTAATCACTGTTTTATATAGTCGCAGCCGATCAAGTGCTTCGTCGGTAAATTCTGAATCGGTAACCATACACATTTCAAATTCAGGAACTTCTTCGTAAAAAATATCTGTAAATCTTCTCTCCGTTAGATTTTCCGGGATCTTGGGTGTGTCAATCATCACTATATACCTACCTACTTTCAAACGAATTTAATTCATTTATAAGGTCTCTAGATACAAATATAAAGGAACGCATGTTCTTTTCAAGACTTGACTTTTATGCATTTTCTGATACAAAGGATTCATTGTTACATTTATAAATAATTTACTCACTAACCTGCTGCTTTAGTTTAATAAGAAAAAGCTACCCTTATAGGCAGTCACGTGTTGAACTAAAGCACCCTTTAGTTTAAGTACATTATTTCACAAACTTGTCTTTTTTTCTTCTATAATAGAATTTGCAATAACTTCACATTTTTTTATAGCCCAAATATAATGGTTGGAAGTGTTTGCTGCAAAATAGCTGTATAAATTACTTGTTTTTGTCCACTTATAGTATTTTTTTGTCATGATTTCTTCATTGGTATGTAATTTAATCAGGTCCATTACTCTTTCATGGCTTAACTTCAGTTTTTTTCTAGCTTGGTTCAATGTGACGTGTTGATAGTTTTCCCAAATTTGCTTATTAAGGGGTAGCGTCAGGAAAATGCGGATTTACAACGATAAGGAAATTCCAAATTAAAAAGCCCAGCTTCTCTGCAAATCAAAATAGAGAAATTGAGCTTTTCAGTTACTTCATTTATTTATTGAATTCATTAACTGGAAGAAGTATTCAGGTTTATGAGTCTTATTTAGGTTATACCATGAATGTAATGTATCTGGTGTAAATACATCTATTTTTTTGAGTACTTCCATTGCAAATTCCAGAGGAGCTACTCCTGATGCAGTAACTAAATTCGCATCAGATACCGCAGGTCCCAACTCATAAAACCTTTCTCCTTTATAATTAGGACATACCATATTAATATACTCTAAGTTATTACTTGTATGCTTTCTAGAATCTAGGTATCCCATATTCGCGAGGGCCTCAGTTGCACCACAAATTGCAGCAACAATAGTGCCAAGCTTTAAAGCTTGGCCAATTCTTTCCAAGATAGGTTGATGAATATCTTCTCTCCAAGTAGTCCCTCCTGGTAAAATTAAAAGATCTTTACTCTCAAGAGTACATTCATCAAGGGAAATATCTGGTTTTATGCTCAGTCCTCCCATGGTAGTAATAATTCCTTTATTAGCTCCCACTGTAATTACTTTTAAAGGTGCTAAATCCTTTTTGAAATATCTTCCTGAGTTTAATTCAGCAATTAAATATCCATATTCCCAGTCTGACATTGTATTAAATACATAAAGATAAACTTTTTTTGTTTGCATACAATAACACTCCAATCACAATTGATATAGCCTATTATAAAATAACTTCCCTGACAGCTAACGTCAGGGAAGTTATCATACTTGATAAAATTTTATTAGTTCCGACAGAACTTCAACAAGTCTTTTCTTAAGACTTATTGGCTCAATAACTTGAATAGATTTACCGTACGGTAAAAGTAAATAAGGTACATATGTATGTATTATATCTTTTTCAAGAAGAAAAACTGCTTGATTTGAAGTCCGTTCTTGTAAATAATGTCCTAAAAACCAATGTTGGCAAATATCAGCCAATACACTTTTATCCCCATTAATAACCAAAGAAATAATCCCTTCCTTATCTTCTATAGTTGGAAGAAGACTTTTTATAAAAAAGTCACTTGCTGAAAAATTTTCTGGCCGGTTAAACTTATTTTCGGTTAGCATTAGACTTTCAATTCGATCTACTCTAAAACTACGGATATCATTCCTAAGATGACAAAATCCAATCACATACCACTTATTATTCCAATAGATAATTCTGTACGGATCGACCAATCTATAATTTAATTGCTTTTCGCCACTTTTATGGTAAAGAATTTTTACTGAGTACCCGTCAGCTACGGCCTGCTCCAACTCCTTCAAAAAAGGTTCCATAGAGAGTGAACTTAATCGACTTATTACTTCAAGACTAGTTAAATGTTGGTTTATCTTTGTTTCCTGCTCTTGATTTGAGTATTTACTTAGTTTTGAAATGGCCCTATTTAGTGCTTCACCTCCATAATATCCGGCTTCTTCTGCAAAAACGGCAGCGTGAAATAGTGAAGTTTGCTCCTCAAAATCAAAAAAAAGAGGAGCCTCAATAAAATTGTTCAATAAAGTGTATCCACCGTTATGTCCTGGTTCTGAAATTATAGGTACGCCACTTGTTGAAATTGTATCAATATAACGATACACAGTCCTTATATTCATCTCTAACTTTTCTGAAATTTGTTTTGCAGTAATTTTTTCACCTGAACGAAGCATCCATAGAATTGCTAACATATTGTCAATTTTAGGCATAAAATTTCACCTCTATATGAAATTTATTTTCTATTATATATTTCCGATTTTTAGTATAACCCATCAACTGTTCCCTTCTGATAGCTTTCTATATAATGAGGCACTAGACACATTTGTAATTTCACAAATTTGATTTACAGTCATATTTCCTTCTTTATATAGCTTCACTGCATAATTCATTCCAGCATGATTTTTATGATATTTCTTTAATCGGTCTTTAAATTTTCCTTCTTTCTTGGCCAGATCAATCCCTTCACGTTGACGCATATGAATAAGATCTCGTTCTAATTGGTTAACACCAGCCAGGCAGCCACTTGTTTAACTAAAGCACCCGTTAGTTTAAGTACATTATTTCACAAAGACCTTATTTATGATTGGAAAGGTAGTCTCCCTCTTCAAGTTCTTCCATACAACTTTTCCAAACCAACCTATTATCTTAAAAGTATGTTTTGTTTTATGCTATTAAATAATGAAACTTTTAGGCGAAATGGAATGTATAGGAATTAGGTCAAAACTGAAAGAGTAGATGAAGTTTATGAATATCACAAATAAATTTTTTATTTCATTTTGTATGTTTCTAATCTTTATTTTATCAGCCTGTAAGCAAACTGAACAATCTCACGAGAATATAATTATGGAAAATGGACAACAAAATATATCTTATTCTTTTAAAAACCCAAATACATGGCAAGAATTTAATATAATTCATGCTTACTTGCTGTATGAAAACTATTTTGAAATAGTAAAGGATCCATCCAGATGAATCACCATACCAGTTGTATCAACAGGTGATTATCGAACCTATATTTGATGCTTGTTTTAAAGATGCTGAGTACTTAAAATTGAGTAAATTTGAATGGACACCGGATGAAAGTGAATTTAATAGTATCAAGAATATAATTAAATATATTAATAAAGATAATTTAAATAAATTAATTGAGGAATCCCTTAATAAGTCCTCAGACATACTTCCAACAGATAAAAAAACAACCGTATGTGTGTTTCCTAAAAATGAAAGATTTCCTTCTGACATGATGGCAGCCGGATCAGGAAAAATCACAGTATTTTTCACGAACTTTGATAATTATTTTAAATCAGGTATTTCTCATGAATATCATCATAGTGTTTGGACCGAAAAACATTATTCGGAGGATTATTTTATGACAGTTTTAGATCAATTAATAATGGAAGGAGAGGCCGTGATGTTTGAAACCTTAGTGTATCCCGATATAAATAGTACCACTTATGTGCTTGACGAGACATATAACAAAGAATATTGGAGCAGGATTGAAACATATCTTGAGAGTATTAATTCCACTGAGTTTGTAATAGGTGGCTCTAGTGGTTTACCTGACTATCATGGCTATAGTGAAGGTTATAAAATGATTAGATCTTACTTAAAATTGCATCCAAATACGACAGTAGAGGAATGGACATCCAAAAGTCCGAAAGAATTATTTGAAGAAGGTAATTACATGGCTAACTACGATTAGTTTTCTTTATTAATGCTCCTAAAAATCTTTATGTGTCCTTTTCTAACATGTAGAAAAGGATTTTTTATTTTATCCAAGATACTCTTCTTTCACTAACCTGCTGCTTTAGTTCAATAAGAAAAAGGCTTTACTCCTTCTTGAAGTAAAGCACCCGTTAGTTGAATAACAATGTAAATAATTTTATAAAATCAGCCATTTAAAAGAGATGAAAAATTATAAAAAGCATTTAATACATCATCACCTAATGGATGACCCGTTTTTTGAGTTTTTAAAGTTTATGAACAACTTATGGCGTATCAATTGTTTCAAGATCGTACATATGACAAGTTGGTAAGTCCCAAAAATTTCAAAGATAAATATATACAAGGTATTTGCAAAGAAGTATTAAGTAATATTTACTCCTATAGCTAAGCTTCAAATTTCCTTTCATTTATTTGATATAAGGGGCTACTGTTGAATATGACAAGTGCGAAGAACACTACTTTCTAATCTCCGGTTTCGATTAATTCTTCGCACTTGTTCTTTTTTTTATATTGCCTTTGTAAGTACAATGCGAAGCATTATTTACAACTTGGAAGTTTCCTAAAAGAACACCTTATTTTCCTGTTCGTATAGTAGGCTAGTTTAAGTATAAATCTTCACAATTTCCATAGAAAGAAGCTGATTTATAAATCAGCTTCTTTCTCATTTCTAACAACTTATATTTATTAATGTTTATTAAAATGATGCTCCAACAATAATTAACAAAATAAACAATACAACGATCAATACAAAGCTAGAACCGTATCCGCCGCTATTAGTCATAATTCACACTCCTTAAAATAAATTTTGTAAGCTTACTTTATTAAACTATTCTTGTTAAACAGAAATAATATGGACAACTATCTTGCCGAACAAAAATAATTAAATTTTCTCTTCATTACTATCGGTATATATACGCCAAATAAATGTAGCAACCTTTATAATTTTCTCCATATCCAAGTCTAAATCTTTCATAATATTAAAAAGTGATTCTGATGGTCGAGGACCTTTTCTAATTTCCAATAGAATTTCATTCAATAGTTCTTGTTGCTTTTCCATATTCTCATATAACTCTTCCAGTGTTGATACTCTTTTATCTAATGCATTTAGTGTTTCATGTTTATTATGTTTATTATGTTTACTGTCATTACCCATTTTCTCCCCTCCTTTGCTTAATAGTAATAAAATATATAAATAGTCAAATAGCGTTAGGAAATTGTTTAAGATAGAGAATATTCTTTGTGATGAGGTACATAGAATATAGGTGTTAGTTTGGTTTCACTTACTCATTATATTTAGAATTTCTCCCACTAACTGTACGTATGACCTTACTTGTACATAATAAAATTAATAAATTATATGTAACATTCATGTGTAGTTCACTATTTCAAATATAATTCCTATGAGAATTGTGTTAAAGACAAAAGTAGAAATACGTATTCTTGATAAAAAACAAATAATCTAATTCGAAACTTTTAAATGGAACCTGGAAAATATGGAATCTATTTCTTAAAATTTATTTGAAAAAAGAGTAGCTAAAGCTACTCTTTTTTTCACTATTCCATCTAAAACTGATTATCAACTTTAGGTATAAGAGGAAGGTCTTTTTTATTTGTATTTCCATTTCCAATCCAGTTATCTATATTTGAATCGCCTTTACATTAAAAAGAAGTATGTAAAATACCTTTTTACTTTTTCTTTTAAGGAAAATAGTTCATACTACTAACTAAGACCTGTCTTGAAGGAGAATAAGCTTATGGAACTCTTAACAAAGGAACTCAAACAATTGTTATTTGACTATGACAAGTGTCCTAATGAATCAGTAAAAAAACAAATTCTTCAAGATATAATTCTCCTTCGTGAAGCACTGGCTCTTTTAAAAGACGAGAATGAAACTTAAAATTTTTAATCCAAGTAACCTTTAGGGACGTAATAGCTTTAAAGCAATGAATCATCTATAATTAAAATATGTGATACTTCATTTAACAATCCATTAGCGTCATTTTCAATTGGTTCAATTTTTTTGTCAAATGCGAAATTCCATCTCCACTTCTCTTATTCAAACTAAACTGCCCGTTAGATTAAGCATTGTTTTCCCCTCCGATGTCATTCACATATCCCCCTTTCTCTATCTAATACAAATAAAAAGAACGCCCGTGTGGACGTTCTAAACAATCATTTATTCATCAGCGTTAATGACATTCATACCAGCTAATAAAGTTTTTGCATCTTCATTTAAGTAGTGTTTTATACCTCTTCTAACTAAAAGTTCACTATTATTTTTAATTGCAAGCTTTAATGCCCGAATATCAAAGTTAGAAGCATGAGCATTAATTGAGTAAATAACATTCATCTCTCTACGATTTAATGTATTGATTACTGATTCCGTATTATGAAGTATTTCAAATAAGGATCTTGCGTTTCTTCGAAGAAGATGTCTGTTTTCATTTATTAAATCTAAATTATGCTCTATCAATCTTCTGGCAGCTACTAAATCCATTTTTTCCATGTTTTCATTAATTTTTTTCATAATCTCACTTATATCCATTAGGGTCTCCTTTAAATTATATATAATATAACTATCGGTATAAGCAAATAATTATTAATAGATTTAATTAATTCCTATTTTATAGGTATAAAGAATAATATCGTTAGGGATAAAAGATACATCTGTGGAAAGACCAATAGAGGTTCTCGTAGTATTTTTTCTTTTGTGACGCATTAGGTTCCTAATCAGGACCCAATAATTAATTTTTGTAAGCTATATGCCCGATAACACAATCCTCATTTTTTTGTCCCAGCTATTTCGCATTTTCTACCAAACGAAAGATATTATCGCAACTCTGTTTGGTGCTTAAAACTATAATGGAACACCTATAAAATCAATTTTTAGTACTCTGGAAAAAACCTCTAATTGAGATTCCTGTCGGTACAGTCGTTGATGTATTAGATAATATTATTTTTTCATTAAATTGGTGTTTATCTTGAATTAAGAATATAAAAAAATGCTCTACTCCTTATTTAAGTAAAGCACCCGTTAGTTTAAGTAAAATGTTTCACTATATGCTCAGGTAAGAATCCAATAAAGGGTTACTTACGATACTCTTAATATAGTTTATTGCTCTCCTAGACGTTTTTAACAGATTTTTTTTTATTGATGGATGGCTTCAGCTCAGCAATTAAGATTGCTATCATAATTAATACCGCTCCCATAATCATACGACCGGTCAGTACTTCGTGTAAAAATAATACTGACAACAACATCCCGAAAAAAGATTCTGTTGATAAAATAATGGCTGCTTTTGTAGCTGTGGTATATTGATGTGCTTTATTTTGAAAAAGATAGGCAATCATCGTTGAAAAGACTGCTAAATACAAAATCGAATAAACGCCTTTACTTTCCAAAGATGTAGGTATATCTCCTGTAATTAGGACAGCAACTACACTTAATAGGGAAGCCGATAGGAACTGTACTATGGTAAGTGATATAGGATCTTCCTTTTTGACAAAGCGATTTGTATAAAAAATATCGAAAGCAAAAGCTACTGCACACGCAAGCGATAATACATCTCCTATGTTTACGGTCATAGAACTCTGAATGGATAATAAGCCAATCCCTACAATAGCGATGACTGATCCGACCATTTCATATCGATCAATTTTTCGCTTATACAGTAGGTATGCAATTATAGGTACAATCACAACATTGACGGCAGTTAAAAATGCATTCTTAGAAGGTGTCGTATATTGCAAACCGATCGTTTGTAAAGCGAAGGCCAGAAATAAAAATATGCCAAGTATGGTTCCTTTCAACACGACGGATTTGTTAAGTGTTTTGAGTTTGAATCCAAATAGCATTATAAGTAAAAGTGTAGCTAAAACAAACCTTCCAGACATTACCTGATATGGAGTTAAATATTGCAATGCAATATCGGTTACAACAAATCCGCTGCCCCAAATAATCGCTGTAACCAATAGCATTCCATCACCTATATATTGTTTCATCTCTTTCCCTCCTTGACTAGAACCAAGAATACCACAAGAGAAAAAACAATAATTTGATAGTGATTCTAAAATTTTCAGCTTATTTTTGTACTCAATCCAAAGGGGTTCCTTCGATTGTTTTATGGAGTAAGTACAATTTTACTGTAGCGGATAGATTCTCATAAAAAACAAACTCGTTACCAAAAGGCTCAATCGCATGACGTATTTTCGTCATGCGATAACGGATAGTATTGGGATGACAATGATGTGCCTCCGCTATTTCTTTCACATTGCCATTCTTTAACACAAATGTAATCGCGGTTTGTAGTAAATCCTTATCTGTATTTTCAGTAAGAAGTGGTCCCAAATATTCTTTCACATAGCTACTCGTGAAATGTGCATCCTTTCGATATAGCTCTATTAGAAGCCGTTCTGATGCCAAATCTGCATAATTACAAACAGACTTCGTTTCAATGTCAGCCATTATCCTTGCATAGTAAGCTTCTCTGACAGCTAGATGAAGTTCTGTATGTGTCTCGTGGACTTTACCGTAACCAATTGTAAGCCCATCGGTTGGAATTCTATATAGGTCCATCCATTCCTTTAATATTTTTGTAAATTGGAGCTGCTCTGATTTGTCGGTCAACAGGATTTGAATACTATTTTTATAGGGGCAGACGATACCTGACTTCAAAAATGACTGGAATTGAAGGAAGGAGCCCATCCACTGAGGATTCTTGGATTGGATCATTTGAATATTTGCGGTAAATACATATTTTTCAAATGGTTTATTCATCTGTTTTAAGAAGGACTGTAGTTGTAGCTCGGATATCTCATTTTCGATCAAACATCGCATGATATTTTGTATAATGAGGTCATCTTCCCTATTTTTAATAGAATTCTTCACTTCAAAAATGACATCCTCAAAAAATTCATTTCCACCAAAACGTAAAATCGGAAAATCTTGCTCATTTGCGAAATGTAGGACCTCGTCCGGTAAATCTTTGAAAAAAACCGCCTTATAGGCTAAGGCACTCACCTTGAACTTAATGAGCTGCTCAATTGACTCGATTAATATTTCCGGTTTTTGGTTAGCAAATAACAAGCTGCTTAGTACAAGGCTATGAGGATCAAAAGTATCTTCTCCCATTGGCTGAACACCATCAGAAAATTCATAATCCAAAATACCTACATTTATGATTTTTTTATGTAAGCCATTGTAGCCTGCCACAACTGAAAAATTTTTAAAAACGGAAAGTTGAAATAAGTCCTGTACGATCATCATAAAAATCATCCTTCTTGATAATATAGATAACCTGATTATAGAGCATCTTAATTATTAAAACATACTTTTTGAACTAACCTGCTGCGTTAGTTCAATAAGAAAAAATGCTTTACCCCATCATGAAGTAAAGCACCCGTTAGTTTAATAAGAACCTGAAATTCTAACCTACATTAGTTAGAGATTATAATACCTAAGTTACAATTAACTTTCTTTTTTCTTCTTTGAAAAAAACCAATATAATAATAAGAAAAAAGGCTTCACTCCTTCTTGAAGTAAAGCACCCGTTAGTGAATAACTAAGCTTATTTGTGATCCTCAATAGTTTCAATATCACTAAGAAAAATTAAACCATTTCTTTTTATCGTGTATCTTACGAAGTATGTCTTATCTTTCTGAATTAAATTCATTACCATTGGTTCCCTAACAATTACTTTAATCTCTTCTTGATGTCCCACTGGGGCATTGGGGTTAAATCCCTTTATCCATGCTTCATTGTTATCGTTAGAATACCCTTTTTCAGTGACAGTAAAATCAGTTACAGTTAACACAGACGAAAAAGAATTATAAATTAAAAAAACAATCAAAAAGGCAACAGAAATTGTTATAGCCGACAATAAAATTCTTTTACTCTTCATAAAATTCCCCTTCCTTCACTATCCTGCGTCATTAGTTCAATAAGAAAAAAAGGCTTTACTCCTTCTTGAAGTAAAGCATCCGTTAGTTTAAGTACACTGTTTCACAATCTCAATTAAACCTCTTCTTTTGTATATTCAGTAAATGAATCGAAATCGCCACAACCTAATATAAGTTCACAACTCTCTGGGTGAAGCATAATTCCTTTAGATTGCATTACATATTCTTTGTTTATCGGTTCTATATGGAAGTGCTTTCCATTACCATAATCGTGTGCTAAACGAATTAACTCAGTACCTAATCCGAGTAAAGCATTTTTACTTAGAGTAATTTGTACTCTACAATTCGGCGTTATATCATTTCCGCTAGTATCCATAACGGATACTAATGCAATGTTGTCTCCTGTTATTTCAAAAGCTTCTTCTTTATCAAAATCGTTATCTAAATCAATAATGTATTCAGACATAATTACCCCACATCCGTTCTAATATAAGATTAATTTCCCCTAACCCGTTAATTCAATAAGAAAAAGCTACCCTTACAGGCAGCCACTTGCTTAACTAAAGCACCCGTTTAGTGAATAAGAAATGACTTATTTTTTACCTTTTAAGTTACCATAATGGTCAACAATATTTTTCAACTGTTGTATTGTTGATTCCAAATAACTTTGGTCACTTTCAATCTCAAATTGCAAAATATTTTCTTGGTGTGCTAATTCTTGAAAATGCCCTTGAATGTTTATCTGACCCAACCTATTAAAGCTAAGGTCAAGTTTGAGAATATTTTCTGATTCTGAAAAGGTAGCATTTCCTTTTAAGTTGTTATTACATTTTTGCAACTGAATGAAGAACTCGTATACTTGTCCAGTTGAAAACCATAGTTCAGCATCTTTAACGTAATAATTGCCACTTCTAATTTCAATTTTCCCTTTTACATCGTAACCACCTAAATAGCTTGTTTGATTAGGGAAACCATAGACTTCATTTAATTCAATTCGAATGAACCCTTGTTTACCAACTATTTTAAACTCATTCACCTTATTCAACTCTTTCTTTTGGAAACATTAAAATAAGAATAGCAAAGTCATCAAAAACTTAACAGTTCTTTCTTCAACTAACCTGCTGCGTTAGTTGAAGAAGGACTACTCATTTTTCTATTTCTAATTCTTTTATTAACTTGCAAAGATAGCCAACTATATATTCTCTTTGAGTCGTTTCTTCAATGTCATTATTTTCAACAAGATCATCAATTCCTTTATTAATAACTTCCCATAAAGGTGTTCCTTCAAATAATTCATATGGATGTGCCATATAACTGTATCCCCCCTGAATGTATAGATAATATTCTTCTTAAACTAACCTGCCCCGTTAGTTCAATAAGAGAAAATAGCTTTACACCTTCTCGAAATAAAGCCCTCCTTAGTTGAAGAAGTATGCCGTCATCAGAAAGCGGGAAGGTACTTTCTCCATTCTTTCCACGCTTCCAAATAATCATTTAGATCGTGCGGATGAACTTTAATACAAACTCCAATTCGTGTATATAACTGAAAAAGAACTTCATTTAAAAGCTGTTCACTAGTAAAGGAAGAATTATTATTCCACAGGGAAAATGCTGACAAAAGCGTTTTTAAATCTAAACTATCAGGAGAAGAACAGAAAGCATATGTAAAATCATAAACTTTTGGACCGATTAATGGAGATGGGTCAATAACTCCTTTTAATTGTTTTTCCATATATACAAAATTATGAACACCAGTATCTCCATGTAGATAATACTTCTCGTGTTGAAAATGATAAGTATTCAATTTATCTACCAAAAACTCCACTCTATTATGGTCCTCACTTGTCAAAAGGTCTCCTATGTTATTTTGGGCAGACTCCAAACTACTTTGATTAAAGTCTGACCATGAGTTTCTATGTATGCCATTAACTCTTCCCCATGGAATGTCACTGTCAACCTTTTTGTATTTATTGAATAGGTCATTTATTAAAATGGTCATCCATTCCATCTTAGATCCCCTATTATAGTGTGTCTCTCCTGCAATATAAGAGTAGGCAATAAATTCTTTTTTATCGTCTGTGTAAAGAACATCAGGCATCAATTTCACATCATTATATGTCAAAAGAAAATCCTGAGTTGAATTTATTATCTTAGGGTTATCAATTTTTATCACATAGGTGGGCATTTTTTTCACAGAGAGAGTATATAGAACACCATCGGTTGTACCACTTCTTAATTGCTTTAATTCCAGACCATCATTTATTATCAAACCTTTATTAATAAGAATATCAAGGATTTCATTTATTTTTTTCATCCATTTATCGCGCTCCTTATGAGTTAATTATGCGTATAATAACGTCTTATTCAAACTAACATTCATCGTCAGTAAAAAAACTCTTTATGTCTATTATTCTATTAAGTTGGCAATAATCCTTTTAATATTACATTTTAGGGGGAATGGAATTGTTACTGTCAAAAGCATGGTCTTCGTTTGAAGCTGATAAACGAATAGAGGGCTTCTCGCCACAAACGTTGAGGGCCTACCAGTTACAGTCTTTGCTACTAATTGGTTATTTTAAGGATGTAGAGATGGCATTACTGGATACAAATCAACTGAAGGAATATCTCGCTATATCCGGCAAGCATTTAAAACCGGCCAGTCTTGCACATCGTATCCGCTTTATGAAATCATTTTTTCGTTGGTCTCATGAAGAAGGCTTCCTGAGTAAGAATCCAACTTCTAAAATTAAAGAACCCAAAGTAGGAAAGCGGATACCCAAGTATTTAACCGAACGGGAGATTGAACACCTTCGTGAATCCTGTCATTCCCCAATAGAAAAAGCGATTTTTGAATTCATGTTTTCTACGGGTTGTCGAATTGGAGAAATAGTTGCGTTAGAAAAGAACCATATTAATTGGTCCAATCAATCTGCGATCGTGAGAGGAAAAGGCGATAAGGAAAGGGAGGTTTATTTTAATACACGTTGTGACATATGGCTAAAACGCTATATGGAAAGCCGTAATGACCATAACTCAGCCATCTTTGTGACAGCAAGACAGACACATAAAATGAGTGTCGCCCAAATGAGATACATCATCAAGCGGATATCTAATCGAGCTGAAATTAATAAAGAAATTCATCCATACCAACTTAGACACAGTTACGCAACTCATTTAATGAATAATGGAGCTCCGATTGAAGTTATACAAAGTCTTATGGGGCATGAGAAGAGTGAAACCACCAAGATCTATGCTCAGTTGAGTGGAAGGTTAAGGAAAGAGTATTATCAGAAATACTTTTAAATATAAAAGAGCAAAGTCTATATAGACGTTGCTCTTTTTTACTAAAGCACCCGTTAGTTTAAGTACATTTATTCATAAACTCTCATTTGAATTAATCCACTATTTATCAATAACAATAGATAATTTGTAGTTTGCATGCTCATTTAAGGCTGTCAAAAAATCATTTAATATTTCATTAGAAGGGAATTTGCATTCGAGAAGGTAACAACCTTCACCACTAATTTTATAGTTATTTATTATGTGTTTTTCTTGGTTTTTTATAAAGGACAAATAAGGCTGATGATAAGTACTTTGTGTAATGATTGTAATATAAGCATGTATAAAACACCCCAATTTAACTCGATTGACTTTAATTGAGTAACCCTCAATCACTACTTGATCTTCTAATTTCGCCACTCTTGCTGAAACAGCAGGTCCAGTCAAGTGGACTTTCTCGCCTAATTCTTTCATCGTGAGCCGACTGTTCATGGATAACTCATTTAATATCCGCATGTCCGTATTATCTAGCATTCATTTAACTCCTTTCATTAATAAAGTCAAATGAATAAAAGACTTTATTTTATCTATGTATCCGCCTATGAGTCATAGTATAGACTATACATTGTACCAAGAAAATTTAAAAGATAAGGGAGTTAATAAATATGAATATACAACTAATTCGTAATGCAACAATTATCATTGAATATGCAGGTAAAAAGTTTCTAATTGATCCTATGTTGGCGGAAAAAGGAACTTATCCCCCCTTTCCAAACTCACCAAGACAAGATCAAAACAATCCTTTAATGGACTTACCAACATCCATTGACAAGATTATATCCGATATTGATGCTGTAATTGTCACTCATTTGCATTTAGACCATTGGGATGAGGATGCAAAAAAGGCATTGCCAAAAAACATCAAACTATTTATCCAAAATGAAGAAGATGCAAGAGAAATTCGAAACGCTGGTTTCGTAAATGTAGAGGTTTTACGTGAGGATACGGTATTTGAAGGTATACAATTAATTAAAACAAAAGGCGAGCATGGAAGAGGCGAAATTTTAAAACTTGCTGGTCTAGTATGTGGAATTGTCCTCAAACATCCCAAAGAGAAAACACTATATGTTGCTGGGGATACAGTATGGTACGATGCAGTTCAGGAAGTAATTGACTCACAGAAACCAGAAATCGTCGTGGTAAACGCTGGAGATAATCAATTCCTTCAAGGCGGTTCTCTTGTGATGGGGAAAGATGATGTCTATGAGGTTGTTAAGGCTGTTCCAAACGCAAAAATTATTGCTGTCCATATGGAAGCTGTAAATCATTGGACACTATCTAGAGAAGAATTAAGATACTTCATTAAAGAAAAAGGAATCTCGTCCAATGTATTGGTACCGAATGACGGTGAATCCTATACATTTTAGAGGTATCATTAAGACCGAAAAGTAACTACTGGCAACTATATCATAGTCTTAAAACATATTAAAGCCCTGGAATTAAATACCGGGCTTTACTTATTGAATCTGCTCTCTTTATTTCGCTGATCGGGCAAATAACAGCACTAACAAGGCACCAATAAATGCTACTATACCTAACTAGAAAAATGCCTGTTGAAAACCATCTATTACTGCATATCTATGTAATTCTTCATTTTTCTGTAAAAACCTTCTTCAACTAACCTGCTGCGTTAATTTAAGTGTAACATTTCACAAACAATCGTCAAAAACCACTTGATAATCTAAAGATAAAAATAGACCATCAAAATGATGGTCTTGTTTAACTAAAGCATCCGTTAGTTGAAGAACAGAACTATTATTCCCCCGGAATAATCCCTATCACTTCTAATGTGTTCGGGTCAACAAATACAAGTGGTGCAGCAAGTGCATCTACTTTCGTAACTACAAATATTTCTTTCCCTATATATGATTCATCTAAATTTTTATATGTTTCATCAGCCGTAATTTTTTTCACAGATGCGTTTTCCCATTCATTTACCGAGTTAAGTTGATTCGAATTCTTTTGTTTGAAATATTCTACTACCACATTTCTGACCTTGGTATCTATATCATTTTTTCAATTCGTTACCTTCTACTTCATTTTTTGTACAAGCCGTGACAAAGAGTGAAATAAAGATTAGCATAAAAAACCAGACATGTTTCGCTTTCAAAAACACAACCCCCTTTTCAATAAGTCGTTTTGACAGTAGTTTTGTTACTCCACTGTTCAACTAAACTGCTGCGTTAGTTCAATAAGTAAAAGCTACCCTTACAGGCAGCCACATGCTTAACTAAAGCACCCGTTAGTTCCAAAAGTTTTTTTTGAAAGGTAACTTTGGTTATATCTTTTTTGAATATCCGTATTAGTATGGATGACTACAAATTGACTTAATTCACTCCCTAAATAATTCTTGACAATATTCAGAATAATCATTACTCTGAGTTGATTAATAGTAAAGGAGAGATACATATGCAAAGAAAAACACTGATTTCTTCATTCAAATTGGAGGGCATGTTGGTTTAATAATATGATCTCCGATTTGATTCAGACCAGAATCAACTAAATCGGAGGAATTATAGTGAGCATTCAAAGTTTTTATTACACAATCACAAGTTCTAGATCATTTTTTATTCAAATGGTATTCACATTAAATGCTATTTATTATGTAACGCAAGCAGATTTAAATGCATTACAACTGGTTCTAATCGGCACAATCATGGAAGTTTCCGTTCTATTGTTTGAAATGCCAACAGGCTTGTATGCAGATCACTATGGACGAAAACATTCTCTCGCACTGGGCACAGTTATTATTGGGTTGGCACATGTACTTGAAGGGAGTACGCCAGAATTTTGGGCGATTGCTTTAGCTTCTGCGATGTGGGGAATAGGCTGGACCTTCATAAGTGGGGCTGAACAAGCATGGATTGCGGATGAGTTAGAAGGCGAAAACTTAGACACCACGTTCCTTCGTGGTTCACAATTTTCATCTTTTGCACGTTTTGCAGGAATTGTGGCCAGTGTGGCGATTGCGACCTTTTGGTCGGTGCAAACGGCGATTATATTTGCAGGTGTCATGCTGATTGCCCTTGCAGTCTGGGCATTCATTAAGCTACCCGAAACCAAATTTGTCAAAGTAACACGTGAAAAAGGTGTCTCGGGTGTCACTCATATGGTTACCACCATTAAGGTTGGCCTATCACAGATTCGCGGGAATACTGTGCTAATTAGTATAGCAATGGTTACGTTATTATGGGGGCTTGCCAGCGAAGGATTCGACCGTTTATATGGTGCCCATTTCATTACTGACTATAATTTGTCAGAAAATGAGTCCATCTATTGGTTCGGTGCTTTTTATGCGGTTGCATTTTTACTTAATATTGTCGTACTACGTTTTGTTGAGAAAAATGCGAAAGGTCGTTACGCAGATGCGCTATTACTGACAAATGCAGTGTTGACAGGAACGATGCTTATTTTCGCATGGACCGGTCATTTCTGGGTAGCTGTGGTGATGTACTGGGTGACAAGTGCACTGAGAAACGTAAACTACCCGTTAATGAGCATCATTACAAATGAACAAATTGAATCAAAAGGTCGAGCAACCACACTTTCCATGTTCGGGCAACTTGATGCTTTTGGCCAAATTGTTGGGGGTCCATTAGTAGGGTTGTTAGCATTATATACAACAATTGCAGGAGGCATCTCGGCATCTGCATTCCTGATTTTACCCGTTCTTTATTTCTTGTGGCGAATGAAGCGAAAAATGGTTCTTTCATAATTTTTCAGTACTTGGTGCGACTGAGCATCAAGTACTTTTTTTATTTGATACCAGAGGTAAGCGATAAGATTTACACTGTTAGTGAAAGTAAAACAAAATATGAGAGAGTAGAGCGTCTTCTTTATCAACTAACCTGCCCCGTTAGTTGAAGAAAAAGAAGACGCCAAAGCATTTCAACATTCTTCATGTAAAGCCCAAATAAAGAACAAGACTTAATTATTTTTCTTAAAAGCAAACATCGTTTCTAAAGTATCTGATAATATATCCTTTCGTCGTTCTATTTCATTTAACTCTTCTTTTACCTCAATAATACAGTTCAATAAAACTTCATCTGATATTTCACCTTTAATTGATTCTATCAATTTATATGCTTGTGCTTGTACTTCAAAGTTTCCATTTATCAAATGGTAAATTAGTGTTTCTAAATGTGCTGAACAATTGAATGGTTCTAGTGCGTATAATAGTGTTCCTCTAAAACCTAAAGTTTTTGGGTCATTAATAACATCTATTAACGGTTGTACCACTTCTTCGTCCCCAATATCACTTAACGTTAATGCAATGGAGTTTCTAAATAAAGCATTTTCTGTACTTTGTAAGTATTCAATAAGTAGAGGAATTGCTTGAATGTCCTTACTTCTGCTAATTTCCTCTAAAATGATTTCTGCATCATCAAACTTTTCATTTTCTATTGCCAACCTTAATGAATTATTGTCCATAATAATTATCCAAACTCCTTGTCATTTACCGTAATTAAAATTAGATTAAAATACTGTTATTCTTCAACTAAACTCCCCCGTTAGTTCAAAAAGAAAAAAGAGTTACCTAAGTAACCATGTGTTCTTCAACAAAAGAACCCATTAGTTGAATATGGACTACTTATTTTTTTGTTTCTAATTCATTTATTAACTTGCAAAGATAGCCAACGATATATTCTCTTTGAGTCGTTTCTTCAATGTCATTATTTTCTACAAGGTCATTAATTCCTTTATTAATAATGTCCCATAAATTTGTTCCTTCAAATATTTCATATGGATGTGTCATATAACTATAACCTCCTTGTTTATCTACTGATAGTATTTCGTTAATAGATATGTCTTCTTCAACTAATCTGTACGTTAATTCAAAAAGAAAAAAGAGTTGCCTATGCAACCCATAATCTTCAACTAAAGCACCCGTGTGTTCAACGAGAACAAGATATCGTTTAGTCTCCAGCAATATGTACCCTGCCTATTTCCGAACTGGACAATTGTTTTATAAATTCTTCAAATTCGTTAAGTTTATTTATCGAAATATATACTTTGTAATTATTAAGGTCTGTTATTAGGTTGGAAAGTCTCTCTCCTGAAAATGTTTCATTAGTAAGATAAAAATCGCTTAGTCTTCTAAGTTCCAAATAGCTACGCCACAGTTTCTTAGAATTAAATATTTTATTATGTAGACTTCTCAATTCGTATAATCCAATCTCTCTACCTTCTTGATCATATAAGACCACATCAAATCCCAAATGCAGTGCCCTCCTTAAATAACTATTACTTAACTTTTCCATATAGATTCCTCCTTCAACTAAACTGCTTCGTTAGTTGAAAAAGAAAAAAGGGCTGTATTGCAACTCAATGAACTCTTCAACTAAAACACCCGTTTGTTCTATAAAAAAAAGCGATTCTTATAAAGAATCGCTCCCTTCATTTCATCTGTGTTGATCTAAAAGAATGGTATTTCCATCAGGATCTTCAATTGTGAAATGTGCTGGCCCTTTGCTTGTTTCATCTGCTTCAGATAGTAGTTTAATTCCATTTTCTTTAAGCTGATTTTGGATGTCTCGAATGTCCGTAAACGAATTTAAATTTTCGGCATTTTCATTCCATCCTGGATTAAAAGTCAGCATGTTCTTTTCAAACATTCCTTGGAATAGACCAATTACGCAACTGTCATTTTTCATAATGAGCCATTTTTCGGTAATATCCCCTCCGAATGCTTGAAATCCTAGGTTTTCATAAAATGATTTTGATTTGTTAATGTCCTTTACACTTAAACTTACAGAGAATGCGCCTAGTTTCATAATTCCTCCAATAAAAAATTAATAATTTAGAAAATTTATTTCATAAATTAAGTATACACTATTACTTTGAAAAACACCTTTCAGTTTGTTCTTTATATTAAAATCAAGTTTAGCATCGCAACTCATAGAAGAGATTCTCTTAAAACGACCCATTTTGATGGTTATACCGATCCACTTCGCGAAAAGAATCGGCTTCCGCAAAGTTAACTATTTTTACTAAAATATTTATTCTGTCCCGATAATTTATTAACAAAAGGAGGAACCCTATTTTTCTATGATTCTCCTCATTTATTTAATCCGCATATAATCCAAGACTTTTTGATCTATAAATCCCCTCTGTTGAACTCGCTCATCAAAGTTTTCCATGAGGTGGTAAGATTGCACTGCATCTAATAAATCCTCACGTTCTTCAAGATCTCGATCCAAATGACCATTTTCATAGAGTAAATTTTGAATCTCTTCTTGTAGTTCACCTTCTATTTTTAAAACATCTTCTGGCAGAGTAGCTTCAAAATAGAGCCGATGTAATTTTAATAAACGCGCTAACTCTTTAACAGGCTCTTCATGATCATCTACTCGAAGGTCAATATAGCGATCATTAAATCCTCCATAGCTGCTATTTTCTTTTACAACTAACAAAGCTGCAGATTGTTTTCCACGGCTGTCACCACCTGCAAGATCTCCCGCATACAAAGCAGCTAATAAGCGTTCAGCCAAGGAATAACCCTCTGCTTGCTCAAATGAATTTTGCATTGCTTCTACAGTGTGATGGTCCACTAAAATATTTCCTTGTATAGCAAAATTTTCTCCAGCATAACCACCTGCCCAATCATAACAATCCTCGCCTGTAAAGGTAATACTTTTTCCCTGTGCATCTACTATGCCTACCTGCCTAAGTGCAGACCTATCATCATTTTCAACAAGTTTCTTTAAAACTTCCTTAGGTTCCAGTCCTTTTTCAAGCAACTCAAGTCCATATTTACCATAATCTAAATTTGCCCAGGATTGGGTTGCGATAGCGCCTACACCGGATTTTGCAAAAGGAACGACTGCTCCTACGCTTAAAAATTTGGACGCTACTGCTACACCTAACTCTTTCGTTTGCGGATCATATCCAATAATTGAAAATGTCATTTATTGTACCCCTCTCATTTTCCACACCCTTGTATACTTCTATTTTAACTTTATATTCTGTCAATTAAAAGAACCCACCCTAACTTAAAAGGGTGGGTTTAAAGCTAATTTTTTATTTCATCAACATATTTTCCATAACTAGGCATCGCGATCTGTTCAAAATCTTTTACTAATAGATGTAGGTTACTAGCTAATAAATCACCAGTCATTGGTAAGCCATGCCCTGTAACAGCTACTTTGGGTTTTAATTCGGCTAACCTTTCCACTGATTCCCTCGCTGCCTCCCAATCTGTTGTAAAATATCTTGGAGGGCCACTAATTTCCTGCTCCTGAGTGATTACTTTATATAAATATTCTTGTTTTACAGTAACAAATGCATCTCCAACTATTAAAACTTTATCTTCGTTTCTAAACAGTGATACATGACCTGGTGTATGTCCAGGAGTATGAATCCATTTAAAACCAGGCATATGAGGAACTGTTCCATCTGATGGCAATTCCTTCACAAGATTTCCTAAATTAATTGGATCCTTTGGAAACATAGCAGACATTTTGGCTACCATACCGCCTTCTACTGTAGGATCTGGATTTTGATAACTTTCCCTTCCTGTTAAAAAAGGCAGTTCCAAACTATGTGCATAAACTGGTATATCCCATTTCTCCACTAACTCAATAATTGCACCTACATGATCAAAGTGTCCGTGAGTTAAAATAATGGCATTAGGTTTTTTATTTTCACCAAACCGTTCCTCTATAATGGAGATAATCTCCTTTGATGAATGTGGCATACCAGCATCCACTAGAACAAAATCATTAGACTGAGGGTGTCCAACTAAACAAATATTGACAATTTGAATTGTATGGCAAAAAATATCTGGGAGCACCTCAAATCCTACACCACTTCCAACTGATGTTGCAGGTATAAATTTATAATCATCACCATATGAAATAGTATGATCCACAATATCCCTCTTTTCATTTTCCTTACATTTAGTTTCTCACTACTGTATATATTTATACCACGCTATTTACTTCACTAAACAAGTTGACATCTTCTCTCTTATTTGGTAAATTCATTTTTAATATCTGAGATAAAGAGAGTAACAACATCGGAATACCAAGCGAGCTAGGGATGGTGTTAGCCTAGTTATGATGAGTTGTGAACCGCACTTTGGAGATGCTTAAAAGAAAAACGCAAGCGCCCTTTTTCTTTTTAGCCGGAGACTCACCGTTAGGAGAAAGTGGCCTATTAAAGGCAAATTGAGTGGTACCGCGGAAGTTCAAGCTTTCGTCTCATTTTTATGATGAGACGAGGGCTTTTTTTATTTAGGAGGAGTTTAGATGAAACAGCTAGTTGTAGACATTCTTCAAAATTTCACATCCGAAATAATCGAGGAGAATATGATTGAGGTACCTGCGTATGCACATTTAGGCGACTATGCCCTACCTTGTTTTTCATTTGCCAAAAAACAAAGGAAGTCGCCTCATGTAATTGCAGAAGAATTAGCTACACGTTTGGAGGACGAAAATATTGAAAATGCAGAAGCGGTAAACGGTTACGTAAATATATTCTTGAAACGTGCACCATTTACAAATTCCGTTTTAAGTTCCATTCATACAGAAGGTGTACAATATGGTTCTTCTTATCATGGAGCTGGAGAAATAGTTACAATTGATATGTCCTCTCCAAATATTGCAAAACCATTTTCCATGGGACATTTACGTTCAACAGTTATAGGAAATTCAATTGCTTTATTACTAGAAAAAAGTGGTTATAAACCAATTAAGATCAACCACCTAGGTGATTGGGGCACGCAGTTCGGAAAATTACTCGTAGCTTATCATTTGTGGGGAGACAAAAAGAAGGTGGAAAAAGCCCCTATTCAAACTTTACTAGAACTGTATATTCATTTTCATAAAGAAGCGGAAATAGACGAAACCCTTAATGATAAAGGAAGAGCAGCTTTTAAATCATTAGAGGACGGCGAGCCATCTGCATTGGCTCTATGGGAATGGTTTCGAACAGAATCATTAAAGGAATTTCAAAAGATTTATGACCTACTTGGGGTTACTTTTGACTCCTATCAAGGGGAAGCTTTTTACAATGACAAAATGGATTCAATAGTGGATGAATTACAACAAAAAAAGCTATTAATAGAGTCTGATGGGGCACTTGTAGTAGATGTTGGAGAAAATGTACCACCATGTTTAATAAAAAAGTCAGATGGTGCAACCTTGTATGCGACAAGAGATATAACAGCTGCCATTCATCGAAAAAAGAGTTATCATTTCTCGAAGTCTTTGTATGTTGTTGGAAACGAACAAAGCCTACACTTTTCACAGTTAAAAATTGTGTTAAACAAAATGGGATTGGAGTGGTCCGAAGCAATTCACCATATTTCTTTTGGATTGATTTTGAAAAACGGAAAAAAATTATCAACACGAAAAGGTAAAATAATTCTGTTAGAAGAAGTATTAAATGAGGCTATTCAATTAGCCGAGAAAACAATAGAAGAAAAAAATCCTCAGCTAAGAAATAAAAAAGAGGTTGCAAAAGAAGTAGGTGTTGGAGCTATTATCTTTAGTGATTTAAAACAACATCGAAAGCATGACATAGAATTCGATATAAAGAAAATGCTTCAAACCGAGGGTGAAACAGGACCGTATATACAATATACGTACGCACGTGCTTGCTCTATTTTAAGAAAAGCTCAAGAAGTAGAAACTTACCTAGTAACAGAAGTCAATGATTATGAATGGGAAGTTATTAAATCACTTCAACAATTTCCATCCATCACTCAGCGAGCTGCTTCTGAGTATGACCCATCCTTAATAGCAAAATACGCATTAGATCTGTCACAAGTATTTAATTCATTTTATGGTAACGTGCAGATCTTAAAAGACCCTACTCACTTACCTTATCGTTTAGCGATTGTTCACTCTGTAGTAACTGTGTTAGGAGAATCTTTAAGATTGTTAGGTATGAAAGCGCCAAGCAAAATGTAAACATAACAAAGGAACTGTCCATTTCTTAGTTCAGTTCCTTTGTTCCCCCTTTTCATTTGAATCTCAAACAAATGATTAATCATTCCTTTACCGCTTTAGTCTTGTATCCTTTATTCCTGACTATAAAAGTCTCCCTGCTCTCCTCTTCCTATGCGATGCAACTCTAGAATTAGCCAAAGTCCCAACTATAATCAAATGCCATGCAATACATCTCCTAAATACTCATTCACTGGAATAATATTAGAATTCCACCTCTGACTAAAGTCCAACCCCCCTCACCCCTTTTGAATACTTTAATAGAGAGAGGAAGTGAACAATTGGAAAAAAGAGAACCATGCAGCAAGTGTGGAAAGATTCATCCCCCTAGGGGCAGGCGAGGACCACGAGGTTTGGAGGGGCCTTCTGGTGAGCAAGGTCCTCCTGGCGAGCAAGGTCCTCCTGGAGCAAGGGGACCTCGGGGGGCAATGGGTTATGAGGGTTCGCGAGGCAGGCCTGGACTCCAAGGAGAGCAAGGTCCTCCTGGGATACCTGGTCCAAAAGGAGATAAGGGAGATAAAGGTGAAACCGGTCCTCCTGGGAAACAAGGACCTCCAGGAGTTCCTGGTGAACAGGGGCCTCCTGGAGTGGCAGGAGCTCCTGGGATACCTGGTTCAAAAGGAGATAAGGGAGATAAAGGTGAAACCGGTCCTCCTGGGAAACAAGGACCTCCAGGAGTTCCTGGTGAACAGGGGCCTCCTGGAGTGGCAGGAGCTCCGGGGATACCTGGTTCAAAAGGAGATAAGGGAGATAAAGGTGAAACCGGTCCTCGTGGAAAACAAGGACCTCCTGGGGTAGCAGGGCCGACTGGACCAACTGGAGCTAAAGGTCCCCCTGGAGTGGCGGGACCTCCTGGACCATCTGTAGGGATTTCAGAATATGCTTATATTTTTAATACCGATAAGCAACGGACTTTTCAAGAAGAAGATATCAAATTTAATAAGAATGGTATTATGACAGCAGGAATTACCCATAAAGAAGGAGAAGCAATTATCCACATAAAACATGGTGGAGTTTACGAAATTATTTATCACTTATCAGGAAGACATCCAAACCAGTTAACTCTATTTGCAAATGGTATAGAGATTGAAGGTACATCCTTTAGTGATGAAAGTGGAAATAACCAAAATGTAGGTATTCAAATTCTTCGTTTAAAGGATAATACTGATTTAACTCTCCGTAATCATACGTCCCTACCGAGTTATCTTGACTTACGGTTGGATGGAGGCGGTTCACAAATCGGTATCAATGCTGCCATCACTCTCAAGAAAATTTCTTCATAGTCACTTTATAAGGCTGCCCTTAGTGAAAAAAACTAAAGGTCAGCTTCTTTTCATTTAGTTAGGTACTCTCGTTTAAACTTTCTTTTTTATATGTAAAGATGCGTAAATTTATAGCCATTCACGCTGGCACCATGTCCGTATGAGTTGCTATAGACTCACAAAAACGTGCTGTATGACCACATCTTGGTACCCCTTTGCTTTAAGGTATTGTAACCACTCTAATGAGCGCTTTACTATTTAAAAGTCTACCGTAATAAATAACAGAACCTTTAAAAAGAGTTGCTCTTTAAAGAACAACTCCCATACAATAATTATTTATAAAAAGCTTTTAAGAATTTTTTAATAAATCTTTCTATTATACTATTACAAGTATTATTTTATTTTTAAAAAACAGTTCAGTCATAATTATTTTTGTCTGAACCATTCTAAAAAATTATACTTTTACTAACCTTAAAAAATCTTGTTCCCCAACAATTTCAATTGGCATGCCTTGACGAATCATCTCTTCTGACTTTTTCATTTTAGTACTTTTAACCCCTTGTACATACTTTACTAAATCGTTGTCGCCAACGACTAAAACATTTGTATTGCTATCGACACTACCTTTACAGTTGGCACCACAATTAACTGCGAGTTGGGCAGCTTGCACCCTTGTCATCGAAATCATTCTACCTGTAAAAACAATGTTAGCTCCATAAAGTGGGTGCTTCCTATTTGGAGAACTAAATTCAGTTTCAAGTGATTGAATAAATACATCTGCATTACTTTTCAGACGAGATACCTTTTTCTTTGGAGGTATTGGAGTACCTATTTTTAATTTGTGTAATTTTGAAAGGTCTTGAATAGAGTTTGTCTGCGTTTTCTGAAGTGCCTCAAGTGTTATTAACGCTGCGGCCCGTGCATCTTCCAAAGCATCATGATGTCTTAGGCTAATACCGAGATAATTTGATACTGTAGATAATTTATGATTATAAAGATTTGGCCAAACCTTTTTAGCAATTTGATAGGAACAGCCGTACTGAAAGTTAGGATATGTCTCATGAAAGTTATTTAATGATGCCCTCAAAACACTAATATCAAAGCTAGCATTATGAGCAATAATCATTTGATTATCTATGAATCCTTTAAAATTCGGCCAAAATTCTTCAAATGTTGGTGCACTAATGACCATATCTTCTGTTATTCCATGAATTTTTGTATTGTAGTAATGAAACTCGCTTAATGGATTGATGAGAGTATGTATTTCTTCTTTGATTTCCCCATTTTTTACTTGCACAATCCCAATAGAGCACACGCTTGTACGTAAACTATTTGCAGTTTCAAAATCTATTGCTACGAAGTCCATTCCATCACTCCTTTTAACGCTTTGTTTATTATTATCTCATAAACTACTAAACACTTAAAACCCCTTGCAATTAACTGCAAGGGGAAAACTGTTTTCTTTAATATAATCTATTCATTGGAGGCATTTCATCGAGACGTCTTTCTCTCTCCAATTTTTCCTCATATTGTTCAGGAGTGTGACGATTTTCTTCTTCCTCTATTGATTCATCTCCAAATGCTGCTGGCCCTAAATTTGGATCCGCACCTGGGGATTGGTTTCCATAATTTTTTTCTTCATTAGTCAGACTTTCATTAAAGCTTGGTCGTTTTTCACGCACGATTCTATCCTCTTGCATAGAATGTCCAATATGATCTTCTTCTTTTGCTAAATAGGGATCTGTTGCAAATGTTTCACCTCGTACAAATCGATCTTGAGGTTCATCATAACGTCCATCTGTTTTATTTACAAATTGATTGGTAGATGGTGTAAAACCTTGCTCTTTCGAATAATCACTTATTGGTTCCTCTGTTTCTGTAAAACGAGATTGAACAACGCTTGTTCCAACTGTATCTGTATATACAGTATCATCTTGTCGATTTTCAAAATTCGCATCATCTGCATGAGTTAAAACGTCGGTATATAGAACGATGCTTCCTCCTGACACTTCTTTTGCGTAGCGTTCTGTTTCATATTCATCCAAGTCCAATTTTCTTAATCCCTCTGTCACAGCATCTTCTCCAGTGAACCACGACTTAAATTTGTCCACAAACGTACCCGCTTCATGAGTAGAGACATCCGAATGACGATTAAGTGTGTTAAGGTGTGCACTTTCTCGAGAAATTACATGAATGTCATTTTCTGCGTATCCTTGTTCTTGTAGGAGTTCCAACTTTTCATACATCTCTTCTTCTGAACGAGCTACTTCAATTCGTCGATTTGATTCAATGTTCATTGTGTTTCCTCCTTTTTTTGTCTTATGTATCCTTTACCCCCTCATCATTCAAAAAAACCTACAATGTATAATTTAATAGACCTGTAATATTTGGCATAAAGAAAAGCGTAAGCGACGACCGCGGAGAGCGTCCGCCTATAAAGGAAATCAACAGCATAGCCATTTATTAAAAAAAAAGAAGAGCTGCAAATTTGCACCTCTTCCATCTTCTTATCCCTTCGTATAAGCTTTTCGAAATCCTTGTATAACATCAATGACTGCAAAGACGACAAACAATAGAATAATTCCTACCATGAAAGTGCCCTTGACATTCATTGTAATATTAAACAATTCCTCAAAATAGATGATGTAATCCTCATTTATTAACTGAGTGTTTGTGAAGATAATAATACAAACAATGGTTGATACTAAATTCCTAATTAAATTCAGTATTGCAACCTTTTTAGTCCATTGACCAACCATAAACTTGTAAAATACTAAAAACATTTCAACTACAATTGCCACAACTACAATTAACCAATAAGATTGTAATACCTCCTGATTAAAAACGGGCGTTACAAATCGTAGCTCACCTTGAACATTTTCATACACCCCAACTAAATGAACGGCATTGAAATATACAGCTGTAAAAATTGCAATCATAACGATACTTCCAAATATCTCTACATTGGGAATTTTCCTTTTCTTTGAAATAACAGGAATTTCTTTTAAGTCATCTGGGGTCCATTTTTTAAACCCTGTGTTTAGCGATACACTCTCTTTTGATATATCGGTTCTCTCTAATACCGCAAATACTAATGTTATCCAAAAGAAAGTTTGAATTGCCGCATTAATAACTCCCCAAATTCCCTCTCCCATAATATCGAGAAGTATACCAATTACCGCTTCTTCCCCATTAAAGGATAAAATATTTTCAATACTCACGATTACAAGAACAATAACAGCCATAATCGGTAAAATCATTTTCAATAAAGTTACATACGCATCAAAATATATCGGACCAATCAAATGCATAGGTCGATCTAAATAACCACTAGCAAGAGTAACTGGATTACCTAGCTTTGTTAAGGCTTCCTTTACATCTACCTCTGTAAAGTTTTCAGGTAACATATCCTCAATTGTCGAACGTAGCTCAAGTGCAATATCCTCCCGGTTTTTCTCAGGAAGTCTGCGCGTTACTTCTTGGATATAAATATCAATTAGATGCATCCCCATCTTCCCCTTTCAATAATGTATAAAGTTCCCTTGACGTTTTTTCCCATTCTTCCTTTATCTGTTCTAAAATTTCCTTACCATATTCACTCAATACGTAATACTTACGAGGTCTACTTTCGGTAGTGTCCCAGCTGCTGACTACTAAATCTTGTTTTTCTAAGCGACGAAGTAATGGATAGAGAGTACTTTGATCTATTACAATGTTTGACTTCTCCAATAATTGGACAAGTGAGTACCCGTACTGTGGAACACGTAGTTGACTTAATACAGCTAAAGTCAGTGTTCCTCTTCTTAATTCTGTAATGAAAGAATTTAGTAAATTGCTCAATCTTAATATCACCTCTTATACTGTGTGTCGTACACTATATACTTATACTATGCATCATACACTATTGTGATACATACAACAATGATTTTTTTACAATTAAAAAAACCAATTCATCATATGAATTGGTCAGACTCTAGACAAATCCGGGGGCAACGGGTTTTTCCGTTTTCTTCACGATCTAGATTCAGCTCTTCTTGAAGCTTTTCCACGTAGGCACGTGTTTCTTTTCTTACGAGCTTCTTGCCATACTTGCGTTTATTGGCACTCGCCTTCAAATGAGTTGAATCAATGAATACATGGTCTTCTGATTAGAGACCACGTTCCATAATCTCTTTTAAGATCACGTTCATTGATTTGGTTTTTAGTCATCATGATATTCAACACCTTAACGTCTTAGAAGATTTAGAAACTCAACACTTTTTAAATTAGCCAACACTAGTCGATTGGAGTGGAAGGCGCGAAGACTCCTACGGGAACAGCACGAGCCGAAGCACCCGGACTGAGCGTAGTGAGGGAGAAGGCTGAGGCCGTGCCCGTGGAAAGCGTAGCGCCTGAAATGGAAATCGACGATTTCTTACTATGTATTGTAAATAAAAAAAGACTATAGACAATTTCAAATTTCTTTGAGTTTGTCTACAGTCTGAACCCAATTCATCATAAGAATTGGTTTTTTCTTATTTTCTATCCGTAAATTCTTGTGTGTCTCCATCCGAAAATTCGATTTCTAATTCAAATTCTGTATAGTCTTCTACCCCGAATGCTTTCGATACTTTCTCAATTGTTTCTTCTTTGTTCATATCTTTTGTTAAGGCAAGATCTTTAAAAATCGGTTTTAACGCCTCGTAAGCCTCATCACCAACTAATTTTTTTGACTCTAATTTATTTTCATATTCTGCTTCTGTTTCCGAAATATCAATATCAAACGAGGCATCTATTGCATCCTTATGTTCTGCAGTATCAACATCTAAATCAAATGCTTGGAATCCAAATTCGCTCTGGGCATCGTCTGAAGATGGAGCATTTTCCATTTCTTCATTATCCCCACATGCTCCTAGAAACAGTGCAATAGATAATAACGAACTCCCATATAATGCATACCTTTTCTTCATAGCCAAATCTCCCTCTTATACATAAATGATTTTCTAAACTTAGGTTATCCATAAGTATAGAAGGATAAACGTTTAATCTGGATAACGCTTTTCGCTGGATGAAGTAGACTTTGTTGCACGATGATCTTTTTCATCCTTTACCTTTTCATTTAATTCTTCCACAGGTATCGGATCAACTGTTTGCATATCTTCATCTATATCGAATAGACTTTCCTTTTCAGTATCGACTAAATCAGGATTATCCAATCGACGACCTTCTTTGCGTTCACGATCTTCAGATGATTTCTTCGTCATATTTTTCGCTCCCTTTATATATAAATTTGTTATTAATTGTATAACCTTTTTTACCTACACTAAACATTTTCTAAAAACAAGATTTGTAGTTTACAAATTTTAAATTGGGGGAATCTATTTAATTAACAAAACATTTTTTTGAAAGGGGTAATTCATATGAAAAAAAATACGATGGCATTGACGGCACTAGGCTTAGGTGCAGCGTTTTTAATGAGAAACAAAGAATCTCGTAATAAGCTATCAAAGCAATTCAATAGTTTTACAAACACTCCTATTAGAGGAACAAAAAATAACTCTACTTCGAATTCAAAAAAGGGTTTGTTCAATAGTATATTAGGTCAGTAATGTTAAAGCACTGGTATCTAAAAAAGATATCAGTGTCTTTTTATGTAGAAAAATTGGATTTTAACTCCTAATTCATTATTTATATATGTCTATTTTCCCTCTAATTCTATTTTTTGTCATTCTTAAGTAGGATTTTAAATCTTCTGAATATATGGTAAATTTCTATTGTCATATTAATAGGACGAGTTTTTATTAAGAACTTTGTCTAATTAATGAACCACATTGGGGGAGGAAATAACATTGGGGAAAATGAGAAAAGGGACAATCATTGCACTTGCTACTACTTTGGCACTTAGCACTGCATCATTTGGCGCACCAGCTCCAGTAGCAGCTAAACAGCTAGAAAAACAGCTCACATCTATTCAAGTACAAAAATCAACGCCTAAAGTACCACAACGACTTTTAGCTCCTGAAAATCCTAAGGAAATGGTTAGGATTATTGTCGAACTCGAACAAGCACCTGCTATAGAAACTGCAACGAACAAAGGGGTGCTTTACAAGGACCTACCAAAATCCCAACGCAAATCTGTAGAATCGGCAATTGAAAACAATCAAAAGAATGTTAAAGAAAAAGTAAAAAAGGTTTCTACTAATATACAATTTAAAGAAGAGTTTACTGCTGTGTTCAATGGTTTCTCTGCTGAAGTAGAAGCAAGAGATATTGCAAGTATCGGTTTATTGGAAGGGGTCAAAGCTGTCTATGAAACGACAGAATACGAACGACCAAGCATCGAGCCACAAATGGTTCATTCAAAAGAATTGGTACAAGCTCAATTAGCATGGGAAAAATACTCCTTCAAAGGGGAAGGTATGGTTGTTGGAGTTATCGATACTGGTATCGATCCAAGTCACAGGGATATGATTTTATCCGACAATTCCTCAGGGGACATTACTTCCTCGGAAGTTAGTTCACTTTTAGCAGAAGGTTCTATTGAACCAGGACAATATTTCACATCTAAAGTTCCTTTTGGTTATAACTATATGGATGGAAATACTGAGATTCGTGACCTTGGCCCAGATGCTTCCATGCATGGTATGCACGTTTCTGGTACTGTTGGAGCAAATGGTGATGAGGAAAACGGTGGAATTAAAGGAGTTGCTCCCGAAGCACAATTACTTGCTTTGAAAGTTTTTGGAAATGACCCATTATTCCCTTCTACATATGGGGATATATATGTAAAAGCAATGGATGATGCGATCAAGTTAGGAGCGGACGTATTAAATATGTCTCTAGGTTCTACAGCTGGCTATGTAGATAATAGCAGTCCAGAACAACAAGCAGTGACACGAGCACAAGAAAATGGATTGTTAGTAGCGATCTCTGCAGGTAACTCTGATATGTTCGGATCAGGTACTTGGTATCCATATGCAGATAACCAAGACTATGGATTAACTGGCTCCCCTTCTGTTTCGGAAGATTCTTTTGGAGTTGCTTCCTTTGAGAACGATTCCATTACAGCATCGAGCTTCAAATATTCATTGGATGGTACCGAATCTGGTCGTTCCTTATTTTTATTAGCTAACGACCAAGATCCTAGCGAACTTCCACAAGATTCCTATGAAGTTGTATTTGCTGGATTTGGTACACCTCAAGATTTCGCTGGCAAAGATTTAAAAGGTAAATTTGCTTTAGTCTCTCGTGGAAGCATTTCTTTTGTTGAAAAAGGTTTAAATGCTCAAGCTGCTGGTGCTGCAGGTGTTATTGTTTACAATAATGCAGCTGGCACGATTAATATGGCATCTGATCCAGCTATTAAAATTCCATATATGTCTACACTTCAAGCAGATGGTCTTGCTATGAAAGCTGGATTAGATGCAGGAAAAGTAGTAACTGTTGCGTTTGATGGAAAATATTTGGATACGCCAAACCCTGAAAAAGGTAAAATGAGTTCCTTTACATCATGGGGTCCAACTCCCAACTTAGATTTCAAACCTGAAATCACTGCACCAGGTGGAAATATTTTCTCTACATTAAATGACAACGAATATGGGTTAATGAGTGGTACATCCATGGCTGCTCCACACGTAGCAGGCGGAACTGCACTAGTGTTAGAAAGAGTTAATGAGGAATTCGGACTTACTGGAGCTGCTCGTGTTCAATTTGCCAAAAACTTAATGATGAACACTGCTAAACCAGTAGAACTTAAAGCAGGTGAATATGTATCACCACGTCGCCAAGGTGCTGGGATTATGCAGCTAGCTAATGCTTTAGAAACGGATGTAATGGTAACAAATGCTTCAACTGGCGAAGCAAAAGTAGCTTTAAAAGAAATTAATGGTGGACAATTCAACTTCGCATTAAAGGCTAAAAACTTTAGTAATGAACAAAAAACATATGATGTGAATGTTCAGTTGCAAGTGGATCGCCCAGTAAATGCTGGGGCTAATTTTGTTACTATTCCAAACAATGCAGCTTATGGATCATATGTATTGGACGAAACGGATGCAACAATTTCTGTACCTGCAACTGTGACTATTCCAGCTAACGGGGAGTCAACAATTAATGTAGCTGTAGACGCTTCCGGCTCTGAATGGTTACGTGAGTATTTCACAAATGGTTACTTCATTGATGGATTTGTTAAGCTAGTGGACCCTAATGAAGAGACTTCTGGAAATGTACCATTAACAGTACCTTTCTTTGGATTTAATGGTTCATGGGATGATGCACCAATCTTCGACCAATTTGCATGGGAAGATTTAACTTACTGGGGTTTCCAAGCTCTAGCTGATGAACAAGGAAACTTTATAAATGGTTCATCTCTAAGCGATGATTTCGATCCTACTAAATTCGCATTTTCTCCAAATGGAGATGGAACTTTAGATAAAGCTATTCCTGTTTATTCTTTATTACGTAACGCAAAAAACTTTGAAGTTAATATTCTAGATGCAAATGGTAAAAAGTTACGAACCATTCGTACGGAAAGATATTTGACGAAACATTATATTGATTCACCAACTAGAGCTCCATACACTTATAATTCAGCCTATGGATGGGACGGTTTAATAAACGGTAAACCAGCTGCTGATGGACAATATAAAATCCAACTTAGAGGAGTTATTGATTTTGAAGGTGCACAATGGCAATCGATTGAATATCCAATCATTGTTGACACTAAAGCCCCTTCTGCTGATGTTACATTTGATCCATCTACAAAAACATTAGCAATTGCTAATGCAAGTGATGACGGTGTTGGAATTGATCGTGTAGAAGTTTATGTAAATGATCAGGAAGTAACAGAAGCTGCTACTCTTGAGTCTTATGTGGTGGAACAAGCTCAGCCAGGAGATAAGCTGTCTGTTAAAGTTTGGGATATCGCAGGTAATGTGACTACAGAAGAGGCTTCAATAGGAAATGCAACCGAAACAAAAGAACCTGTTATCTTTATTCAATCACCAGAGGCATTAGGAACATATAATACTTCTAATATATTGGTAGAAGGAACTGTCGAAGATGATTCTGCTATCAAATCACTTAAAATAAATGGTGTAGCTGCAAAATCATTCGACGGTAAAGCTTTCTCACACACTTTAACATTCAATAGTGGTGTACACGATGTAAATGTGGAAGCAATCGATGAATTTGATAATAAAATGGCTATCACTCGTAAAATTATTGTAGACACAGAAAAACCAACTGTACAAGCAGTGAAAAAATCATTACCTAAAAATGTTAAAGCAGAAGATCCTAATCCAACAATACAAGTTCAAGTTGGTGATAACTTTGATGAGGTTCGTCTGTACTTGAATGGAAGTGAAGTATTCTATAATCCACTTTCTGAGCCATACGCAATGAAAGGCTACAATCATACTGTAGATGTAGAACTTCCATTAGAACCAGGTAATAATAACTTTGAACTAAAAGTGGTGGACTTAGCCGGTAACGAATCAGTACAAAATATTACCGTTACGAAGCAAGAAGTAAAAGAAACAAAACCACCAAAAGGAAAAGATAAAAATTAAATAAGAAAAGGGAGCTGACCAATAAGTCCCTAAAATAAAGCAGATGGAGAAAAACAACTCGTTTTTCACCATCTGCTTTTGTGTTTCCATTGAGTGAAGTAATTCATTGGAGTGAAACGCGCGACTCCTTCGGGAAAGTGAGACAGTCCGAGACCCCACACGTAGCGTAGCGCGGGCACCGAAAAAGTCCTTAATGAGATTTCATAACAGCATGTGAACGACAAGTTATTCACATACTTAACTTGTATTTTGGACTCGTTAATTTCCATTCCAGGCGGACGCTTTCCGCCGGCATGGCTTCAGCCGCTTCCCTCGCTAAGCTCAGTCCAGGGTCTTCAGCTCATGTACCTGCCGCTTCGCTTTCGGTACAGAAAACATTTGCTATTCCGGCTGGAGTCGCCGCCTGAAACGAAAATCAACTATTATCCGCTTTTTAATTAGAAAACCATCCTGCCGTTAATAGAGCAAGTTTTTATCACTTAAGTTTTTTCAATTAGTATTGATAGAAAATCGTTGAAAAAGGTGACACTCCTGCGGGAATAGCGTTAGCCGAAGACCCCGCAGCGCAGCGAGGAGGCTAAGGCAACGCCCGCGGAAAGGGAGCCGTTTCAACGATTTTCTTATTTATCGGAAGACATTATTTAGTAAAGTCAAACTCTATAGACTTTTTCAGTGCGAAGAAGGAGGCTCCTCGCTTGCCTGCGGAAAGAGGCTGCCCTTAAAAGTCATTTTTTATGACTTTCAGAACAGCCCCCTTCTTCATTTTTACTTATTTCGATACTTTCAAAGATTCATAATAACTGTTTAACTCATGATAGTACTTATTTAAAGATGAAGTCGATACTTGAAAATTCTCAGCGATTTCCTTCACCGTCAAATTTAACGGTTCAAAAAGACCGTTTTCTTGTCCGAATCGAATAGCTCCTGCCGCAATAGCTACTTCTTTACGAGCATTCGGTTGCTGTTCAAATAAATAGTCTTCCACTATTTCTAATAATTTTTCATACTCTCTATCATTGTTCTTCAAAAAATTAATAGCGACTTGTAGTACCCCTGCTTCAAAGTGTGTATATTCCCCACCCTCATAGCCATTTTCTCCAAGTAAACTCCAAAATATTGGGCCGTTTTCTTTAAGAAAATCTGATGGTGATACCTCCTGCTGATCCTCGTATTGTTTCGTTAGATTCTCAAATACGCATTTGTGATCTGTCGGAAAGAAGATTAAGCTGGAAATAGCTAAAAAATGGTTTTCTTCCGTTCCATCTGGTAATACAAAGCAATACGTATGCATTCCTACCGGTACTGGTTTTTCACTTTCTCGTTTCAGTTTAATGTTTTCTTTTGTAAAAATGTTCCTTACAGTTAAATAATATTCTTCCACCTCTTCTACTTCACCAATGTACACTCGAGGTTCTTCCCACATCTTTAACACTTCTAATGTCGAAGGTCGCACTACTTTCTTTTGCTGCTTTTCTAAATAATCTCTCCAAATTTCTGGTTGATGATGGAAAAAGAATTCATCTAGTACAATCGCTTCAATCATTTCTTGGTCCAAATATTTTTTTAATGGCTCACTCCATGTTTTTACAAGCTCTACGTAATTAGGTAAATCTTTTCTTTCTGGATATTCCTCGTAAAACGTCTGTAATATTCGTTCCAACTCTTCTGACTGAACTTCTTCTATTGTAATAGTCTCTTTCGACTCGCAACATTTTTTATATTTCTTCCCGCTCCCACATGGACAGGGATCATTACGTCCTACCATCTAAACACTTCCTTTTACTAATTAACATATCGTTTTAGTCTATCATAATATTGGTAGACAATTAAGGAACTAACGACTTGGTGCATATTTCTTAGTATAAAGCTCTGTTAAATTTCATTGTTGATATGTAATGAAAAGAATGGATGCAGCAATTCGCCTATAGGATATAAAAAAGGAAAACACCAAGCTCTTATTCAAGGCTAGTGTTTCCCTATTTTTTTTTACTTTATTTCACTGGTCCACCGTTAATCGTTGTTAATGCTTCATTCGCCTTAAAAATTTTTCCATTCACTTCGGTTATCCCATAACTTTCTAAGCGTTTGGAGTGCATGGTCAAGTAGTTTTCGGCATCTACTTTTGATTCAAAAAGATAAATTCCACCTACTTCTTTCGTCTCTTCGTTCTCTGTCCATATTTTCCATTTAAACCCTTTTTCTTCATTTATACTTTTTGCCAAATCTGCATATGCTTCATACATTTCTTTTCCGTAAGGACCATTTTGTTTAAAATCTACTTGTAAAATATATGGCATTTGTTGATCTCCTTTTATCTACTTCTATTTTATAATTTGTAGTTTGGCTTTACACGGACATTTCTATCCTTGCAAATAACATCGATATATAAGAAAAAATGGAAGAAAGAACAAAGCTAATCCAAATCGTTTGCAGGGATGTGAACTCTGTAAAAAGTGTCACACTTAAGAGCCAACCAATGACAATTGAATAGGGTAGTAATCTAGAAATCTCACGCTTTGAAAAAATGATGATTAACATTACAGGAATAGAAGCAGCGTATAAGTGTCCATAGAAAAATAAAAAGTCCAGCAAACTAAATTCTACAAAATGGGTTACCACTAAGAGAAAAAATAATAGTATACCTGAAAAAATATACGATTCTTTTTTCAGCTGCTTATCCGACATAGTCTTTTTAATCGGTAACCGTATGTGTTTAATATAATGAATGGTCGTAGCATGTATTTCTGCATTTATCGTTGTTGAAATAGCACCAAAACAAAATAAAAAGAATAAAATCGAAAGAAAAAGCGGGTCTATTTTAGTTATTAATTGAAATAAGAGCGTGTAGGTTTCTCCAAAAGATCCTTCAAAGATTACAATCATGAGCATGGCAGATAGTGCAATAGGAATCGTACTCCAAACAAATGCTGTGGACCAAAAAGTGATTCGGACCTTTCTTTGCTCCATCATATAGAGTCTTTGCCAAGTAGATCGATCGGTAAGTACCTGTCCAAAGCCTACTAACATAAAAGTTAAAATAAATACAAAAGCTTCTTGGTTTTTAGCAAACAATAAATATGGATGATATAAGCGTATGCCATCATACACTCTAAATGCCCCTTCTTGAATGAAGAAATACAGTGGGATAAAAATGACAGCAGCAAATATAAAAAAAATGGCAACACCTTCTAATCGAGAAATCCATTTCATCCCTCCTAATCCCGCTATAACAAAACAATAGAGGAAAAAGAAAAATAACGATATTGTATATGGAATGTGAAATATTAAATCAAATAAAACAGCTGCTCCTATTGCTTGCATAAACAGAGAATCTAATCCTAGAAAAAGAATTATACTTGTCATTAACCAATAGCCATCTTTTCGTAAACGTTTCTGAAACACATCTCCCAGTGTTTCAATTTGAGGAAATCTATTTCTAATCTTTCCTGCTAGATTTCCAAACATAAATATCGAGAAAGCCCCAACTAATGAATAACCAATTCCTCCGAGTAATCCATATTTCACAAGAGATTCAGGGGAAGAAAGAATCGTGTTCCCTGTAATCCATCTTGCCAATAGACTAATCATTCCGGATGAAATACCAAAAATCAAAGAACCTGTTATATAGTGACGATACGTTTTCATATTCCATATCCTACAGCTTTTTTTGGATTAATCCTATATTCGGATGGTGTTATTCCAAACTGTTTCTTAAACATTGCACTAAAATAATGCTGACTATTAAATCCTGCTTTTTCTGAAATAACTGCAATACTCATCTCTTTGTGATCCACTAATAGTTTTTTAGCCATTTCTAATCGATAAGCATTTAAATAATCTGCAAAACCTATTCCAACCTCTTCAAAAAATTTACGACTTAAATAAGTAGCATTCAAGTGTATGCGATTGGCAACAATACTTAAGCTCAACTTTTCATTAAATTCCTCTCGAATAATACGTAGTACCTCTTGAATGGAGTCATTTTGGGAACTCCATTTTCTATACTTCTCTAGAAGACTTAACAATTCATCCTCTACAATAGGTTTAGTTAAATAATCGTTTACACCTATTCGTAAAGATGTCTGTGCATACTCAAAAGATTGATAAGCCGTGACCATAATAATATCGATTTCATAGTTTTTCTTTAATTCTTTTGCAAGCTCTAAGCCACTCTTACCAGGCATCTGTATATCTAAAAAAGCCAAAGATATAGTAACTTTTCCAACTATTTGAAGCGCAATAGACGCATCTTGTGCTTTATAAAATGTCCAATTAGGAAATTGCGGCTTCATAATATATTCCAATTGCTCTAATTCCAGAGCTTCATCATCAACTAGTAAGATATTCATTTCTTTCCCCCTTTCTTTTAAATATTTTTATCGAATGGTGATCCTTCTTATTTAGTTAATGGAAACTTTACTTTTACGAGTGTTTCATTTCCGATATAGTTCATTTGTAAATAGTGGACCTGTTTCGGAAATAACAAATCTAATCTTTTTTGAATATTCCGTACTCCATATCCACTCTCTTCTGGTTTATATTCTTTCTTTTCATTTATAGGTTCAATTAAATATGTATTCCAAACTTCCAAAAACAAAAATCCATCCGAATGGTAAACAATTATTTTCAATCTTGCAGGACCCATATTTTTCTCAAAACCATGTTTAAAGGCATTTTCAACAATCGTTTGAATCATGAATGGCGGTAAAAGTGCTTTTTCACATTGTTCTTCTACATGTATACTAACCTCTAGCCTTTCTCCAAAACGTAAGCTCTGAATTTCCAAGTAATTATTTACATATGCTATTTCATCCTCCACTTTGATTAAAGAAGCATGTGTAATATATTTAAACTTAAAGAATTTAGCCATAACCTCTAAACCTTTTATCAATTCTTCTTTTCGATCTAAGCGCGCCAAACTCAACATTGTATTTAATGTGTTAAAAAAAAAGTGTGGCTGTATTTGTTGATTCAACTGGTCGTAATTTGCATGTTGTAATTCTTTTTCTAGAGCAAGCTTAGATGCTTCTTTCTGAAGATTATCAATCTGTCTTTCAAAAATCATTACAAACGAAAGAGTAAAAGCTCCTACTAGAGGAGCTAATACACATATCAAGACGTATAAGGAAAAAGACTCTAAAGGCATCATTTTGTATACGTCCTTTCTTAAATATCTTATTCCACTATCGTATCCTCATTATTAAGAATAGTAAATCACCTTAAGGAATATTTTATCTTGTAAATAATTCCTCAGCAAAATGACAAGCGACCGAATGATTTGTCTCTATTTCCCTTAAAATAGGTTCTTCCTGGAAACAGCGCTCTGTTGCAAAGGGACAACGCGTATGGAATCTACAACCTGTAGGAGGATTTATGGGAGAAGGAACATCTCCCTTTAAAATGATTCTTTCTCTCCTTTTTGTTTCGTCGATTACAGGTATAGCTGATAAAAGGGCCTTCGTATATGGATGCATAGGCTTATTAAATAAAGAAGATTTATCTGCAATTTCTACTACTTTCCCTAAATACATAACCATTACTCGATTCGAAATATGTCGCACCACACTTAAATCATGAGAAATAAATAAAAATGTAAGATCGAACTCTTTTTGTAATTTCTTTAATAAGTTTAATATTTGCGCTTGAATCGATACATCTAAAGCTGAAACAGCTTCGTCACAAATAATTATCTCTGGATTTACAGCTAGTGCTCTAGCTATACCAATACGCTGTCTTTGACCTCCAGAAAATTCATGTGGATATCTTTCTAAGTATTCGGGGCGTAGCCCAACATGTTTCATCAACTCTAACATTCTCACCTCTCGCTTATTAGGAGGGAGTACCTTTTGAATCGCCATTGCTTCCTCTAACATTTGACGTATTGTTCTTCTAGGATTTAAAGAAGCATAGGGGTCTTGGAATATTACTTGTATGTTACCTCTTATATCTCGAAGCTCTTTTTTACTCATTCTAAGAAGAGATTTGCCTTTAAACACTACATCCCCTTCAGTAGGTTCATCAAGACGTAGAATAGAACGTCCAGTTGTCGATTTGCCGCACCCCGACTCTCCTACGATACTTAATGTTTCTCCAGGAAATAGACTAAAGTTTATACCATCAACAGCCTTTACTACCTGTTTAGGCTGGAACATAACTTCTCTTTTCAACACAAAATGCTGCTTTAAATCAGAAATCTTTAATAATGGCACTTTTTCTTTTAGGGTATTATTCATGGCGCAACCACCTCTTTTGTAAAACTCTCTTGCCATTCTTCTGAATACTTCCAACACCTAACTTTACTTAATTCATCCACTTGGGTTAAATTCGGTTGCTTTTGAACACATATATCTTGTGCAAATGGACATCTTTCTGCAAATCTACAACCGACTGGATAGTCATAAGGACTCGGAACAGCACCTTCAATAATTTGTAGCTCTTCTTGATCTTCATATAGTTTAGGTAGAGAGCCAATCAGCCCTTGTGTATAAGGATGTAAAGGATTTTTAAATAAATCTTTCGCAACTTGGTGTTCTACAATTTGTCCTGCATACATGACCCCAACTTGATCACACATTTCAGCTACTACACCCAAATCATGTGTGATAAAGATAATGCCCATTCCAATTTTCTTTTGTAAATCTTTCATAATTTCTAAAATTTGCGCTTGAATAGTAACATCTAACGCAGTAGTTGGCTCATCGGCAATCAGAACTTCTGGAGTACAGGCTAATGCCATAGCAATCATTATTCTTTGTCTCATACCACCACTAAGCTGAAATGGTTCCTGCTTTGCTCTTTTTTCAGGAGAAGGAATACCAACGAGACCAATCATTTCAACTGATTTATCCCACGCTTGTTTTTTAGTTAATCCCTGATGCAACCTTAATGCTTCAGCAATTTGCTCCCCTACGGGGATAACAGGGTTTAAGCTAGTCATAGGTTCTTGAAAAATCATCGAAATACGATTCCCTCTAATTTTCCGTATTTCCTCATCGGACATTTTTACTAAGTCCTGTCCCTTCAATAAAACTTGACCATCCACTATTTTCCCAGGCGGCGAAGGGATTAACCGAAGGATCGATAAAGAAGTCATGGATTTTCCGCAACCTGATTCTCCAACAATCCCCAGTGTTTCACCCTTTCTCAAAGTAAAATCTATGCCATCCACGGCTTTTGAAATGCCTTTATTAGAAATAAAATGTGTTTTTAAATTCTTTACTTCTAATACAATTTCTCTTTCCATTGTTTTCCCCCCTAGTTTAAATCGATTCGTTTATTGAACACTCTATACATAACGTCTACTAATAGATTTACGAATACAAAAACTAAAGAAGCTACAAGTACTCCACCTTGTACCATTGGAATATCACGTGTACGTATTGCATCTACTATCATTCGACCTAAACCATTTATGGCAAATACTGATTCTACTAAGACAGTTCCCCCTAGTAAACTACCAAACTGTAACCCAACGACTGTAATAACAGGAATCAATGCGTTTCGTAAAGCATGTTTATAAATAATCACTTGACCTTTAAGTCCTTTTGCTTTTGCGGTACGTATATAGTCTTGCCCAACAACCTCGAGCATACTGGAACGCGTCATACGCGCTACAATAGCTGCTCCTCCTGCCCCAAGCGTAATAGCCGGTAAAATTATATGTGCTAAACTATCCCACCCAGCTACTGGCAGCCACTGCAACTTAACCGAGAACACGTACATCAGTAATAGACCTAACCAAAAGCTTGGCAGTGATATTCCAAGCAACGCTATAACCATTACTGTAATATCAGAAAATGAGTATGGTCTCACTGCTGAAATAATTCCAGCAATTAGTCCGAGTACTATTGTTATAGTAATACTAAAAAAAGCAAGCTCCATTGTAATAGGTAGTCTAATCATAATTTCATCTAACACAGGTTGATTATTTTTGAGCGAATTTCCTAAATCTCCTTGAAATACATTACCTACATACGAAAGATATTGTTCGTGAAGTGGTTTGTTTAAACCTAAGTCTTCTCTTAATTCATTAATAGTTTCTTTCGAAGCTCCCTCTCCTGCCATAATAACGGCCGGATCTCCGGGAACCATTTGCATAATTAAAAACACAACTAAGGTGACACCTAATATGACAGGAACAATCTGCACCAAGCGTTTCATTATAAATAAAAACATTATGAATCCCCCTTTTATTTTTTCATTCTAGGATCTAAAGCATCGCGCAATCCGTCTCCAAATAAGTTAAAGCCTAATACTAAAACAGATATCATAAGCCCCGGAAAGACGGCCATATAAGGTGCACTAAAAATAAAATCCCTACCACTAGACAGCATTGCCCCCCATTCTGGTGATGGTGGCTGAGCACCTAAACCTAAAAAGGATAACCCTGCTGCTGACAAAATAGCAGTAGCAAGCCTTAAAGAACCTTGAACAATAATTGGAGACAAAATATTAGGCAAAATGTGCCGGAAAATGATGATTAAATCGTTTGCTCCTAACGTACGAATCGCATCTATATATTCTAGTTTCTTTACTTCCATCGTTGATCCACGAACAATTCTTGCAAATAAAGGAATGGAAAAAACCCCTACAGCAATTGTTACATTTATAAGACTTGGTCCAAGTGCACTAATAATTGCAAGTGCCAATAAAATCCCTGGAAAGGCAAGCATTACGTCTAAGCAACGGCTTATAATAGTGTCTAACCATTTACCGTAGTAACCAGCAATCAGACCAAGAATTATCCCAAAAAATGCTCCAAAAAACACAGATGAAAAACCAACACCTAACGATAACCTAGAGCCATATAAGATACGACTTAATATGTCCCTTCCCTTATCATCGGTTCCCATCCAATGAGACAGAGACGGTGATTGCAACTTGTCTTGTAGATTAATTTCATATGGATCATAAGGTGCAAGAATTGGAGCTAAAAAAGTGAGGGATATATATAGGAAAATGATTACTCCTCCTACCATTGCCGCCTTATTTTGACCTATCGTCCAAAAAAATGACTTCCATTTTTCTTTCCGAACTTTCTTTCTTGCAATGATTAACGCTCCAACATCTACTTCTGTACTATTAATCGTCATTTTTAAAACCCCCTTGTTCTGCATCCTTTTCGTAATAAGGTAACATCACGATATATAAGAAAAGAAAGAAAGTAAATAGAGTTGAAAACAATAGTCAAAATATTTTAAAAAATAGTAAATATTTTAAAAATATTATTAATTCTTTTATTTATAATTGAAAACTAGCAGCACAAAAAAACATTAGGGGGGAAACAAATGAAGAAATTTAAATGGTTACACATTATTGCATTTTTATCTGTTTTAGTACTCCTTTTACAAGGATGCTCAACAGGATCTTCAGGAGAAAAAGAAAATTCAGAAAGTAAAGAATCTGAAAGTGGAGATAAATCAGGAGGAAACCTTGTTGTCGTTCGCTTATCGGATGCAACTGGACTCGATCCACACTTTATTACAGATATACCTTCTGCGAACGTTGTTCACGGAAAAGTGTATGAAACGCTTGTTGCTTTTGATAAAGACAGAAAAATTGTCCCACTACTTGCTACTGAATGGAATCAAGTGGATGATTTAACTTGGGACTTCACATTAAGAGAGGGTGTAAAATTCCATGATGGAACACCATTTAATGCAGAAGCTGTAAAAGTAACTCTAGAAAGATTACTTGACCCTGCGACCGGGTCTCCACAAAAAGATAAATTAGGGATGATTTCAGAAGTAATTGTAAAAGACGAAACACATGTAACGCTTAAATTATCCGAGCCTTATGCTCCTTTGCTTTCCATTTTGGCAAGCAATGAAGGAAGTATCTTAAGTCCAAAATCTATTACTGAAACACCTGATCAATTAGCAACAACACCCGTTGGTACAGGTCCATTCGTGTTCGGTTCTTGGAAATCCGGACAACAAATTACCCTAAATAAGAACAATGACTACTGGGGTGAAAAAGTTAAAGTTGATAGTGTAGAATTCAAAGTAGTTCCAGAGGATGCAACACGACTAGCGATGGTTGAAAGTGGCGAAGCACATATTTCTGATCAAGTTCCTGTTACTGAAATTGATCGAATTGAAAATTCCGATAGTCTAAATCTTTTTAGAACAGATGGTTTAGCTGTAGAGTATGTAGGATTTAATACAACACAAGCTCCGTTTGACGATGTTAAAGTTCGACAAGCAGTTAGCTATGCAGTTGAAAGACAAGCAATTATCGATGGCGTTTATAATAACATCGGAACACTTGCAAACGTTGCAATGAGTCCAAAAGTTTTTGGTTATAGCAAAGATATTGAAGCGTACCCTTATGATGTAAACAAAGCAAAATCACTTTTAAAAGAAGCTGGCCACGAAAAAGGAATTAAAGCTACTCTTTTAACTAGTGACAGAAAAGAACGAATTAATATGGCAGAAGTTATTCAATCTCAGCTAAAAGGCATTGGAGTAGAAGTAGAAATACAAGTGATGGAATATGGTTCATATATCGAGCAGATCGACAGTGGAAAACATCAAATGTTTATAGGGGGTTGGGGTAATGCAACAGGTGACGGAGACTACAACCAGTACAATCTATTCCATTCGGCATCTATAGGTTCTCCAGGTAACCATTTCTATTACCAAAATCCAGAGGTAGACAAACTAATTGAACAAGGTCGAGTAGAAGTAGATCCTAATAAACGAGAAGAAATTTACAAACAAGCTATGCAAATTGAAATGGACGATGCTGTATATATCCCTATTAGAAACTACGAACATTTAGCTGTCTATAATAATGATGTTGAAAACTTTTGGTTAGACGCTTCAAATTACCTGATTCTAAATGAAGTGACAGTAAAATAATACACACTTCAAAGAGACTGGTTAACCAGTCTCTTTGAATATATCGGGAGGATAAAACATGAAAACTCTTCTTATTAAAAATGCTCTGCTTGAAACTGGTTTTGCTTTTGAAAATGGACGTGTTGTACAAACAAATACGGATCTTTTCGATGTACTTATTCAAGATGGGAAAATTACGGAAATTGAAAACCATATACAAACCACTGGCTCTGACTATGAGGTAATTGAGGCACACGGAAGGCTGTTAATGCCTTCTTTTAGAGAGATGCATATACACGTGGACAAAACTTACTTCAGTGGTCCTTGGAAAGCATGTACACCGATTACAAATGGGATTTTGACAAGAATTGAAGAAGAACAAGAATTATTACCTGCCCAACTTCCATTTGCCTTAAACCGAGCTGAAAAAATGATAGAGTGGCTCATTTCTCAAGGACATACACATATTCGCTCCCACTGTAATGTTGACCCACAAATAGGGACAAAACATATTGAGATTACTAAAGAAGCATTTAAAAAGTTTGAAAACCAAGTCACATATGACATTGTTGCTTTTCCACAACATGGGTTATTACGTTCAAAAGTTGAACCTTTAATGCGTGAAGCCATGAAATTGGGTGCAACACTTGTCGGTGGAGTTGACCCAGCTACTATTGATCGAGATATCGATCGTTCTTTGAACTTAACTATGGACATTGCAGTTGAATCCGGAAAAGGCGTAGACATTCATATTCACGATCCAAATTCACTTGGTGCATTTGAATTTTATAAGCTTGCAGAACTAACAAAGAAAGCAAAAAAAGATGGGCAAGTTACGATTAGCCATGCAATGGCTTTAGGAGATCTTCAAGGTAAAGAATTAGAAGAATTAGCGGCAGTTTTAGCTGAGTCAAAAATTGATGTCACATCAACTGTCCCTATCGGCCGATCCACTATACCTATTCCTTATTTACATGAGAATGGAGTGCTCGTTTCCCTTGGTCATGATAGCCTGACTGATCATTGGTCTCCATTTGGGACTGGTGATACAATTGAAAAATTAAGCATTTTAGCCGAGAGATTTAAGTTTATCGATGAATACTCCTTAAATCGTTGTTGGAAATATGCCTCAGGTGGTATTACTCCTCTTACTGATTCAGGAGACAGAGTATGGCCAAAAGTAGGAGATAGAGCAAATGTACTTCTTCTAGATGCTGTATGCTCCGCTCAAGCCGTTGCTAGAAGACGTCCGATAACGCATGTCATATCAAATGGAAACATTGCTTATATAAATGACGAGGTTCTGGCTAAGGAGGTAACACAATGAGAAAAGTTAAATGGCTTACAAATGTTAAATTAGAAGTTGGAGAGAAATTACTACACAATGGAACAATAGAAACTGAAACCGGGTTATTTCATCTTAAAGTAGAAGATGGGAAAATTGTTGATCAGTTAACAGCAGATGAAAATGTACCTGCAGGTTATGACATTATTGATATGAAACAAAAACTAGCATTACCCACTTTTAAAGAAATGCATAATCATTTAGACAAAACATATATGACATTGGACTGGAAAGCCTGTACCCCTGTAGCAAACTTAAAAGAGCGTTTGGATCTTGAAGCTCAAGAATTATCTATCCTAGCAGGAAGCGCACAGCAAAGAGCAACGAAAATGATTGAAACATTACTTCAATCTGGTTCAACTCATATTCGTACCCACGTAAATATTGATCCATATATTGGACTGAAAAATTTAGAAGGTGTAGTAGCTGCTCTTGAAACATTCAAAGGCAAAGTAACCGCTGATATTATTGCATTTCCACAACATGGCCTATTACGTGAATCAGTTCCTCAACTTATGAGAGAAGCTATGAGAAGTGGAGCAACAATGGTTGGTGGTTTAGACCCAGCAGGGATAGATCGTGCTATTGAAAAATCTTTATATGAAGTAATGGATATTGCAACTGAATTTGATGCTGATGTCGACATTCATTTACATGATGGTGGACATGTCGGCTATTATACGACAGATAAATGGATAGATATTGTACTGGAAGCAAACTATCGTGGACGAACTGCTTTAAGTCATTCCTTCTGTCTTGGGGACATCCCAATTCCACAACAAATCGTTGTTGCAAACCGTCTTGTAGAGGCAGATGTAGCCATTATGTCGACAATTCCTATCAATTTAAATCGAGTGATTCCGCCGATCGACCTGTTAGATAATCATGGAGTAAAAGTACACTTTGGTTGTGATGGTTTTTATGATTCTTGGAGTCCATATGGGAATGGTGATGTATTAGAGAAAGCGACACGTTTTTGCGAGCTTACAAATAAAAAGGATGAAAAATCATTAAAAAATGCACTAAAATGGGTAACTGGTGGAATATTACCTTTAAATAAAGAAGGTCAAAAGGTTTGGCCAAATATTCAAGATGACGCAAATTTTATATTTTTTGACGCCGCTTCTTCCGCAGAAGTTGTAGCTAGAAAACCTAAAAATCGTTTAGTGATGGTAAAAGGCGAATTATTATAATGGACCTAAAAGAGAAAGAGGTACCTCTTTCTCTTTTAACTTTTGGTTTTTATATTTATAATGAATGATTTGAAGTGCTTAATAGAATATGTTCTTGCGCAACTAAAGGGAAGATCACGGATGAACCTCCGCAGGATGAATCGCTCCATCGTCTTGTCGCTCCCCCACCCTTTACGGGGTCTCATTCTTCGCATTCTTGCTGCGTGTAAAGCGTACCGCCCTGAAACATCTGATGTAAATGAAAACTATTAAATATAGAAGTAAGCCTACCCAGTTCTCAATATCACTTCATCTAAAAGAGTCTACTTTAATTTCTTATTAAGAGAAATACACTGACATTCACAAAAAACAACTCTTAGTTCAGTGCAACTTCATTGAAAATAAACAGAGCTTAACTTTTGAAACCCAAAGGAGGAATAGTACTTTTCATGAATAAAGAATGGTTTACTTATTTAGTTCTTTTAGGATGCGTTATTGCTTGGGGAAGTAATTTCGTCTTTGGATCTATTTTGGTGGACGTATTTGATCCGAGTATAATAGCATTTTTTCGTTTAATATTTATCGTTATTTTTCTTTTCTTCATGACCTATCGAACTATTAAAATACAGGAACTAACCTTACATAATTACATTTGGTTAGGAGTAGCTGGATTTATAGGAGTATCGTTAAATCAATGGAGCTTCTATGCGAGCCTTCAATATACAGAACCAGTTACAGCATCACTCATCCTCGCTTTGTCGCCAATAGTTACGGCCATACTTTCATCTTACTATTTTAAAGAGAGAAAGACATTACAATTTTGGCTGGGCTCCTTAGTTGCTTTGTTAGGAGTTTGGCTTGTAATAACTAATGGATCATTGCTTGTACCTAATTTCGGAAAAGGCGAGCTATTAATCAGTCTAACCATGTTAACCTTTTCTGTTTTCCTAATTTTTGTTCAACATCTTTCCAAGTCTATTCATCCTTCTACTATTACTCTATTAAGCAATCTCTTTGGATTAGTTGGATTACTTCCTTTTGTCCCTTGGAATAAAGCCTATCTAGTATTGTCTGTTCCCCTTTCCTATTGGTTGTTACTTATTATAACGGCGATTATTATGCATGGTCTTTGTACGTATTTATGGAATAGCTCCATCCATAAAGTTGGAGCTTCTAAAGCTGCACTTTTATTGAACCTGGAACCTTTTGTTGCAATGATCTTTGGATTCTTTCTATTAGATATTAATATTCAAGCACTTCAAATGATTGGTGCAATTGTTATTATCATAGGTGTATCTATTTCACTGAAGCCCAACGCAAATTATTAATCCGAAGCCCATCTTTTTACAGATAGTGGTGAAAAAATTTTCTTGTCGTTATAAAATACTTCTATAAGGGTCGGTCAAAATGAATACTTAAATAATGGAAGATATCGTGAAAGTCGCAAGTATTCAAAACGATGTTAAATCATTGTTTACTTATATTTTTTAGCAAAGTGAGGAATTAAAATGAAAGAACTTACCGAAGAGATACTAAAATTTCGTGATGATCGGGGTTGGGGTGGAAATCATGATGCGCGTAGCCTAGCAATATCTGTTTCCTTAGAAGCAAGTGAATTATTAGAGCATTTTCAATGGGTCTCCTCAGAGGAAGCTATTCAAAAGGACAAGCAGGCAATAGTTGAAGAGGCAGCAGACGTTTTTATTTACCTCTTACAACTGGCGAACGTGTTAGACATTGACCTAAAAGAAGCAGCGCAACAAAAATTAAAGAAAAATGCAGTAAAATATCCTATCCCAACAAACTTGTAATTTACTTTATATGGTTCTATTACCATCGTTATTCACTAGAATAAACAATTACAATGAAATATCCTATATATGGCTTACTTGACCAAAATTTTGTAAGACTAATAAATTTAGGAGAATACCTATGAAGAAATTATTATCAATATTATTAACTGCATTTTTAGTGGTTGCATGTTTTGTTGCTCCCCCCACTTCTGTCGAAGCCGCTTCACTTTCAAAAGCTGAATCATTAGTGAAAATTGCAGAACAACATGCCGGAGCTTTAAAATGGCAAATTTCTTATGAACTTACAAAAGAAATTAAAAATCCTGATATGAAAATCTTTAACGACACAAAAAATGCATATTTAAACGCTAAGAAGGAACTAGATCAATTAAGTGGTCAAAAGAAAGAGGATTTAAAGAAGCGTTTAGAAAATAACGTTGGTATTCACTATACCCGTGCAACGGGATATATTGATGCAATTACTTCTGGTAAGAAAATAGTGGATAAAACAAATAAATTTAATACTTTATTTGCAGCCAATCCAACAGCTGATGCTACTGAAAAAAGTTACCATGAATTATCTAGTGAGATACGCAAACAAGCGATTTTACTTTATCGTGTTTATGGAAAGTCAACAAGAGATGCAATATTAGTTAAATACAAAACTCCAGGTGAAAAGGCACTTCAGACATCTAAATATGTTATTTCTACAAAAATGCATTTGGATGCATTAGATAGAATGATTGCTGAAAACGCTGATCAACAAACAGTTGAAACACAAGTTATTGGATTCTTTGACTTACTCGATGCAATTGAAGATGAAGCTATCATAAACGAACTTTATGAAACTTATTATGAAATGATAAGAAATGATTCCAGCTTTCTAGCACAAGAGAGCGAGATTATTGAGTTCTTCAAAAAATCCGATGAATACGCAAATGAAGAAAACCTTGAAGCAACACTTAGTTTATATAGCGAAGAATACCCTGGCTATGAAACTCTAAGTGAATTAATTGGCTCTACCTTCCAAGACTATGACATAAAATACGAGACGTTAGGTTTGGAAGTTCAATATATTTTAGAAGGTACTGCATTCGTTATTCATGATCAAAAAGTAACTATGGATGAAAATGATTCATTTGAATATACCGCTTATTACATTTTAGAAAAAGATGAAGCTGGTAACTGGAAATACCTCGATTCATTTGATGAATCTGATTTTGAAGAAGTAGAATAATATATTACCAACTGCAGTGATACTTGTAGAAATATGAGTGCTGCAGTTTTTTTATGTATGGCTCTGTTATTACGGATGATCTATACGTGTGTTTCACTGCTTAGAATAGACACGGATATGCGCTTACCGCACGCAAATCATGACCCTCCTCAGGATGAGTCGCCCCTTTGTCTCTCCTATTCACCACTGTCGATAAAAAAAATCCCATTTATAAATCATTAATAACAGTATTTAGGATTTCCAATACTATGGAGCACATTTTAATAGAAAACCTTATGACTAACACCCCTGCATTCGCGCCTTCCCAGCCGCAAGACGCGCCGTATGAGACAGTTGGATGCGCCTAGCGCATACAGCGGCTCATGCGGACGTGCGGCCAGCGCGAATGCATATAGATAAGTAGTATTTCATATGACCTAAAACCTAATAAACTCCTATTTCAACATGGGAAAAGGGCTATTACCATACGATTTTCATATGAACAATGAAATTTAAAAGGGTTTTATGAATAAATACAATTAACTTCTACTATAAATAAGATGGAGCAATTTTTTTAGATGTAACAGCATGATAGTATGCGACGTCTAATCAAATGTTAGAAAATAAAACATTTTTTGGGGGTTATGAAATGACTAGAAGTGCAAAAAAGCTACTAATCACAGGTTTAACCATCGGACTATTATCTGTACCATTTTCACAAAATACTAACGTCCTTGCAAAAGAACAAACAAAAGTCGACCAAAAAGCGAAACAAAATGAACTGTCTACAAAAAAAGTGATAGATTTAGCAAAGGAATTTAACACAATAGCTAGTTATATTCAACGCGGAGGAGATTATAAGAAAGGGGAATATAAAACCTTTACTTACAACAAAAAAACCTATCGCTATTTATCGAGTTCTATCGATACTAAAAAAGAACTAAAAGCATACTTAGAAAAGGTTTTAGTACCTGCTGAAGCAGAGCAATTTATAAAAAGTAGAGAAATTATTGAATATAAAGGAAAATTAGCACAAGTAGAAGCAGATGGTGGTTCCTTATTACAATGGGAAAAGGCAACTGCTCAGTTTGTAAAGAAAAATAAAAATAATCTTCAATACCGTCTAACTGTACCTGTCTGGAATACAAACGAAAAACAAAACTTTCTCATTGAATATCAATTTGTAAACAACAAAGCTGGATGGAAAATCAGTAAAGAACCAATTCAAGAAAAGAATACTGATCTTACGGATAAAGTAGCAGTTGAACTAGCAGCTAAATTTGCACAGGCTACACTCTATGTGCAGGCTGGCGGAGAATATAGTCCAGGAGAATACAAAACATTTCTTCATAACGGTTCTACCTATCGTTACCTTTCAAGCAAAATTGACACAAAAGCTAAGTTACTGAGCTACTTAATGCAATCCATGACACAAGTTGCTGCTGAGCAGTTTATAAAAGACCTTGGAATCATCGATTACAAAGGAAAACTCGCACAAATTGAAGCAGATGGTGGTACTTTAGCACAATGGAATAAAGCAACTGCGGAGCTAATCAAAAAGGATAAAAACTCCACGTATTATAAAGTGATTGTTCCTATTGGAAACACGAATGAAAAACAAGTGTATATTGTAGAATATCAAAATGTAAATAATGTTGGTTGGCGAGTTAGCAAAAAGCCTTATTGGGAATTAGATATTCCGGGAAATGTAAACCCTATTTATGTTCTCTTCAATTATTTACTAATTGATTCTAAAGTTGCTCAAAATCAGTTCCTACCTCATTCTACTTTTGATGTGACCGAATTTAAAAAAGGCATCAAAAAACTTGAGTTCGTAAATCTAAAAGAAACAGAAAGAAACAATTCTCAAGTTGAATTTCTAGTTACGATAAAAGTGGAAGTAGAAAATAATTATAATGGTCCTTTAACAAACGGATTAAATAAAATGTTATTTACCGTGCAACCGTCCGGTTACATGGAATTTAAAATCGACCAAGTCGGCATTGTAAACATGTATTAGTTACACTAGTTTCTCCTGAGAAAATGGTAAAGTTTTAAAAGCTAAGGTTATTAATATTACCTTTTGTTTTACAGCGTTTAATTGGCGATGGCTTTTATAACTTCTACAAACATGAATTAAGAAAATATTCCTAATTTTGAAGTGATTTTAGACGAATTAGGGTATACTTAAAATATGTGATGTGTTTTATTACGTATAGGAGGTATGTATATGTCAGTCGCTAGTGCCGCTTCACAAGTAAATCTTGATTTTCTTATAAATGATTTAGGTTTTCGTCAAGTATCCAATACTTCCATATTTCAAAAAGAACATTTTTTTATCATTTCTCCCTCTGTTCAAAACAAATCAAATTCGTTTGAACTGGGTGACTCGCTTATGAAAAAATACAATCCTGATAAAGTTGAAGGATACTTGCTTATTCGTATTAAAGATAAGTTCCTTATGGCAAAACTTCATCCTTTTCAAAGAAAAATGATGACTATGGAAACGGAAAAAAGCACAAAGAGTAAGCCTTCCTTTTGGAAGTTCAATGTAATTGAATCTATTGTACCAAAAATTGTAAATAGTGAAGATCGATCATTGATGTATAAAATTCAAGCTCCATCTAATAAACAGTTGATTTCATTTTTCAATAAATAAAAGTAAAGAAGCACTTAAATCTTCTATCCATCGGTTAGAGATTTAAGTGCTTTTTTCATTGTCTTAAAAAAATATTATATTAAAAGAATGTTCAAAATATTTTATAAAAGGCATTGTATATTTCTTTCTTACTAGTTACTATTAATTTATAAAAGTAGATTAGAAGAGGTACAACATTGGAAAATATAACCATGCATTTTCTGTTTAATCTTTCCTTATTAATCCTTTTACTTTTCGTTAGTTTGACCATTATTCGTACAATGAGTAGTAAAAGTATTTTTAACTTCAAGCGAACAGGTTTACTTTATTGTGTTATTTCTTTAATACTCTGTTTCCTCTATTCCTATCAATTAGGCGATGAAGCTGTTTTAGATCTGAGAATTGTTCCTTTTTTAATAGGATCGCTTTACTTGAGAGTAAGCCATATACTTTTTGTAGTAATTATTGTCAGTCGTGGGTTATACGGAATTGATTTCGGATTCTTTTTCGGACTATTAATTTATTCTATTATTAGCCCTATATTATGGTTTATTTCCCCATGGTTTCTAAAGCTAGCGTCCAAACATCGAATTCTTTTATTGATGGGAATATCTATATTCATAAGTGTAGGTATATTAATAGTAGTTTTATATGAATCATCGGCTGGTCATACATGGGATTTGATATTTGCCTATATTATTGTTCCTCCACTTGGTGTTGCAATGATTGCATATATCATCGAGGCAACAGAAAAAAATATTCAATTGCATCAACAAATAATAAAAGCAGAGAAATTAGAAGCAGTAGAACAAATGGGAGCAGCAATTTCCCATGAAATACGAAATCCATTAACAACTGCAATTGGTTTTGTGGAACTGCTTTCCAATAACTCACTAAAGGATAATAAAAGAGTTCAATATCTTTCTATTTTAAAAGAAGAATTGGATGCAGCAGAAGGAATTATCCAAGACTATCTAACCTTTTCTAAACCAATAGTTGAATCAGATGAAAAACTGCAAATCGATACTGAACTTACTCATACTTTAAAGTTGCTTAAGCCTTTAGCAAATCTTCATTCTGTGAAAATTATTACCCATTTCTCATCAACTCAATTTATCGAAGCTGATCGTTCGAAATTTCAACAAGCATTTATCAATATTATTAAAAACTATATCGATTGCATGCCACACGGTGGCACCTTATTAATAGAAACTGTTGATACCAAAACGAGTATTTTAATCTCAATTACAAATGATGGTGTGTTAAATGGAGAACAACTATCTACTTTGACTTGCAGAATGACAGCCGCCTTCAATATTGTACGTGATTTGAAAGGAGCAATAGATATTAGGAGTCGAAATGGAAAGGATACTATTTTCAGATTTTCCTTTAAATCAATAAAATATTAATTATAAAATTCTCTACCTAAACCGTTGTTGAAGAGAGGTATTTCTTTGGATTTAACAGAGCACTTTTTTTTCAATTTATCTTTATTGATTGTATTAATGTTTTTTTGTGTATTATGGGTTGAACGGTTAAATAATTTACTACAAATTCAACAGATTGCCATTCTATATTTTGTTGTTAGCTTCTTCCTATGTTTTGCATTTAGCTATCCAATACATGATGGCTTTCTGTTTGACTTAAAAAATATTCCCCTCATTATAAGCGGTCTCTATATGGGGCTAGGACCTTTATTAGGGTTACTAACCATCTGCATTAAAGCATTTTATGGAATTAACGATTCTTTTTGGGTGACTTTTACACTTTATGGTGTAATAACAATTTCGCTATGGCGACTTTCTCCAGTTTTTTTAAAACTATCTTCTAATCAACGCATATATTTTTCTGTCGGACTAACTTTTCTCTTCAGTTTAATACAAACAGTATTGGAATTTTTGCATCTACCATATCCTAAATATGATTTGTATTTTGCTGTTTTATTTATACAGCCTTTAGGAGTTGGAATGATTGCATATTTTATAGAAGAAATTACTAGAACCATCCTGTTGCGACAGCATCTTTTAAATTCAAAAAGGCTGGAAGCAGTTGAACAAATGGGGGCTTCTATTTCGCATGAAATTCGCAATCCATTGACTGCAGCGATTGGTTTTGTTCAACTTTTGCAGAGTGAGAATATTTCTATGGAGAGTCGTGCTCAGTATCTCTCGATTATAAAAAAAGAACTAAAATCAGCAGAAAGGGTTATTCAAGATTATCTAACTTTTTCTAAAACGGAAGACTTTTTAACAGAAACTATTCATGTTCATGATCAGCTCATGCAAGCTGTTCAAGCACTGCAATTAACTGCAAAGAAAAAGTCCATCAAGATCAAAACATTCTTCTCAAATGATTTAGTGATAATTGGTGACAAGCAAAAGTTTCATCAATGCTTCATAAACATTATGAAGAATGGAATCGAAGCAATGCCTAGAGGAGGAACATTGACCATTGAAACAGAGTCTACCTCTTCAGCAGTTAACATTCTAATTAAAGATACAGGAACAGGCATGACACCTGATCAATTGGTACGTTTAGGAGAGCCTTATTATTCCACAAAGGGAAATAAAGGGACAGGCCTCGGTCTGATGGTAGTCTATAGTATCGTAAGTGCTATGAATGGAACAATCCATGTGGAAAGTGAAATAAATTCGGGTACGACCTTTAAGTTTACGTTCCCCTTATTATCTCAGTCTTTAGAACAAATAGAAATCCTCGAAAATAAGAAGGAATATGTTTTAAGTTAAACATGTCACGCACTGAGCTAATAGCTCAGTGCTTTTTTATGATTAAATTGAGTTTAATAAGCCATATTAGTAAAGAACGTTAATAGGAGAAAGGAGAATTCACTTGGGAAGAGACAATAAGCAAGGAAAAAGTAAAAATAAAGATTCGCTACCACAGACCCCAAAAAACCAAAAGATAAAGCCAAATGAAATTCAAGAAGAGTTTTCACGTGAATTTGCTGAACTCAGAGAAAATGGAACAAACAAGTTAAATAATAAGAAGAGCTAATTGTGAAAACAATCCCACTAGAATTTCAACTAGTGGGATTTATCCTTTCTTTAACATATTGCATTACTTGTTCAGATGTCTGCAAAAACAAGGCTTTATCTACAAGTTCCTTCATTTCACTTTCCTTCAACTGATTGATTTGATTTCTAGCTTTTAACATGGATGGTGCGCTCATAGAAAACTCATCTAATCCTAGCCCTAGCAATAATGGAATCGCTATGGAATCCCCAGCCATTTCTCCGCACATCCCTACCCACTTTCCTTTTGCATGTGCAGCGTCGATGACCATTTTGACTAATCTTAAGATTGCAGGATGATATGGTTGGTACAAATAAGATACATGCTCGTTCATTCTATCCGCTGCCATTGTATATTGGATTAAATCATTCGTTCCTATACTAAAAAAATCAACTTCATTTGCAAATTGATCAGCCACTATTGCTGTAGAAGGGATTTCTACCATTATTCCAATTTCGATATGATTAGCTACCTCGAATCCTTCCTTTAAAAGAACTGCTTTTTCATCTAACAAAAGCCGCTTGGCTTCTCGGAATTCTTCTAGAGTTGCAATCATTGGGAACATTATTTTAAGATTTCCAAAATTACTTGCTCGGAGCAAAGCACGTAATTGAACTCGGAATAATTCTTGTTCTGCTAAACAAAGACGAATTGCACGGAAACCTAAAAATGGGTTTAACTCCTTAGATAAGTTCAAATAAGGAAGCTTTTTGTCTCCCCCAATATCCAATGTTCTAACGACCACTGGCATATCTTCCATCTTTTCTAGGACTTGTTTATATGCTTGAAATTGTTCTTCCTCTGTAGGAAAAGTATCTCTTTCCATATAAAGAAATTCAGTTCTGTAAAGGCCTACTCCCTCCCCTCCATGTGCAATGACACTTTCGATGTCCCGTGGCGAACCAATATTAGCAGCAACTTCAACTTGTTTACCATCTAACGTGATCGTTCGTTTATTTTTAAGTAATGTTAATGTTTTCTTTTGAAGTTCTAGCATGTTTCGTCTCTCTATATATAAATCAATCTTTTCTTTAGATGGATTTATAAAAACTTCTCCATTATCTCCATCAATAATTAGTAAATCCCCATTTTTTATAGATGAGGTTGCCTTTGATGTACCTACAACGGAGGGAATCTCCAAAGATCGGGCCATAATAGCAGAATGGGATGTTCGTCCCCCCATGTCAGTTGTAAATCCCTTAGCGTATTTCTTATTTAGTTGTGCAGTGTCAGAAGGAGCTAAATCTTTTGCAACTATTATTACCTCTTCATCAATCATTGCTATGTTAGGGATTTCTAACTTCAATAGCTTTGCTAATAGTCTTTTTGTGACATCTCTAATATCTGCGGCACGCTCCTGCATATATTCGTTATCCAATTGCTCAAACATCTCGATTAAAGCATCCGTAGTTTCTTGCAATGCAAACTCTACATTTACATTATCTACTTTTACTTTATTCTCAATTGTTCCCAATAGCTCTGGATCACTCAGAATTAGCAAATGAGCATCAAAAATTGCACCATGTTCTTCTCCTATACCATCTGCGGTACGATCTCTGATTTTTTGTATCTCTCTTTTTGCCTCTTGTAAAGCGGAGTGAAAACGAGTAATTTCTTCCTCCATGCTAGTAATGGCTTTTTTAATGACTGTAAGATTAGGTTCCACTAGCAAAAAAGCCTTCCCAATGGCAATTCCAGTGGATGCAGCTATCCCTTTTAAATTCACCATGTAGTAGTCCTGAGAATTATTATATTGATTGTTCTAAACATCGATCGTCCCCTTCTTGCTATAAAATCTATTACCATCATAGTAAAGCAATACAATACTTATTCTTAAAAAAGAAAAAAGCCCGGATTGTTTTAACCGAACTTTTCCTACTGTTGATATTTAGTACTTCTCTTACAAATTATCTTAAAATTCCAGTACTCAAAATAGAAGTATCCACTTGAATATCCCACTCTAACTTACTAATGGTTTCATTTGTTAATTCCTTATCCCAATTTCCTTTGTAGTGCATTCGAAAATTTTCAGTTAAACCTATTGGGTCCACTTCTAGTTTTTTAATTTCCTCCAAAAAATTACTAATGTCTTGTTCTACTTTTTTATTCACATCTTTTTCCAGGTCAACGATGTTATCTATACTTTTTAACTTGTTTTCTCTCTCGCCTCTATATTCTATTAAAGTACCTGACATTTTTAGCACAATGTTCAATTTGGGTGCTTTTAAATCTTTATTACTTCTAATTTTTATTTTGCTATCAATCAAGTCAATCAATAATTTTTCTTTTTGGTTTTCATTGTTAAGCTCGATATTTAGTGGTGCCAGTTTTTTTCTTCCTTGCAACGCCTGTATGATTAACCCTTCATTTGTAGATAAACTTTTGAGCATGCTTTTTTCTTTAAATAAAGCAATGCCATCAATATCTATTTTCCCGTCTTTAGTTTTTAGGAATGGAACGATAGAGTCAAAATTAGGGTTGGTTTGTGTATACATAAAATCATGAATATTCGTATTTGGATTAAATGCTGTATTAACACTAGGTTGTAATAAATCGTTTAAATACATTATTACGCTAGGTTTATCTGGATATTCTTGTTTCAGCATATCTTCTGCACTTTCTTTAACTACTGCAATGAGTACTTTGTTACCAACTTCAGCGTTTCTATATAGCTGTTGAATTGCATTACGAACATCCCCTTGAAGTGCAAATTGCTCATTAACAAGAACAACCCGTAATTGATTTAGTACTATCTTTTTATCAGAAAGTGCTTCTATTTCCACTATTCCTTTTGATATCAAATCAGTGGAAACGCTGAAGATTTGTGTGTGCTCCTTCGCTTCTGGATCGTATTGCGGAATGGCTACCGTTATCTGTGTTTGCTCATCATCTATATAGTCAAATGCTAAGACTCCTACCATGCCTACATCTTCAAGAGGTATTTTTAATTCTTTTTCTGTACAACCTGCTAAGAATATAAAGCAGAAAGTAATTGCAAGCAATTTTAATTTTCCTTTCATTGTTGCACCTTCTTTTTTCTAAGTACATGTACAATACTCAAAAATATTGGCCAAACTACCAGCAGATAACCTGCATAAAAGCTTACCTCATATAGTTTTTGCTTCATTTCATTAGAATAAGGGAAGATAATGATCAAAAAAACAACGGTTGCAATGATATATACATGAAGTTTATTTTTTTTTGATCGAATGGAATCCAATCCTTTCTTCGCACTCCAAAGGTATATTGCCATTGTCGACAAAACTAAAAATACCCACATCGTCATTCCAATAATATCTATTCTTTCTATAAAAGTAAGCTCACCTGCTTTAAACAATTGCAACACGGAAAACTCGACATTCTTTAATTGCCATTCTGAATAATACATAACACTTACAAATGTTGTTATGAGACATAGAATTATACTTATCCATATTCCAATAGATACATGTTTAAATGCCTTTTTTTGATTCACAATATAGGGATAATAAAACAAGATTGTTTCATACCCAAGAATAGATAAATATCCTTTTCGTAAAGCTTCAAACATTTCTTTGAAATTGTAATTAAATAAAGGGAAAATGTGACTTACATCTCCTTTTTCAATTGACCATCGTAAAAAATATAGCAAAGGTAATGTTAAAAAAAATGCCATCATACAAAATCGTGCAATAGATTTTATACCACCTTTAACAATGTATATTAGAATCAAAATTAATAAAAATATAGGGGCAGTAATTTTTTGTTCCGGCAGGGCAGTAGTTTGAATAAGCTGCATATAGTTACTGATGATTGCAGCTAGAAACAAAGTAAATTGTAGAACAAAAAATATATTTATACTTTTGCCAATCCATTTACTTAGCAAAAGCTCGTTTATTCGAAACAAATTTTCATTTGGAAATTTAGACATAATCCATATCATTGGCCATAATGTTAAACTTGCAATTATACCTAGCACTAATGGAAAAAATGCCTCACTGTAACCTAAAGAACTTAGCCGTTGAGGAAGTGAAAGGATTCCAGTACCAAACATTGCACTTTGCGCCAAGAAAACTACATGATAATCATTCAAAAGCTTTCGTTTGTTTGTACTCACCCTAACCTACCTCTCCAAATTGATTTTACTTTTTCTGTGATCTTGCTATTCCTGTTTTATTTTTAAGGAAAGCTATTGGAAACCTAAAAATGCCATCCTTTAAGTCCCCTGCTTTTCTTGGTATAATCGGTGACATAAAAGGAGTTCCTAAGGAATTTAACCTTAGTAGATGAGCGAATAACCAAGCAAACGCAAGCATTTGACCCATTAACCCAAACATCCCTGCCGAAATAATAAAGATATATCGAACAAATCTACTTGTATTACTCATTAAAAAGATAGGAGGAAGAAATGATAGTAATGCGGAGATTGCTACTAATACAATTAGAATATTACTTATTAGTCCTGCCTCCACTGCAGCTGTACCAATAACAATACCTCCTACGATACCTATCGTTTGTCCAACTTTTGCAGGCATTCTAGATCCAGCCTCCCTTAGTACTTCTATAATTAACTCGAGAAACAAAACTTCAAAAAGAGGAGGAAAAGGAACTTTTGCCCTAGACTCCTGTAAATTCAATAAAAGTTCATAGGGAAAAATTTCTGGGTGAAACGTTAATATCGATACATACATAGGAGTTATCATTATGGTTAAGAAAAAACCAAAAAATCGAAGGAAACGAAGTAAAGTAGCTGTTGTCCAACGATTATAATAGTCTTCAATGGAAACAAACATCTCTAAAAAGGATGTAGGACAAATAAGTGCCGATTGGCTATTATCCATAAATATCGCAATTCTTCCATCGACCAAATAATGTGTTATGCTATCAGGCCTAACCGACATATAGAACTGTGGAAAAGGTGAAAATGGATTATCCTCTATAAGCTGTTTTAATATAGAAATATCAGTGAAAGAAGGATGGTTTATTTTATCAATTCTGCCTCTTACCTTTTCAAGATTTTCTTTATTTACGATGTCCTCCATATATAGAATAGAAATCTTTGTATTCGTTTCCGATCCAATCGTTCTATCTTCATTCTTTAACATTGGATTACGAATACGTCTTCTTACTAATGATATATTTGTTTCCAATGATTCCGTAAACGCATCTTGTGGCCCTATAACAGTTGATTCTGTCTCGGTATTTGTAATAGCCCGAGTAGGTGCACTATAAGTATCTATATTTACCAACAATTTTGTTTCGTGAAAATACAAAAGTGTATAACCTGAAGTGAGTTTAGACGTGACCTCAGAGGCATTGGATGCATCCAACTTTTCAGATACTTGATGAATTTGATTTAAATGATTGGCAAGCGGAATCAAAACCATTGCTTGTAACGTCATTTTCTCTACAAGTGATTTGCTATAAATAACTGTAACTAATCCCTCATCGGTAGGTATTTTTTTATATATAACATCATTAATTTGACTGGTATACTGCTTGATTATTTCAATCGGTTGTTCCGGTTCCGATTGAGCTTTAGTTTTATTTTCTTCTCTTTTTTGAGATGGACGACCTATTGTGGTACGTACCAACTTACGATTTTTCATTCGTACCACATACCCTTCTACAAGCTTTAATGACTAGTTTATCCATTTTAAATAATAGTATTCCATAATATCTAAAAGTGAATTGAGAACTTTTTCATACGAATTTCGTTCAAGTAAATAAGAAAAGAAAGAGGCGAGCGGTCAAGTGAAAGATTCGAAAGAATGGTTAACAGAAGAACTAACAAAGGTAGAGGCTTGGGAGAAAGATCAAAGTGATTTATGGTTTTGGGAAAAGCTCGGACGTATCCCTTTTAAAATGATTGATAAATGGACACCTAAATTTATACAAAACAAAATAGGGGTACTTTTGGACGAGCTTGGTCAGTACGTTCAAACTGGTGGTAACTATTTAAGTTCTGTATCTAAGGTCCCATCTTATTATCCTGATTTAGGAGTTGAAACATTAGAAGATGTACAAAAACTATCTGTCTCTCTAATGGACAAATCAGTAGCCAATCTTACGAAAAATAGAAAAAACATCGCAACCATTCAAGGTGCTGGAACCGGCATTGGAGGAATTTTTACACTTACATTGGATATTCCGCTCCTATTAGGTTTACAGTTAAAAACTTTACAGGACATAGCCATTAGCTATGGTTACGATCCTAATGACAAAAAAGAACGTTTATTTATTATAAAATGCTTACAATTTGTGTCCGCTGATATTGTTGGAAAACAAACTATTATTTCACAATTATCGAAGTTTGATCATCACGATGAGACCATCAAAAGAGAGGTTGTTTCAGAGATGCAAGGTTGGCGTGAGGTAGTTTTTGCTTATAGAGATCAATTCGGTTGGAAAAAGTTATTTCAAATGATTCCAATAGCCGGACTAGTCTTTGGTGCCTTTATCAACCGTTCCGCTGTCAAGGATATTGCAGAAGCCGGCATTATGCTTTACCGTAAAAGAAGAATCAGCGAGAGGCTAAACAATAACGATCATTTATAATAACTAGTCAAAGACTTATGCCATTTAATCTCTATAAAATGGTATAAGTCCTTTTTTATATAAAATACCAATACCATCTAGTAATCTAGCAGATAATTTCTTTGGAAAATAACGTTTTCTATAAAACTGTCTATGGAATTTTTTTAGATGATTCCAACGCATACATTCTTTTGATTGTCTATAACGAGCAACATCAATAATCTTAATGTCCCCATTTGGTGTAATAATAATGTTACGTAAGTGAATATCAGAGGGATTCAATCCTTTATTCGAAGCTAACGATAGTGCTAGATCAATTTCTTTTACTTGGGCTGCGGTTATTTCATTTCCAAGGGTAACATTCTCAAATATCGTATCACCTTCAATGAAATCAATTACTATATAATTGACCCCTGAATCATAAAGAATAGGGTAATAGTCAATTCCTTGAAGCAGTTGATAAATTTCTGCTTCCTCTTGTGCAACAAATATTAAGTTTGGATAGTACACTTTAATTGCAATTTTTGTTGATATTATTCTGAAAACAAATGCACTTCTTCCTACCCCTACAAGCTCTAAGGATTGATCATATGAAATAAGTCGATTTTCTTCGTTTATAATAACTGAACTCGCGAGTACATAATAATTATTCAAGCTGTGACCCCCAATAAATATTAAAAAGGAATAATACTCCTTCATCTCCTCAACCTGAGGAAGTAGCTTCTAATCGTAAAAAAAAAAACGACATAACCAATATTTGGTCATATCGTCTCTTAGACAAACCTTAACCAAATAATTGGTAAGGTCTCGCTAACAACTTTCGTTGCCAACAAAGCCGAGGAATCTATTCCTGTATTGACGACTTTGCCGTATAGCTACTCCCCTTAACGGAAGATATTTTTATTTTGTAGGCTTAGTATATGCGTTTCCAAATGGAGAGTCAATCATTTGAATTCGACTACCTGGGGCTCTTCCCCTTTTGTGTTCATTACCCTAACTTGTGTAGGAGTTATTTTTAAGATAGTCAGATCAGGATCATCCGGACCTGTAAACCAACCTTTTAAATCAGCATTCCACACTTTTTCCTTTACATTTTCTTCATCGGATTCCTCTACAGTACCTTCAATTTCTAAAAAAGAATCTCCTAGTCCTTTACCCTCATACCCAATTAGAATATGCGTGTTCGGATTTTTTTGAACCTCTTCCACTTTGTGTGTCTTTTTACTAGTCGCAGTGTACAGGATAAATTCATCGTTAAAGAAAGTCATATAGCGGGAGTGTGGTTTATTTTGCTGTATAGTCGCCATTGTACCAATTTTGCTATCGTTTAAGATTTTAAGTGCTAATTCTTTTGCCATAAATAAATCGTCTCCTTCCACTCATCTCCTTTTTATTATTCCTTAAATAATCTTAATTAAACATTGATTTTGAAATGAAATATTACCATATTTTCAGAAATTGAATAGCTCGTTGACGTCCCTTTTCCAATAAATCCTTTTTCATTTCTTCCGTCATATCAAATTGCGTAGCACTATAATCCTCCACTGGAATAAAAATTATATTCTTTTCAATTTTTCTTGAAATGTATCTTTCATCATGTGCATTTTTCATTGTTGAAAATAGAGCTTCGAACAACTGTAGACCATTGTTTATTGTATGTCCCGGAACGTCCTCAGAGTTTCCACTTAGCTTTAAACCAAGGACCGGTCGTTCCTTATTACCATTATCATATATCCACATGGGAAAGTTACTTAACACTCCACCATCCACTACTATTGTATCTCCAGTTCCTGTCTTTAATTTGATCGGTTCAAAGAAAAATGGAATCCCGCAGCTCATTCGTATAGCTCGAGCAACAGGAAAACTGTCAGCAGATATTCCATAATCTCCTAAGTCGTCAGGAATCACAATCATTTTGCCATTCGTCAGATCCGAGGCAACTACTTTTAGTGAACCTGGTTGTAAATCAGAAAATGTATAAACACCTTTTATTGCAAGTTTTTCTAAAAACCAGTTTTCTAATGCTTTTCCTTGATATAATCCCATACGCCAATACAAGTTTAACCATTTCATAAACGGAATAGGAAGAAGTGTTTTTCGAGGATCCAGTAGAGTGTTTGTATCCAGCTCATCTAGTAAATTTTCTATTTCTTTACTTGAAAAACCAGCAGCGATAAAAGCAGCTAGAATTGATCCCGCACTTGTTCCAGCAACTCGTTTGAAACGGTAACCTTTCTCTTCTAACACTTGATATGCGCCGACTAGGGCAAAACCCTTTAATCCACCTCCTGAAAACACCCCATCTATTAACATATCTTTATCCCCCTTTTTTCTTGGTGTTGTTACACTTTAAGAGAAAAATAGGAATAATAGAACTAAAATTGTTGAAACATCTGCAACTCCATCACTTTTAGATAAATCTAACTAATTTAAAAATTTTAATTGATATTATTTATTTGCTTCGTTATAATAAATCTATTATCGAAAAGCGTACTTTTGTACGATATACGTACAAAATATGAATCTACTTTTTAATGCAAATGTTTTTGTCATTAGAGAAATGTAAGGGGTTACATGAACTAAAGGGGGAACATACATGACAATGGAAATTAATCAACAGCTAATTCCACCTAGAACTTTTGGTGAAAAATTAAAAAACATTGGCCCAGGAATTGTCGTTGCCGCTACAGGAGCCGGAACAGCAGATCTAATCACTTCTCTTGTACTCGGCACTCAATTTGGTATGACATTTGTATGGGCAATTATTGTTGGATCTGTTTTAAAATACTTTCTAAATGAAGGCGTAGGAAGATGGTATTTAGCAACAGGTCAGACAATCTTAGACGGCTGGCAACAGTTAGGTAAGTGGGCTACAGGATATTTCGGAGTCTACTCAATCATTTGGGGCTTTGTTTATGGTGCTGCTGCCGCATCCACTTCAGGCATGGCAATGCACGCAATGTTTCCTATTATGCCAGTTTGGGCCTGGTCTATCATTCATGCAATTGTAGGATTTATTTTAATTTGGGTAGGAAAATATCTTCTTTTTGAAAAAGTTATGACGGCTCTAATCGCTGTTATGTTTGTCACGATTATCGGTACAGCAGCTTTATTTTTACCAAGCTTCGGTGACTTTGCATTTGGCTTCGTGCCACGAGTTCCACAAGGTTCTTTCATCCTAATGCTTGGATTGATTGGTGGTGTAGGTGGAACTATCACGATGGCTTCCTATGGATATTGGTTACGTGAAAAAGGTTGGAACGGTAAACAGTGGATCGCAGCAATGCGTACAGATGCAAAAATTGCATATTTTCTAACTGGTTTATTTACTCTTGCAGGTCTCATTATTGGTGCACAATTTTTAGCTGGAACGGGTGTAAGTATTCGAGATGACGAAGGATTAATAAAACTTTCCGAAATGCTAGGAGCTGAGTTTGGTACACCAATGAGATGGATGTTCTTAGTGGCTTTCTGGTCCGCTGCCTATTCGTCACTGCTTGGAGTATGGAATGGAGTTCCCTATCTGTTTGCGGATTTCATCAAAACAATCCGAAAAAATAAACAAGAAGTATCTGTTAAAGATCCAGCATACCGCTTTTATCTATTCTGGCTTACTTTCCCACCGATGATTTTATTCTACTTTGGGAAGCCAGTTGAGCTGATCATTCTTTATGGAGCACTTGGAGCTATATTCATGCCATTTTTAGCACTTTCTTTACTGCTCCTATTAAATTCAAAAACAATAGCAATAGAGTCTAGAAACAAATGGGTACCAAATGCTGTGTTAACTGGTTGTTTAATTATGTTTGGCTATCTTGGAATACAAGAGTTAGTTAAGCTATTCTCTAAATTTATGTAACGGAAAACCCGTTTATTGTATATAAACGGGTTTTCTTTTATTTATGACGATTATTATTCGTTGGCTTTACTTTGTTTTCACTGTCTGCAATTGTCTCTGCCTCATCATTAATGCCTCTTACATCTAAATCATCCGGACTTAAATCGTACCCGTATCCATATTCTTCCCGATCTAATGTATTACTTTTCTTAAGTTTATTTTTGTTTTTGTTATTGTTTGTCATGAATTTTCACCTCCATGAAGAATAACTTGTGCAAATGACAGGTTTTTATTCCATCTCAGTGAATGTAGAACGTATTATCTGCTCATCGATCATTTGAATTACTTTTTTCACTTTTTCTTTTGGAAGCATTGCATATTGATCCCCTATATTCACTTCGAAATAGCAAGTTTTATTCGTTTTTTTATTTACATACCCAGTTAAACCAATGCCCGTTTGTTCATATACATTTATTAAAACCTTTTCCATATCCACTTTAGGTGCCTGGAAGTAGACATGGAACATATTAGACACAGGCTCTCTTGGAATTGTAGAAATTGCTTGACATGAGTTAAAAAAAGAAGCTAACTCCTTTGCATCTTCGTAATACTGCTCCATTTTTGGACATTTTTCTTTGAAATAATAATCCGCACTTATAATATAAGGATACAAGCTTATTAAATCACCACCATGTCGTCTTTTCCAAATCTTAGATTCATCTGTAAAGTCCTTTTCCCCAGCAAGAATAGCTCCAGCAATACCCCCGATACCTTTGTAAAAAGAAACGTACACACTATCAAAAAGACTACAAATTTCAGCAGCTGTTTTATTATAAAAAGGAAGAACCTCAAAAAGTCTTGCTCCATCTAAATGTAGCTTAATCCCTTTTTTACGACAATAGTTAGAAATTTCTTCAAGTGTTTCGAAATCAGGTAATTGACCGCCGATTTCTCGTTGTGGCAGTTCTAATAATAAGCAAGCAATATCCTGCTGCATATCTACTACATCATCTAATTTGATTAGTCTATTTTTATCCGCTAACAAAATAGGTTCAATATGATGTAATTCCTTTAAGCCGTTTTCCTCATGAATCTCTAAATGGCATAAAGGATGATAGGCAACTTTTTTCAATTCTTTTTCATCACACCATATACGTAATGCAATTTGTTGGGCCATTGTACCACTGGGGAAAAATACAGCCGTTTCTTTCCCTAAATAAGATGCCATCTTTTCTTGAAAATCTATAATAATCTTTCCATTCCCATAAATATCACTCTCTAAATGGTCGTCTACCTCTTGGAACGCTTCTTTTAAAACGTGTATATTTCTTTTTCCATGTCCATTTATCTGATACTGTGTTTGTCTGAATGATTCAAACAGATTATTTATTTTCGTCATTTTAAATTCCACCCTTTTATTTTATTTATTCATACAATTCTATATAAATATATTGTAAAAATCATCAAACCATTAGTTTGTCACTAATTCTCTATCTTGTTGCTAGTTTTATCATATAAGAAAATAAAGAGAGATATCACTTTTTTAAGTGATATCTCTCTTTCAAAGGTTTACTTTTCGCCTTGTCGTTTTAATGCAGCTTGAATATATGCTTCGAAAATTCTTTTTGAGGCTTCGTCCCCATCCATTGCAAATTCCTCGGGATGCCATTGAAAGCCGAATACAAAATTGTGCTTCGTGCTTTCCACGCATTCAATAATCCCATCCGTTGCTTTTGCAACTACTCGTAAATCTTTTCCTATTTCATTTACTGCTTGGTGGTGAAAAGAATTCACCTTAAATTCCTCTTCTTGCACTAATTCATATAAACGACTATCTTTTTCTACATTTACAGTATGCGATCTATGTGTTCGCTCAGCCTTTTGTAAATGCTGAATAACAGGTTCCTTTCGCTGCGAGTGAATCGACTGGTATAGAGTTCCTCCAGAAACTATATTCAGCATATGTAATCCCCGACAAACTCCTATATAAGGTTTATTTAGCTCCAGTATTTTCTGTACCGTTGCAAACTCCATTGCATCGAGTTTGGGTGTGATTCTACCTAGATGAACTATTGGTTCCGCACCATAATAGGATGGGTCTATATCTTCTCCCCCCGTAAGAAAAAGTCCATCGATTTTTTCACAAAGCTCATCTATATCCATATCTGGAATTAGAGGAATTAATACGGGTATACCTCCAGCTTGTGAAATCGCTTGACCATATACTGAGGGCATAAAATAATTTCCATCCTCTTTTACTTCTACCGTTATACCAATGATTGGTTTCATATAATATTCTCCGTTCTTTCATATGTACTACATTAATTTAATATACCCCCTATTTATTTAATAAAAACGAAATTTACCTTCCAATTATTTGCTGATTATAAGTTTGTTTTAGTGCTTTAAGGGAAGAATATGATAGATAACATTTAGAAGGAGGATTCCAATGACTAAGGATAAATATGAAAAAATTCATGAAGAAGTCCCTGGACAAACTCAGAAGCAACAACCTGGTGTAGAGGAAGAAATGACTCCTGCTCCTATTTTTGACGACAAAAGCTATAAAGGTTCCGGTAAATTAAAAGGGAAAGTCGCGCTCGTTACAGGTGGTGATAGCGGGATTGGACGAGCAGTTTCTATAGCCTTTGCTAAAGAAGGAGCTAATGTCGCCATTGTTTATTTGGATGAAAATGAACAAGATGACGCTGAAACAACCATAAAGCATATAGAGGAATACGGAGTAAAAGCATTTAGAATACAAACAGATTTAAGTGATGATGAGAATTGTCAAAATGTTGTAGATCAAGTGATTCAAAAATTTGGACAGATAAATGTCTTAGTAAATAACGCTGGAAAACAGTTTCCTACAAAAGACTTTTTACAGATAACGCCAGATCAATTACAAGAAACGTTTTCTACAAATATTTATGCCATGTTTTATTTAACACAGGCTGCACTCCCTCATATGACAAAGGGAGATACTATTGTCAACACCTCTTCTATCACTGCATATAATGGTTCTCCGGAACTTATTGACTATTCAGCGACAAAAGGGGCTATTACTTCCTTCACACGGTCACTTGCACTTAACTTAGTCGAGAAAGGAATACGTGTAAATGCTGTTGCTCCAGGACCAATTTGGACGCCGCTTATTCCAGCAACTTTTGATAAAAAGAAAGTGGAAGAGCATGGGGACAATACCCCGATAGGCAGACGAGGTCAACCAGCTGAAAACGCGCCAGCATATGTATTTTTAGCCTCCTCCGACTCCAGCTATATGACTGGACAGACCATCCATGTAGATGGCGGTGACTTTGTCGGCTCATAAGAATAAGAACAAAAAGAAGTCTTTTCCTATGGAAAAGACTTCTCAGACTGTAGACAAACTCAAAGAAATTTGAAATTGTCTATAGTCTTTTTTTATTTACAATACATAGTAAGAAATCGTCGATTTCCGTTTTAGGCGCTACGCTTTCCACGGGCACGGCCTCAGCCTTCTCCCTTGCTCCTGCGCAAGCTCGTCGCAAAAATTAATTTCGCTACGCTCAGTCCGGGTGCTTCGACTCGTGCTGTTCCCGTAGGAGTCTTCGCGCCTTCCACTCCAATCGACTAGTGTTGGCAAATTTATAAAGTGTTGAGTTTCTAAATCTTATAAAACGTTGAAGTGTTGAATATCATGATGATTAAAAACCAAATTAATGAACATGAACAGATAGAGATGCTGACGATTGATTTCTCCTTCATTTATCCATTGGTCGAAAACCTCAGAAGTCTTTTTACTAAGAAAAGACTTCTTTCTATTGCTTCCTAAAAATCAAAATTATCAGGATCTGGTCCTACTCTATGATTTTGGTTTAAACGATTAATGCGCTCCATGTCTTCTGTTGTTAATACAAAATCAAAAACGTTTGCATTTTCAACAATTCGATGTTCCTTCGTTGACTTTGGAATTGTAACAACTCCATTTTGTAAGTCCCACCGTAAAATAACCTGTGCCACCGATTTTTCATATTTAGCCGCTATGTTTTTCAAATCATCATTGTCGAGTAATTGTCCCTGCATAAGCGGCGACCATGCTTCTAACTGAATATTTTGTTGCTCACAGAATACTTGTAAATCTTTTTGAGTCAATCGTGGATGATATTCTATTTGGTTCACCATAGGTTTGATTTCTGCGTCTGTTAATAAATCCTTCAAATGATGTATATGGAAGTTACTTACACCGATCGCTTTAACTCGTCCATCTTTATAAAGCTTTTCTAATGCTCTCCATGCATCTTTATATTTGCCTTCTACCGGCCAATGAATAAGGTATAAATCTAAGTAATCTAAGCCTAGTTTAGTTAAGCTCTCTTCATAGGCTTCAATTGTTTTTTCATATCCTAGCTCCGAGTTCCAAACTTTCGAAGTAACAAAAAGGTCTTCTCTTGCAACACCCTCTTCTTCTATTGCTTTACGGATACCTTGTCCAACCCCGACTTCATTACCATATACAGCAGCAGTATCAATACTACGATAGCCATGAGTAATTGCAGTTTTTACTGCATTTACTAGCTCTTGTCCCTCTTCTACTTTAAATACTCCCAGTCCTAACCAAGGCATTTCCACACCGTTATTCAAAGTCGTAGTAGATTGTAAATTTTTCATTGTATTATTACCTCCGATATTTTTTGTTTTCAGCCAAAGTTCATTCAAACCTATATAAAGTTACCCTTATTACAATATGTTTAGTCGTTTTTTATCTTTTGTTTCCAGCAATCGACTAACAGCAGTTAAAATTGCAGCTATTATAACCATTATTGCTCCAATCCAAGCAGTATGGATTAACCCTATTGAATCTGTCACTACTCCCCCTATATACGAACCAATTGCTATCCCTGCATTAAAAGCAGCTATGTTCATTGCTGAAGCAACGTCAACAGCACTTGGTACAAAACGTTCTGCTAGTATTACAACGTATACTTGAAGTCCAGGCACGTTCATAAATGCAAACAAGCCCATTAATATAATTGTTATTAATCCAGCAATTTTAAATGGTGCAGTAATAGTTAGAATTAGAAGCACGATTGCTTGTGCTACAAACATATAAAATAAAGAACCAATTGGATTTTTATTCGAGAGCTTCCCTCCAACCATATTTCCTATTGCAATTGCAATACCATATACAAGCAAAATAATTGCTATTGTGCCTTGTTTAAATCCGGTTACAGCTTGTAGTAATGGAGTTAGGTAGGTGAATACAACAAATGTTCCACCATACCCTAAGGCTGTAATAAATAATACTAATAATAAACGTCCGTTTGTTATGAGCTTAAACTGATCTCGTATTGTTGTTACAGTACCTTGTCGTAAATCGGACGGAACAAGAACGCTATTTGCGATAAAACCAATTACACCAATGACAATGATTAGGACAAATGCAAAACGCCAGCCAAGCTGTTGACCGATAAATGTACCAAACGGAACTCCGGTTATCGTAGCAACGGTTAGTCCCGTAAACATGATGGAAATTGCACTTGCCCTACGATTTTCAGGAACCAAATCTGCGGCAATAGTTGAACCTATCGACATAAATATTCCATGTGATAACGCCGAAATTACTCGGGCAACTAATAAGACCGTAACACTTGTTGCACTTGCCGCAATACTGTTCCCTATGATAAAGACTATCATAATCCATAGCAGTAACGATTTGCGAGGAATTTTTGAAGTTAGGGATGTTAAAACTGGAGCTCCTATCATTACACCTAATGCATAAAGCGAAACAGTCAAACCTGCTGTTGTAAGTGATATATCCAAGTCCTTAGAAATAAGAGGCAAGAGTCCAACGCTAACAAACTCTGTTGTCCCTATCGCAAATGCACTAATTGCAAGTGCTAGAAGTGCAAACATACTTCTTTTTTTATCTAAACTCATTTCTCTCTTCCTTTCTTGAGTGTGCTGTATGAATAAATCTCCGGAGAACAAAATATAAACATAGTGTAAATACACCAGCAGATGTTATTATGGTTCATAGAGATTCAAAAGAAAAGTACGCACTTTCAAGTAATATAGACACCCAAAAGTTATATAGGTACTTTTTAGTTCCTTTAGAAAGAGGTATTGAATGAAAAAAAAGAAATATAATATATCCGTTGAAGCAACATTAGAAGTAATCGGAGGGAAGTGGAAATGTGTTATTCTCTGCCATCTTACTCATGGGAAGAAAAGGACAAGTGAATTGAAACGTCTTATGCCTGACATTACACAGAAAATGCTAACGCAGCAGTTAAGAGAACTTGAAGCCGATGGGGTAATTAATCGTATTGCTTACAATCAAGTACCACCAAAGGTAGAGTATGAATTGAGTGAGTATGGTCAAAGCCTTGGGAGTATTTTAGATGCATTATGTGCCTGGGGAGAGGTTCATATTACAAAAGTATATGGAGATAAATTTTCTGTCTTGGAGGACAGTATATTAAATGACAAACTTAAAAACGAGATTCCAACTTAATGGAATCTCGTTTTTTATCCGAATTGTCCAAAGTAATAAGCTACACTGGTTTAGTACTTTTACTTTGAATTTTGAGTTTGCTTTTCAATTTCACAAATTTCAATCCATTTCTGTAATGATCCAATCACTTCTTTAAAGGCAATACCGCTTGCAGTTAGCTCATATTCCACTTTTTTGGTTGAGGATTCGAGAAATTTTTTATTTACTAACTTGGCCTCCACTAAATCATTTAGTCTTTCTGTAAGTAATCGATCAGAAATGCCTGGAATATTAGCGAGAATTTCGTTGTAGCGTTTGGAGCCTGATAATAATGTGTAAATAATCATCCCCATCCAACGCTTGCCCATAAATTCAATCGCCTGATGATAGTTGCTACAATAGTTGCTACATATATCTTTAGGTTTATCCAATGAAAAACCCTCCATTATTATCACTTTTACTTTATTGTATCATATAAGATTTTATAGTTGACGCATAAACTTACTAATGGTAAGCTTACTTTCGAATAAACTTACTAATAGTAAGTTTCAGGAGGAAACAATATGTCTACAGTAAAAGATTCAAATTTGTATACAATTATGCATGCAAGAAAATCAGTTAGAGTGTACGATCCCACTCATAAAATTCCACAGAAAACACTTGAAGAAATTATTAAAGAGGCGACAACCGCTCCTTCTTCTAGTAACCTCCAGCCATGGAAATTCCTTGTCATTCAAGATGACAAAACAAAAGTAGAGCTTCGTGCGATAGCGAATAACCAAGAACAAGTTGAAACTTCTTCTGCAGTTATAGCAGTACTAGGGAATGCTGAAATGTACAAAAACGTGGAACAAATATATTCCCAAAATGTAGCTGAAGGTCATATGGATGTGACTACGAAGGATATAATGATCACTAGCACAAATCGATCTTATCCATATGCTTCACTCGAAGTCAGAAAAAATATAGCAACCTTTGACGCAGGTCTCATTTCCATGCAGCTAATGTTAGTCGCAAAAGAAAAAGGATATGACACCGTTACTATGGGTGGATTTGATAAAACAAAATTTGTAGAAAGATTCGATTTACCCGAGCACATTTTTCCTGTTGTTCTTATTGCAATAGGTAAGGCAGCTGCACCAGCATATGGTTCATCCCGTCTACCACTAAATGAGTTTGTTCAATTCATTTAAGAAAAGCATTTATGCAACAATAATCGAGATTCCAAATTAATGGAATCTCGTTTTTAAATGATTATTTTGTTTTTAATTTATATAGTACTTCTAGAAACCTTTTTTCCATCATATGAATAGAGGGTTGGCTTTTCCTCTACATATGTTTCCAAAAATACAGCACGCCCCCATAGTTGATAAATATAAGGTAATACATTTTCTAAATAGTGAGGGTCTAGCTCCATCCCCTCATATCCATGCTTTAAGTACAGTTCTCCAGTTCGTGAATAATCACCATCTTCCACCACAATGTATGGAAAGCCTCCATTAACTCGCATGGAAACTAGTTGATCTCGTACATGTTCATAATCTTTATCCGTAATTTGATAGTTCCCATTCTTTTTCTCAAACAAATATAAATCTTCCTGCTTCATTAAATCCTTCGTTAAGTAATTTCGTATAAACGAAATATCCGATTCGATTTCTCTTACTTCAAAAATCTTTTCTCTCCCCGAATCAGGCTTAATCCCCAATCTTTTCATTTCCTCTGATGGCTGATTATATCTCTTTTCAATGTCTTCAAAAATTTTCAACCCTAAATAGTATGGATTAATAGTCGTCGCTGATGGCTGGACTACGTTTGCATTTAATTTAGCAAACTCTATCGTTTCATCTGTAGTTAAATTCATTTCTCTTAAAATTCGTTGATGCCAATAAGAAGCCCAACCCTCGTTCATAATTTTCGTTTCTAATTGCGGCCAGAAATAAAGCATTTCTTCTCGCATCATTGTTAAAATATCCCTTTGCCAATCCTCCAATTCTCGACTGTACTCTTGAATAAACAACAATAAATCTTTTTCAGGATTAGGGGGAAACTTTTTTCTCTTAATATTTAAAGGTTTTTTATTAACGGATGATTGATCTATATTCCATAAATCATCATAAGGTGTTCTGCGTAGGTCTTCTTTTTCTTCCTCTTCTTCTTGCAAATCATATTCCGGCAGTTTAGGTCTAATAATGGATGGATCAATATGTTCTTGTATAGCCAATACTGCATCAAGAAAGCTTTCTACTTCTTCTTTCCCATAAATCATTTCGTAATTCGCAATTCTTTCTGCTGTTGCTGTCATACTTTCAACCATATCTCTTCTTGTGTTAGAAAAACGAACATTATTTTTAAAAAAGTCACAATGCGCTAGCACATGGGCGATAATAAGTTTATTTTGTATTAAACTATTCGTATCAAGCAAAAATGCATAACAAGGATTCGAATTAATAACTAGCTCATAAATTTGGCTTAATCCAAAATCGTATTGGATCTTCATTTTGTGAAATTGCTTTCCAAAGCTCCAATGCGTAAAGCGAGTTGGCATGCCGTATGCTCCAAATGTATAGATAATATCAGCAGGACAGATTTCATAGCGCATCGGATAAAAATCAAGGCCAAATCCAGAGGCAATTTCCGTAATCTCCGCAATTGCATGATGAAGCTTCGTATCCATTCATTGTCTCCTTTCTGTTATTTTGGCACTTTAAAAAGACTTTTCAAAGCTTCATATACATCTTTTTTATCCTTTAATACATAATGGCGGAACTTTGGGTCATTAATTGTTTTATACGTATTCATTAACGTAGAATATCGGCTATGGGGATTCACTTCTCCATACCCAAACATACTAGATACTTCCATTAGTTGGGTTACAAGCTTCATACATTTTTCATTGTCACTTGTCATATTTTCACCGTCTGAAAAGTGAACAGGATAAATATTAAATTGATTAGGACTATACTTTTCTTCTATCAGTGCTAGTGCCTGGTAATATGCAGATGAACAAATTGTTCCACCGCTTTCACCTTTCGAGAAAAACGCCTCTTCCGTTACAACTTTAGCTTCCGTATGATGTGCTATAAATTCAATATCTACGGATTTATATTTCGATCTTAAAAATCGGGCCATCCAAAAAAAGAAACTTCTTGCACAATACTTCTCAAAAGCACCCATCGATCCACTCGTGTCCATCATCGCAAGGACAACTGCTTTTGACTCTGGTTTTGTCACTTCATCCCATGTTTTAAAACGTAAATCATCATTATGAAGTGGTGAAATTTCTGCTTTCCCTTTCATCGCATTTCTTTTAATAGCAGTCATTATTGTACGCTTCTTATCGATATTTCCCATAAGTCCTTTTTTACGTATATCATTAAATTCGACTTTATCCGTTATAATGTTTGCCTGTTCTTTTTGCTGTAAATTCGGTAATTCCATCTCTTTAAAAAGTACGCTTTCTAATTCTGCTATAGTCACTTCTGCCTCGTAATAGTCTTTTCCTGCTTTATCTCCAGCTTGTTTTCCTTGACCGGAAGCCTGTTCTCCTTCACCGGAATCACGAGCAATCACATCTCCTACCTGACTGTCGCCATCCCCTTGGCCGACATGTTTGGTTTTATCATAGTTGTAACGAATCTTATATTCATCCAATGAACGAATTGGTATTTTAATTACTTCTCGTCCATTTGACATAATAATGCTTTCTTCACTGATCAAGTCTGGTAAATTGTCTTTAATAGCTTCTTTCACTTTATCCATATGACGTTGCTGATCTTGGTAACCTTTACGGTGCAATGACCAGTTTTCCTGTGAGATGACGTAATGATTCTCTTGTTTTTCATTCATTTTCATCAACACCTACCTATTGTTTATCATATGCCAGCTACTCAAAGTTATTGCCAATGTATATAAAAAAACAAGACCAATATAAAAATCAGTCTTGTTCTTCTTTATTACCTGTTGAGTAGACTACCTACATACCGCAATAACTCGTTTGCTGAAGTGGAATTATAGCCATGTTCATCTATTAGTCTTGCAACAACCTCATTTACTTTCTTCAGCTGAGTCTCATCTGGGGTTTTAGAAGAAGTGGTTATTTTCACAACATCTTTTAAATCTGCAAAAAGTTTCTTTTGAATAGCTTCACGCAAACGTTCATGAGAATTATATTCGAAACGTTTTCCTTTTCTAGCATATGCAGAGAGTCGAATTAGGATTTCCTCTCTAAAAGCTTTCTTCGCGTTTTCAGAAATACCAATTTGTTCTTCAATCGAGCGCATCAATTTTTCATCTGGATTCATTTCTTCACCCGTAAGTGGATCTCTCATTTTGTTTTTATTACAATAAGCCTCCACATTATCCAAGTAATTGTTCATTAAGGAAATGGCTGACTCTTCATATGAATAAACAAACGCTTTTTGAACTTCTTTTTTCGCGATTTCATCATATTCTTTTCTGGCAATAGCAATGTAATTCATGTATTTTTCACGATCTTCTTGAGATATAGATGCATGTTGATCAAGACCTTCTTTTAAAGCTCTTAATACGTCCAACGCATTAATAGAAGGGATTTCCTTCCGTATGATTGCAGAAGATATTCTATTAATGACGTAACGAGGATCTATTCCATGCATTCCCTCGTTAACAGTTTCCTTTTTCAATTCCTCCACATCAATTTCGTTAAATCCTTCCACGCTTTCTCCATCATAAAGTCGCATTTTCTTTACAATATCAATGCCTTGCTTTTTAGGAACTTCCAGTCTTGTTAAAATGGAAAAGATAGCAGCTGCCCTTAATGCATGTGGTGCAATATGAACATGCGTCATATCACTTTCCTTAATCATTTTTTCATATATGCGTTCTTCCTGACTTACTTTTAAATTATACGGAATAGGCATAACGATAATTCTTGAGTGTAGTGCTTCATTCTTTTTATTGGAAATAAAAGAACGGTATTCTGTTTCATTTGTATGCGCTACTATCAACTCATCTGCACTAATTAAAGCAAATCTTCCTGCTTTAAAATTTCCTTCTTGCGTTAACGATAATAAATGCCATAGAAATTTTTCATCAAGTTTTAGCATTTCTTGAAATTCCATCATTCCACGATTCGCTTTATTTAATTCACCATCGAAACGATATGCACGTGGATCTGATTCTGAGCCAAACTCAGCAATTGTTGAAAAATCGATACTCCCTGTTAAATCAGCGATATCTTGCGACTTAGGATCAGATGGAGTAAATGTTCCTATTCCGACCCGTTTGTCTTCTGAGAAAAAAATTCTCTCTACTATAACATTTTCAATTCGTCCATCGTATTCTTTTTCTAGTCTCATCGTATTAAGTGGCGACAAACTACCCTCAATACGGATTCCATATTCATCTACAAAATCTTCCCGTAAATGTTGTGGAATTAGGTGGAGCGGATCTTCATGCATAGGGCACCCTTGTATAGCATAAACTGCTCCCTCATCAGTTCTAGAATACTGCTCTAGTCCTCGTTTTAACAATGTAACAATGGAGGATTTACCTCCACTAACAGGTCCCATCAATAAAAGAATTCGTTTTCGAACGTCTAATCTTTTTGCAGCTGGATGAAAATATTCTTCTACCAAGCGTTCAATCGCTGTCTCTAATCCAAATATTTCTTTCCCAAAGAAATGGTACATCTTAAGTCCATCTCTCTCCGTTAGCCCTGAGCTTTTAATCATGTTATATACACGAGAATGTGCAGTTTGGGCAACTTCTGGTCTATCCCTCACAATGGCTAAATACTCCTCGAACGTGCCTTCCCACTTAAGTTTACTCTCTTCTTCACGGTAGTTCCTAACCTTGTTCAAAATATCCATTTATTCCCTCCATTCAGGGGCATTGTTTTATACATAGTATGAAAAGAGAGAATTTATGATACCTATTAATTTTGTAGATGCTAATTCTTTCTTACATGAACTACACATTATTTAATTACGATTTATGTTTAATATCAATTTGTTTTAGGGTATCTACTCAGTAAGTATGTCGAAACACCACTAATTGTAGAATTGGAGGAATTATTATGACGATGAAATCAATTGCAGGGGAAAAATGGTGGAAAATCGGGGCTGCTGCATTTCTTTCAGTAGGTTTATTGGCTGGTTGTGGAGACGGTGAAAATGAATCAGATGTGGATGACAATATGGAAGAAGATGTAGAACAAGAGCTTGAAGAAGAAGACAAAGACGGTGAATAAGTTATAAAAATGCGGTGTTCTAAAATAAATTTAGAACACCGCATTTTATTATTTTTCTATTCTTTTTCTTTTTATCGTCCAATACACAGCAAAAGTTATAACACACAAAATGAGGAGCACAGGTAAGTTCCCAATGAAAAATACAATAACTCCCGAGCCAGCAGTCAATATCACATTAGTACTCGTGACAAATTGCTTCTTTGTTTTTTCCCATGTATTTAAATCTTTGTTTTCTATCTCAGGAACGATTACACGTTTTTCATACAAGGCTATTTCGATTGTTGAAAAAGATGTTTGATTTTCTAAATAGTTAACCTTACCAACTAGGACTTCAATTTCTTCTTGAACGTTCGCTAAATCAGACGAAATTTTCAATAAATCCTCGGTTTTCTCTGCATTTTCCATAAATGTTAGCAAACGTTCCTCCACAACTCTCTTCGACTTGATGCGAGAGGTTAAGTCGACAAATTGCTCGGTCACATCCTGACCAGTAACATTACGTTCTATCACTTTTGAAGCTTCTCCTTCTGCTTCGGATAAGAAAGTTTCAAAATAATGTTCTGGAATTCGAACAATCATATTACCACTACTTGATAGATCATCTTCCTGATACACATCCGAACTCACAATATATCCACCATACTTTTTAACCTTTTGTTCAATATTATTCTGCGCCTTCGCAAGTTCTTTTACATTTGCCTTAATAATTGCTTTGTGAATAATCATACGCTCAGTTGAAGTTTCAGATATAACTTCTGAATCATCCACTGGTTTATCCTCTTCTACCACTTCGAGTGAACTCTTCTCCTCTTTGACAGAGTATATAGCAGAGTCGTTCGCTTCCTCTGTTTTAATTTCTTCTGCCATCTCCTTATTGCTACAAGCGATGAGAAAACCAAATAAACCGATAAAAAATAATAGCAAAACTATTTTTTTCATTGCCAATTTGCCCCCTATCTTTGAACAATCAGACGATTTCGGCTAAGAATCGTTACACAATATCTAGAAAATTTTTCTATTTATCAGTCTACTATGCTAATGTAGCACCAAATTAGCAGATGAGAAATTTTTACTTTTTTCACAAAAACACTTAATTTATTGAAATATTTAGATAGAATATAGATAAGAATTAAGGAGGGTTTTCATGGACATTAACTTAAAAAAGAAAGATTGTGATCTAAAATGATAATATTAAAAGGACATGGGCTTACATTAGAAAATATGAGAGCCATTTTATATCAAACAAAAGAAGTGAAATTGGATCAAAAAGCAATAGAACTAGTGCAAAATAGCCGGAAAGCTGTTGAAAGAATCGTAAAAGAGAAGAGCACTGTATATGGTATTAATACTGGTTTTGGTAAATTTAGTGATGTTAGCATTGAGGAAGAGGATGTTCATGCGCTACAGCTCCATCTCATACGTTCCCATGCATGTGGTATCGGGCAACCATTTGATGAAATAGTGTCTCGTGCAATGGTTATTCTACGCCTAAATGCCTTATTAAAAGGATTTTCTGGAATTCGACTTGAGGTACTTGAACGACTTGCATTCATGGTAAATAATCATATTCACCCTGTAATTCCTCAGCAAGGTTCTCTCGGGGCATCGGGTGATTTAGCTCCCCTTTCACATTTAGCACTGGTTTTAATTGGTGAAGGTTTTGTTTGGGATGGAGATAAACATGTCCCTTCTAATGAAATATGGGCTAAACATAACTTGACACCTATTGTTCTTGAAGCAAAAGAAGGTCTTGCACTTATCAATGGAACCCAAGCAATGACTGCACAAGGAGTAGTAAACTGGTTGGAATCAGAAACACTTGCATACCAAAGTGTGTGGATTGCTTCTATGACGATTGAAGCACTTCAAGGAATAACAGACGCTTTTCATCCTGCAATCCACGAGGCACGTGGATATCCTGAGCAAATATCTGTTGCAAAACGTGTTCTTCAATGGCTTGAAGGGAGCAAACTTGTTACAAAGCAAGGAGAAAAACGTGTACAAGATGCATATTCTCTACGCTGTATCCCTCAAATTCATGGAGCCAGCTGGCAAGTACTAAGTTATGTCAAAGAAAAATTAGAAATTGAAATGAATGCTGCAACAGATAACCCTTTAATTTTTGATGATGGTGAATTAGTCATTTCTGGAGGCAACTTTCACGGGCAACCAATCGCTTTTGCAATGGATTTCTTAAAGATTGCTATAGCAGAGCTAGCAAACGTTTCGGAGCGTAGAATTGAACGATTAGTGAACCCCCAATTGAATGAGGGTCTTCCTCCCTTTTTAAGTCCACAACCTGGACTACAATCCGGTGCCATGATTATGCAATATGCGGCTGCAAGCTTAGTATCAGAAAACAAAACACTTGCTCATCCTGCTTCTGTCGATTCTATTCCTTCTTCTGCAAACCAAGAAGATCATGTAAGTATGGGAACAATAGGCGCTCGACATGCTAACCAAATTATTCAAAATGCACGAAGAGTACTTGCTATCGAATTAATTTGTGCCATCCAAGGCATTGAATATCGAGGTATAGATTTAATGGCTCCATCACTGTCTAAAAAATGGCATGATATAAGAGAATTTGTTCCTTCCATTACGAAAGACAGGATTTTTAGTTTAGATATAGAAAACTTGAATAAATACTTAAAATCAGAGACAGCTATAACAATATAGTTAAATAAGAAAACGGCGAATGGAAAACGATCATTCGCCGTTTTCTTTGTTTCTTTTAAGTGGTGTACACCCCCCCTAAAATCTTAAGGAGAAACGTTTATCTTTCATTTCAAAAAGGGTAGATAAGACAAAGTAAGTTAAATTGATAATTGGAGGACATTTAATATGAACTTAACTTTAGAGCATAAATGGCTGAAAATTGGTATAGCAGCCTTTCTTTCCATTGCTTTGCTTGCAGGATGTGGTGATGGAAATGACACGGATACAAACGAACCAGTGGAAGAGGATCTAGATGTTGATGTAAACGTGGATGATAATAATGACGAAAATAGCGAATACAATGGATCAGACGAGGATAAAGAGGACGTTGAAGATACAGATGACGAAGCTATGGATAAAGATCGAGAATAGAAAAACCGCCTTCTCGGCGGTTTTTTATTTTCCACACTTACATGGTCCTAAACCTGTTTTTTTACATGTTTTACATTTCTTATTCGCCAAATACATCACTCCTTTAATCGAATGATAAAGAATATGAGAAAGCGGGATTGTCCTATTCAAAAATTAATTACAATATTAATCTGCTCCTACGTCCTCAAAGCTTCTTCCCGTTTCAATTGGTTCGAATATATACATTCATAGGTAAAGACACGTTTATAAAAGGCGTGTCTTTACCTATTTTTATAGGAACTTTTTATAGCTATTTCCATACAAATAGAATAATTAAGAACTCATGGAAAGGGGAAATTTCATGGAAGAAAACAACAAAAATGTATTCATCATGTTCTCATTTGAACACATAATAGCAATTGTCTTATTAATTGTAATTTTATTTTTCCTATTTATGTTAAAAAATAGATTATCTGATTCAACCATGAGTTCCAACTTATTCGAACGTCTCTTTGCACTTTCATTATTGATGATGGAAATCTCTTATCATTTTGTACTCATTTTTACCCGAGAGTGGAATTTAAGTGAATCTATGCCATTCCATTTATGCAGTTTCAGTTTGTTTTTTTCAATTTTTATATTATGGACTGGAAGCAAACGTTTTTATGATTTCATCTTCTTTGCAGGCTTTGGAGGTGCTCTTCAAGCTTTACTAACACCATCTTTGGAAATAGGGTTTCCAAGTTTTAAGTTTATTCAATTCTTTTTCATTCACTCTGGGATAATAGTGACTGCATTTTACGTTTTGTGGGTAAAAAAATATACCCCTACATTTAAAGGACTTCTTAAAACGATGTTTTACTTAAATTGTATGTTTCCTTTTATTTTTGCTATTAACATAGTTGTTCATGGTAACTACATGTTTCTAAGAGAAAAACCTATAAATGGTAGTCTGCTTGACTTCTTAGGACCATACCCGTGGTATATTTTATCTTTTGAATTGGTAGCATTTTTTATGTTTTCGGCTTTCTGGTTAATCTTCAGGAGATGGAATCGACATCTAAAAGAACTACTTGAATGATTGTTCTAAACAAAAAAACTCCCCTCTTTATTTCAAGAAGGTAAGTTTTTATTGTTATTAGCTAAAAATTCAGCATATTTAATTGTGTTTTTCGCTACATCTAATTCTCCGTTAAATATTACAGGGATTCCTGGTCTCCAGTTTACTTCAAACAACCATATTCTTTGATTTTCATCCATTCCAACGTCTATTCCTAGTTCATCTAGATAAAATTCATCATATAAAGAATCAAAGTGAGTTGCAAAACTTACTGAAAAGTACTCAAGTGTTTTTTTTACATCGAACCATTCATTGTCAAACTCTATTTGCAAAAAAGGATCCGGAAAAGCAGTAAAACCTCCGTTACCTAAATTTGAGGTTATGCTACCCAAAGCTCCTATACGAGGGTAAATGGATGTGGTTACCCACTCACCATCTCCATTCTTTTGGACATGCAATCGAAAGTCTAAGACCTGGCCCGATTTTATTTTACTTGATATAAATTTTTGAATGATATATTCTTCTTCCTCTATTTTAAGTAATACAAGGTCTATTAAATCCTGTTTACTACAAATCGTGGTTTTTCCGGAATCATTTATAATAAACGTATTGGCATTTTCTTTTTCAATAAAAAGAATTCCAGATCCTCTACTCCCAGAAACAGGTTTGATAATAACTTGCTCATGCAATTCAATCATATCAAGTAAGTCTTTTTCCTTCTTTAATTGGACTGTCGGAATTAAATAGTGCTTAAAATCTTTTCCTTTCTTAATTCTGTTTTGCACATCAGATTTATTACCTATGGAATGACTTGTAAATGGAATTCTTTCAGATAAATAATCAACGATTAGTTCTGCTTTGTCAGTTAAAGGAAAACTTGCATTATAAATGGCATCAGGAAAAGGATATTCCTTTTCAATCCATTTACCATTTTCATAGTATTTCCCTAAAATTTTTTCGTTCTTAATATCAACTTTCCCAGGCGTAAAGTAAAAAAAATCTACACCTTCTGCTTTTGCTACTACAGCATATGCATATGCCTTTTTTACTTTCTCGGGTTCTGCTCTATGATGCAGCATACCAATTAAAGTCATTTAATTCCCAACTCCCTTTTCTCTTTTTTATTAATAATTTAATTATCACTTACCATTTATCTCCAATATTAATACTTAATCTATTTACTAATTTCGGATCGATACACTGAACGCTACAAAAGTTTTGTAAGGATGCACTCACAATAATCTTCGTTTTTTCCAGTCGATAAGGAATACGCATCGTGTCTAGATAATTACCTTCTACGTCCATGGGACATAATAACGATAGGTAAACAAGCTTGTTGACTATATCTTCAATCCGAAAGAAACGTGTTCTAAACTCAGTTTGGGATGAGGAGGTTGTTCCGTAGGCTAAATAAGGTTCGTATGTCGTGGTTGTAAACAACACAATTGGAATAGTTTCATGCAGGATTCCTTTGAATATTACTAGCTTAGCCTTGTTTTGTGTCTCATAAATTGTTTTTAAAATAGATTCAAGATTATTGAGAGAATCGTCTATTTTTATTTTATCTTGCTCCTTTTCACCCATCACACATTCACTCCCTTCTATACAGGTTCAATATAAAAACGGATTTCCTTTGCAGCATCTTTAGCAAGACTAATGGCTTGTTCCTTATCAACTGAAGAAGCTAAGATATATCCATATCGATCTCCCATTGATAAAGGTGGATGAAGTAGTTTCCCTTTTTTAGGCTTTATAAAGACCTCTTCTATACCCGGTAGCCCTGAACAGCGTTTTCTACCTGTTACTTTTATTAGAGTACCAGTAGAATCACTCGTTAAATATTGAGCAAACACAAACCTTTTAATCTTCCTATTAAAATTAGGCTCTTGTCCTAAAAATATCTTTATTGTTTCTTCAACTAAATTAAATCCATACGCTATCTCAATTATTCTATTCATCGCTCCTCCTGATATGCGCGGATTTATCTCGATTAACTTCCATTCATTATTAACTAAACGCATTTCTAAATGACAGGACCCATTATCCATACTAAATCGCTCTAAAATAGAACAAACTGTTTCATAAATTTTGTTATGGAAGTTTGTATCCATTTCTGCCAACAGACAATAACCAGTAACAATAAAACGCTCAAAAAGCTTAATTTCTTGTTCAAGAACTGCTATGATGTGAACTTCGCCATCGTACATACAAGCCTCGATTAAGTATTGAGGACCCTCTAAATATTCCTCAATTAAAATTTCATCGCATCCTTTCTCTATTAACTTATTTATACACTGAGTAAATTGTTTTACATCTTTGACTAATAAAACATCTTTAGATCCTGTGGAAATTGGAGATTTTACAATTAGGGGAAAACGATTTTTTTGATTTGCAATAAACGTTTCTATGGATTCCCCTTTTTTATATGTTTCAAAGTACGGAGATGCAGAGAGACCTTTCAATAGTTCTCGTGTCAATACTTTGTCTTCCATTTTTTCTAATGGTTCTGGGGGAACTTTGGTTATATTTAATTCCTTAGATAATTTTGCAGCTACATGGACAAATGGATCAATAAAGCTTAAAATAGCTTCAATTTTTTTACCTTGTTCTTGGACTTTTCCTATACATGATTTTAATAAATTATAATTAGTTAAATCTGTTAAAACCATTTGGTGAACCTCGGGGAAATCATGTCTGTTTTCTAGAAAAACTTCTCTATCGGTTAGTAACACAGTGAAAAAACCTAGCCTTGCAGCCGCTCTTAGTGCTTCTCTGCTTGATCCAGATTTATTACTTCCGACAAATATGATTGTCTTCATAGTTTATTTTCATCAACCTTTCAATTGCTTTTAGGCAAATATTTAATCTTCCCAATATAGTATTCAAACTTAAATTATTATGATTGGGACGATGATTCAGATAAACACATAGTTTTTTTTATGAAATATTTACCCTGCCTGAAAATGAAAAGGTCTTGAATATTGGTGTATGTTTATTTTGTGGATAACGTTATCAACACTACATTCCCTATTAAACAGACGTTAATAGAGAATAAATATAAATAATTAACACCTTATCCACAAATAATTGTGGATAAGGTGTTCATTATTTCAGTAAAATCTATTAAATAGATTCTTATTTAGGATAAATACATAAGAATACGAATGGAAATATATATTTTTTGTATTTATACATAAAAAAGCACAAAAAATTCATATTTTCAGTTAAAATGTTTCGACAAAATTCGATGTTTTCCACTACTGTGGATAAAGTTATACACATTATCCCAAGCGTAAACTATGACCTTTCATTAAATATAAACAAGTTAATAACAGTTTATCCACTTTTATCTGTGGATAAACGAACGGTTGTTCCAAACTAATCTTTTTGGTAGATTTATAGTAGATTAATTAATCTAACAAAAAGGTTTAAGTTACATAAAATGGTGGTACTTTTATCAAATTATAGGAGGTGGATTTAAGGTGAGTAAGATGTCGGATGAATTATTAATAGAATCTTATGTTGCAGCAAAGGAACTCAAGCTATCTCCAGACTTTATATTCTTATTAGAAATGGAAATTCGCCGTCGTTCTCTAGTGATTGAACAATTAATTCTAAAATGATTGATCTCATCTCTTTTACTTTTAAGTTCACTTACAGTTGCTGGCCCTTCCGAAGTAAAGTGCCGTTTTAGACGCATTTTAGACATATGTATGGAGATAGGAGAAAAATCAGAGGTAAAGTGAAACTATTTTCACTTTATATCGTATATAATAGATGTAAGATGATAATCTCTTATAAAAAATCTCACATTCCATATTGGAGGGTATATAAATTGAAAAAACTAGTAGCAGCTTTGCTTACAGCAACACTTGTATTTTCATCAGTTGGTAGCTTTGTATTCAATGATCAATCAACGACTGTAGAGGCTAAATCTTATAAATCTGGAAAGAAAAGCTTCAACACGAATAATAATAGTACTAACAACAATTCTAATATTCAAAAGAAACAACAAGATTCTACTACTGCAACAAACAAATCAAATACGACTACTAACAATAAAGGTGGCTTTTTCTCAGGTGGTCTTATGAAAGGTTTATTTGTTGGAGGAATTGCTGGATTACTCTTTGGTAGCATGTTTGCTAATATGGGTGCATTAGGCTCTCTTCTTGGTTTCGCTATCAATGCTGCAGCGATCATTTTTATCGTCGTTGTTATTCGTAAAATCTTTGACATCTTTAAAAAGAAAAAACAAGAGGAAGCTAACTCATGGAGAAGCTAATCATTCCGGAGCAAAATATTATAAATGCGGTTTGCGTTTATATTTCACGTAAAAAGAATGTGGAAGTGGAAGAAATCGAAGTAGAATTAATGTATGACGATGAAAATGGATTTTCAGCCGAAGCATATATTAAAGGAGAAACTGAAGTTCTTACTACATTCAACTTAATAGAAGCTTTGCGTCAAAGTATGGAGGAATTTCTAAATATAGATCCAATCTCCGCTGGAATAGAACTTAGATTAGATGACGAAGAAGGTATTATTGCTGCAATACATTAAATAATAATAGATTAGACCAAGTCACTTACTGATTTGGTCTTTTTTTTACCTATCTAATAATAATAAAATAGTAATAATATTCGTCATAATACAAGGAGATGATAAACTTGGTAATACATTATGTTGAATATGGGGATAAAAATGCTCCATTAATAGTCTTCCTACATGGTGGTGGAGTTAGTGGTTGGATGTGGGATGAGCAAGTCCGTTATTTCAAACAATACCATTGTTTAGTTCCAGATTTACCCGCACAAGGTATTAGTAGTGAGAATAGCTTTTCTATTAAAGGTAGTGCTGAAAAACTAAATGAATTAATTGAAGAGAAAGCAAAGGATAAAGAAATTATTGTTACCGGTTTTTCTTTAGGAGCTCAAGTACTGATCGAGATGCTAAGTTTAAAGCCTAACTTAATTGATTATGCAATTATAAATAGTGCCTTAGTTAGACCAAGTACAGTCGCTAAATCATTAATTGGCCCTTCCATTCGATTAACTTTCCCATTAATAAAAAATAAAGCATTTTCTAAATTCCAATCAAGAACTTTATATATCAGAGAAGACCAATTTGAAAAGTATTATACAGAAAGCACTCAAATGAAGAAAGAAACGCTTATACAAATTTTAGAAGAGAATATGTCCTATAAAATACCGCATAATTTTAACAAGGCTAAATCAAAGATATTAGTTACTGTTGGCGAAAAAGAAAAAAGTATTATGAAAAAATCAGCAGTAGACCTCGTAAAAAGTAACCCTCATTGCAATGGTTTAATTATTCCAAATGTAGGTCATGGCATACCAATAGCTGACCCGGATTATTTTAATAATCTACTTGAAAATTGGATTACTTATGAAAGAACACCAATAGACAGTATAAAAATAACATAAAACAACCGGTGGTAATTTACCCACCGGCTTAATTAATTATTGTTGGTTGTTTTGAAAACCGCTCATTTGTGATTGGGCTTGAGCTACTAGTCGCTTAGTAATTTCTCCGCCAACGGAACCGTTAGCACGCGATGAAGCTTCTCCTCCAAGTTGTACACCGAATTCTTGAGCAATTTCATATTTCATTTGGTTAAGAGCTTGTTCCACTCCTGGTACTAGAAGTTGATTACGATTTGAATTTGCCATGTTATTCACCTCCCTGTGAGAATAGATTGTGTAAATTTGAAACGATTATGCAAAAAAAGTTGAAGGTGAAATTTGACAATGAGTATTATACTTTTTAGAAATAGGTGCTGAGTAATATGTTTTTACTCAGCACCCCTAAATTATTATTTTTCAAATATTTGATGAATAACATCATGTGCTTTGCTGTTATTTAGATTTTTGTAAATACAACTTGCTGGAGTATCTCTTATGCTTTCGGAAAAAGCATTGGCCATTTCAGCTTCCCCAGCTACATGGAATTCGCGCCATCCTCTTTTTTTCTTCAATTGCTCGAGAGTCGTACTCATTCCTTTGAAGAAACTGTTTTTATTCACCTTATATTTCGGATCTAGCACAGCACTTTTACTATCCGCCACTGGACGTCTACCCTGTGCGTCCATTTTTTTCATTTCTCCCCACACTTCAGAAACTGGATCGTATTTAAACGTCAAATCATCTCGCACGAATCCCATTGCAGTATCTAAAATGCGAACTTCCCCAAAGCTAGGCATGATAATTCCTGCTTCTGGATATGCTTTATACATATACTCTAACTGTTCAATCACAGGATGGTTTTCCCAATAAAAACTTGTTTTTACTGGAACTTGAACATAATGGACAGACCATAGATCATCAGTGGCACTTGCAAAAATGACTACTCCTTTTCGCATTTCCTGTTGATTGTCTTCCAATTCATTTATTATTTTTTTCTTTATTTTATTAAAAGCTTTTTTTTCATTTTCATCTGAGCCCTCTAAATACTCACCAAGTCTCTTCAGACCACTCTTTAAATGGATTTTCCAACCGCCATTTAATTGTTGCGGATCACCTGGATTGGTGTTTAAATAAACACTCAATACACACCGATCACTACAGCTATACTCTTTTAATGCCTGAAGTTCCTTGTTAATTGTCATTTTTTATCCTCCTTTTTTTTGCACAACTTTAGCTTTCCCCTCAAATGTTCTAGATAATACGACAGAGAAGTGTTATGTTTTGGATGGAATTTTTACTTATATAATAAAAAAAATCAACCAAAATAAATTGGCTGATTCCATTAAAACAGTATATTAAAGTACTTTTCGATCTATCACTTTTTTCCCTAAATAAAAAACTTTTTTTATTTTTTCTACGTCCGTTATTTCCAAACCAGGAATACCTTCTGCAACAAGGAAATTTGCATCCAACCCTTTTTCTAAACGCCCAAATTGATGATCTTTCCCTAATATTTTTGCTGGATTGTCGGTAATTAAGGCTAAAATTTCATTTTCATTATGGTGGTTATTCTTTAAAAGCTGCATGGATGGATGTGCGATCAACATTAAAACTTCTGGTCCCCTCAAAGATAAATTTTCAAAAGGCAACCACGAAGTTCCTAAATATGGCGGAAGATATGCATCAGTCGAAATAGATACAGGAATATTTTTACTTACCATTCGAAGAATTTCATTAGGAGAATTTGGACATAAATGAGTACCACCCATTGGAGTTACCACAATGTCCTTCCCTTTTTGTGAAACTTTTTCTAATTGTATGTCAGATATTCCATGTGCATGATGCAAAACATCTACCCCTGCCTCTAACGCTAGTTCAATTCCTTCCTCTCCAGCTACATGGGCTCCAATTTTTTTATTTAAACTATGATATATTTTTGTAATCTGTTTCATTTCTTCTAGAGAATAAATAACTACCCCAGCTTTTGGTACTTCTTCTTTTGTAAAATTAGCAGGTGTTGCATTGATAAAAATGTTCTCCCCTGGATATTCACTCTCTAAAGCAATTTTCTTCACTAACGACGGATTAATTAAATCCTCTTTTTGGATACTTTGAGATTTTGTTACGAATGAAAAATGCGCTAAATTTTCAAAACCTATAGATATACTCGTTGTAGCAAATGAAACATTTATTGGCAACCCATGAACTGCCTGTTGATAATCTTCTTTTGAAAAGTCACAAAACGGGTTTCCACAAATCTGTTCACCTATCGCAGTAATCCCAGAGGAAATGGCATGTAATAGAATACTCTTGGCTGCTAGAAAGTGCGTTTCGGATGTAATCGGATAAAGTGAACTTGGAGCAAATTCCAATAAATGTGTATGACAATCCACCAATGCTGGCGTAATTATATAGTTTGAAAAATCAATAACTGGAATAGATGGATATCGTACTCGAAAATCTTCCCATAATCCAACATCTAAAATTTTTCCATCCTTAATAACCATTGCACCACTCATTAAAGTTCCAAGTTTACTAACAGTGACAATTTTTTGACCTCGAATGATGTAACAATTATTCATACTAGCCCACCAATAATGGAGTTAAAAAATACGCCAATATACAAGCAGTTAAAACTCGGATAATCATTCCAACAATTGCAGCAATTAAAGCTTCTCTTTCATTCAGATCAGAGGATTCTGCCCATGTCACTGGAATCTGACCAAAGATAACGGATAAAGGTAAGCCAGAATTAGCTAATACAAATGATCCAACAATAAGACGCGGATCAATTGTACTAGCCAGTTCTGCAAGTTGAGCAACAGCAAGTGTAGGTGCTGCTAATATGGAAACAATTCCAGTCGATGGCTCGATACTGAGAAAGGTTAATATGGAGGATAAACTTGATTCAATTACGTTCCATGCTCCAAAGAATTTTAAAGCACCTATAAAGAAAAATACCGCCGCTACTGCAGGGATAATAGTTAAAAAAAGGAGCTCGGCACCTTCTTTAGCAGATGTGAAAATTGTTTCTAGAAATCTAGTCTTAGGAGTAAAGCGAGGTAGCTCTTCTAACTCAACTTTTTTGGTGTCTCGATATATTGTTTTGGATAAAATGAATGGAACAACAACAATTGGAAGGAATATGGAGATAATTATAAGAGGAAATGCATTAATATTAAACACGGATAATGCTATAAGCCCTAATACTAATGTCGCAAAAGATTGAGGTGATTGAATCATTGTAGCTACTGCAATTTTCTGTTCCGCTTTTGTTGCTTTTGCTTTAACTAATACCGGACCAGAAATTTTTCCAGCCGCATTAATATCACCAAGGATATTATAAACACTTGGAATAATGACTGATGGATTTATTTTTAGACCCTTCATAATTGGGACAAAAAGCCGAATTAAACCATCCGTAAATCCAAGCCTTTCAATTATACGACCAAATATAACACTTATAATAATAGCAATACCTATCTCACTAGTTAAAAAGACATCTACAACAATCGGTTTAACTTCAGAGATCACTGCATTAAAGAAATCGGATAACGAATTTGGATTAACTAATAGAATTAGTAAGGATGCAACTACTAATATTAAACCTATTACTTCAAAATAATGCCATTTAGATCGAGAAGTTTTTATTTTTGAATTAGACAATTGATCTTTATTCAACGAACAACCTCCTCACACTTTTTATACCTTATGTACTCAAAGAATTATGTGTGAATACCATCTATCGTTTAATTAACATGTTGCCATCTGGTACGAAATTTCTACAGCTGCAATCATCGTTGCTCAACAAATAGGCTTGTAGGGTTTGTATAGTAAAAAGCAGTCAATTAATCATTAATTGACTGCTTTTTACTGTTAATGCTTTTGTAAACTATTCTCTTCCATCCAATACGCTTCTCTAATATTAATCTGTTTACGAAGTTTTCTCGTGACTTCGGCAGTAATTTCTCGATTTTCGAAAAGGTTTTGAATTTCATCTCGCTCCGCTTGAAAAGCCTTATTTTGTATTTCTCTTTTTATTTGGGCATATTTCTTAGGCTCTGCACCTTTTTTGGCTAGCTTAAATTTCATAATCATGTCATTATATTCACCGATAATCAACAAATAAACTTCTTCGTTTTCAAGAGTCATTTGTGACTTCAGATAATTGATTGCAGCTTTTGCCATATTCACTTTAAGTTGAATAACTTTTTGATGATCAACAGATCGTTTTTTATTTTTTTTAGGTGTAAATAATTGAATGAAATTGAAAAAAGTTCTTTTAAAAATTGTCCAAATAAATAATCCTCTGTAGTGCATCCGGTTTGTAACCGCTACTCTCATCCGTTGAATATGTTCATCCATCAAATAAATAATTTCCCGGTCTATTTGGTCCTCTTCTTTCAATCCATCAATAAATTTTTCTTCCTCCGCAAGTGCCTTCATACGAATATCCGTTTCCATCAATTTCAATTGCTCGGTATCCGCTGCATTTACATTCTTCAGAGCATTTCGCATGCGAGAATAATTAGAAATGATGGATACAGCAGCGCCATTATTTTCTTCATTTATCACTTCACGGATAAAACCAATGGCAGCATCTATAGAACTGATCTTCGCAGTCCTTTCCATCTCATCTTTCAACTCTTCTGAATTACCTTTATCCGATTCTACAAGAAGAGGTAAGAGGATACTTGCTAATACTAAAGTAACTAATATTACTCCTGCAGCTATGAAAATGATTAGTGATCGTTCAGGAAAAGGACTTCCATCTGCTAGAACGTATGGGATAGTAAAGGCTCCAGCTAATGTAACTGCTCCTCGTACACCAGAAATAGTTGTTATTGCGATCATTCGCAGAGAAGGTTTTGGAATTTGCTTTTTATGCAACCACCCTCCCCACCATCCTAAGTACACCCACAAAAATCGTAATATTAATAGTGCTACAGTAATTATTAAGATGAACTTAATTACCTCGTAATTATTAAACATTGGGTTCTCAAAAATTTCATTCATGACACTCGGAATCTGTAAGCCTAACAATACAAATACTAAGCCGTTCAAAATATAAATGAGAATACTCCAAGTACTTTTAGAAACAACTTGAAGTTGCATTAAAGGAGACTGATCTCGATCTCTATAGATAGCATGCACAATACCAGCTGCAACGACCGATAATATACCAGAGAGATGAAAATGCTCGATGATGTAAAAGATAACAAATGGAGTAAGAATTTGAATTAGCATGTGAAGTGTGACATCTTCCATCCCAAGTCGTCGGATAAATATCTTCAGGCGAATAATGAGAAATCCAAGTATTGCACCTCCTGCAAATCCTCCAATTGCAATTACTAAAAAGCTCCAACTTGCCTCTGCTAATGAAAATACACCCGTCACGGTTGCCGCAACCGCAAATTTAAACGCAACTAAACCAGAGGCATCATTCATCAGACCTTCGCCTTCTAATACATGCATAATTGTTTTTGGCATCTTAACACGGCTAGAAATAGCTGCTACTGCCACTACATCTGTAGGTGAAAGAATCGCCGCTAACGCAAAAGATGCAGATAAAGGAATCGACGGAATCAGCCAATGAATTAAATACCCAATAACTAATACAGTGATAAACACTAAACCAAGTGCAAGCAATAGAATTGGTTTGCGTAATTTCCATAATGCATGTCTCGAAACATTTTTGCCATCATGGAAAAGCAAAGGAGCTATAAATAGAACAAAAAATAGCTCTGGATCCATAGGCACATGAATTCCTAAAGGAAAGGCTGCTAACAAAACTGCTAGTGCAATTTGGATAATTGGCACTGGTATGTATGGCATAAAATGATTAATAAAATTTGAGAGACCGATGGTGATGAGCAAAAGTAGTATGATTAAAAAAAATTCCATCCCGTGTCCCCTCTCTATTTTTTTACACTATTAATTTTAAAGAGATTATGGAGTTATTACAAATTACCGTCTTAAAATCTACAAAGGGATTAACTTTTCACAAACATTGTTTGTAGCTAATCCCTTCTAATCTATTATTTTGATAAGTAATCGATGATACCCATTGCACTTACTTCCATATCAAGCTGAATTAAATTATATACCTCATGGTCGTCTGGAATATTCTCCACTCGAAGATGGCTCCTCACTATGCTTAATAATTTTAGTGCAAGCTCTTCGTACCCTTTTTGTTCTGCAACTATATTTCTTGCTTCCTCCAAAAAAATAGGAAGCCAATTAGATACTTGGTTTAGAGCTTTTTCTGGAATGTCAGTCATACCAAAATGCCCATAATAAATATAATTTACATTTATATCCTTAATACGATCGATTGCCCTTTGCATTGCCTCCGGGTCGAATTGATTTGGTGAAGTAGACGGAAGGAACAAATGAACCCCTTCTGAAATCAATTGTTCATATCGAACTCCTACTGTATCTCCTGTAAACACACCATTACTAACAGGATCATAAATACTAAAATGATGTTTTGCATGACCTGGAGTGTCTAAAAATTTTAACATACAATTTGGACCAATCTTTAAAGTGTCTCCATCATTTTTTACAAGTAGTAACTCCTCTTGAATAGGAATTACCGGATCAAATAACTTCGAAAACTTTTCTCCATATACCGCTTTAGCACCAGCAACTAGTCTTTCAGGATTCGTTAAATGTCTTGCACCTTTCGGATGGACTACTACTTTAGCTTTTGGACATTCTCTCATTAGTAAGCCCGCTCCGCCCGCGTGATCTAAGTGAATATGTGTAACAATAATGTATTTTACTTGATCCAATGTAATTCCTAGCGCTTCTAATCCGGCTTTAACGTGCTTTACGGATGGACTTGGTCCTGTCTCAACAATCGTTATCTCTTCCTCTAGAATGACATATGTACCCGTTCGCTCAGCCACTCCTAAGTCATATCCATCTATCAAATAAATTCTATCGTTTAACTGGATTGGATAATCATTTTGCATCATCATTTCCCCTTTATTTAAATATTGACTACAATATTCAGCCTTTTCAATATTTTATCATTTATTAATAGTATAAACATACATAGATTGGCACAAAAAAAAGCAACACCACAGTTAGTGGTGCCGACTTATTATTTTGCTGCTAAAGAAGAAAGAATCCAATTCCCATAATTAAGTATGCTGCGAAAAGTGTTAACCCTTCAAACCAGTTCGATTCCCCGTCATTAGAAAGATTAATGACAAGTAATGCAGCAGTAATCATCGCAACCAATTCAGGTAACGTGAAAACTAGCGGCATTGCTTCTGGCATAAATAAAGAAATGATAACTAGTATTGGAGCTACAAACATTGCCACCTGTAGCGTAGAACCAACCGCAATTTCAACTGATATATCCATCTTATTTTTGGCAGCCATCGTAATTGCCGAAACATGCTCCGCGGCATTCCCAACAATTGCAACAATGATAACACCAATAAATAACTCAGACCAACCAAACTTTTCTCCTAGCATTTCAAATGTATGAACAAGCTGCTCTGAAACAAAAGCAACCGCTACAGTTGCAATAAGAAGCACTAAAATTGATTTACCCTTTGTCCATTCAGGTATCTCTTCTTCTTTCTGAGGTTGATCAGTGGAAGCAAATATACCTCGATGGGTAACAAGTTTAAAAAATAATCCTGCAAGATAAAGAGCAATTAAAACCACTGCAATTCCAATACTTAAACTCAATGTTTCTTGTGTATCCATTGATATAGAAAATACTTCTGGGATAACAAATGCAACAATTACCGCAAAAATAAGCAAGCCTGAGTTGTATCTTGCATCATGTACGCTAAACTTTTGACGTTTAAATTTTAATCCTCCTACAAAAAAAGAAAGTCCAAGCACAAGTAGCAGGTTTCCTAAAACCGAACCAGTAAGCGATGCGAGTACAATACCAACCATACCAGCCTTCAATGTAAATATAGAAATAATAAGTTCAACCGCATTACCAAATGTTGCGTTTAATAATCCACCAATTCTTGGTCCGCTTACAATAGCTAAACTCTCGGTTGCTTTCCCTATATATCCGGAAAGCCCGACGATACTTGCACAACAAAGTAAGAACATAATCATATCTGACCAATCAAAAAATGCGCCAGCCAGAACTAGTGGCACACCCCCAAAAACGAGAATGGCAAACAATTTGTCCACCAAAATCACCTCTTTATCAAAGTATACTTCCTTTCTATCTTCCCCATTTTGAAAATAAAAAAACAACTCTATACGGAAACTATATTTCTAATCAGTTTAAACGGCCTTTGGACTTGTGCTGGAGAATTTCTCGGGGTATCTCAGAAAATCTCAGAGTACCTCAGAAAATCTCGGGGTATCTCAGAAAATCCCAGAGTATCTCAGAAAATCTCCGGGTATCTCAGAAAATCTCCGGGGTATCTCAGAAAATCCCCGGAGTATCTCAGAAAATCGACGAGTAAACACTTTTCCTTCTACTTACATAAGTTAAGTGAGAAGAAAAGGAGTGATGTATAGATGATTCAGATGTACCCAATCGATATTGAAGGTCATACATTTATAGCAGTTTCTGTGGAGTTACCTAAAACAAACCTACTTACCGTTTCAAACGAAAAAGGATATATTATGTGCGGTGCCCTAGATGTTGCATTGTTGAACGAAAAATTAAAGGACAGGAAAGTAATAGCAGGAAGAGCGGTTGGCGTAAAGACCATTGAACAACTAATTAATGCGCCGTTGGAGTCAATTACTTTCCAAGCAGAAGAACTGGGAATCACAAAAGGAATGATTGGGAGAGAAGCACTGTTAAAAATGATATAAAAAGAGAGTTAGGCAGTTGAATGCCTAACTCTCTTTAAATCTATCTGTCATAATCTTTCTAATCTATTTATATACTTACCATATATCTATTAGTTTGGAGGGTTATCCTTGAATAAAGTGGAGTTCAAACAATATTTTGATATCGGTTATAAAGAAATGATTTTTACTGCAAATAATGGCGATACAGTTATTGCGATTAAAAGTAATTATTCTGTTCCATCCTCTATGGTGACTTCCTCCATTATTCATGTTAACGGTAAACGATTCGAAGAAAAGAGATGGGGGTTTTTCTTTACAGATTTAGTAGAAATCGAATCCAATGTACGAGCAAATGTGTATATTGAGTTAGAAAAATATGAGATTGATCCCGAAGACTTTGACGATGAGTCATTCATTCAACACTTAATAGACGAAGCAACCGAAAAAATACAAGAATCAAATGTATGTACTGCTCTAAATGAAATGGAAGTAGTCTAATCCTTCTGTATTAATTCGGCTGCAATTAATTTATAGGAGTTAATTCGGTCTTCCGCAGAATATGTAACTGTGTTGATCATGATTTCATCTGCTTGATAACTAGCTTGAAGTTCCATTAACCTCTGTTTCACGTCTTGGGGATTACCAATAATACTATTCTGTCTCATATTAACCAAAGTCTCTCTTTCACGAACGTCTAGTTTATATTGCTTTGCTTCTTCTATAGAAGGTACACCTTGCTGACCTTCCCCTTTTGTTTTTTGTAAAGACCAAATAAACGAGCTTAATGAAATTTCATCTGCCTTTTCGGTAGTTTCAGCACAGAAAACTGTGACAGTTACCATCACCTGAGGAACTTGTCCACCCTTTCTAGGTACATAAGCATCAAGATAGTCCTGAATAATAGTTGTTCCATCCTTATCACTCATAAATTGCCCAAATGTATAGGCAAGTCCATATTCCGCAGCAAGTAATGCACTTTTTCTACTTGTCCCGAGAAGCCAAGTTTCTGGTAATTCATCTGGAACAGGTGAAGGAGAAATTTTTGAAAACTGATGGTCAGCAGGAAAATCATTATTTAAAAAATGGAGTAAGTCTTTTAATAAACTTGGCATATTATACACGTTCTGCAAAAAATTTTCTGATAAAGCGTTTGTTGCTTCGGCTGACCCACCAGGTGCACGTCCAAGACCTAAATCGATTCGACCAGGAAATAATGTAGCAAGTGTATTAAAAACCTCCGCCACTTTAAAAGGTTTGTAATGCGGTAATAAAGTAGCACCCGAACCTAACCGAATCCTTTCAGTATTTGATCCAATGAATCCAAGGATCACTTCAGGTGCAGAACTTGCCAGACCAGGTAAATCATGATGCTCTGTCATCCAAAATCGAGTATACCCTAGCATCTCACCAACTTGTGCTAGCCTCATCGATTCATATAATGCCTCTCTAGCAGATTTATTGGACGAAATAGGCGATTGATCTAGAATACTTAACTTCATGAAACAAGTCTCCTTCCAATTACTCTTCGATTAAACTTAATTTATATTCTCCCACTTGACCTTTTTCATATAAATTTGTAATAGAAGTAGAATAATTATTAATGGTGCCCGTAAAGGACAAATCTCTCTCAGGGACTTTTACATGAAAAGTACCTTTGTATAGTAAAACTGCAATGTCATGATATTCTTCACTCGTTACACTAAAAACGATCGAAATTTGTTGTAAACCATTTACTATTTCTTCCTTATAACTGTCTATCTTTATACAAGCATTATCTAGCATAATTTCTTTTACAACCATGCAAAAACACCTCCGAATTCAGTACTTGTTTCCAGTGTACCATCTTCAAAGGTGTTGTACTCTATTCCGCTATTCTTTAGCTTGTTACTTCCTGTTAACTTAATCTGTTTAATCTTTCCTTATCTTGATTCAACTGCTCCTGCAGTGAACTAATAGGCTCCAAATTCCCTCTACTGTCTAAAGCCATTTTAACAGAACGCTCCGCACGGTCAATCATATCCTGTGCATTTTGAATAAATTGCTCTGTGGGATTAGTTAGAGCTTGCCCTACCGCAAAAGTAACATTATCAACAGAATTGTGCAGTTGAGAAATGACATTATCTTCTTTCCAGCTCATTTGGGTGTGATCTACCAAAGTAACGTCCTCCTTAGGTTTTTCTCTAATTCAATACGTCTTTACTATGGCAATTTAACACCATTTTTATTCATCTGAAAGTTTTCTACCAAAAGTTTTCCTTTAGTAATATAATCCTCAAATAGTTTTGTTGAATTTGGAAATACTATTTCATGAAAGATTCTAAATTAATCGAGGAGGAAATATAATGCCAAAGCATAATGATTCTGCTGATAATAAAGAAATATTAAAAAAAACAATTCATAATATGGAAGCAGCTGAAGCAGCGATGGAATTCGCTGAAGGAAAAGAACTTGCTGCAATCAAGGAGAAAAACGAACGACGTAAAGAAAGTATGGAAGAATTGAAAGATGAGATTGTGGCAGAAGAAAAATCCCGAATTAATGGGTATATTTAAAAGCCATAAATTAGCCCAATAATCGTTAGATTACTGGGCTAATTGAATTATTCAACACCATTTTCTTCGACATACTGTAAAGGTATTTGCATTGCTCTCACTGTACCATTTAAATTTCCTTGTAAATTTGTTACGTAACTATTTTGTTTCATCGTCATCATTTGTCCATCCTTAAAATAAAATTCATAATAGGATAATTCATCATCCTCAGGTAGCTTTACATAATAAACGAGCTTCTCAAGATCTTCCCAAGAATAGGATTGTTTTTCTTTTGAAAAAAGAGTCCGATAAGAAATTTCTTCCCCTGATAAAGTAATATAAGATAAAGAAGCAATATAAAAAACCAAGCTACTAAGAAGTACACAAAACACCCCTGCTCCAACCGTCCATTTCCGTATACCGAGAAATCCCAATACTAAACAGGCCAGAACGATTAAAAACAAGCTTACCCCAAATGTCACATAATTTTCCGTTGGTGCATACGTAATCCAAATACCTTTTTTGTAATAGAGCGTATTCACAACCGCTAAAGGTATAATAAGCAAATAAACAGGTGAAAACAAAACGATACAAGCCCCAATAGCCAAAAAGATATGCTTTTTATCGTATCTTCTATGCATCCCAATAGTCCCCTTTTTTTAAATCAATAACCTATTAAACGCGCACGCTGCGCTTAAGCCTCCGCAGAATAAATTACACCTTCGTCGCTCCCATATCCAGAAGATACCCTTAGACGCATTTGGTGCTGAAGAAGACAGAAACACAAGCTTTAAATTAAAAAACTTTTTTGGACTATTCTTAATGGCAGTAAGCTATTTTCATATATTTCACTCGTGATCACTATGACTATCTCTTCTTTTGGATAAATGAATATATATTGCCCGCCAAATCCTAATGCAAAATGATACGTATTTTCGTATGTAAAATATTGTTTATCATCCAGTTTATTTATCCACCAATGCATCCCGTAGTAACCAATTAATTCATATGTTTTAAAATATGGTGTAGTAGAAGTCTTTATCCATTCCTCCGAAACTATTCTTTTATTGTTATAAACACCATTTTGCAACATTAGTTGGCCGATTTTCATCATATCTGTCGCTTTTAAAACGAGCCCATCTGCCCCCTTATTGATGTTCATATTATCTGAATACCAATTAAATTCTTTAATACCTAACGGCTTGAACAAATACTTATTGGCAAATTCCTCCGTTTTCATGTTGGTTACTTTCTGGAGAATAGCAGATAATATATGGGAGCAACCCGAGTTGTAGTTCATATATGTGCCAACAGGATGGATTATTGGACGTTCTAGAACAAACTTCATTATATTCGGATGATAGACCATTGGTGCAAAGCTATTCCATTCACCAAATTCGGGAAAGTCCAATCCATCTGTCATCGTTAACAAATGATAAATAGTAATATCTAATTTACGACTATCCGTTTGTTCTTTAAAAAGCTCTGGGAAAAAGGTATAGACAGGTAAGTGAATGGATGTTAAATGCTTTTTCTCTAGTGCAATTCCAACTAAGATTGAAAGTACACTTTTGGTACAGGAATTCATTTTATGAACCTTTTCACGTTGTTTATTGTTTTTGTAGTATTCGAAAATACTATTTCCCTTTTGATATACAAGTAAGGAAGTAACTTTCTCCTTTTTTATTTCTCTTTTTAAGTAGTCAAAATCTATCATGTTTTTACCCTCTATTGATTCTTACTATTCAAAAAATTACTTACTATTATTATAATAAGTAACTTTTGGGAACTCAACCTTTTACTACTAATCACAAGAATGAATCCTTTCGAGTATTGTAACTTATAGGCAATTAAAAAATGAAAAGGAATGATGATATTTTGTATTTCCGTTATTCTTCTTATCCCCTAAGCTCGTTTTATAAGACTCCTTTTTCTCAATATACAGCTCCAGTTCGATTTATATTGAATCAAGAGGCTGATCATGATCAATTTATTAGTAAAAATGAATTCGATTTTATAAGTATGAATCGTCTTTTGTGGATGGAGCACGTCAACTGGACGAGAATGACAATTACAAGCATTGTATTTAACTTACCTGATTTGCCATTCGTCCAAGAACGGCTTTTAAGAAACGCAACCGATTTAGCGAATTGTATTCGTCCTTATTATGGAGACCAAATTGCAAATCAATATGAGGGGTTATTAAAGGAGCATTTAGTAATAGCAGCGCAACTAGTAACCGCTGCAGTAAAAGGTGATTCAACAACTGTGGAGGAAAAAGAAAAAGCATGGTTTAAAAATGCAGATGAAATTGTTGCATTTTGGAGCAGTATTAACCCTTATATTAATAAAGAAGAATTAAAAGAAATGTTTTATACTCATTTGACATTAACAAAATCAGAGGCAGTTAATATGATTGAAAAAAATTATAAAGTGGACATTGAGGTTTTTGACAAAATCGAAGAGCAAGCTTTAGAAATGGGAGATATGATTGCCGAGGCAATCATCAAGCAATTCCCTCAATATTTTTAATTTAAAAGGTTTCAGAACAATAAAACGTTCTGAAACCTTTTATTTCTCTTTGATAGGTAAATAAGATCGAACTTTTTTCCTTTTTGAGTAGTGAGCGATTGGTGGATTTTTTTGATAATCACCTTTTAGAAAAGAAGCCATAGAATTTTCTACAACTTCCCCTTTAACATTTTGCAATTTCCATGGAGCATGCCAAATATCCACACGGTATAAATCATTATTTATTTTTGTCCATAAACAATAACGCTCTGTCAGCCAACGTTCTAATGAAGTTCCTTCCATAATTTCTGGCATCGGCTCAAATGAAGTGATTAGCGTTTCGGGAATTGAATTCGCATTACTCACTTTACTAGAAACTGAAAAAATGTTGTTTCTTTTTTGTAAATGGATATTAGCTTGACGATAAGGTAAAAAGTTTCCTATGGTCGCCAATTTTACGATTACTGGATTATTCGCATCTAAGCTAAAGAAAAAAACACCTGATTTCCCTTTATAGCTGACGTATGTACGAACGTTTAGTTCTAAATAAGAACTCAATCCTGGAATAGGGGGGACAAGTCTCGGGCGATTACCTTTTACCTGAAAAGAGACTAAACCAAGCCAAGCCATATTGTCATATAGATCTAACTTTAGCTCCGAAGGTATGTGATCACGTATATCCTTTGCCGAAACTGGCCAATGAAGGAAAAGGACATCCCGCCATTCCTGCGTCATAACCCATGGTCTCATTCCAAAATTCGTCTCCTTTCTGCCTAGGATCTTTTAAGAATTATTTCCAAATAGGTGAACCTTCAAACTTGCAAAAGTTTGATATTATTAATTTTTTGATTTGAACCAAGATTATCCACAATAATGAATACTTTTTGACATTTTACCTCTGTTTTCACAATTGTGTTACGGAACTATTTTAATTTGTTCATATCTTCATGAACATTTTGTGAAGCCCGATTCTATTAGTTTGTTTTTTAAAGTTGCGGTAATAAGATAGAGGCACGGATAGGAATTCCTCCAATCAGTATTCGCATGAATTAGTTACCACAACTTTTTATAAACAGAATTGAAAGGGGTACAACTATGAAATTAAAAATGAAGTGGGCTCTAATGACGATGGTTTTCACTATTGCCACTGTGTTAACAGGTTGTGAACCATTACTAGTTTTAGACCCGAAAGGTCCTCAGGCTAAAACTCAGGCTGATGATATTATGCTTTCTATCTGGCTGATGTCAGGTATAGTTATTGTCGTTTTAGCTATTTTAGTATTTGTGCTAATAAAATATCGCGCTTCTAATCAAAGTAAAGATTACGAGCCACCTCATATAGAAGGAAGTCCAATCGTTGAAGCAATTTGTATCGGTATTCCTATTTTGATCGTCATTTTTCTTTCAATCGTTTCTGTAAAAAGTAATTATGAAGTAGAGGCGACTCCAGCAGGATATGAAGATCAAGAGCCGTTAATAATTTATGCTTCTTCTTCTAACTGGAAATGGCATTTTAGTTATCCAGAAGAAGATATCGAGACTGTTAACTACTTGTACATCCCTGAAGACCGTGCAATTGAGTTTAAATTATATTCTTATGGACCAATTACTAGTTTTTGGATTCCACAATTAGGTGGACAAAAATATGCCATGGCTGATATGGTCACCACCTTGCACTTAGCAGCAGATACACAAGGTGAGTTTGTTGGAAGAAATGCTAACTTCAGTGGAGCAGGATTTGCAGAAAATACATTTGAAGTTACAGCTATGTCTCAGGCAGACTACGATGATTGGGTGAAAGAAGTACATGAAACAGCAAAACCTCTAACCGAAGAAAAGTTTGAGGAATTATTAGAACCAGGCCATCTTGGACGTTCTACTTACACAGGAACACATTTAGAATTCTCACCTGCGCCTAACCATGACCATGGCTCTACTGAAACGGACGCAGAAGAATCAGAACACGAAAATCACGAATCAACTAATACCGATGAGGAATCAAGTCACGCTCATCATTAATTAGAAGTTTATTAGATTACTATAGTTCAAGCTATAGATTCCTGAAAGGAGTTACAAAAGTATGGATTTCTTTGATCGCTTTGCCGTACCACATCCAAGCTTTTTAATATACGCATCCATGGTTGGTATTGGTCTTACGATGATTGCTATAGTCGTAGGAATTACCTACTTTAAGAAATGGGGATACCTTTGGCGCGAATGGATCACAACTGTTGATCACAAACGTATAGGGATCATGTATTTGCTATCAGCCTTACTTATGCTGTTCCGAGGTGGCGTTGATGCAATTATGATGCGCTATCAGCTGTCAATGCCGGAGAACACGTTTCTAGATTCTCAGCATTATAATGAAGTTTTCACAACACATGGGGTCGTAATGATTCTGTTTATGGCTATGCCGTTCATTATATTTTTCTTTAATTACCTAGTACCATTACAAATCGGAGCACGTGACGTTGCATTTCCTCGTCTAAATGCATTGAGCTTCTGGTTATTCTTTATGGGAATGGGATTATTCAACATTTCATTTATAGTGGGTGGATCACCTGATGCTGGTTGGACTTCTTACTTCCCTCTTGCAGGGAATGAATTTAGTACATCCGTTGGTTCGAATTATTACATGATTGCTATTCAAATCGCCGGAATTGGTACATTAATGACTGGTATTAACTTTATAACGACTATCTTAAAAATGAGAGCTCCTGGCATGACTCTTATGAAAATGCCAATGTTCACTTGGTCTGCATTTATCGCAAACGTCATCATTGTTTTTGCTTTCCCTGTATTAACAGTATTGCTTGCAATGGGGACAATGGATAGATTATTTGGAACAAACTTCTTTACAACCACCAATGGTGGTATGGATATGCTTTGGGCTAACTTGTTCTGGGTTTGGGGACACCCTGAAGTATATATCTTGATTTTACCTGCATTCGGTCTATATAGTGAGATTATTTCAACCTTTGCACGACGCAACCTTTATGGTTATAAGTCCATGGTTGCTTCAATGGTAGTCATTTCTTTACTATCATTTGTAGTTTGGGCTCACCATTTCTTCACAATGGGCCAAGGTGCGTTAACAAATAGTATATTCTCCATCACAACGATGGCAATAGCTGTTCCGACCGGGGTTAAAATATTTAACTGGCTGTTCACCCTTTGGAAAGGGAAAATTGAATTTACTACCCCAATGCTTTATTCCATAATGTTTATCCCACTATTTACATTAGGTGGAGTTACCGGAGTAATGCTTGCAATGTCAGCTGCTGACTATCAATATCACAATACGATGTTCTTAGTAGCTCATTTCCATAACGTAATTATTCCAGGTGTGGTTTACGCTATGCTAGCTGGTCTTACATTCTATTGGCCAAAAATATTTGGTTTCATGTTAAACGAAAAGCTTGGTAAATGGACAGCTTGGATTTTATCAGTCGGATTTGTCCTAGCCTTCATTCCAATGTATATTACAGGCTTAGATGGTCAGGCACGTCGCATGTACACTTACTCTGAATCAACCGGTTTTAGTGCGTTAAATATGGTTTCTTTCATTGGTGCAGCAATTATGGCAGTAGGTTTTGTCCTTCTTGTCTACAATATTTACTATAGTACTCGTTATGCTTCAAGGGATATTGCTAGTGACCCATGGGATGCACGTTCACTTGAATGGGCAACACATACTCCAGTACCAGAATATAATTTTGCAATTACACCACAAGTTGCATCGACACAAGCATTTTGGGATTCAAAGAAAAATGGTCATGAATTATTCAATGGAAAAATTGAAAAAATTCACATGCCAAATAACAGTGGTTTACCATTTATCATGAGCTGTATCTTCTTTGTCTTTGGATTTGCGATGATATTCAGCATTTGGCCACTTGCCATAGTGTCATTGATCGGTATTTTAGCTTGTTTGACTTATCGTTCATTCGAGAAAGACCATGGAAGATATATTTCTGTAGAGGACATCGAAGAAACTGAAAGAAAATTGCGAGGTGCTAAAAAATGAAGGTAGATAACTCGCTTCCACTTGAATACAGCACGGAAGAAAATAGCTTAAAAATCTTAGGTTTTTGGATTTTCATTGGTGCGGAAATTATGCTTTTCGCGACACTATTTGCATCTTATTTTACTTTAGAAAATCGTATTGGCAATGGACCTTCTGGGGCAGAAATTTTTGAAATTACACCAGTATTAGTTGAAACGATTTTACTATTAACAAGTAGCTTTACGATTGGACTTGCCATTCATGCTATGCGAATGAACAATAAAAAAGCGACAATGGCATTCTTTGCGGTTACTCTTATACTTGGGGCAGCATTCGTAAGCTTCGAAATTTATGAGTTCATTCACTATGTGCATGTTGGAGCAGGGTTACAAACTAGTGCTTTTACTGCCATTTTGTTAACGACCTTAGGAACACACGGATTACACGTTACACTTGGTTTCTTCTGGGGATTATTTATCCTATTGCAGATCAAAAAACGTGGCTTGACTCCGGAAACAGCCAATAAATCATTTATTTTCTCTCTCTATTGGCATTTCTTAGATATTATTTGGATTTTCATCTTCAGCTTCATCTACTTGAAAGGAATGATGTAATATGAAAGAATTATTCCCTCTTAAACAAGTAATGGGCTTTGCATTCTCATTAGTTCTTACAGCAGTGGCACTATTAGTGTATTTTACTGATATGTCCTACTCAATTGGTATGACTGTTCTTCTCCTTACGGCATTTATACAGGCTGGTCTTCAGCTGGTAGTATTTATGCACGCAGGTGAGACCAACGATAAAAATTCTATTTATGTAAATATATATTATGGTTTAATCCTTGCTATATTAACCATACTAGGCACCTTGCTGACGTTGGTTTGGGATATGTAAACAGAAAAAAGAGAGCGTCATTTTAGACGCTCTCTTTTCTATATTCTTTAGAGTTTAATACCATTTCTTCCGAAGCAACTAGAATCATCCCTATTAGAAAAATAAAGACTGCTCCCATTACTATTCCAATACCTACACCCATAACAGTACTATATTCGCTTATTAATGATCCATATAAAAAGGTAGCTATTCCTACAGTTAACAAAATTGCACCTACAAATTTTGTAGCATGTAACATTTTCACGTATGATTCCATTTAAAACACCCCTCTTACTCTATATTATTCAACGTGTTCACAAATTTGTCAAATACTTTTTGTCAATTATATGAACAATCGGTAATAAAAAAGAACTGCTACAAAAATGTCACTTGTAGTAGTTCTTTATCCTATTATCTATTAGATAAATCCTCGCCAAAAATAGATACACTTTGTCTTTCGGTGATAAATTCGCTTCCATTCCAGCTTAATACATTTTGAACATACCCTAATGCATCCGCATGATATCTTCCCGCGATTCTTTGAAATGCAGTAAGCTCGTAAGTTCCGTCTCTAGCGAAATCGATTGGATATAAACCACTCACGGGATCTACCCAACCCTCAATCGGCTCTTTTAATGTTCCATTTTCGTTATAGATCTCCGATAAATATTCTTCCCCCTTATAAGTTAAATCCAATGTATATTTCTTCAAAGGATAACTACTAGTTACAGTCGCTTTAAATTGATTTTGATAGTTAACCTCATATTTTGACTGTTCGTTATATTCTTCTACATCAAACACTTGACGCATGTTCCCTTCCATATAAGAAAAAATATAAGCGTAAATCGTACCACCACTTCCACCTGTATCTATGACAATCAAAATGTCATATACCTGGTTTCCAGTAAAATCTCCGAGAAATAAGGTAGGATTATAGCCAGCATTTTGCTTTAGTGAAATTCTCTCTACTATATTGTCTTTTCCATATAGAATATTTAACGTAATGTTTTGCCAAAACGGGCTATCTTCTCTCTTCTCACCCGTAAGGTAGATGGTATCCATAATACCATCACCTGTCACATCTCCTCTAGTATGTGTAATAATACCTTGACCGTTAGATTTATTATCTTGTAAGAGTCTAAGAATCTGTTGTTTTTTATCTAGCAACATATCTCTTGAAGGGTATGGGGAGCGAAAGGACAAATCTTTATCAATGGAAGCTAAACTTTGTTCCAAATCACCAGCTTTCTTCTGTGCATCAGCCAAATAGTACCAGTAATAGGAGAAATCATTCGTTTGTAATAATCTCTTGTAGTAGTCCCCCACTTTTTTAAAGTAATAAGGATAGACATCCTTTGCTCGTACTAGTCCACTATCGGTGAATCGATATACTTCTACTTTATAGGCTTCTCCAGTATCATGAGTCCAAACCGCCATTTCATATTGACCATCCTCTCCATAAGTACCTGGCATATCTTCTACTTCCAACTTACTATATACAAGATCCTCAGTAGATAGCTGTACAAATCCACTATTTGTCCATTGCAACAGATCTAATTGAGACCATATACTACCTATTTGCCAACCTACTATCAATGTATTGATCCAACTATCTGTTATTGGCGCTGCCATTAAATTTGCTATGCCATAACCATTACCTTGAATATGAATTAATGGAAGCCATTGTTCATGATTGTTCTTTAATATTAAGAGATAGTTTTGTTCTTCATGTCTATATGCGCCAATTAATTCTTCCAAACGATCTCCATCGATATCTGCTAGAATTACAGCCGGTATATCTTGGGGTTCCGGTAACTCTAGAATCTCTGCATTTAGAGGCAAAAAGTTCTTAAACACATTTACATAATAATTCATCGCACACCCCTTTCAACACATCATATGCGGAGTAATGAAAGGACTACACTAGTTTTTTATAGGAGTTTTATTTTCAACAAAGAGGGTCATTTTTCCAACTAAAAGCTCTTTTATTCCATCTAAAGTTTTTATTTTTCAACTAACTATAAAACTAAAAAATGCCAAAGAGGATTTTTATCCTCTTCGGCATTCAATAGAATCGTTTATTCCGCCATCTTTTCAGCAGGTGTTTCCGTTTCAGCAGGCGCATCCACAGGAGTCTCTGCAGGTGTCTCAACTGATGGTTGAGCTGAAGGCGCTGCTACATTGATGTATAATTTACCCGCTGCTCTTTCGCGTGTTTCGTTTTCGAAGCTGTCAACAGCTTTTACTTCGATAACTGCTCCGTTGGCAACAGTATCTGCTGGTACTGTCCAGTATCCGACATAGTGACCATTAGATTGTTCCATCATTGGTAATTCCGTAGCGTTTTGAACATCTCCAACATTTGTTAGTGGCATATGGATGACAAATGTTGTCTTCAATCCTGGCTCACTATCAAATTCAATTTTAACGCTTTTACCTGTTGTCAATTGAAGGTCTTGTGCAGGTTTTAAGTTCTCAATGACAGGTGCATCGTATTGTGCAGTTACTGTCACTTTTTTGGAAGTTTTATTTTTAGCTTTATCTTGAGCGATGACTGTAATTTCATTCGCACCGTTCTCAAGAAGTATACGTTTTGAATATTTTCCATTAACAACTTGTGCAGTTTGACCGTTAACCTTTACGAAGTCAAGGTTTGCGTCTGTAACGGTACCTTCGACAGTTACCGATTCACGATTAGTTTTATCACCATCTTTTGGGCTTGTTATAGTCATTTCAGGTTTTATTGTATCTAAAATCACTGTAACTGGTTCAGATTCACCTGTAGTTCTGCCATCTAACACTGAAACCACTTTGAACTCATTAGCACCTTCCGTAAGTGTCGCAGGGATTGCAAATTTACCGTCATTGCCTACAATAACAGATCCAGAATCTTTACCGTTTTGTTTCAACTCTATAGTAGCAGTCGGTGATGCTGTCCCCTCAACAGTCAACGCTTCTTGACTTGTTGTCAAATTAGCAGCAGGAGATGTGATGACTGGCGCGCTTACTTCATAGCTTACTCGAGCACGAATCATATAGTTACCTTCAGCAGTTGGTGATGGAGACCAAGCACCAGAAACTCCTTGATAACTTCTTCCTGCATTTGTTCCATTTTCATCTGTTGCTAAACCTGGTGTATTTGGGTTTGCAAAAGTTTGGCGGTATACCATGAAGAAGTCGCCATTTACGACAATGTTGTGTTCAGTTAAATTCACAACTGTCCATTCACCGTTACGTAAAGCTGTTGCATCTATCGGGCCTGCAAGCATCTTACCTGGTGCACCATCTGCACCTGTAGCATCCCAAACTTCAACAGCAAATGCAGTTCCACCAGGGACTGGCCATTCAGTGTCCCAGAATCGGAATACGCCATCTGTCACGATACCGTTTTCTTTGCCTTCAGGTAGAGACATTTTTACCGCCCATGCATTTCCTGCTGCATTAAAAGCACGAGCATTTTCAGCTGAACCGTCATCATAACCTATTTCTCCACCAGGATACGTGTAGAATGGCTCTAGTGCAATATTTTGCGTAATTGCTTCATCACCAATAGTAATGGAAACTTCTTGGCTATGGTAGCCTCGAGCAACTACTTTTAATGTGTAATCACCTTCGTATGCTGTAAGTGAATAGTTACCCGATGCATCCGTTTCCACAGGGGTGATGTTTGCATCTTCCACAAGTAAAATTGTTGCTCCTGCAACACCTTCACCTGTCGATTGGTCCGTAATTGTACCACTTACTGTATTTTGTGCTACTTCATCTAAAGTGAAATTAGCAGTTGTTGTACCATCAGCTTCAATCGTTACAGATTGTTCTTCTGAGGTGAATCCATAAGCTTCCGCTTTTACGGTGAACGTTCCTGCACCATGTGTTAATGAATAAGAACCATCAGCTGGATTTGAATAAACCGAGCGTCCTGATTCTAGTACACTAACTTGAGCACCTAATGGTAGAAGGGTAGGATTAACAATTGTTTCTTCTACTGGTGGTGCTTCTTTTACAGGTAATACAGGTCTGATTGTCTTTGGATCAACCGCTTCTTTTAATGCATCTTTGTCTTTATCCTTGTTATTTCCGTTATTTGTATTTCCATTATTTCCGTTATTTACGATTGTTCCTTTATTTCCTTTTGATACTTTTCCAGTTTGTGAGATATTAGCTAAAGATACATCATCGATATACCAGCCATCTCTTTGAACGCTTCCATCAGAGAATGCATTAAATCCAATGTAAATACGTTGACCAGCATAAGCAGACAGATCAACCTCTGCACTTACCCATCCATTCGATTGACCTTGAACCATTAGTAATTGCGTCCAGTTTTCTTGGTCAGTCGAAACAAATACATGTCCATAATCCCAAGCTCTTCCTGAGGAAGATTGCTCAAAATTGTGCCAATGTTTGAACTGCAAGTATGAGTTTCCTTCTGGCAGGTCAATTGGAGGTGCAACAAGTGTCGCGTTCATGCGATTCGCGTATAATCCAGCTAAGTTTGTTGCATATACCTTTTCACCTGATGCAGCATTTCCTGGTCCAGATGTAGGCACGCCCCATTCCCAACTGTTTTGTTCTCCAAATGAATACCAACCCGTTGGCTGTCCTTCAAAGTCTTCAAAGTATCCAACCGTAATTCCTGGTTTCACTTGAACAACATATTCTTCACTGCTTACTTCATTATTACCAAAATCGTTTACAATCCATTTGTACGTAAATGAGTTACCTGTGATTAATTCACCAGGAACTACTACACCGAACTCTCCAGCTTTATAATCACCAGATTTGCGACCAGCTTCAATTACTTGCCAAGCTCCATCTGCATCTTTATAGTTTAGAATAACTGAAGCAACGCTAATGTTATCATTAACATCTATCGTCAATTCTAAATCCATTCCCGCATACGTCTCGCTTGGAGCTGTATGTTCGAATGTTGGTGCTTCATTGTCATCACCTTGTTGGGTTACTTGTCCTTTTAATGTTCCTAATCCAGTAATAATCGAGGATACTGCTTCATAAGCATCCACTAACCCATATCCATATGCATGGTTAGGAACTGCTGGATATTGAGCATCTGTCAAAGGATTAGCTGTATTAAGCAAAATTTCCTCCATTTCATCAACCGTCAAGTTCGCATTTACTTGTCGAAGAAGTGCCGCTACACCAGATACCGCTGGACCTGACATAGATGTCCCATTCCAACCACCTTCATAGCCACCACCCGGTACGGATGAACGGATATTTACACCTGGTGCTGAGATATCTGGTTTAATCTCCGCATAAGGCGAAGGACCACGTAGTGAGAAGCTACCCACTTTGTTATTAATATCAGTTGCACCTGTCGCAAATGATTCAGGATAGTTTGCTGGTGCTGCAACCGATCCTGCACCACCTGGATTTGAAAGCGTTGTGTTACCTGCAGAGAATTCAGGGAAAATTTCTGCTGCACGCCAGTTAATAACTACGTCACGGTACCATTCATCAAGACCAGGACCGCCACCCCAAGAGTTATTAACAATGTCCGGAGCCATATCAACACGTGCGTTTCCAGCTGCATCAGTTGGTGCTAAAATCCATTGTGCCGCCTCTAACAAGTCGACATCAGTACCACCAGCTGCTGAGAAAGCTTTTACTGCAATATATTTTGCTCCCGGAGCTACACCAATTTGGTTTGCACCATTTGGTTCACTACCAACCATTGTTCCTGTTACGTGCGTCCCATGGTCAATATCATCATATGGAGTAGCTCGTCCAGCTGTTGCATCAAACCAGTTATAGTCGTGTGTGACTTGTCCAGTTGCTGCATTGTAACCACGATATTTTTGTTTTAAAGCTGGGTGATCCCACTGAACTCCTGTATCGATACTTGCTACTACCGTTCCTGAACCATCAATGCCCATCGCCCAAACATCTGGTGCTTTCACACGCTCAATGTTCCACTCGATATTTGCAGTTTCTGCTTTAGGAACGACCGCATTTTCTGTTTTTGTTGTAAACAGTTGACGAGTTTCATTTGGCAATATTTTTTCTACTTCTGCGAAAGTTGCTATCTTTTCAGCTACTTCCTGTGTCGCAGTAACTGCCATCCCATTTACGATGTAGTAGGAGGTAAGATCTTCGGCATTTCCTTTCGCTATTTCTTGTTCTAAAAATTGTTTAACCGTTTGTTGAGACTCAATAGACGTTGCCTTTAACTCAGACACAACAGCAGAGCGTTGAATAAGCTTTGTATTATGAGCTGATAGGTTTGCTTCATCTGCATTTTTTCTTGCTTCTTCAGCCACTTGAAGAGAGTCAGATTTTTCCTTGAATTTAATCAGGAATGTAACCTTCTCATCGTTTTTAAAGTTTTCAAGCAGACGGCTATTTAATTTGTCTTTCACAGAAATGTTATTAGAGCTTGAATCTCTGAACGATTGATGAAGCTTACTAGTTGTTTCTGCGCTTACAACATTTGGTGCTACTAGCGAAAACGTCATGAGTAAAGATGCTACAACACTAAGAGCTTTGACTGAACTACTTTTCTTCCTCAACTTCATTCCTCCTTTGAATTTCACAAAAATTAAATTAACGTCCGCTGCTCGCCCTTGTTTAAAAAAGACTAAATAAAAAACACCTTTACCTCCTTTCCTAAGTTACTTAGGCAAACAGAATCAATGGTGTCGTTCGTGAATCTCTTGTTGTTAAGTATCACTATATTTGAAATGAAGTGTGAAATTTGTCGTACTTTGTCGTTATTTTTCAGAATTTTCGGAAATAATAACTGTTTACTATTTTACACTAAATTATCAATAGTTCTATTTATCTATGAAAAATTAATATTAGTTTAATAGAGCATTGGTATCATTGGCATTATAGAGAATATCAAATTTTTATCATAACTACAATTTTTGGTTATTTTTTCTAAAAATACTTCATTCATCCTATTTAATCATTGTAGTCATATTGACTACTAATTTTATTAATCATTATTTAGTTCTTTTTATCCATATTTCTAATTTATGTTTAGAAGGAATTAGTAATTATAGAACATACACTTAAAAATCTGCTATTATTCATATATTGGATAGTAATGGATTGTTTTATTAGGTTATTTTTTCCAAAATTATTATAGTTATTAATGTAGTCTTAATTAACTGTTCGATAATAGGCCAATACTAATATAAGGAGGTTTCACGAATGCAAAAGCTTGAGTTTGAAGCATCATGGGATAAGTCCTTATCCAGTAAGGATCGAAAAGAAATCGAAGAAATTTTCCTCCAAACATACAAAACGGAGTCTCAAGATATTCTTCTAACACCAATTTGGCAAGCAGTGAATCATAAGAGTGAATTATTGATTACTGTACTTGTACATAATTTTTCTGAAGAAGAGATTACTTTTTATAATAAAAAATTAGCTTATATGGAAAATGAAAATTTTCTTGTTGAGCATACTTTTACACTACAAACATTGAAAATTAAACCCAAAGTTAGTATGCCATGGACTTTCATATTTCCCGTTGAGAGCCTAAAGAATTATGCTACATTTCAAAACGGTCATTTAGTCATTATTAATAATTAGTCCATATTTGATATACATCTTTTACTCCTATTGAACCAAGTTAAAGAGGTATGAAAAATTTTAAAGGAGGTTACTTTATGAGTGAAAATCGCAGGGGCGCTAGCAACAATAACGGTTCTATGGCAAAAAATCCAAGTAGTAAGAAAGAAGAGATATCTCTAGAATTAGCTGAACTCGGAAACTTAAAACCAAAGCATGAACCAATGACCCCAAATCAACGTGAAAAAAGCGAGAGAGAAAAATCATACTAACTACAACATGCAAAGCAGTCCTATAAGAATGGGCTGCTTTGTGTTATGTAGAAAGAGCTAAACTTTGTGTATAATACTTCTTAACATGTGTTTGAAACAAAGGCGGGTGCGTATGGATCCAAATGAAAAACAACATAAGGATGATTGGAAAGAGGAAGAGCTAAGCGAAGAAGAGTTTCTCGAACTTGTATTAGAGGCACAGAGGGAAGCACTTCAGAAAGAAGCTCTTGAAAATAAGAGTAATAGACCAAAGAGACCTTTTCCAAAATGGGTATTCTATTTGATGGCTTCTATTCTGTTTGTCAGTACATTTGCATCAATCTTTCAAATTTACTCTATTCCAGCTATTGAATTTATTAAAACGTCTGCAAAATTGTCTGCTCAGGAAGAGATAGCAGTTTATAAAAAGTCTGTCGTAGTCATATTAACAGATGATAGCAAAGGAACCGGCTTTTCTATATCAAGCGATGGTATGATTTTGACTAACTATCATGTTGTGGAAGGTAATGAAACTGTAACAGTTGGTTTTCCTGATGACAGGCGTTTTCGTGCTAAAGTAATAGATACATATCCTTCTGTCGATCTTGCTGTATTAGATATTAAGGAGGAGGATCTCCCATTTTTGGAGCTTGCGGAGAGAACTACTTTTGAAGCTGATGAATCTATATACTTTATTGGTAATCCACTAGGTTTTACTGGTATTGCAAATGAAGGAACAATTATTGATTATACTCAGTTAAGTGATTGGGACGTACCTGTAGTCATGATGAAAGCACCGGTTTATCGAGGGAATAGCGGAAGCCCTGTTTTGAATAAAGATGGTAAAGTAATTGGGGTTATTTTCGCCACATTAGATCATGATGAACATGGCAGGGTCGGATTATTTGTGCCTATAGATGAGTATCTTAATACAAAATAATACAAAGAGACCCCTTAGTGCAGGAAACTAAAGGGTCTCGGTTGTGTGAGAATTGGTCTCGATTTTTGAAATTTGGTCTCGGTTACCGGAAAACTTGTCTCGCTTACATTTACATTCGTCTCTTTCTGCCACTTAATGTAAAATACTATTCTAAATAAGTTTTCCGCCAATCCAAGCGTTCTTTCTCATTCAGTTGGTTTTCGAGTTTTTCATCCCACCGCTCTAATAATGTATTCCATACTCGTGCATATATGATGTCTTGTTTTTTATCATACAAAATAAATTCTATACAAGGAATATCATCGATATATAAATCCGTCGATGAGACAATTTCAGATAGTACCGTCTGAACGTCTCCTTCTCCTGATTCAGCACCGTTTATACGGAGTGCATTTATCAATGTCTCATCCTCAAAAGACAATTCTTCATCCAGATATCCTTCTTTTACATATCTATAAACTTCTAATTCTTCTTCACCCGTTGCTTCCTTAAGTTCACCTTCCAAGAATGCCTCATGAGAAGGGCTATATAGTATATTGTTAGTCTCAGGCTTCTGTTCCTCTTCAAATATGCCATTTGCTAATTGTTGGTTTCCTTTATCTGTAAGCCTATATCCGCTCTCTATCTTTTCTAGCAGAAGTGTTCTTTGCATTAAATCAATTAAATCCTGTATAAAAAGTTGCTCTACAAGTAATAATTCACTTAATTCTTCCGCATTTATCTTTGTAGTCTTTTGAAAAGCAATGAGCATCATCTTCATAAGCACGTCCATTTTTGTTCGCTTCACACATATAAATTCAGCCTCAATCGAATGAACTGGTATGCTCCACATAGATGAATGCATAATTTTGACGTTCAAATTCTGTTGCAGTTCTCTTTTTAATCGGTTTTCCAACTCACGCATTTTCTAGAACTCCTATTACATTTCCTTTTATATCTTTTAGTCCATCTTTATTTTTTACAACCTCTAGCAAGCCACTGTACATTTCTCTAGCATCTTTTCTTTTAGCACGTTGAGTGAACATTTCAGTACTTCCTACTAGAACTAGTAATTCCCTAGCTCTGGAAAGGGCTACATTTAAACGTCTATAATCATTCGCAAACCCTATATCGGCATTATTATCTTTGTTATTACGTACCATGCTTAAAATGATAACATCCATTTCCATCCCTTGAAATTTATCTACCGTCCCTGTTCGGAAAGTCAAATTTTTAAAGTTTGTCTCTTGTTGAATTAATCGATCAATTCTTTTCACTTGCTCTCCATAAAAACTAATTACCCCAATACTCTTTCTTTCATCTAAGCCCATTCTTCCTTCACTTTTCGCAGACTCTGTAGCTTTGTCTAAATCCATCAAAACGTCACGTATAGTATTCAATTCACCTTGGTTAAAACGACTTTTTCCGTCCTTTACTTTTTCTTCAAAGTAGGATCTTTCGTTAGGTATATCCATCCAAATTAAATGATCACTTCTTTTAACGTAGTGTGAATCTAGTAAATGATCACGTACTGTATCAGAATCGACTAATCCACATTGCAATCGATAATTCTCCTCTGCGTAAAAGGGAGTAATCGTCTCCATAATACTTTCGTGCATGCGATACTGAATGGCAAGCATCGTTTTATTACTCTTAGGTAGATTTTTAAATAGTCTTTCGAATAAAGACTCCTTCAAGAGTTTCTTCAGTTCGTCCTTTTCCTCAAAACTATCACTTTCTTCTAGAATTACTTTTAAAGTTTCATCCAGCGTATCTTCCCCAACAAGTGGAGGTAACTGATGATGATCTCCAACTAAAATTATTTTTTTACCTTTTAGCATTGGTAATAACAATTCTGGAGGTGTAGCTTTTGAAACTTCATCGATTATCACAACATCAAAGACAGGATAGTTGTCCATAAACTCTTTTCTTGCGGAAGCTACACAAGTTGTTCCAATTACATTTGCATGTCTGACATAAAGCTTTCGAATTTCATCTAAATCATGGTCATTTGCTTCACTTAGTAGAGAAAACCATTCGTTTTGAAGTTCCTGTGTAATAGGTAAACGTTCTTTTTCACGCGTTAAAGAGAGCTTCTTTTCAGATAGTTTTTCAATTTCAACTACCACTAGCTCGCGCTCTTCCTCTAAATTTTGCCTTAATAATTCATCTAAAGCTTTAAGCTTTCTTTCCTGTTCTAATCCTTCGGAATTAATTCGTTTACCTTCTATCTCTGATTTTGAGAGAGTATCTTTATAGGATTCCAATTGATCGGAGCTAACCCGCTTTTCATTCTTTTTAAGTTCTAGTCGATTTATATACTGTTTTAAAGTTTCTTCTGTTTTCTTTAAGTCATTAAATAAAATTTCTTTTTGTTGTAGTTCTTCTTCTAGTTTTTGTGGTGACTGTATATTCTCTATATCTTCAAGTTTTATTTTAATATTTTTACTTTTCTCCATTAATACATTTAACTTTTCGCTATTGGCTGTACCATTGTTTTTTAATTCATATATATCTCGTTCTGCTTGAATGATTGCTCTTTTAAGTTGCTCTTCCAATTCTAATTTAATCGTTTGAAAACGTTTAGTTGAGTCTGATTTTGAGTTGTTTAAAATTGTTCCTTGCTTCCAAACAAATTTTTTCCTTACGTTCAATCCTTCCCAATACACTTTTAGCTTCTCTAAATCGATTTCTCCTGACGTAAGCATTCGTTTCATGATATCTATGAATTGATGAATTTCTTTTACTGAGTAAGATGAATCAAAAAACACTCCGCTACTACCTACATTTTGTAATGATATATTGTTTTTTTTGAATATACTCTCTATGTAAACAATAGCTGATTGTAACCTGTTGTTTAGTTCTTCCCAGTCTTCAAATGACTGTATTTTTTCTATTAATTTGTCCAATTCTTCTATTTGCTTCTCTAACATAGAAAGTGGTGTAAACTCATAGTGTTTTATCAAACTCTTTAACTGTTCGAATTTACGCGTAGAAGGTATCTCCGTCAAAAACTGTTTGAAACTGTCTATTTTAAGCTGCCGCATTTTAAACTTTTGTCTTGTGTCATTTACTAATTTTTCGGCTTCACTAACTTCTTGCATTATTTGCTGATAATAAAGCTGATTTTTAATAATCTCTAATTCAGCTTCTAAAAGTTTTAGTTTTTCTTTTAATTGTTCACCAGATGGATTGGCATGAATAAATTCTTCCATCTTGGTAATTTCCATCTGCAGTCCTTGTAGCGTTTTTTCTAAAGTGGTTTTAGTTTTTTCTAATTCTTCTTGTTCTTTCTTTAAAAGTATCAAACTTCTTTTAAGCCCTTTTATCTCTTCCATTATTGACGTATGCTCAATCTTGGCATTTTCTTTTTGTGTTATCTTTTCTTTTAATAAAACCAATTGAGTTTGAAGAGAATCAATTTGTTGTTCAAGGGTAGTAATTTCAATTGATAATTGTTCTTTTTTTACGGGATGAGAGTTTAACTCTCTTTGTAGTGCACTAAGTGTCTGGTCTTTCCAATATTGCCCTACATTTTCCTCTATGAACTTCTTACCTTCTTCTTCAATGCTTTCAGTACGGCCGAAGCGCAAAATACGAATGTCTTTATTTGAGAGTAATCTACTAAGTGCGTTATCAACAGCTAAATTGGACTGAGAAGCAACTAAAGTTCTGAGTCCCGCCTTTGCATTTTGTTGACAGATTTCGGAAATAACGGTGGTCTTTCCTGTTCCTGGTGGACCTTGTATTACATATAAATCTTTCGCTGACATAGCACCTGTAACAGCTTCTTGTTGAAACTCATTCAATTGATTATGAAATTTCAGTTTCTCTGTCTTATTTGTAATACGTATAGCGGGTCTATCTTCAAATAATATTTTTTCAAGATTAGCATTTGCTGCAAGCCCGTTTTGTAAATCTTCAAATCCTTTGCGAAGTCTTCTAATTTGGCTCAGTGTAGCAAAATTACTAAATACAGCTTCTTTTGTTTTGGGGTTCAATTGATTTCTTCTTGCCATATCTCTGATCTTTGGCTTTAAATCAATTTCTATCGTTTTCTTAGAACGATCGACCTTCAAAACGTCACCAATATCATATTGATATCCCTTCAACGCAACGCTAAGACCTTTTATTTTATTCCACTCATTTCCGTTTAAGGTAGTACCAATGAGTGTCATTCTAGAAAAATCTTCATTTAACATTATTTTAGAAAATTCTGTAGTAATATCTGCAATATCAGCATTTCGTTCTTGTATTTTTAAATATCCTTCCCAACTTGTAATTCGTTTTTTTACATATTCTGATCTTTCCTCAGCAATAGGCAATTCACGAATTTTAGTGTGGAGTTGAATTGGTAGGCCCGCTCCATTATTTCGAGCTGTAACAAACTTCAAATTTACAGCTAAACGGCGATTTGTTCTGATTCTAGTTTTCTCTCCTCTTACATGAAAACCAGTAGCTAGAAACCCATCATTCTGAAGTACACATTCCATTACAGCAACTTTACCATTTAACTTATCTGATAGAATTCTATTCATTTCATTATCAAAGTAAAGAGAAAGCGACGTGTTTCCATGAGAATTGACCGGTCTCTTCTCCATATATATAGCAAACGATTCCTGCATTTTAAAAAAGGCATGTTCATCTGTAGACCATTCTAGAATACCTTTACGTGCATTATTCGTCACAATAAGATTGCTTCGGAACGTTTCTATTCTAGTTAATTCCTTCTCCATGCACATGCCTCCTTACAAATTAATCAACCTATCTATGTTAGCACTTTTTGAGCAAATCTTGAATGGAGAAGGTTGGATTTTAATTTTCATCATTAAGTTTTTGTTAAAATTGAATATTTTGTGAACTTTTATTTGATATTTTTTTAATAGTTTCATATTATTAAATTACAGTTTAGGACAGAATTTTCCAAAAACTGATTCGGAATTAATGGAGGTATGGAAAATGGCAAAGAATTTAGAAAGCGTTTACATTTCAGATGACCACAGAAACAGTAAAACTCTTTCAAAAGATGATGCTCAAAAAACATCAACAAATTACACAGCTATTGCACAAAGTCCAGAATTCAAAGAATTAAAAAGAAAAAAGAACAGATTCATATTACCAATGTCATTATTCTTTTTTGTATGTTATATCACCCTACCAATTTTGACTTCCTACACAACAATTTTAAACGTTAATGCTTTTGGAGACGTTTCTTGGGTATGGGTTTATTCGATTGCACTATTCATTATGACTTGGACGTTATGTATGATCTATGTTAGAAAGGCAAACACGTTCGATCAAGAAGCAAATGACATTTTAGAGAAGGAAAAGGCTGGTGGATATAAATGAGTCTAATTGGTTTATCATTCTTTGTAGGTATTGTGGCATTAACTTTATACGTTACGTATATCGCTTCTAAACGTACTAATTCAGCTAGTGAGTTTTACACTGCTGGTGGTGGTTTGTCTGGATGGCAAAACGGAATCGCAATTGCTGGAGATTATTTATCAGCCGCATCCTTCCTTGGAATTGCTGGTGCAATTGCACTTTTCGGATTTGATGGTTTCTTCTATAGTATTGGTTATTTAGTAGCTTATTTAGTTGTTTTATATATTGTTGCCGAGCCTTTACGTAACTTGGGTCGATATACACTCGCAGATATGATTACTGCCCGTTTTAATCAGAAGAAAATCCGTGGGGCTGCAGCAATTAGTACTTTAACAATTGTTTTATTTTATATGATCGCTCAACTTGTTGGGGCTGGCGCACTTATTCAATTATTATTAGGTATTGATTATTGGATTGCTGTTCTAATCGTTGGAGTTATGATGACTGTCTATGTTTTATGGGGAGGAATGGCAGCTACCAGTTGGGTTCAAATTATCAAAGCTGTTCTATTAATGGTTGGTACTGTCATTATTTCTTTCTTAGTTTTATGGCATTTCAATTTCAATATATTTGGTATGTTTACAGAAATGAAAGGCGCAACATCTCACGGAGAAGCATACTTACATCCTGGGGTAAAATATACAAATGGTTTAGACACGATATCTATGATGATTGCATTAGTGTTAGGTACTGCAGGATTGCCTCATATATTAATGCGTTTCTTTACAGTAAAAGATGCGAAGACTGCTCGTAGCTCAGTTATATACGCTACTTGGATCGTAGGAATCTTTTACATTTTAACGATTTTCCTAGGTTTTGGTGCAGCAGCTTTAGTAGGTTCTGAAAAAATAATGGGAGCAAATGCAGCTGGAAATATGGCCGCCCCGCTTCTAGCACAAGCCTTAGGTGGCGACATTTTAATGTCTTTTGTCTCTGCGGTAGCATTTGCAACTATTTTAGCAGTAGTTGCAGGACTAGTATTATCAGGCGCTTCTGCTTTTGCCCATGATTTATATGGACAAATCTTCAAAAAAGGTAAAGTAACAGAAAAAGAACAAATGAAAGCAGCACGTTTAGCTTCAGTTAGTGTTTCTGTAATTTCCATTATATTAGCATTAGGTGCACAAAACATGAATGTAGCTTTCCTAGTTTCACTTGCTTTCTGTATTGCAGCAAGTGCAAATTTACCTGTAATTATTTATACAATCTATTGGAAAAACTTCAATACGACAGGTGCATTGACAGCAATTGTTACTGGACTTGTCGTTGCCCTTATCTTAGTAGCATTAAGCCCTAACTTATGGGCAGCGGATGGTTCTATGACTTTTACAGGTGAAGCATTATTTCCATTAACAAATCCTGCGATTATATCTGTTCCAGCCGGTTTTATCGGCGGTTGGGTTGGTTCTCTAGTCGGTGCTCGTGCTGATCAAAAGAAATATGCAGAAGTTGATGTTAAAGCAAACATTGGTTTAAAATAATTACTGAATAGTTTTATGTAATTAAGAATGAAAGTGGCGTTAAACTTGTTCCCTATAATCTAAAACATAAAATAAAAAGAAGCAAAGAGCAATTCGGCTCTTTGCTTCTTTTATTGTTATTGAAAAAGATTTATAGTCGTGATAATGATTGGCATTGCAAAAACGTCAATTAGGAATGCACCTACAATCGGTACAACCAAATATGCTTTTTTAGAAGGACCAAACCTTTCCGTTACAGCTGCCATATTTGCCATTGCATTTGGTGTTGCACCAAGTCCATGTCCAGTAAAACCAGCAACCATTACAGCTGCATCGTAATTTTTTCCCAATAAGCGAAACAATACGAATATACCAAAAAGGACGATGAAAACAACTTGTACAAAAACAATAGCTAAAATAGGTAAAGCTAAATCAGCTACCTCCCATAGTTTGATGCTCATCAAAGCCATCGAAAGAAAAATACCTAATGTAATATCTCCTACTAAACCTATACTTTGCATATCTACTATTTTAGGATTTACTTTGTCTACTATATTTCTGACTATTACTGCCACAAACATTGCACCCACATATCCTGGAAGTACAAATCCAGTTGCCGAAGAGAACAAGCTACCTAAATAAGTTCCTAATGCCATACAGAAAGTGATGAGGAATAATTGTGTAAAAAACGTATTCGTTTGTATTGGCTTGTTACTTTCCAATGGGTTTACTTCCTCAACTTCCTCAAGTTCTGTAGATTTCAAACCATACTTAGAAACGAGGAACTTCACCACAGGTCCTCCTACCAGCCCTCCAGCAACTAGCCCAAATGTTGCTGCAGCTACCCCGATAGATAACGCTGAGTTTATACCGAGATCTTCCACAGTTTGGCCAAACGCTGTAGCCGCTCCATGACCACCTTCCATTGAAACTGCTCCTGCCATCATACCGATAAGCGGATGAATATCAAATAAATAGGCCATCGAAACTCCAATTGTATTTTGGGCAAGGGCTAAAAAACCACATGCCAGCCAATAAATAACGAGTAATTTCCCTCCTAATTTTACTAGCTTAAAGCTTGCACCTAGCCCAACTGTTGTGAAAAATGTGAGCATAAATATTCCTTGTAATGATGTATCCAAAGTAATTTCTAATAACCCTAGAGCTTTCGCTATGGTTGCAACTAAAGCAAAAAGTAATCCTCCTACTACCGGAGCAGGTATACAAAACTTATTTAAGAAACCAATATTTTTTACTAAAAACGTACCTAGCACTAATAGAGCTATGGCAAGAAAGATAGTAGTAACTTGATCTAATGCTAGTGTCATTTAATATCCCTCCTAAGAAAACTTGTGATTGCTTCATTTACTAAATACGCACCTAGTTTTACAGTACGGTTATGTTCGTCTAAAAGAGGATTCACCTCTGAAATATCAAAGGATAATGTTTTTTTATGTGCTGTTACATTCCTTATAATAGATCGCACAATACTTGGATCTAAACCAAATGGTGATGGAGCACTTACACCTGGGGCAAAAGCAGCGTTCAGAACGTCTGCGCACAAAGTAAGAATGATATAATCATTTTCTTCTATAAAATCGTTTAGTGTTTCATTTACTTTGTCTATTTGACTTACATTCATACTTTCCTCAAGGATATACTGAACGTTCAATTCATCCGCTCGGTCAAAAAGCTCCTGCGTATTCCCAAAACGCTGAATGCCAACAACACAATAACTACTGTTTGAATCTTGATCCAATATTTGCTTAAACATAGTACCAGAAGAGGGTTGCTCATCATATGATCTTAAATCAAAGTGAGCATCGATATTTATAATTCCTAGCTTTGCTTGTGAGCCAATATAGTTACGTGCACCGAGATAATGTCCGTAAGCGGTTTCATGTCCGCCACCTAAAATAATTGGAGTCATTTGTTTGTTTAAAACTTTTGTAATTGTTTCTCCAAGTTGACATTGAGCATCTTCTAAGTTTTCTTCAATACACGTAACTGACCCGATATCCGCAAGTTGCTTGTGTGAGGGAAATAACCACGGTAAGTTTGCTAGTTCAGATCGAAGAGCGTCTGGAGCTTTTGCTGCACCAACTTTACCTTTATTTCGTCTAACCCCTTCCTCACTTTCAAATCCGATAATGACACAAGTTTCTTTGTTAGGTTTATAATCATCCATCTGAGGTAACTCTATGATTTGGTGATATCGAAAGCTAGATCTATTTTCACGATGATCGGTCCGACCAGACCAAATACCGTCCTTCACTTTATTTAACATGCTGCACGTCCCTTCTTAATTCTTTCTATTTATATTTTCTAAATTATATAAGAACTCATTTATTATTTCTAATATATAATTGTTATAAATCTATAGCTTTAAACTATATATGTACGGAGGAAATCCAAATGGACTTAAAACAACTCTCTTATTTTGTAACAATAGTAGATCAAATGAGCTTTTCCAAAGCTGCTCAAATACTTCATATTTCACAACCTTCTCTAAGTAATGCAATTAAAAGCTTAGAAGGTGAATTAGGATTTCAAATACTTGAACGGAGTACTAGGAATATAGGAATAACTGAAGCGGGACATATTTTATATAAAAGGGCCGTGCATCTTTTATCCGAGATGGAAATTGCAAAAAAAGAAATGGGAGAAGTCAAACTTATCGGGAGTGGAGAACTTCAAATAGGAATGATAGAATCCGCAAAACATTGGATACCAAAAGTGATTCGGCCATATATAAAAGAGTTTCCAGATATTCGAATTAAATTAACGGAAGTATTAAGTGGAGCTGATGTAAAAAGCTCCTTACGAAACTATGAAACACACCTTATTATTACCAATCAATTTATCGAGGAAGACGATATTACAACCATTCCTTTATATCACGAAAAGCTTGTTTTATTACTTCATACTAACCACCCACTTGCAAAGCTTGAATATATAGAGCTAAAAGACTTGGTAGGAGAACCATTTATAATAAGTAGCGAGGGGTTTCAAACTAGGCATGATGTTTTAAATTTCTTTAAAACTGAAAATATTATACCTACCATAAAATATGAGATTGAACGTTTTGAAACTGCATTAATTTTAGTTCGTGAAAACTTAGGCATTACACTAATACCTGAAAACTATTTGCAAGGACCTTATGATTACTCAATAGTTAAAAGAACCATTGATTCTATAGAAATAGATCGGACCGTTTATTTGACCTATTTAAAAAATCGTTATGTATCCCCTGCTATACATGATTTTATTAACCGAACTAACTCTTATTTTAATTAGATTTATGAGTCTTAAATGTTATTACTTCCACTTAAACTGCTTCAGTGTGTAAAATTGCACCACTTTAAGGAAGTATCCAAGATATGCGCATTACACGCCGCAAGAGTGCGACGAATGGACTCGCGCTGACTGCACGTCCTTGTGTTTGGCTTGCAAGGCGCAAATACAAATTAAAAAACCGGTCCCAAAAAGGAACCGGTTTTTATAATGGAAATTTAATTAGCTTGGACTTCTTTTAGCTTTTCTAACTTTCTTTCTGAAGCTAATTTTAATGACATTAATGTTACTCCTCCTATTGCAAGCAGCCCTGCAATAATAAACATACCTGAAGTAAACGCTACAGCTCCTAGAATCATCGGACCAACAAATCCTCCTAAAGCTGCAAATGAATTAACTAAAGCAATTCCAACAGGTGCGGTAGATTCTGTAAAGAAGAAAGTTAAATATGCAAAGAAACAACCAGTAAATCCATATAGCCCAGCAGAAGTTATGGCTAACATAAGGACCATCATAAATACACTATTGGAAAATCCGCAACCTATAAATCCTATGATCGAAATAAGGAAACATACAAGTAAATGTGATTTATGTGCATTCGTTCTATCAGCACTCCAACCAACAAATAGAATAGCAGGTATACCGACAACAGCAGGAATCATAGCCAACCAACCTATTTCTAAGTTAGTAGTCGCTGTTGCAGATAGAGATTTAATAATAGTTGGCATCCAGAAAGATAATCCATATATTCCTGTATATGCTGCGAAATAAAGTAACGACAGCTTCCAAACTTTTGAGTCTTTTAACATTTCTCGTTTTGAAACTTTGTTTACCATTAAGCTTTGTTGTCTTTCAGACTCTAGTTCTCCTTCTAACCAATCCTTTTCTTCTTGAGACAACCATTTAGCATTTGCTGGTCTGTTTGTTAAATAGAATATAACAATGAATCCTAGAATAACTGCTGGAATACCTTCTAAAATAAACATCCATCTCCACCCAGACATAGATAGCCAAGAGATATTATCTAGAATCCATGTCGATACAGGTGCTCCAATGAGTCCCCCAACTGGTAAAGCGAGTAATAATACGGCCGTTGCTTTTCCTCTTTCACGGGCTCTAAACCAATAAGTTAAATACAATATAATACCTGGGAAGAACCCAGCTTCAGCAACACCTAATAAAAAACGAAGAATGTACAAATGAGTTGTTGTTTGTGCAAAACCAGTTAAGACAACTATAATACCCCATGAAAACATAATACGTGCAATCCAAACCTTTGCGCCAATTTTGTGCATAATCATATTACTTGGAACTTCAAAGAAGAAATAACCAATAAAGAAAATACCTGAAAGAAGTCCGAAAACTTCCGCTGTTAATGCTAATTCCGCGTTCATTTGCAACGCTGCATAACCTAAATTCACTCGATCTAAGTAGGCTACAATATACAAAACTAATATAAATGGTAAAATGCGAAGCATTGTTTTATTTATCGTTCTTTTTTCAAGTGCATTAACTGTTTGAGTCATTTTTTTCTCCCCTTTGTGTGATCTTTTACTACATTCTCATTCCCCGTCGCAGCTTTTTAGTTCACGTTTTCCAAAATCATCGCAATACCTTGTCCCCCACCAATGCAAAGCGAAGCTAGCCCATAACGGACATTTCTTTTCTTCATTTCAATTGCTAATGAATAAGTAATTCTCGTACCACTAGCACCTACAGGATGTCCAAGTGCAACTGCGCCACCATTCACGTTTACTTTTGATGTATCCAAGCCTAGTTCTTTAATCACCGCTAATGATTGTGCAGCAAATGCCTCATTTAATTCAAACAATCCTATATCATCTAAAGTTAGACCAGCTTTTTCTAATGCTTTTTTGCTTGCTGGAACAGGACCAATACCCATAATTTTTGGATCAACACCTGCCACTCCCCAAGAAACAATCTTTGCTAATGGCTTTAAGTTATGCTCTTTTACATATTGCTCAGAAGCAAGTAATACAGCTGCAGCTCCATCATTAATTCCACTTGCATTCCCAGGAGTTACCGTGCCATCCTTCTTAAATGCTGGCTTTAACTTCGCCAATCCATCTATTGTTGCACCTTCTCGAATATGCTCATCAGTATCAAATGTTACTTCTCCTTTTTTACCTTTTATCGTAATCGGCACTATTTCTTCCGCGAAGCGGCCACTATCTCTCGCTTGTATTGCTCTCTCCTGGGATTGAACTGCAAACGCATCTTGTTCTTCACGGGAAATATCATATTGTACTGCTAAGTTTTCAGCTGTCATCCCCATCCCGCAACCAACATATTTATCTGTTAAAGTATCCCAAAGCATATCTTCTACTAACGGCGCTTTGTTAGGCGAGCCGAAACGGGTTCCCCTTAATACATGCGGAGCTAAGCTCATGCTTTCAGTTCCTCCAGCAACTATTACATTTGCATCCCCGACCGCAATTGCCTGTGCTCCTGAGACAATGGATTGTAAGCTCGATCCACAAAGTCTATTTAGTGTTAGTGCACTAGAGGATTCTTTCATTCCGCTTTTTAGTCCAATATGTCTTGCTAGGTAAGCAGAGCTACCACTTGTTTGGATAATATTTCCGAAGATGATTTCATCTATATCAGAAGCTGGTATTCCACTTCTTTTAATAGCTTCTCCTGTAGCTGCTACACCTAAATCGATATCACTCACATCTTTTAGTGAACCTCCAAAAGTTCCAAAAGCTGTTCTTGCACCATCAATAATATAAGTTGTCATTTAATATCCCCCTTTGTCTTTACATTCCACCTGAAACACTTAAATGTTCACCTGTAATTCCACTTGCCTCATTTGCTGCAAGATACGCCACACCTGAAGCAACCTCTTCAGGGGAGATAAAGCGTTTCATCGCTTGTCTTGGATACATAATAGTCTCTAATGCTTCTTGTTCTGTTTTTCCAACACTTTTTAAATCGTTTAACTGTCTTTCAAGTAAAGGAGTAAGTACTGGACCTGGTAATATGGAGTTAGCGGTAATATTAAATGGTGCACCTTCTAATGCTGTCACACTTGTTACGCCTATCACACCATGTTTTGCTGCAACATATGCTACTTTTTCAGGACTCGCCAACCTTCCATGAATAGAGGATATATTGACAATCCTTCCAAATTGATTTTTCTTCATGTAAGGAAAAACATGTTTCGTCATTAAAAATACTCCGGTTAACATAACGTTGATAAGTAGATTCCACTTATCTAACGGAAACTCCTCAATTGCTGATCTATACTGTAGTCCAGCATTATTTATTAGAACATCGACGGAGCCTTTTTCCTCTACAATTGCTTGTATAACAGCTTGAACGTTTTCTTCATTTGTTACATCTAGTGCTATCCCTTTCGTGTTTTCTCCTAATTCTTTCGCTACTTTTTCTGCTGCTTCTTGATTTAGATCGGCAACGTATACGAAGTCATTCTGAGTAACAAATTTTTGGGCGATGGCATATCCCATTCCCCCGGCACCACCCGTCACGATAACTACTCGTTGCTTACTCATAAGTTGACCTCCTCTTTTGCCTTTAACTCGGATTGGGTGTTAAGAAGATGTTTAATCAGTTGAGAGTCCCTTTCTTTTACATATCCATCAAAACTTTTACCAGGATATTCATAAAATCCTTTACCTGCTTTAACACCAATTGCTCCTGATTCAACCCTTTCCTCAATTGCTTTAAACTCTCTAACATTCGATTCAATTTTCGATTGAAGGCCATCTAATACAGCCTTCCAAATGTCCAATCCTCCAAAGTCTAAAATCTTCAACAGACCGCTAGAGGAAAAACGGAACCCAGGTCCTTGGAAGATTGCTGTATCTAAATCTTCTTCACTTACAATCCCATCTTCAATTAAAGCCAGTGCCTCTCTTACAATAGCTACTTGGATTCTATTTGCTACAAGACCATCGATCTCTTTTTTCACTTCAATCGTCACCTTATTGTTTGATTCTAAAAAATCTTTTACTTCATTAAACACATGATCACTTGTCTCATTTGACCTTAGAAGTTCCACAAGCGGAACAATATGTGCAGGGTTGAAGAAATGAGTCAATATTGTTCTATCCTTATGTTTCTTAACGTCAACCGTAATGTCTGAAAGTTTTAAACTTGACGTATTGGATGCTAAAATTGTATGTTCTGCGCAAATGTCATCTAATTGTTTAAAAAGCTTTTGTTTCAAAGTTAAATTTTCTGATACACTTTCTATTATTAAATCGACATCCGCTAAATCATTAATGTTCGTTGTAAAAGAAATATGAGATAACACTTCATGATCGCTGTATCTAATGTCATATCCTTCCGCACGAAATAAATCTAAGTAAATGTGAAATTTCCCCTTTGCTGTTTCAAGCATTTCTTCAGAAATATCCGTTAGCGTTGTTTGCACTCCATTAATAGCAAATTGAAAAGCAATTCCAAACCCCATCGTTCCAGCACCAATAACTCCTAAATGATTTATCAACCGTTTATCCCCCTCGTTGAATGTTTCGCTCACTATTAAATCTCTATTGGACTATTTAAATAATCTAATGAAATACCTACCTTTTCACTCAATTGTTCTAAAGACATATCTCCCAATAACTCTACTACTCTAGGACCTTCTTCCGTGAATTTAATAACAGCATATTCACATACAAACAAATCTACTTTTCGAATCCCACTCGTTTTATACGTAAGTTCCCTCACTAATTTTGAAGTTCCATCCTTCGCAAACAATGTAGCCGCTACTATTACCTTTTTTGCACCTGTCACTAAATCCATTGCTCCCCCAACACCTAAAATGGGTTGGTTGGGTACTGCCCAGTTAGCAATTTCTCCATGGACATCAACTTGGAGAATACCAAGTACTGCAACATCCACATGACCGCCTCTAATTAATGCAAATGAATCTGCACTACTGAAAAAAGAGGCACTTTTTAAATACGTTACAGGCTCTTTTCCAGCATTAATCAAATCAATGTCCAAATTATCTTCTGTTGCAGGTGGTCCCATTCCTAATAATCCATTTTCCGTTTGTAAAAATACCTCTTTATCTTCTAAATACTCGGATACGATTGTAGGAATACCAATTCCTAAATTCACGATTTGACCATCTTCTAGCTCTTCCGCAATTCTCTTTGCAATGATATGTTTTTTATCTAGACTCAACATACTCACTCCCTACTTTGGAATATTTACTTTGGATGACATAATCGACATAAGCATGAGGGGTCACAATGTATTCAGGATCCAATTCCCCTACTTCTACAATTTCATCAACTTCTGCAATGACAATCTTACCAGCAGTTGCCATCATCGGATTAAAGTTTCTTGCAGTGGTGTAATATACTAAGTTTCCAAGTCGATCTGCTTTTGCTGCTTTAATAATGGCAACATCGCCTTTAATAGCCTTCTCAAAAATATATCTTTCTTCATCAATTACACGTTCCTCTTTACCTTCACTTAATTCAGTTCCTACTGCCGTTTTTGTGTAGAACCCCCCGATGCCGGCCCCGCCACAACGAATTGCCTCAGCAAGTGTACCTTGTGGTAATAACTCAATATCTAATTCACCTTTAGACCAAGCAATTACTGCCTCTCTATTAATAGAAAAAAAGGAACCGATTGCTTTTTTTATCTTTCCTTGCATGAACAACTTATGAAGTCCTTGCCCCAAGTCTCCTAAATTATTACTGACAACTGTCAAATCTTTTATATCTGTTTCTAATAATTCATCGATAATCGTAAGAGGTGTTCCTGATAAACCAAATCCACCAGTTAAAATTTGATCGCCACTTTTAAATAACTTTCGAATTTCCTTTGAATCAATTATTTTGTTCAATGTTATCCCTCCACTTTATAGTTCAACTAATAGAAAGCGCTTTCTTTTTTTAGAAAACTAAAATAGAATTAAATAAGTTTTAACTGTACAAAAAATTTAATCGAATTGTTTTAGTATATAATGAGATACACAAAATTAGACCGCAGTCTAATATTAAAATATTTGTGAGTATTCTGTCAATAATAGTTGGAGGTAATTTATGATTGAACGTGTAAAAAAACAGCGTAGAGGGGAAGAAACAAAGGAAAAAATTCTAAGAGTTGCACTAAAACTTTTTGCGGAAAAAGGGTTCACCAAGGTAACAGTAGATGATATTGTGAAAAAAAGCGGAACATCTAAAGGCTCTTTTTATCAGCATTTCCGTTCAAAATCCGATATTTTTTTAGTACGTTTTACCGAAGTGGATCATTATTATGAGGAAGTTTATAAATCCTTTCCCGACGACATGGATCCGATGGAAAAGTTGTCTATTTTCTCTCAAAAGTTAATGCGCTTTCTAGACGAAGAAATGGGAAAAGACTTGATGAAAGTAATTTATAGTGCAGCATTAGAAAACAACGAGCATAAATATTTTCTAGATTCAAATCGTTCACTCTTTAAAATCATCCGCTCATTATTAGAAGAAGCTATTACAAAGGGAAAACTCCATCTTGAGCTTTCCTTAGATGATGTTTCGACAATAATCACCCAATCCTATATGGGCACAATTTATCATTGGGGTTTACAAAATACCGATCGTAGCTTAGAATCGTTTTCCATCCCAATTACTAAAGCAGTTCTTGACGGATTAACGATGAAAAGTTAGAAAGAGGAATCTCTTGATTGCCAATCAAAAAGAAATGGAAAGGAAAATTCTTTCTTTTTTCTCTCTATCCATAGAGGAATACAAAAAGACCGGCTCCCATGGGAACCGGTCATTACTATTTATAATTAGTCAGCCGCCTTTGCCGTACTTACATAAGAAAGTTTTAAACCACCACTCCTCAAAGTGGGTGTTCGCAAAAACTATCCTGCATGTCCTCATTGTCTTAAGAGAATGAAGCCTGTCATTCCAGTTTTTATATAAAACTCCCTGTTACAGCATAAAGGTTAAAACTTAATATTTATACGTGCAATGCAGCTTGTATACATATAATAAACCTATTCTCAACTATTTTCAACGGTAATTGCTACCAACACATTATGCTAGCCTTCTGAGTCCCTAAGTCAATAAAACAAAAAACACCATCCGTTAAGATGGTGTTTGAAATGTACATTTAAGGAAGCCGCCTTTGCCGTACTTACATAAGAAAGTTTTAAACCACCACTCCTCAAAGTGGGTGTTCGCAAAAACTATCCTGCATGTCCTCATTGTCTAAAGAGAATGAGGCCTGTCATTCCAGTTTCTATATAAAACTCCCTGTTACAGCATAAAGGTTAAAACTTAATATCCATACGTACAACGCAGCTTGTATTTATATACTAAACCTATTTATTACTTTTTTCAACGGTAATGCATTCCAGTAATTACTTTGCTTCTGGGAACACTCTGTTAATTGTATCTGTAAATCCTTCCATCAATCCCTCTACAGGCTCATTTGCTCTAATTTTATCTCCATATTCAGTTATTTCTTGAGCAAAGTCTGGGTTTGTTGACACATATACATTATCGAAGTTTCCATTTGTTGCTTTTGCTTGATCGGCAATTTTACTTTTAAGATCGTCATTTTCATTAACTCCTTCTTTTAAAAGGACCCCAACATAAGCATTGTTATTTGTCACAATAACATTGGCGCTTTCCACTTCTTCCATTTCTGCAATTTTACTCGCAACGTCATCTGCTAATTCTAGCTGTTGATCTCCATTATTTCCATTTGTTCCGTTATCCTCATTAGTTTCAGTACCTGTTTCATCGTTAGCAGTATTTGTATCTACCGTTTCGTTAGTTGTTACATCATTATTATCATCATTTGCATTATTGTCGTCATTATTAGCCGTTCCACACCCCACTAAAGAACTAATTAAAAGCAAAGTCATCGTTACTTGTAATATTTTATTCATTTTTAAATCCTCCTTCATCATGTCATAACGATAGGATGAGTATTTTTAACCGAGATATTCTTAGGAGAATAAAGTATTTTTATAAAGTGCTTATTTACGTTTTCGCTAATCGTCTTTTGTTATTTTTCTCATTATGATTAAATGATAATATAATCTAAATCTCTTTTTTTATCCCTGAAATTACTCTAATACTTTTAAGAAAGGAGATTCAACTAATTGAAAAACGAACTAACTATACTATTTCCATCCATTCAAATTCTGTCCGAATATCCTACTAAATTAGAAGAAGAAGTGTATATTTTCCACAATCCGTATTTGAATAATTGGTTACAAATAAACAAATCGGAAGTCTCCCGACGTGAATATTCATTACTTGCATCTCTCTATTCAGAAGTAAGTTTAGATCTATCAACTAATCAAACTGTTTCCATGAAATGGATGAATTTTCTACTTGGAGATGGTCTTGCTCCTGTAAAAACTGAAACTGATATTCGAGTCATTCAAATTCATTTTAAGAAAAATGTTAATGAAGCTGATTTAGAAGAAGCTGTTCATGTATTTTTTGGTGATGCTATGCAATTTGTTTTTGTTTCTTCTCAAAATGCGTTACTCATTGAGGAAAAGTCTTCATATGTTCAAACAACGGAGGATTTTGCTTCTTTTATTGCTGCACTTGAAAGTGATTTCTTTATAAAAGCAAAGTTATATATCGGGAAGTTTCACCAAACCAATATGCTATTTTCTGTTCATTTCTCTACAGAAAAAGAATGGTTTCAAAAAGGCATCTCCGCCAACCATGCGGAAAGAATTTATACATTGGAAAATATTTTTCCCTTTAACTTGATTGAACAAATGTCAGAAGAAATGAAACATATTATTCGCAAAGAGATTCTCAATCCAATTGAATATGATATGGAGTTACTACAAACAGTCCACCAATTTTTTGAAAACGGCTTTAATGCATCTGTCACAGCCAAGAAATTACATATTCACCGAAACACGTTCCATTACCGTCTAACTAAATTTCAAGATATTACAGGAATATCCGTTCGTAGTTTTGACGGTGCCCTTATTGCTTACTGTGCAAGCTTAATTGCTAACAATCGTTAAATCAAAGTTGCACAATTTTCTATATTAATAATTGTGCATATCGTCCATACCATCCATCTGTCTCTATTGGTAACCTTAATGTATAGATTAAATACTAAAGGGGTGCTTATATGGAGAAGTTAGTTCTTGATAATATTTTTAAAGTTTATGATGACGGTTCTACTGCAGTTTCCAATTTTAATTTACGTGTTCAGGATCAGGAGTTTATCGTTTTGGTTGGACCATCCGGCTGCGGAAAATCTACAACACTCCGGATGATTGCCGGTCTTGAAGAAATTACGACTGGTGAATTGCGAATCGAAGGCAAATTAATGAATGATGTCCCTCCAAAAGATCGTGATATCGCAATGGTATTTCAAAACTATGCACTGTATCCGCATATGAATGTCTACGATAATATGGCTTTCGGATTAAAACTTAGAAAGTTTTCAAAAGCTGAAATTGATCAGCGTGTAAAAAATGCAGCTGACATTCTTGGGCTGCAGCAACTATTAGATAAGAAGCCAAAAGCTCTATCTGGTGGTCAACGTCAGCGGGTAGCACTTGGTCGCGCAATTGTGCGTGATGCAAAATTATTCCTAATGGATGAACCATTATCTAACCTTGATGCAAAACTGCGTGTTCAAATGCGTGCTGAAATTGCAAAATTACACCTACGTCTAAAAACAACTACAGTTTATGTAACACATGACCAAACAGAAGCAATGACTATGGCATCACGTCTTGTCGTTATGAAAGATGGTTTCATACAACAAATTGGATCACCGAAAGAAGTGTATGAGAACCCAGAAAATGTCTTTGTAGGTGGATTTATTGGTTCACCAGCAATGAACTTTTTTGAAGGAAAAGTTAATAATGGTTATTTCAAGATTGGTGATTTTAATCTGAGAATTCCTGCGGAGAAATGGAACTTGCTTAATTCCCAAGGATTTGATGGGAAAATAGTTATATTAGGTGTAAGACCTGAACATATCTCTGGAGATACTGAAGCTCTCGCTCTATTTCCTGACTCTATTGTAGATGCTGATATAGAAGTTTCCGAATTAACAGGGGCTGAACTTATGGTGTATTCATCTATTGCAAACCAACAATATGTAGCTAGAATAAATGCTGATGCTACAATGGAACCTGGTCAAAAAGTTAAACTCGCATTCGACTTAACTAGAGCCCACTTCTTCGATAAGGAAACAGAAAGTCGCATTAGATAGAAGTAAAGAAGGAGCCCTCATCTTGGATGTGGACTCCTCCTTTTTTTATGGACTTTAAATCTTCCAACGTTTTTCACGAAATAAAATTGCCACACAAAACATAGTAGCAGTAATCATGGAAGTACTTATAAGGGGTTTCTGTAAAACTAAATGTAACACGCAAAATAGGAATAAAAATAGAATTGCCAATCGAATAGATTCTTTATATTTGTATATTAACAATGCTATGAAGAAAACAAGGGTTAATGTGAACCCAATTTGAAGAAGAGAAGAATTATTCAGAATAACTACTAAAACCGCGAAACTACTATAAAACGAGATAAAAGTAAAAATTAGAGCATTATTCAACGGAAACGGCTTTTGCTTCTTAAGAAGATAAAACATATAGAGAATTATCCACGCTACTCCTATGTATACGCCTGTTCTAGCCCCTGAAAAATATAATATCATCCAAGGATGTTGGATAATCGTGGAGAAATCTGTTAATACAATGCTAAGTTTCCATACAACAATAAAAAGGAAAATTATATCACTAAATTGATTGGAAATTGCTTTACCGAATTTAACATATAGTATTAAAGCTGTAAGTATAGCTGCGAATACAAAGGCTAACCATGTCGAAGGAACTGTCATGGAAAAAACCCTATACCATTCCGTTGCAACCAAATGCTCTAACCTCCTTTTTTATATTTATTTTCATAGCAAAACTTGAAGCAATTTCTGCTTCAAGTTGCCCCTTTACAGTATATCCATCCAAATTTTAATAGCAGTCGCTAAAATAAGTGCCGCTAAAATCATTTGAAGTATCTTTGTGTTCAAACGTTTCCCAATTTTTGCTCCTAGTGGTGCTGCAATAAGACTTGCAATGATCATAATGACTGCCGTAAAGTATTCTACTTGTCCCGTAGTAACTTTACCAATTGTAGCTCCAATCGATGAAATAAAAGTAATCGCAAGACTTGTTGCAATGGTCATACGTGTAGGGATTTTTAGAACAACGAGCATGATCGGCACTAACAAAAATCCACCAGCCGCTCCTACAATCCCTGATCCAATACCTACAATAAATGAAAGGATAGCTGCTAATGATTTATTAAATGTTACTTGATCAAGCGGAATATCATCCACTTGTTTATTTGGGATGAACATCATAATTGCTGCAATTAATGCGAGTATTCCATATACAATATTCACACTTGCTTCCGATAAAGATTGGGAACTAAAACTACCAACAAAGCTCCCTACTAAAATAGCTCCTCCCATATAGACGATAAGAGATTTATTTAAATAACCGCCTTTACGATATGCCCATACACCAGCTATCGATGCAAAAAGTACCTGGACTGCGCTAATACCAGAAACTTCGTGCGCTGTAAAAGCCACAAATCCGAACATTGGGGGAATATATAATAGCATTGGGTATTTAATAATCGATCCACCAATACCTAGCATCCCTGAAATATATGAACCGATAAAGCCTATTAAAAAGATAGTAATAATCCATGCTATATCCATTATTCTTACACTCCTATCTAAAAAAGGGAAGCTCTTTTTTGGCCTCCCTCTCCATTTTTACGCTTTTTGAATCCAGAATTTCAAAACGTCATCCTCTTCTTTTTGCTCTATAATCGTGTGGCCGCCTGAAGCCGCCCATGCTGGAATGTCAGCAACGGCTCCTTTGTCGGTAACATGTACTTCTAATATTTCGCCTGATTCAATAGTATCTATAGCCTTTTTCGTACGAACGATTGGCATCGGGCAAGCTAATCCTTTTGCATCTAATATTTTAGTTGAATCCATATTCATCTCTCCTTTCATAATTTATTTTTAACGTACTGCACAACGGTTTGGACCGATTTCCATTTCTGCTTGTTCGTTCCCCGAAGGGACAATTTTCCCCATATTAACTTGACGAATTTCTTCGTATGCATTTGGCTGAGGAGGTAAATTATCGGTAACAATACTACGGAATTCTGTTTCATCCATAATATTTAAACCATGGTTTTCTTCAAACAAATCGCCTAATCGTTTTGCCACTGTACCATCTTCATTTAACTCATCGAGAATCATAAAGTGTGCAGGTAATACGATTAACTCATTTGAAAGCTCACGATAACGGCTATATAGAGTTTCACGGAGATCACCTACCCAGTCCTCTGCAAGACCCGCCAAATCAGGTCTTCCTATGGAATCAATAAATAAAATATCCCCTGTTAATAAAAACTTATTATCTACAACAAATGATGTTGACCCAATAGTGTGTCCAGGTGAATACAGGGATTGAATGGCAATCGTACTATCGCCAATTCTCACCTCTACTCCGTTTTCTAAAGGTGTGTAATCAAATACAACTTCCTCTGCATCTTTTGGTGGCAAGTAATAAGTTGCACCAGTCTTTTCTGCAATATGACGTCCCCCAGAAATATGATCCGCATGTAAGTGAGTGTCAAATACATTTGTTATCTTCACGTTTTTACTTGCTACAAAATCTGTAAATACATCTACCATCCGTGTTGCGTCAACAATTGCAGCTTCTCCATTTGAAATAATCATATAAGAAAGACACCCTTTACCTAATCTTACGAATTGGTAAAGCTCTCCCCCATTTTCAAGATTACTCACTTTTACTGGTTCAAGATATTCGCTCCACGTTTTCATACCACCCTCTAAGTAAGCTGCTTCACGCCCAGCATCAGAAAGCATTTCCGCTACCATTATAGATGAGCCTTCCTTTGCACAAACAACTAATAAAGGTGTATTTGTAGGAATTTGCGGTAAAATTTCTTCTACTCCATCCAATAATTCAAAGTATGGAATATTTAAATACCCAAATTTGTGACCTTCAATTTTCCAGTCAGCAAAAGCATCCGCATTCCGAACATCTAAAATAAATAATTCTTCGTTCTTCATTACTTTCTTTGCTACTTGTTCTGCTGTCCATTTATTCAAAGTCATTCAATTACCCCCATAGGTATTATTTTCGGTAAAAATTTTTAAAGGTCTCTCCCTTTTAAAAAGTTAGTGTTGGTGACGCGTCTTTTGCGAACTCTAAAAAGGTCACTGCTCCCCCAACATCCATTCCATCTACAAAATCATCTTTCGTTAATCCCATAACATCCATTGTCATTTGACAACCAATAAATTTCACTCCAAGTTCTTGAGCCATTTCAACTAATTGCGGAATGCTTGGCACATTGGACTTTGCAAATCCTTCTGCAATAGCTTCACGACCTTCTGGCATAGGTAGTGCCTGCATACCTTGCTTGTGAATCAAGTTCAATCCTTCAAATGTAAAGAAGATGGTAACTTCCTTTTCAGTGGCAGCTGCAGCTGTCGCTATATTAAATACTTTATATGCGTCGAATAGACCACCATTACTTGCGATAATCGCTACTTTATTTGACATTGTTTATTCCTCCAAATTTAAATTGATTTTTTAATAGCGCTTTTCCATTGGGTCATACCAGGTATTACGTTCCAGACATTTGTAAAACCATTGTCCGCTAATTTTTGTGCCGCTAAATCACTACGCTTACCTGTACGGCAAATAACATATATGGATTTATCTTTTTCTAGCTCGTTCATCCGCCTCTCCAATTCGCCCATTGGAATCGATTTCGCGCCTTCGATATGCCCAAAAGCATATTCTGCTTCTTCTCGGACATCTAAAAGTAAAGCTCCCTCTGAAACTGTTGTTAATAGTTCGTCCAAATGAATAATTTGTCCATGTAACTTTTCCACAACTGTTTCGTTGGAACACTTACGGATATAGTGCTTTAATACATCCCCATCCTCAACTGTCCCAAGATATTGGTGACCGACCGTTTCAGACCATGCTGCAATATCCGCTGTTGACCCTCGATCCGTTGCTACTACCTCTATTATTTGACCATCTATCAAATCATTCATCGCTTTTTTGGTTTTAACAATAGGCATCGGACAAGCCAAGCCCTTAGCGTCTAAAGAATAGTCTACTTTCATCTTTTTCACTCCTTAAATACCTGTAAGGGTATTATTTTTGATAATAAATTTTTAGCGAACTTCACCTTCCCAAGCTAGCATTCCTCCACTCATATTTGTCGCATCGTATCCCTGACTTTCTAAGAACTGTGTAGCTCGACCACTTCTTCCACCAGAACGGCAAACTACAATATATTGTTTTGATTTAGATAATTCTTGCAACCGAAATTCTAACAAACCAAGTGGAATATGAATGATATTAGCTATTTTACCAGCCTCTACTTCATCTACTTCACGGACATCAATTATATGAAGGTCTTCGCCACTTTTAAGTTTTTGCTCTACTTCTTTTGCTGTAATCTCTTTCATCTGATTTCCTCCTCTTAACGCCATGCACTCATCCCCCCACGGACATTTGTCACGCGCTCGTATCCTAGCTTCTTTAATTTTTTGCAAGCATTATTGCTCCGCATACCACTCTGACAAATAACAACAATTTCTTTATCCTTTGGCAACTTTTCAAACGATGATCCAAGTGGGATGTTTTTGAATTGTCGTATGTTTTGTGCTTTATACTCAGAAGGAGTTCTCACATCAACAAATACTTTATCTTGATCGTTCAACATATTTTTAAGCTCTGCTGTAGAGATTGTTTTTACGCCTTTTGAAGGCATCAGTCTCCATGCAAAAAAAACAACAATTACAACAATAAAAACCCATTCCATTTTCTTCACCTCCTTTAAAGCTTTCGATACTAAAATACCAACCGGGGTATAATTTCAATTAAAAATAAAAGCCGTATTTTATCGGCTCTTAACTACTAGGTTCATCGCTTCTTGAATTGCTGAATTTACTTTATCAGAATTACCTTCTGCGTTTTGTACACATTCTAATAGATTGTTACTTACTATTACACCGATGGTTCGGTCTGCTGCAGAACGAACTGCTGAAAGCTGAGTAACTACTTCTTTACAGTCTTTCCCCTCTTCCATCATACGTAATATTCCTCGCAGCTGTCCTTCTATACGCTTAATCCTATTAATCGTTTTGGCATCATAAGAAGACATATTAGAATTACCTCCTTCCAAAAAGGTGTTCACTTTCTTTTTTTGTTCTTAAGACGATAATATACCCCATTAGGTATATTGTCAACATATAAACTTCATTTTATATACTCTGTCTTTTTTTGTTGCATGAAGTGCCAGTTAGTCGTATCATGAACAATTGTTAGCCTTCATAGGACAGTCACAGAAAGTTAGGTGTGAAAAATTGAATAAAAAAGCATTTCTCTTAGCAATATTTACAGTATTTATATGGGGCTCAACATTTGCTTCGATAAGCGCCAGCCTTCAAGGAGGCTACTCTGCTGGCCACTTGATATTATTTCGTTTTATTATTGCTTCCTTTATATTTATTATTCTTGCTTTTATACCTCAAATGAGATTTAGTTTACCTAAAAAAGAAGATGTGTTACCCATTTTTGCTCTAAGTTGGATTGGAATTAGTATTTACCATGTCTGTGTAACATTCGGTCAATTGACTATCACTGCTGGTACAGCTGGTATGCTCATTGGTTCAGCACCTATTTTCACTACGATCATTGCTGTAGTTGTGTTAAAAGAACGAATCGGGACATTTGGATGGATAGGATTAGGATTCGGGTTTATCGGTATTACCATTATTGGCTTAGGAACTGGAGAATCATCTTTTGACATTTCTCCTGGTATATTTTTAGTGATTATAGCTGCTTTAGCTACTTCCATCTTTTTTGTTTTCCAAAAATCTTTATTAACAAAATATACCCCGATCGAATTAACTGCGTATTTTACGTGGGCAGGGACTTTACCTTTTCTAGTTTTTGCTCCTGGACTTATAGAAGATATACAGCATGCATCGCTTGAAGCTAACTTGTCAGCCATTTATATAGGTATTTTCCCTACGGCAATCGCATATCTTATGTGGGCATATGCATTGTCTCAAAGCAAAGCAAGTTCAGTTTCCAGCTTGCTCTATGCAGAACCCGTAATATCCATTTTCATAGCTTGGATCTGGTTGCACGAATTACCGTCACCTCTATCTATTAGCGGAGGAATAATTGCCATTTCAGGCGTGCTAATCGTTCAATTGTTCGGTAGAAGGAATAAAAGAAAATCAATTAATTAAAAAGGTACCAGGATTATTATTCACTGGTACCTTTTTTACTTTTATCAATTCTATGATATTCAGAAATTTGAATGACTCGTACATCTCTTGTATTCAACTCATGGTAAATTCCCCTGCTATCTCGAAAGGATATATATTGATCTCGCTCACTTTGAATCAATTCCTCTGCCTGATCTTGTGATTCCATATGGATGAACCTTCTAATATAATGGTCTTCTTCAAAGAAGTAAGTCACTTTAAATTCTTTCACAGTTTTTCTCCTAACGCTTGGTAAGTTTAAATTCTTTCAACGTTTGTTAATATTATTTTACTATGAGGAATGCTTGGCATACTCACCATGCTATAACTTAAATCTTGTTCGGGCAGATCATATTTGAACTTGTTAACTAAATAATCTAAAGTAACTTTCATTACCTCAATCGTAACAAACTCACCTGCGCAACGATGTCCTAACAAATAGTCACCGCCGCCTTGTGGAATAAAGTTAAATGGGCTTCCTTTCCAGTTACTAAAACGTTCAGGATTAAAAACCTCCGCATTATCCCAAAGTTCAGCGTCATGATTTGTTCCATACAAATCGAGCAGAGTCAATGTTCCTTTTTCGAATGTGTAACCATTCCACACAAATTCATTTTTCACCTTGGCAGCTACTAAAGGAAAAAAAGGGTAATATCGTCGAACTTCCTGAACAAACATTTGCGCATATTGATTATTTGCTACCTTCAACTTACCTCTTTCCTCGGGATGATGATGAATGGCTAACGCTGTAAAATTAATATAAATAGCAATTGCCACAATTGGCCTAATAATATTTACTACTTCCACTGCAGCTATTTCTATATCTAATAGCTCGCCTTTTAAATCTTGATGAATGGAAATGGTATGGAGAGCAGAACCCTCCTTGGGCTTCAACTGTCCTTCTCTTACTTGTTCAATCAATCCCGCAACCCATTCCTCTAGATTTTTGCGGGCATGCCGACCTTTCCAATGCTTTTGCCCAATTGCAGTTGGTGATTCGAATAATAATCCTAATTGTATTGTTCGTTCCTTTACTTCCTCTTCCTTTAAAGGCACTCCAGCCCACTCACAAGCAGTTCTACACAGGATTTCTTTACTTTCCTCGTAAAGTATTACTTCGTCTGTTAGTTCCCACTTATTGACTGCATTTTCCCATTGCTTTTTAGTGATATTCTTTAACTCCTCCAGCTTATCTGGTGTCATCAGTGACATAAACATTTCTTTACGGTGTCTATGAGCCTCGTTATCTAAAGACTGAACTCCCCCAACGCCAAATAAAGTCTTTTGAACACGCTTTGGAGCAACCCCATTTCGCAAAAACTTTTCGTCATCATAAAAAATCTCCGCTGCTTCCTTTCCCCCTATACAAATTGCCTTTTGACCTAATAAACGGGTCTCATAAACATTGGAGGAGAAACTTTTTCTCCTATTAGGAATATACAAATAACCCTCTCTCAAAAAACTTAGGCTATGATCTATACCCTCTTCACGAGGCATCTGATTTGAATTCATTATTTAATCCATCTCCTTAAAGGTCTTCCTCACAAATCATTTTTAATTAGTGTTCCCCTGTTTATTTTTATTAAAACTTACGATTACATAACCTCTTTTTAATGACAGGAAAATTATTATTCGCAAGTTATTGACACACTTCAATATTTATTATATTGTTTACTTTGGCATTATAATACGAAATACCTAATTATCGGAATACTGTAGTAAAAAGGTAATGTTCACTTGCATTTCTTTAAGTAATTCAATAGAGACAGAAGCCAATGCATAACTTCAGAGAATTAGAAACGAAAGGTGTTTTAAAATGAACTTTAAAAATATTATAAAAAGGATGTCTTCCATTAAATTTAAACTTATTAGTATTTCCATCCTGCTTTTAGTAATTCCTTTAATTGTTCTTGGAATCGCTAGTTATGAAAAGAGTGCTTCCAGCTTAGATGAAATCGGAGAACAGAACTTAAAAAATAGCGTAGAAATGACCCTTGAAATGATACGTGTATTAAATGAAAGCGTAGAAAAAGGCGATTTGTCACTAATTGAAGCACAGGAAAAAGTTAAGAAGGCTATACTAGGCGATGTAAATCCAGATGGAACACGTCCAATCAATAAAAATATCGGCTTAGGTGAACATGGATACATGTATGTTTTGGATAGTGAAGGACTAGAACTTGCTCATCCAACCGCTGAAGGTGAAAATCTTTGGGACTCAGAAGATTCTAACGGAGTTAAATTTGTTCAAGAAATAATTAAAATGGGGAATGATGGTGGTGGATTCGTTTATTATGAATGGCCTCATCCAACAAACAACAAAGTGATAGAGACAAAGGTGTCTTATTCTGAAACCGATCCTTATTGGGGTTGGGTAGTTAATGCAAGTACTTTTATGATGGATTTCAATCAACCCGCTAATGAAATTTTACAGATGATTTCTATAGCAATTGGAATTACATTAATTGTTGGTACCTTGATCATATGGTTGTTTGCTAATAGTATTGCTAAACCGATTAAGAAAGTGTCTGAACATATGAACCATCTTGCTCATGGTGATTTGACTCAAGGACATATACAAGTGAAATCAAAAGATGAGACCGGCCAGCTTGCAGACGCAATGAATAAAATGCAAAGTAGTATAATAAATGCAATGAAAAGTATATCTAGTAGCTCAGAAACATTGTCGAGCCATAGTGAAGAGCTAACTCAATCTGCTAATGAAATGAAAGCAGGTACTGAACAAATAGCTACAACCATGCAGGAGTTGGCTTTTGGAACAGAATCACAAGCCAATAGCACTGGAGAATTGTCTTCCATAATGGATTCGTTTGTTTCTAGAGTGATAGAAGCTAATGAAAATGGAGAAAAAATCCAACATTCTACAAGCGAAGTTCTACAGATGACTAACAAGGGCAAGCATTTGATGGAATCCTCTAATAAACAGATGGAAAGAGTAAATCAGATTATAAGAGAATCCGTTCAACAATTCCAAGGTTTCGAGGAACGCACGAAAGAAATAGCTAATCTCGTTACCGTGATACGTGATATTGCAGGGCAAACCAATCTTTTAGCATTAAATGCTTCGATTGAAGCGGCACGCGCAGGAGAACACGGAAAAGGATTTGCTGTAGTTGCAGACGAAGTAAGGAAGCTTGCAGAGCAAGTAAATGATTCTGTCACTGACATTACGGCCATTGTAAATAATACACAAGAAGAGTTTATTGAAGTAAAAAGTTTCTTACAGAGTGGATATAATGAGGTCGAAGAAGGCGCAGGTCAAATTAAATCTACAGGCGAAGCGATTAGCAATATCAATGTTTTAGTATTAGAAATGGTTGAAAATGTCCAAACAATCTCTAATAACTTATCTGAAATCGCAGCTAATAGCCAAGAGATGAATGGTTCAATAGAAGAAATAGCATCTATATCGGAAGAATCAGCAGCGGGAGTAGAACAAACTGCCGCAACCGCGGAAGAAGCTAGTAGTTCGATGGAAGAAGTAGCTGAAAGCGCAGAACAACTTGCGAAGTTAGCTGAAGATTTAAATGGAGTTGTACAACACTTTAAACTTTAAAGGATAGATTTTACACTTTGTATAATGTCGAATGACTTATACAAAGTGTTTTATTTTTGTTAAAATGGATTTACTTTAGCCTGAAGGGACGAAAAATAAATGAACTCACCTTTTACATACAAATATACCGCTCCACAGGTAGCAGAAAAAAATCAACCAACTTTGTTTTTATTACACGGTATGGGAAGTAATGAAGAGGATTTGCCTCAGCTAGTGAAGGGATTTGAAAAGACACATCATATTTTTAGCTTGCGCGGTCCAATCGTTTTCAACCCTGGGTATGCGTTTTTTACAATAGAAGAAGAGGGCAAACCTAATCGAGAAGTATTTGATAAAGTGCTGGTCTATATTCAATCTTTTATTCGCGAGGCAATTGTAGAATTTGAGTTGGATTTTAACCAAATTTCTTTACTTGGCTTTAGTCAAGGAGCTGTGCTAGCACAAGCATTAGCTTTAACTATGGGAAATGAATTGAATAGTGTTGTTGCTTTGAGTGGGTATATACCGGACTTTGTAAAAAATGAATATAGCAAAAGATCTGTAGATCATTTAGATATTTTTATTTCTCATGGGGATTATGATTACATTATTCCTTCCCAATGGGGTGCTGAAAGTAAGGATTATTTCGAAAGGCTCGGTGCTAAGGTAACCTTTAAAACATATGATGATGGTCACGGTGTACCACCGCAAAATCAACAGGATCTTGTGGAGTTTTTGAAGAACAATTAATGTTTGATTATAGGAATTCAGATTGCTCTTTCATCCATTAAATGAATAAGAGGAAAAACCATATAGAAAAAGAAGAAGCTCAGAAATAGGATACTTATTTCTGAGCTTCTTTCAAGGTAAATTTTAGAAGGAAGGATAAGATTACTGAAATTAGAAGGAAACTTGCTATTAAACCTATGACTCCGTTCCAGCCAAACTTGGACCAAAAAATCCCACCTGCAGTACCTCCAATACTAGAGCCAACATAATAGAAAAATAAATAAAGCGAAGAAGCTTGTGCCTTATCATGTTCCGCTTTTTTACTCACCCATCCACTCGCGATGGAATGCGCTCCAAAAAATCCAAAAGTAAATATTATAATACCAATAATTTTCAGTGTTAATGCAACATTAATCGTTAGGATAGCACCAGCAAACATAATGCCTATTCCAACAAATAACATTTTTTGTCTACCATATCGATCCGCTAGGCTACCAAGCCATGTGGAGCTGAATGTTCCTACCAAATAAATAATAAAAATCCACCCGACAATCGTTGTACTAAGTGAATAAGGAGGACCTAGCAATTTAAAACTGATGTAGTTATATAATGATACAAAACTCGCCATCAGTGTAAAACCTATACCAAAAAGTCAAAGCATACTTGAATCTTTTAAATGTGCTATAAGCGAATTAGTTAAAGCTCTAAATTGTAACTTTCTTGGCTCAAAATGTCGAGAATTTGGTAAAGAAACGACAAAATAAATGCTAATCGCTAGACTTAATAAACCAAGAAAAACCATTCCAATTTTCCAGCTAAATAAATCTGTCATCGTCCCCATAATAATACGACCTGCTAGCCCGCCAATCGAATTTCCACTTATATAAAGTCCCATCGCAACTCCTAGACTAGCCGGCTCTACTTCTTCCCCCAAATAAGCCATTGCAATTGCCGGAAGACCGGCAAAAGCAACCCCTTGAATCACTCGTAATACAAGTAGCACTTCAAAATTTGGAGAAAACGCAATTATTAATGTCAAAATAGAAGCCGCAAGGATGGAAATCGTCATCAATCGTTTACGTCCCCATGCTTCTGAAAGAGATCCGAAGATGACAAGGCATATAGCTAAAGCAAATGTAGTAAATGAAAGGGACAAACTAGCCACAGCTGGTGACACCTGAAATTCTCTTGAAAATTCAGGAAGAATCGGTTGTGTGATGTATAAATTAGCAAACGTTATAAACCCTGCTGCAAATAATGCAAAGTTAACTTTTTTATATTCTTTCGTTCCTTTTTGTATATATTCCATCAGTATATCGCCTCAATATGTTTTGTAACTAGTTTTCAAAACCTAAATAAGTTGTGGATAACTTCTCTTCTTTGTTCTTATCCACACGATATCCACTAGCATGTGGACGAGAACTTACAACAGAGTATAATTTTTCATCTATAAAATGCAGAGCAACCCCATCGTCCGCTGCATATCCTGCACCAATAACTCCTTCATTAATAAACTTTTGATAAACAGGACGTCTATCTTCTTCCCCATCATAATGTGGACAATTACTACCAGAAATCAAACCCAGACATGAGATAGGTTCAAGCTCGTCCCCGAAGGAATCCGTTGTACCTTCTTCAAACCAACAAAGTGACCCCGCACTGATCCCAGCTAAAATAATTCCATTGTTGTATGCTTCTCGAATAATTATATCCAATTCCCACTCTTTCCAAAGAGCCATGAGGTTTTTCGTGTTACCTCCCCCTACATAGAGAATGTCCTGGTCGAGAATGAATTTCTTAATATCACGGGTATGTGGTTTAAACAACGATAAATGGGAAGGCTCACATGCCTCATTTTGAAAAAAATTATAAAAACGTTCAATATAACTATCTGCATCTCCGCTAGCCGTACCAATAAAACAAATTTTTGGCCAATCCTTTTTGGATTGCTTCAAAATATATCGATCTAATAATGGATTTTCAGGCTCCATGGAGAAACCTCCACCACCCATTGCAATAATTTGTTTCATTTACTATTCCCCTATCCTGATTTCTTTTTACTAATAGTAACATGAAAAAAAGAACTTGCACTTCAACTATTTTGAATAGTTAAAATGCAAGTCATTAAAAAATATTAAAGAGAAAAAACTAGTGAACGCACGTTAAAAACTAGAACACGGATGTGCGCTTGCCACACGTTACGCTTGAGCCTCCGCAGGATGAGTCGCTCCTTCGTCGCTCTCACATCCTGGAAACACCCTTTCAAAACAGTGTAAATTTATCAGATATATAGACTACTTTATTCTCTACTTTTACGCTAACTGGTTAAATCACAAGTAGCAAATAAATATTAAATACGAAATTTCGAAATATCCTGGATCATTTCTTGCATGGAAGCTTGAAGTTTATATACTTCATCATTTAACTCTTCAACTAGCTCTACTTGTTGGTCAGATGATTTTGCAACACTCGTTGTATCTTCTGTATTCTGACGAACAACACCATTCATCTCTTCTGTCGATGCAAGCACCTCTTCTGAGCTTGCTGACATTTGTTCAATAATAGCTGAGTCTTCTTGAATTCCATCATTGACCTTAACAACAGCTTGTAGGATCATTTCTAAACGTTCTCCGATAGTATGAACCTCGCTATTTCCTTCTTTCGCCAATACTGAAGATTGGTTCATTTCCTCCGTTACACGACTTGTAATCTCTTCAAATTTCTGAAGCTGCATACGAATATCCTCTGCAGAAGATCGTGACATCTCCGCTAACTTGCGTACTTCATCAGCTACAACTGCAAAGCCTTTACCTGCCTCGCCTGCTCGTGCCGCTTCGATTGCTGCATTTAATGCAAGTAAATTTGTTTGTTCTGCGATACTCGTAATAACCTTTACCATTTCTTCAATTGAGCGATACTTTTCGCCCATTTCTTCTACATGCTCACTCGTTTTTAGTACAGATTTTTCTACCGTTTCGATTTTCTCAATAACCTTTTCTGAATCTGAAACACTATTTTCCACAAGCTTTGTCATGTCAAAAGATGAATTTGACATAGATGTTGTAGAATCAGCCATACGTTGAATTCCTGCAGCCATTTCTTCCATAGCATTTAGCACTTCATTATTACTTATATGTTGCTTTTCTCCATTAATGGCTAGGCTAGTTATATTTTGAGCAATAGCATCATTTGAGACACGCACTTTATTCATTGTATCCTGGATTCGATATGTAAAATCATTGACTTCCACAGAAGAATCCTTCATCAGCTTTAATGTTTTCTTTAACTGTAACAATGATGTAGAAAATGCCTGAACAAAATCTGCAATTTCGTTTTTTGCCTTATATTGAATTTGCGATACTTGCTCTTCTGCGCCTTTCAAATCCCCATTTGCAAAATTGGTCGTCGCCTCTTTTAATTCTGAAAGAGGGTGCAGTATTTTATATGTACTTCGATAGATTATGTACAATACAACAAGACAGATTACGATTATTAAAGAAAACACAATCGGAAGAACAGACGACAAAACATCTTTTTGTATCCCTTGTACTACATCAGCTGAAATATCTACCCCAAGAACCGCAATAGCTTTACCTGATGCATCCTTAATCGGTACATATCCAGTTATATATTCTCCAAATTCTCCATCACTCTGAATATTAGTAAATAAAGAGCCCTTCTCAATTGCTTCTTGAATTTCCTTCCCGGAGGTGCCAGTAGACTCTAGACCTATAGTTCCGACTAGCGCAGGATCTTCATCACGTGGTGCTGCATAAACCAAAAAGGTTGGATTCTTTCCTGACTCTGGAATGGAAAAAGTATAAGCATATAAAACACCATTTTTCTCTTTTAAATCATTTAGTTGATCTCTTAACTCCCAATAGAGATCATCCTCTTCTAAAATAGTATTGAACTTCTTATATTGTTCTCCATCAATTTGATTGGCAAAGTTACTCGCAATTTGCGATGCTTGTGCACCCATTGTTTTCTCGACACTCGTATTTGTATTCCAATAAACAATTCCCCCGAAAATAACAGCGATTAATGTAAATGTAACTAGAGCAAACAGTAAAATATGCTTACCTAATTTTGTCTTCTTCATTTCTTATCCCCTTCCTCCAAGATATAATAATAGCAGAAAATTACGCAAATAAAAGATAAATATTTGTATTTTATAGATATTTTTTATCATAAATAAAAAATGATTGAATCCATTTTACCTATTTACCCGTTTATACATTTTATTACTATTGATATATTCCCACAAAAAATAAAAGGCTAAAACAAATAAAAAAGCATGCCATCCCAAAAATCTTTACAAGATAATCGGATGTGCATGCTTATTATAAATTTAGACTATAAACCAAGAGAAATGTACTTAATCTCTAAGTATTCGTCCATTCCATGATGACCACCTTCACGGCCGAGTCCACTTTGTTTAAATCCTCCAAACGGCGCCTGTGGAGTAGATGGTAACCCGTCATTTAAACCAATAATACCGTACTCTAATTTTTCTGTAATACGGATACCTCTCGAAATATTCTCAGTAAAAACATACGCGGCAAGTCCATATATAGAGTCATTCGCGCGTCGGATTGCTTCTTCTTCATCCTTAAATGTACTAATAGGAATTACCGGTCCGAATGTTTCTTCCTGCATACAAAGCATGTCATCAGTGACATTCGTTAAAATGGTCGGTTCAAAGAAAAGACCTTCTTTTCTTTTCCCACCAATTTTTACTTCTGCTCCTTTTGAGGCTGCATCATCTACATGCTCCTGAGCTTTTTCCACAGCAGAATCGTTAATAAGCGGACCGATTGTCACGCCATCTTCGAGACCATTACCAATCTTCAACTTCTTCGTTTTTTCTATTAATAACTCAGTAAACTTCTGTGCAATCGATTCCTGCACGTATACACGATTAATACATACACAGGTTTGACCAGCATTTCGGAATTTCGCGGCAAGCACATTTTCTGCAGCCTTTTCTAAATTACAATCTTCCATAATGATAGAAGGTGCATGCCCCCCCAATTCAAGCGAAACTTTTTTGACTGTATCCGCCGCACCTTTCATTAACCACTTTCCAACCTCTGTAGAACCTGTAAAAGTCAGTTTTCGAACACGGGAGTCTTCTAACCAAGCATTTCCAATAGAATTAGAATCGCCTGTTACTATATTTACAACCCCATCTGGTATTCCTGCTGCTTTTGCAAGTTGCACCAACTTGATTGCCGTGAGAGGTGTCTGTCCAGCAGGTTTTATTACTACAGTACAGCCAGAAGCGAGAGCCGGACCAACCTTTCTTGTAATCATTGCTGCTGGAAAGTTCCAAGGAGTAATAACTGCTACAACGCCCACCGGTTGTTTATGCACAAAAATACGTTTATTTTGTTGAGTTGCGGGAATCATTTCTCCATAAATACGTTTCCCTTCTTCTGCATACCAGGAAATAAACCCATTTGCATAATTGATTTCCCCTCTTGCTTCTGTAAGAGGTTTCCCTTGCTCCTCTGTCATCGTTTTGGCAAGGTCTTCCGTATGATCCTTAATCAGATTATGCCAATTTTGTATTAGTTCACTTCGTTCATATGCAGATAAAGCAGACCATTTTTTAAATGCTTCATAAGCTACATCGACTGCTTGTATCGCTTCTTCCTTACCTCCTTTTGGAACAGTCGCAAAAACTTCTCCTGTTGCAGGGTTACTAACTTCAATAACAGGTAATTCTTTTCCAACTTCCGCTCCATTAATGATCATGTAATATTGTCTAGACATCCGTCTCCACTCCATTTCATATATTCTTTCTATGTTATCTACATTATAAAGATACCCCTCACAACATATTAATAAAACGATTTTATATTGTAATGACACAAGAGAACTAGGAAATAAATTATCAGAATGTTCGAGTTCCTGGCAAAATTAAGTAGTGTAGAATAGAATAAAGACGTCAAATGCTTACATAAGGTGGTATCGCTTTTGTTAAAAGAATCTATTTTAATAGTAGAAGATGAAGAAAAAATTTTAAGATTGCTGGAAATAGAATTAGAATTTGAAGGTTATGATATTGGAAAGGCTACAAATGGTATAGATGCTTTAGAAACCTATCGCGCAAGAAATTGGGATTTGATATTACTTGATGTTATGTTGCCAGAAATGAGCGGAATAGAACTTCTCCGACGCATTCGTGTAAAGGACTCATTCATTCCAGTAATTTTATTAACAGCCAAGGACTCCATAGAAGATAAAGTATCCGGTCTTGACCTGGGAGCCAATGACTATATTACAAAGCCTTTTCGTATGGAAGAATTACTAGCAAGAATACGAGCTGTTTTAAGGATAAAGCAGGCCACAGCACCAAAATTGGAAGAGAATGACGAGTGGATATATGTAAGTGACTTAAAGATAAATGAAAAAACGAGAGAAGTCATTCGAAGCAAAAACGATATAACTCTAACACCAAAGGAATACGATCTACTTTTATATTTACTTAAAAATAAGCGTCAAGTTTTAGACCGTGAGCAAATTTTAGAGGCGGTTTGGGGCTATGATTATTTTGGAGAAACAAAAATTGTTGATGTTTATATTCGTTATCTCCGAAAAAAAATCGACGCTGACTTTGATTATCCATTAATTCATACAGTAAGGGGCGTAGGCTACGTCTTAAAGGAAGTTACATGAAACTAAGAAATAAAATAAATTTATATACTTCGGTGTTATTTATCGTTTTATTAGTTCTAATGAATACTTCTATCTACTTTCTTTTCAGTCATCTTATGATGTCAAATGAACTTGATCGCGCCAAAGCTGAAGTCGAAAAAATCGCTTCAGATGTGCGGCGTGAAATTGATCGAATTGCACCTAACAAGCTTCTCCTAGCCTATGTGCCAGTGAATGGGATGATCCAAGTATTAAACGAGGATTTGACAACTGAAGCAAAAATAACATCTGCCACAGAGACAGCCTTAAAGTCACGAAAAAGCAACTTTTCTGCGGGCGAAGTAAGCAAAATAATTTCGTTTGGAAACAAGCAGTATGTTTTTGTTTCCTATCCAGTCGTTTGGAATGACGGGCGAGTTGTTAACCTTCAAGTGATTAGTAGTATACATGCAACAGATGAGATGATTAAGATTCTGGGTATTGTATTAATTGGTGTAACGATTATCGCGATGATACCTGTTTTTATTTCTAGCAGAATTCTTAGTAATTTAATCATACAGCCGATCAGACTAATGATTAATACGATGAAAGAAATACAGAAAAGTGGTCACTTTAAAAGACTTAAGCTTGAAGAGACTTCTGAGGAAGAGCTAGTGGAAATGGGTGAAACCTTTAACCATATGATTGATTTGCTACAAACTAACTTTGAAAAGCAAGAACAATTCGTATCGAACGCTTCTCACGAACTAAGAACTCCCTTAACTATTATTGAGAACTACTCGGATCTTTTAAAACGAAGAGGCCTAGAGCGACCAGACCTATTTGAAGAATCTATAGAAGCGATACACTCAGAGGCTGTTCGAATGAGAGAAATGACGGAACAGCTCTTACAATTAGCAAAACCTCAGGAACAATGGAATATCCAAATGGAACAAATAAATGTAACAGAACTCGTCTTGGAAACTGCTAATACGTTTCAAAACACCTACCAAAGAGAGATTTCCGTCGAAAGCAATGAAATGTTTACTGGTTATACCGATCATCAAAAGCTAAAACAACTTCTTTTTATATTTTTAGATAATGCCAGAAAGTACAGCGAAGAACGCATTACTATATATGTTAGTGCTACCTCTAATGAAACATTTATACAAATTGAAGATAGAGGAATTGGAATCCCAAAGGCAGACTTACCAAAAATATATGATCGATTTTACCGTGTCGATCAAGCTAGAAGCAGAAAGCAAGGAGGGTCAGGTTTAGGACTTACTATGGCAAAAGAAATAGCCAAGGCAATCGGGGCACGAATCGAACTGAATAGCTTAGAAAACCGCGGTACAACGGTTACACTTTTTTTCAAAACGAAAAATGCTAAGTAAAATAACAATTTATTTCTCACCATTTTTTAACTTTCCCGTTATATACTATTGCGACAAACTGTTACAAGGGGGATTGCACAATGAAGACAAAGAAATGGGTATGGGTATCTGGAGCTATACTCCTCGTTTCCCTACTTTTAATCGTATGGTTTCAATGGTTATCTCCATCCATTTCTGCTCAAGGGTTATCAGAGGAAGAAGCGAATGCTGTTGCGATAGACCAATATGCAGGAGACATTATCCGAACGACAAAAACTCATGATGAATATCAGATAGAAATGCAGATTGAAAATGGTATATACAATATTAAGATAGATGCAAAGAGCGGAAATATTCTTTCCTTGAAACAACTTGAAAAGGCCAAAGAACAACCTGTTGAGCCTAAAGAGCCGCCAACAAATACTGAAGATGGATCCCAAAGTGAGAGTAACGATCCTACAACACAAGATCCTGCACCAAAAGAAAACACGGTAATTACGGAACAGGAGGCACTAGATATCGCTGCAAAACATGTAAATGGTTTAGCAGATGATGATACTGAATTACATCAACCACCAGACCAAGCCCCTTATTACTTGGTTGAAGTAGAAATTGAAAATGGCGAGGAAGATCGAGAAGCTATCGTTCAAGTCGATGCATATACAGGAGAAGTAAAATCCGTTAATTGGGAAGATTAATTTCTTTTATACTTTTTCTTACCGAATTTTAACCTTCTTATAACCGTCCTTTCTTTTTCTCTGTTTATTATATAAGTGTAAGCCAAATTAAACAGAGGAGGAAACAACATGAAAAAGATGGTAATAGGGACTTTGGCAACCGCCTTAGTTATAAGTGGTGCAGTCGGAATTAATGCATTTGCAGAGGATGACGTAAAGATTTCTACAGAGCAAAGTAATAAACTAATCGGTATTGAAAAAGCAAAAGAAATTGCATTAAAGGAAGCTAGCGGTAAATTTGATAGTGTTGAATTAGAGACGGAGAACAAAAAAACATATTACGATGTAGACATTGATGTAGATAAAAATAAAGAAATTGAAGTAAAAGTTGATGCATATACAGCAAAGGTGTTAAGTGTTAAAGAAAGTGATAACGATGACGACGATGACGATATGGAAGCTAGCGTTAAAACTACATCTACCACATCGCTGATCTCAGAAAAAGATGCAATTGCCCTTGCTAAAGAAAAAATAAACGGAGAAGTCATTAAAATTGAATTAGACTCAGATGACGAAAGATATGAGTATGAAATAGAATTACGTACTAAAAAAGGGGAAGCAGAAGTTAAAATCGATGCAAGTACTGGAGTTGTACTAGAGTTTGAATATGATGATGACGATGATAAATAAAATTAACTAAAAATGAGAAGGTTCTAAAACAATATCCAATTGCTTTAGAACCTTCTCTCATTGTATTGATTTCTACCTGTCATATTAAATATCTATTGAATGCTCGGTCTAAGATTATCAGGCAACGGATTTCGATAGGCACTTTTTGTGCTTGCAGCTAATTCTTGCTTCGCTAAATCTATTAAGTCTGGTTTTTCAAAAATCTCTATAGCACTTGCTGCAAGAACCTTTCCTGCATATAATAATCCCTTATGAGCCAGAGAGGTTTTTCCTTGAGAGACAAGTTGCCAAGTGTGAAGTGGAGTGCCCGCTACAAAGCAAGTAGTAAAAAATTGAGCGGTTGGCACGATCCAACTAACATCTCCTACGTCTGTGGAACCCTGCATCACTTCTCTATTTTTCACATAAGGTATAATCTCTTCAAAAAATGGATTGCCTTCTCTATAAAATTGATCTGTGATTTGGTAGCTCGATAATTTCTCTGCATCTAGAATAGCCGTTTCAACCTCTTCAGATGTAATAGTTTTGGCCATTTTATGAGCATAATTCAATTCTTCCCCATTATATTCCGGCAAACCAAAATGTTGTAATTTTTCATTTATTATCATATTTAATGTATGGTTTGGTATGTAATTTGAACATGCCTTATCAAAACGAACGGATACTTTGGTTTCCGTCATTAAAGCAGCTCCATTTGCAATGTTAATAACACGCTGATAAATTTCTTCTACATCTTTTAAATGAGGGGCACGAATGAGATACAATACCTCTGCATCTGATTGTACAACATTGGGAGAAGAGCCTCCCGTGTTTGTAACGGCATAATGGATTTTGGCATCTGAGATAATGTGCTCGCGTAAATAATTGACACCAACATTCATCAGCTCAACTGCATCTAATGCACTCCGTCCAAGATGGGGAGAATTTGCTGCATGAGATGCTTTTCCTTCAAAAGAGAAATATACTTGATAATTTGCGAGTGAGGAGAATGAAAAAACACCCGTGTAAGAATTAGGATGCCATGTAAGCGCAACATCAATGTCTTTAAAAACACCATCTCTCACCATAAAAGTTTTACCAGATCCCCCTTCTTCTCCAGGACATCCAAAGTATTTGATAGAACCCTTTACTTTCTTTTGTTGAATTAGTTCCTTTATTGCAAGAACTCCTGCGATTCCTGCTGTACCCAATAGATTATGTCCGCATCCATGCCCGTTTGCACCTTCTTGTAAAGGTTCTCGTATATCTGATGCTTCTCTTTGGCTCAGACCTGACAAAGCATCGAATTCCCCGAGTATACCAATGACAGGCTTTTCTTCTCCAAAGGTAGCTGTAAAGGCTGTTTCAATTCCACCTACTCCACGTTCAACAATAAAGCCCTTTTGTTCTAAAAAATCACTTAATATTTTTGATGATTGATATTCTTGAAATCTAGTCTCTGGTATGTCCCAAATTTGATCACTTAACGCTATTATTTCCTCTCGTCGCTCTTCTATTAACAACTCTATTAAATCTGCTAGATTATCCATTTAAAGTTTCCCACTTTCATATACATAAATTTGTTCAATTGTGGCTAACCAAGTTTCCAAAACAATTGGAAACACGTCCTCATCGATATCAAATTTCTCATGATGATGTCCAGCTGATAGTGTTGTTCCAAAGATGGAATACGTTGCAAGTCCACCTTGCTTTTGAACATGATTCATCATATAGGTAGCATCTTCTGAACCGGCCGCAAATTTAGTAAGAGGAATTACTTCCACTAATTTATTTACAGTTTTTGCTGCATCCGTAACTAGTTCTATTAATTTATCAGAAGATGAACAAGTTTTGGCCGATCCCACAACTTTACAAGAAAGCTCAGTCCCATACATTTTGGAAGCTCCTTCTAGCACAGTTAAAGCTTGTTGATGAACATAGGAATGGACTTCGCTATTTTCACCACGAGTTTCAAGCTGTAAGGAAGCATGGGCTGGAACAATATTCCGCCCATCACCCGCAATACAGGTTCCGACATTTATCCGAGAAGCACCTCCACTATGCGGGGAAATTCCATGAAGGCCTAGAATAGCAGATGCCGCAGCTAATAAAGCATTTCTTCCCTTTTCTGGCTCAGCTCCTGCATGTGCTGCCTTCCCTTTAAACGTTGCATCTATTTTAGTTGTAGCTAAAAATCCATTTGTTCCAGCAATCACGGTTCCTAATGGCACCCCAGTTCCAACATGCATACTTAAAAAATAATCCACCCCATCTACTACACCAGCATCCACCATGGATTTTGCCCCACGCACTCCTTCTTCCGCTGGTTGGAAAATTATTTTAATCGTCCCTCCTATGTACTCCAAGCTTCCTGCAAGTATTGTTGCTAAGCCTAAACCAAGAGCACTGTGGGCATCATGTCCACACGCATGCATAACTCCCTCATTTAAAGAACGAAAACCTTTTTCTGTAGGTATATGCGATGCACTATTAGTTTCTAAAATTTCCAAAGCATCCATATCAAATCGAAAAGCAATAGTAGGTCCAGGCTTGTATCCTTTAAGTGTCCCAACCACACCTGTATATCCTCCTACCATTTTTTCAAGATATTCTTGGTATGCTCCAGTATTTTTTGCACGCTCATAACAAGCTTCTAACTGTTCATCAGAAGGAACACCCATACGCTCCTCTGTTAACACTTCTTTAGCGATCTTTACTTCAAATCCTAAATGATTTAATTCATGCGCAATAATGGAGGCTGTGCGGAATTCTGTCCAGCCTGTTTCTGGATAACGATGAAAATCCCTTCTCCATTCACATATCTGCTCCATTAAATTAGGAGTTATAGTAAACCCATTCATCTTATTCACTCCTTAAATTTATAAACTAGAGATATAAAGATACCCCTGGGCCAATAGGAATACCGAGTAATGCAAAAACGAGCAACAAAATAATCCAAATAATCAGAAAACCGATTGTATAAGGAATCATAAGAGACATGAGTGTACCTATTCCCGCTTTTTTATCATACACGTGCATGAATGATAGAATAATAGCGAAATAAGGATTTAATGGCGTCACCATATTGGTAGAAGACTCCCCTACACGGTAAGCTAGTTGTATAAACGCCGGGTGATAACCAAGCACCATAAAGAGCGGAATAAACACAGGGCCCACGAGTGACCATAATGCAGAACCACTAATAATGAACAAGCTTAAAAATGCGGTTAATAATACAAATAGCACAATAACGAATACATTTGTCATATTTAAGTGAGTTAATATTGCTGCACTATGTACCGCTAACCAAATAGCAATATTGCTCCAGTTAAAATATGCAACAAATTGAGCAATCATAAAAATTAATACAATATATCCAGATAAAGTTCCAATTGCCTCTGTCATCAATTTAGGAACGTCTGCAGATGATTGGATTTTTTTCGTACTTACCCCATAAACAATCCCTACGACTAAAAAGAATAGAAACAAAACTGGCACGATCCCTGACAAAAATGGTGATCGCAATAAGGTTCCATCTTCGTTTAGCAAAGGAGAATTAGGTATAAGCATAGCTCCAACAACAGCAGCGATGAATATTAGTGCAGCAATCAGTGAATTACGTAAACCTCTTTTTTCTAGGGTACTTATCTCATTGGAAAGAGATTGTTGCTCTCCCGTATAAGCTCCTAATCTCGGTTCTACATACTTCTCGGTAATTAGTGTACCTAGTCCAGCCAAAACAAATGTAGAAACACTCATAAAAAACCAGTTATCTAGTGGTGTCACAATAATATCGGGGTTAATACCTTGTGATATTTCTGTAGATATTCCAGATAATAGAGCATCTGTACCAGCAATTAATACATTTGCCGTAAAACCAATTCCGGTACTTGCTAAGCCAACTGCCAATCCAGCAATTGGATGACGACCGACCGATAAGAATACTAGTGCAGCTAATGGGGGAATTACAACAAATGCTGCATCGGAAGCAATATTCCCTAAGATTCCAATAAAGAAAACGGTAAATGTAATAATCTTTCTAGGTGTATTGAGTATTGCTCTTTTCATAAGCATTTCTAGCAACCCGACTTTTTCAGCTAAACCTATTCCTAACATGACAGTTAGTACTAAACCTAACGGTGCAAAGTCTGTAAAGTTCTTTAGAGTATCAGATAATATAAACTGAATACCTTCATAAGACAAAATACTTTTTACTGCTACAGTTTCCTGCGTATTCGGATGAACTACAGCAGCTTTAAATAAACTTAATATCCATGATAGAATAACGAGAAGAACTGTTAGATAAAAGAATAAAATAAACGGATGTGGTAACTTATTTCCCACTTTCTCCACGAAAGATAAAAATTTTGAAAACCTATTTTCACTATTAATCTCTTCGTTATTTTCAATTGTGCTATTCAATAAAACCACCCCTTCGATTAATTAAAGACCCCTTTGTCCCATGTCTTTAAATAACAGGGTAAACTAAATTAATTACGAAAGTCAATATATTTTTAGAAAAAGGAGAAAAATTGAAAAATGCCAAGAATTCTTATTTTTACAACAGAAAATTCTTTAAAATGGGTTAAAAAGGCTGAGGCATTACAGCTAGAAAATTGTGAATTTGTTTACACAATTTATGATAGCCTCGCACATTTACACGCAATTTTTTTAGATAAAATACAGTTGGTGGATGGGATATTATTTAGTGGACAAATACCTTATTTTTTCGTTAAACAACATTTTTCAGATGTACTCATTCCGATGTTACATTTCGATGTCACCCAAGCTGATTTTTATCGGACACTTTCTGAATATATCTATAAGAACAAAGACTTCGAGATGAAAAGATGTTTAGTAGATTTCTTATACGAGGAAAATAATTATCTGGGGATAAAGGAATGGACTTCAGAGGAAGATTTACCCTATATCTTTGACCCTAGTATCCGCGCATATGCGGATCTTGATGTATATGATAAAATTCGAGATCTCCACGTTGATATGTGGCAACAAAACAAAGTAGATGTATGCATGACTAGATTAAGCAGGCTACCAGAAATATTAAAACCATATAATATTAACTTGTTATTAGTAGTTCCTTCTGACCGAAGTATGATTATGAAAATAGAAGCATTGTTAAAAGAAATACAACTTCTTCAATTAATAGAGAATCAAGTTGTTATTGGTCATTTAGAGATAGCTATTAATAGGAATAACGTAACGGAATTAGAATATCGACAAATGTCCTTATATAAAGCAATACTGGATTTTAGCAAACAAAATCATATGTCTTTTATTATTCATAAAAATGTTTTGTATTATGAAATTATCACGAATTACACTGACTTTAAATTGATTACAAACGATATGACTAGCTGTCAGCTAGTACCCTTTCTCTCCCACGAATTACAGTTTCCTGTTCATATCGGCTGGGGGATAGGTCATTCGATTCAAGAAGCACGATCAAACGCTGAAAAAGCTTCACAAATGTGTGCAGCACTGGAAACTCAGGCTTACATTTTGTCTAAAGAAGAGAAGTTGATTGGACCATTGGGCGATAAAAATTGGATACAGGTAATCACACAGTATGATTCTGGTATTGAACAATTAAGCGGGAAATTAAACACATCTCCTCTACAAATTCAAAAAATTATTGCCGTTATGGACAAGCTTCAATCTAACATACTGGCGTCAGAGGATTTAAGCAGTCATTTAGGTATCACGTCAAGAGCTGCTAATCGAATACTAAAAAAACTAGAAGAACACGGAGCTGCTACAGTTTTAATGCAGCAACAGAAAAAACTACGAGGACGTCCGAAGAAAGTATATCAAGTCCAATTTGACAAAATAGAATAAAGTTATTTTAAAGACCATTAGATGATGTATCAACCAACATCTAATGGTCTATTTTGTCGTGGTACTTTTGCATTAACACATATTATTTAAAATGCATTAGTACTAGGGATAATTCATGGTGAAAGTAATGTATAGTTTTGAATGATTAAATCTGCACTGGAACAATCTAGTCAGTTTGAAACATGCGAATACCATTGATCCGCTTCTTTACGAGGACTGGAGAAGCATTTTGAATCAAAAAAAACGACTTCCCGTTTATATTTAAACGATAAGCCGCTTTTTTTAAACTTATATTTTCTTAACGAATTCAGATTTTAACTTCATTGCACCAAAACCGTCAATTTTGCAGTCTATATTATGGTCTCCATCTACTAATCGAATACTTTTAACTTTCGTGCCGATTTTTAACGTAGAAGAGGTCCCCTTTACCTTTAAATCTTTAATAACAGTTACGGAGTCGCCATCATTCAATACGTTTCCATTTGCATCTTTAACAATCTTTTCATCTTCCTTTTTTTCACTCTCAGTATCTATACTCCACTCATGCACACACTCTGGACAAACAAAAAGATTTCCATCTTCATATGTATATTCTGAGTTACATTTCGGACAATTTGGTAAAGCTGGCATATTGTATTTCCCCCATTTCATATACTGCATCCTATTATACAAGAATTATTTATTATTTCATCCTACATCCATGAAAAAGGAATATTTACGATACAATTTACGTAGAAAGTACTTCATAGAGAAGGCGGCAACGAAGTCAAAAATAGAAATAATGGATAAATATATTAGTACTTTTGGCGGTGCTAAGAGCATTAAAATTATATTTACGGTAGTTCAACTTCAACACTTTCCTACTAAAAAAGCCGTTTGATAAAAATATCAAACAGCCTAATAATAAGATTTAATTAGTATTGATACTTCACCTTAACAATTGCATTTATCAAAATTTGTCCGGGTTCAATTGGTGTAGAGAAAGTCTGGTCAGCCATAGCAACTGATTTATAAAGAATCGGTCCCGTTTCCCTTTCTTCTACAACTTCAATTGGTTGAGGGTGTAAAGTCAATTTCAAAGTCTCTGCAATTGTTTTTGCTTTTGTTTGAGCATTTTGAAGTGCTAAACGAAGTGCTTGTTGGTAATACGGATCAGCATTTTCTATTTTAAATTGTATTCCAGAGACACGGTTTGCCCCATTTTGAATAGCACTATCAATGACACTTCCTATTTTGCTTGTATCTCTCACCTTGACAGTCAATGCATTTGTAACCTCGTACCCTCTAAATATTTGTTTCCCTTCCACATAATCATATTGAGGAAGAACATTAAATGCAGCTGTCTGAATATCTTCTCTCGGAATATTCAGCTGTAAAAGGGATTGTATTACTTGGTTCATAATATTTGCGTTTTCCTGTTGTGCTCCTCTTACATCTTTTCCTTCCGTACTTACCTCTATTTGGATTTGGGCATAGTTAGGCTTTACAAAAACCTCACCGTCACCCCTTACCGTTATGACCCGTAAAGGAGAAAATAAATGGCCTCGCATAGATTGATAATACATCAATTGCCACCTTCCGAATGATTCATACTAACTATCCTATGCACTATGCATAAAAAACTTGTCATTTATCGCTAGGTGATTTGCTCACAAAAATCGATTTCGTTCATAGACTAAACAATGATGACAACACGTTTTATTTATAAAGGAGTTGTATATATGAATGAATCGAAGGTACGTTTATTTCCACTTACCCTTTCCATGGAAAATAACCAAAGTACTTTTAACCTCAATCCTTGGTTAGATTTTATAGAAGAACAGATATCATTAAACATACATTTAATTGAAAGTGTTGCTGAGCTGGAGAAGTCATGTCAAAAAATTTTAGAGGGCGTGCAAAGACAAGAAGAAGTATTAAATATACAAGGAAAAATCCACAGAAGGCAGTATGAACATCTGAAGAAAAATGTAATCGAAATCAAACATGCCTCAAAAAGCTACAAAACCTCTATGAATGAGCATTTGAGTAAGCAAACTGCATTTAACAAGATGATGATTAGACGATCTAGTATTCAAAATGAGGTATTGAATCGGATTCAAGGAAACAACAATAGACAAGAGAGTATTCTAAAGAGGTATTTTGAGACAGCCTTAGAGAAGCTTGATAAAAATGAGGTCAATACGAATCGATCAGTGGAAAGATTAGAAGCTCTTGAATCAATAATAGAAAAAATAATTGCAAAAATAGAACTGGAAGAAAAGATAAAATAGTAATGATTGAATGAATAAAAATGTTCGCTGCGTATATTGTAGGATTTTTAAATCACTTCTATAATTTTAAGAGTATACACTCTTGTCGCACGCTACACCATCGAGTCTTCGCGGGATGAGTCGCTTCATTCCCCATCCTTTGCGGGGTCTCATTCTTCGGGCTCTTTAGGCATGTAAGGTAAACATCCTGAAAAAATTCATTAAATGGTACCCATTCCGTACAAATCCTAAAGCCTCTCTTTGAGACTAGCACCCTTAAAATATCCGTTGAAATATTACAATTTCAATGAAAGAAGTTCCCCAGGAATTACTATAGCTTTACATATTAACAAACCAATAGATATCCAGCATTTGCCGGATATCTATTTTATGTTTAATCTAAAATCTTTACTTTAACTGTTTTGCGTCCCCAATTGATTGCATCTTGTTTAACTGGCATAAAAATATCTATTTTGTTTCCTTTAATTGATCCGCCAGTATCTCCAGCAATTGCTTCACCATAGCCTTCTACCCATACACGGGAGCCTAATGGAATAACCGATGGATCTACAGAGATAACTTTTTGGTTCGGATTAGCAATTAAGTCGATTCCAGTAGCTGTCACACCAGAGCATCCTTCACAAGAAGCTGTGTAAGCAGTAGAAGTAACCGTAAGCTCTTTTGCTGTAGATTCTTCAGGAGTTGAAGTTTTAACAGCTGCTGGTTCTGTTGTTTTTGCAGCTGGCGCTGGTGCTGGTGTTGTAGTTTTTGCCGTAGCTGGTGCTGGTGCTGCAGTTTTTTCTGTAGCTGGTGCTGGTGCTGCAGTTTTTTCTGTAGCTGGTGCTGGCGCTGCAGTTTTTTCTGTAGCTGGTTCTGATGTATTTTCAGTTGTATTAGTTACGGGTGCTTTATGTAAGGAAGCCGAATCTACTTTATGCTCAACCTTTTTCGTTCCCTCGATAACTAATTCATCTCCAGGAAAAATTAAATCGCTTGTAAGCTGATTACTTTCCATTAACTCATCCACCGACAGACCATGTAAAAGTGCAATTTGGAAAAGTGTTTCACCTTGAACGACAACATGGGTTTCTTGTACCTTTAACTGCTGTAATGGATATATTAACGTTGAATCTAGTTCGTTCCATTCTTGTAAATCTTGTACACTTACGTTATTTTCTCTAGAAATAGCCCAAAGTGTATCTCCTTTTTCTACCGTATGAACGGTTGATGCGGAAGCTTGTCCCGCCGCTCCTACTGATAGTGCTGCGATTGCGGTTAGTGCAACAATGTGTTTTTTCATAAAATGAATTTCCTCCCTTTCACTAACGAGACTTATCTTACCACGCAAAGATGTCAGTAACATTTCAAAATGGTTAGAGAGATTTATCAATTAAATGACAAGTTTTTGCACATTGTTATATTTGTAATATAAATAAGAAAATCGTTGAAACGGCTCCCTTTCCTCTGGCGTTGCCTTAGCCTCCTAGGCCAACACGATGTTGGTCATGCAATCGTTGCCGCAAAAGTTCTTTTGCGACGAGCTTTGCGCAGGAGCAGGATGCGGCGAACTTAGATCGCCTTCCCCTCAGCTCCTGGACCGAGCGAAGCGAAGGAAGCGGCTGAAGCCATGCCGGCAGAACGCGTCCGCATGGAACGGAAATGAACGGGTCTTGCATTAATAAAAAATTTCTAAAAGCATTTAAATGGAACAGGGACTATTCCTTCAAACTAAAGAACGATTGCACGTTACACATGCAATCGTTCTTATAAATCACCAAACTACTCTTTGACGACGTTTATATACTTTATTTTCTTTGTAATTATTCTCTCCTTCTTTTCCAATTCCTAAATAATGCTCTCGTACTTCTTCGTTAGATAATAGATAATCTGCATTCCCCTGCAGAACAACTCTACCATTCTCCATTATATATCCGTAATCGGAGATGGAAAGCGCAACATTAGCATTCTGCTCTACTACCAATATTGAAGTACCTTCCTCTTCGTTAATCTGTTTAATGTTTTGAAATATCTCTTTCACGAGTAACGGTGCAATGCCTAAGGAAGGCTCATCAAGAAGTAATAATTTGGGTTTAGCCATGATACCCCTACCTATTGCTAGCATTTGTTGCTCTCCTCCTGATAGGAAACCCGCTTTTCGTGATTGTAAGGCTTTTAGTTTAGGAAAATAAATAAATATTTTCTCCATATCTTCTTTTATATTCGAACGATCCTTACGTGAATAAGCCCCGGCTAGTAGATTTTCTTCAACTGTTAAGTCTCTAAATACGCGCCTGCCCTCCATGCAAAGAAATATTCCATTCCTTACAATCACATCCGGTGTAATATCATTTATATTCTTTCCTTCAAATTGGATTGTACCATCTGTTATTTGCCCTCTATCACCGTTAAGCAATCCAGAAATAGCTTTTAAGGTAGTGGATTTTCCCGCTCCATTGCTACCAAGTAAAGCAACAATCTTACCCTCGGGTACTTGAAGTGACATCCCTTTCAAGGCTAAAATGATTTTCGAATAGACCACTTCTATATTATTGACCTGGAGCATAAATATCCTCCTTTCAAGAAAAATATCTACATATTAGTCTTTATGGCTAAAATAATCCGTTAACGGCTCCCATTTTCCGTCTTTTACAATACCTAGTCGTGTTTGCTCAGTACCAGTATGATTATCTGCACTAAAGCTAACAGGAGCCCCTAACCCACCAAGATCTAAATCTTGTAAAGACTCAAGACCTGAACGAATTTCTTCTCCGGTTAATTCGCCATCAGGATGTTTTTTTGCAGCTTCTTCAATACCTGCAACTAAAATTTTCGCAGTAGTCCAACCTTGAATAAATTTTTGATTAATATCATCTATTGTCTTGCCTTCAGCTTCTAAATATTCTTTAATCTCTGCCATTCCTGGAAGATCCTCATAAGGCATTGCATGAGAAAGAATACCAATATACCCTTCTGCAACATCTTCTCCTACTATAGAAATTACACCTTCACCTGAAGCCCAGTTCAACCCAATGAATTGCGTGTCAATTCCAAGCGTTTTAGCATCTCTTAAAATTGTAGCTGTTGCTCCCCATGTTTCTTGAATAATAGCATAGTCAGGATTTTTCTTTTCCATATTTAATAATTGAGATTGGGCTTCTGTCGCTCGAACATCAACAATTTGTTCATCGACGACTTCAATTCCAATTTCTGCGGCATATGCTTTAATATCTTCAATTGGAGAACGACCAAACGCTGTGTCGTTATACAATAGCGCTAAGGTTGGATTAGAACCTTTATGGTTTTCTTTAATCCATTTTAAAACGGAACGTCCTTGGTCTGAATAAGATGCTGCAGCTAAGAAGTTATATGGGCTTTCATCTAAATTCTTCAAACTCTCTGAGTATGAAGCCGAGAAGAATGGAAGCTTATCATTCGCAACTTGCTGACGCAAAGCTTCCGTATCCCCAGTACCCCAACCAAGTACTGCAGAAACCTTTTCTTTATCTCTAAGTTCCTGATAGATTTTCTGTGCTTCCGGAATTTCATAAGCATAATCTTTTCCTGTTAACTCTAAACTAATCCCCTCTACTCCACCTTTACTTGCTAAATACTTGAAATATGCTTGTTCTCCCTCGGCATATGGTGTTCCTACATCACCAGTACCACCAGTAATATCGTAAAGTCCACCAATGACAACCGTTCTTTCAGAAACATTACCATTTACAGCCACTTTATCATCCGAACATGCACCAAGTATTAATGCGGCAGACAATATTCCGATTAATGCACTAGTAAACTTTCTTCTGCTTTTCATTCATAATCCCCCTCATATTCATATATAAAGAAGCACACATTTTTTTAAATACGGCTTCTGCAATCCCTTTGTTTAATAAGAAAATGGCCATAACCTAAAATACTTTTTAATATTAAGCCAAATATGAGCTAATCCTCCTGGTTCAAAAATTAAAAACAAGATAATTGCCGCTCCAAACACAAAATCTTTAAAAGCTGAAAACAATTGATACAAGTCAGGCATGAAACCTGCTAGTACATCAATGAGTGAACCAAGACCTATCGGTAAGAGCGTAATAAAGGCAGCACCTAAAATAGAACCAAATACACTACCTAGCCCTCCGATCAATATCATCGCTAAATATTCAATAGATACATGGAAATTATAAAGTTCTGGACTTACAATCATCGTATAATGTGCGAGCAATGCACCTGCTATTCCTACAAAAAAGGAGCTGATCGCGAAAGCCATAACTTTATATTTGAATAAGTTGATACCCATTATTTGAGCTGCTATATCTCGATCGCGAACCGCCAAGAAAGCTCGTCCAGTACGGGTCCTTAATAAGTTAGTTGCATACAATACCGTCAACAACAAAATGATCACGCATAAGTAGTAATAGCCAGTATTACTCGATAAAGAAAACTCCCCAATAGTCGGACGACTAAGAACCATCCCTGCTGTGCCACCTGTCAAACCGTCCCACCTACTAATGACAAAGAGAATAATGACCTGTGCCGCTAGGGTTGCGATAGCTAAATACAAACCATTTAAGCGTAAGGATGGAATTCCAAAAAGACCTCCTATAATTGCTGTAACAATTCCAGCTAGTGGTAGTGAAATCCAAAAACTTAAACCTAATGTAGATGTTAAGATTGCTGATGTATAACCACCAACACCTAGAAAAGCACCCACACCTATTGATATTTGACCAGTAAACCCTGTTAAAATGTTTAATCCAATTGCTCCAACAGATGATATTGCACATAACGTTATTAGTCCAATCCAGTAATTGGACACAAATAGAGGAAGTGAAAGTACCATGAGAACGATAAGTAGTGCTTTTATTTTAGAACCGGTAGTTCCAAACATTTTCATATCATCACTATAAGAAGTTTTATAGTTACCGCTTTCCCTCACGAACAAATTCCGCACAATCTCACACCCTCTCGATTCTTCTACTGCCAAATAAGCCATGCGGTTTTAACATCAAAATGAGCAAGACAATAATAAATGGAACAACGTCTTTTAAGCCCCCTCCTACAAGGGGATCTAAATAACCTCCAGCCATGTTTTGAATAATACCGATTACAAAGCCACCAACTATTGCGCCTAATACACTATCAAGGCCACCTAGAATAACAACTGGCAAAACAGTTAAACCTATTGCAGACATTGTTGGGCTAAGACCATTTATATTACCAAGAAGTACCCCACCAACAGCAGCCACTACTGCTGCAATTGTCCATGTTGCGGCATAGACATATTTCACACTCATTCCCATTGATAATGCTGCCTGTCGATCGTCTGCAACTGCACGCATGGCAATCCCCATTTTGGAGAACTTGAAGAAAAGTGAAAATAAAACGAGTAGGACGATTACTACGATAAATGACCACAAATAAACAGGTGTTACGATAACTCCCGCAATATTTATTGGGGTTAAAGGGAAAACAGGTGGAAATGTTCTTGTCTGGTGACCCCATATCATATGCACTGCACCACCTAATAAACTCGATAACCCAATAGTAGCCATGATGACAGACACAACAGGAGCATTCTGTATCGGTCTAATCACAAGCCTTTCGACGACGAGGCCAAGAACTGCACTAAAAACGAGTGTTATGAGTAATGCAAGAATGAATGGTATTTTATAAGCCGTCATTAAGATTAAACAGATATAGGGACCAATTATAACGAATTCTCCGTTCGCTAAATTCAACGCTCCACTAGCTCTATATATTAAGACAAATCCTAATGCAACCAGTCCATAAATACTTCCAACTACTATCCCGGTTACAAGCATTTGAAGAAAAAACGTCATGACTATGCCACCTCCTGTTTAATGTTCAACTGAATGACCTGCAAACTTATCTCCTCAATAGATTCCATTTCCGAACTACCCATTGTCACTATAGAAAAATTAGAATACATTCCATTGATTAGCATCTGATATTTTTCCTCAATATATTTTCTTCTTACCTTTAATGTTCTTGTGAGCTCACCGTCATCTGCGGTAAATTGTTTGTGTAGTATGGAAAACTTCTTCACTCTCGCATATTCTGGTATTTGACTCATTAACTCCGTAACTTGTTGTTCTATAAACTCAACAACTTGAGGATTCCTCGCAAGATCTGAGTATTCTGTATAGACAAGCCTTTGCTTATCTGCCCAACGTCCAACACTGTTTAAATCGATATTCACAATAGCTGTCATATAGGGTTTTTCCTTGCCGAAGCATACAGCCTCCTGTATATAAGGACTGGATTTTAATTTGTTTTCGACAATCCTCGGATAAATGTATTTCCCACTTTGATCTGTAATAATGTCTTCTTTTCTATCAAGAATATAGAGATGCCCATCTTGCCCCAAACGTCCACAATCTCCCAGCGTGATCCAACCATCCGTCATTGATTTGTGGTCTTCTTCATGTAGATACTTTGCGAAAGTGGCTGAATTTCTTACAAATATAGATCCACCCTCCGCAACTCTTACTTCCGTACCAGGTAGAGGAACGCCCGAGCTCTCCACATTGATGTCGTCATCTTGTTGAACAAATGCGATTCCTGCAAGCTCTGTTCCACCATAAGTTTGCTTTAAATTTACTCCGATACTATGAAAGAAATGGAAGGCATCTGATTGAAGTGCCGCTCCAGCAATATACGCTCGTTTTATTCTTGGGAATCCCAAATGATCACGAATTGCACTGAAAACTAACAAATCGCCAATTTTATACATCAGCTTTTCTTTAAAAGAAACTTCTTGCTTGTGGAGCTTGGCCTGCGCCATTATATCTCCGTATTTCTTGAAAGTTTGATAGACTTTTTTCTTAAACCAGCTTGCCCCATCCATACGTATAGTGAAGTTCGACAAAATAGTTTGATAGACTCTTGGAGGTGCAAGCAGTGTATGTGGACCTATCTCACGCATATCACCTATTACTGTATGCGGTTTTTCAGGAAAGTTAATAACGATTCCAGTTGTTAATGGTATAACTCCACTCATCACCTGCTCATGAATCCATGATAATGGCAAGAAAGAAAAGTAGTCATCTTTAGGTTCCATGTTATCTACTATTAAAAGGCTTTTAGCAGCTTCCATTAAATTTTCATGTGTAAGAATTACACCTTTTGGATTTCCAGAAGTAGCTGCACTATACGCAATAGCAGCATAGTCGTCTCCGAGCAATCGCTCAGTTTGTTCACGGAAGAATGTGGGTTTTTTTTCTATCAAGGATGTCCCTGCAATTAATACATCATCAAAATCGACTAATTTAGAATGCTTATAATGACGCATTCCTTGTTTATTGTAAAAAATGATATATTCCACCATTGGAATCTGATCTTCAATTTCAAGCAATTTATCTACTTGCTCTTGATCTTCCACCACCACGATTCGAGCTTGGCAATCGTTTAAATAATAGACAATTTGTTCTGGCAGTGATTCTTGATATATACCAACTGCCATCCCGCCTAAACTTTGAGCTGCCATATATGAATAAAGCCATTGCGGTCTATTTTCTCCAATAATAGCCAGTTTTTCATCCTGCTTGAAACCGTAATTTTCAGAAAGGGATATCGTCAACTGCTCCACTGTTTTTAAATAGTCACCCCAAGTTATTTCATTCCAAATACCATGGTATTTTTGTCTAAGTGCAACCTCGTCTCTATGGTTGTTTGCTCGTTCCGCTAAAAGATTAGGTAATGTTTTCACTGCGCTCATTGTTTTTCCCCTTTCTAAATAACGGTTTCTTCCCCGATATAAGCTTTTATAACTTCTGGATTATTTTGTATTTCATCTGGTGTACCAAATCCAATGCGTTTACCAAAGTCCAAAACCGCAATATGATCAGACAAATTCATGACAATTCCTAAATCATGCTCAATTAATACGACAGTTATTTCCATTACTTCATGCATATCCAATATAAAACGTGCCATCAAATCCTTTTCAGAGTTGTTCATTCCCGCCATCGGCTCATCCAATAAGATTAACTCCGGTCCCAGTGCCAACGCCCTTCCTACCTCCACACGTTTTTGTAGTCCATAAGGAAGGGTTCCTACCGGCGTATGTCGAATGTCTTGCAACTCTAAAAACTCAATAACCTCTTCTACTTTTTTTCTATGCTCAATTTCTTCATTGGCAGCTTTTCCTACATATAGACCTCCGCTAATTGCACTAGAGTTCATCAAAGTATGTCTTCCGAGCTTTAGATTATCTAGTACAGACATATGAGCAAACAATGCTATATTTTGAAACGCACGGGCAATACCAAGGGACGTTCGATTATAAGGTTTCATATTAATAATTTCCTGTCCTTTATAACGAATTGATCCGCTGGTAGGTTGATATAAGCCACTTATGCAATTGAGCATACTAGTTTTCCCAGCTCCATTCGGACCAATAAGTGAGAATATCTCTCCTTTTTTTATATGATAGCTGACATCATCTAATGCTTTTACCCCACCAAATTGTAATGACACATTCTCTATTTCTAATATAGGTTGCACTCGAACCACCCCTTCGTTTGTAAGCGCTTAACCTTTTAGCTTTTTCTGAATATTACTTTACTGATTATCATCTTGTCAATGTATTTTATGATACATAAGAACTACTTTTTTGTCGTATTATGTAATGGGCGTTTTTGTATTTTTATGTGATAAAAGTCATAAAAATGAGATTATTTTTTCAAATTTAAGCGTGTTTTACCTATTATTAACTTTTCACTATTCATTTTCCTAATCATTCAACGTAAAAAAACTCCTTTCCTGACGAATTGCAGGAGAAGGAGTTACTCTATTTATTCTATTTTCGACAAATTCATCTTAATTTAACCTTTTTTCATCATGCATAAATGATGAATTTTTCTTTATTTTTTTTAATAATTTGTCATGCAACCTTGAAAGAATAATATATGCCAGGAGAGAACCAACTAAAGCTAAAAACATATCCCATTGGGCATCCCATTTATCTCCTTGCATTCCTAAAAAGTCTTTAGAAACTTTTCCTCCTTTGGAAATTTTGGTGCTCATCCATTCAATGATTTCATATAAAGCAGCAATGGCAAGTGATATACTCATAGTAATTCCAAACAACCAAACTCCTTTCGTCAAAGCCGTTTTGCGGAGTAATAATTCTCTAATTACTATAACTATCATTCCCTTAAGCAAATGACCAAATCGATCATAATTATTTCTCTTCAAATTAAATTCTTCTTTAATCCAATTAAAAAATGGTACCTCTGAGTAAGTATAGTGGCCTCCTATAAATGTCAAAATAGATAATATTGCAATGATGAAATAAGAGAGAGTTGTAAAGCGAAACTTTTTATATGTCGCTAAAAGAATGATTATTACAACTACACTAGGACTAACTTCCGCTAGCCAATCCAAATAGGTTGCAGGCTTAATTACTGACCAAACGAAAAAACCAGAAACAACTATGAGTAGAAATAAATGTACCTTCGAACTTTTATGCACATCCACGTGTATACACTCCTCCATCCCACGCAAAATACTTCTCAATAAGTATAGTTTATCCAAAAATCCCGATTCGAATCCGTGCGTTTGATTTGGTAGAAATAAGGGAAAATGCAAGCTAAGGAGGCGATAGCAATGCCATGGGACAAAAAGGATTATCCAGACTCAATGAAAAATTTAGACCCTGATGTAAGAGAGAAAGCGATTGAAATTGCCAATGCTTTGTTACGAGACAATTATGATGAAGGTCGAGCAATCGCCATAGCAACCGCACAAGCACGCAAAGCGATTAATGGAGATGATACCGACCGTCCAACGTATGAAGTAAAAGCAAGAAAAGATGAGTGGACACTTATGAAATCAGGCGGAGAACGGGCAATTTTCGTGGAAGAAACGAAGGAAAAACTGTTGGAAAAAGTAAAGCCATATGTTAACGACCATAATGGAGTTCTTGAAATCTATCAAGAGGATGGATCCCTTGATGATACTTTATATGAATAGATAAAAAAGTATGACCCATCCTACAGGAGTCTCCAGGATGGGTCAACACGTTAAAAGATAAAAAATGTAATTCTTCTATTAAACTACTATACTTGATTTTTGTTTTTTTATTAAAATGACAAACAAACTAGCCATAACACAAAAGATTCCCGCAAGTAAGAATGCCCAAGTGTATGAGTCAAATACTTTATACATATAACCCCCACCGTATGCAGCTACTGCAGCTCCAGCTTGATGAGCGGCAAAAATCCATCCATAAATAATACCACTTCTCTCAATTCCAAAGATTTGTCTTGAAATGCTAATTGTTGGCGGTACTGTCGCAATCCAATCCAATCCGTAAAATATAGAGAATAAGATTAATAACGAAAGTGAGCCTTCTTGGAGTGCAAATGGAAGCAAAACGAGAGAAGCTCCTCTTAAAATATAATACCAAAACAACAACCATCGATTATCAAAACGATCGGATAACCAACCAGATATTGTCGTACCGACTAAATCAAAAACCCCCATAAAAGAAAGCATGGAAGCGGCTGCAACGACCGGAATTCCATAACTTATGCAATAGGATATAAAATGGGTTCCAATTAGACCACTTGTAGAAAGCCCGCATATAAAAAAGCTTCCTGCTAACAACCAAAATTCCTTTACTTTTATAGCTTCGAGTAATGATTCGAACGCCATGGCAACTGGATTTTTCTTTTTCACAGCATTAGACTCCGGAAACTCTTTTTCTAGTCCATAAGGTAAAATGCCAATTTCCTTCGGGGAGTTTCTCATAAATAAAAGAATAACTACTAGCATGATAGAGCTAAGGACTAGTATTAAACCAATTGCAGTGCGCCATGAATAATTTTCTACAAGAATTGCTAGAACAGGAAGTAATACTAACTGTCCTGTTGCGGTGCTCGCTGTTAAAATCCCTACTGCAAGTCCTCTTCTTTTCTCAAACCAACGATTCGCAACATATGTACTCAATACTGTTAAAAACACACTAGATCCTAATCCTATGATGATTCCCCAAATGAGAATGAGCTGCCAGGCACGGTCCATAAAATAGGTGAGCATGAGACCTACAAGTAGAGTGGACATCGCATAAACCATCATCTTTTTTAATCCTAGTACTTCAATCAATGCTGCCATGAATGGGCCAGATAGTCCATAAAGAAAAAGACCAACTGCAAAAGCTAAAGAAATAATGGACCTATCCCATCCAAACTCATTTTCAAAAGGTACAATAAATACCCCAGAAGATGATCGAATAATTCCCGCTACAATTATCGAGAAAAAAGCGATGGTTAACACAAACCAGCTATAATGTATGCGTTTCAATATCACACCCACCTCCTTAACGACTAACGAAATAAATTAAAAGATTCTATCAATTCGATATATTGTACGCTAAAAATAAGTAATATACAATACAAGAAAAGCGCAGGCGAACCGTGAAAAAGAAATACCAGGTTTCAAACGTTTCCAGAGAGCTTTGGACATACTTCGGCTACATCGTTACCGTTTGAATTTTTGGAGTGGAGGGTCGGTAATCCTGTGGCAGTCGTCTATCCGTCGCCCTGCTACAACTTTTGAAAACTTGGTACCACTATTTTGGATAATTGGAGAATAGCTGCCATCCTATTCATATTGGAAGCTCCCGAAGATGCAATTTCGGTCGCTGTACATCTGCTCTATTAGAAGAACGCTTGCTATTTTTTTCGGTATATCGCTGATAAAAATAGATTCAACAGGATGATAATACCCTTCTTCATAGTATTAATTAGATACCGATGAATACGGGCTTTAAGTAAATCAAATTTCATATCTTTCTCATCTTTCGAAAAAACCGTTCGATGCTAAAGCATCAAACGGCAGAATATTTTTTATTTCATTATTTATCTATAGGCATACGTTTGCCGATTTTAAAGATGTAGAAGCTTGCTACAACAATCGCTAAGAAAATGATCCCTACAATAAGAGAAATACGTGTTTCATCATTAAACCACATACCTACTAATACCATAATTAAAAATGCAATGGTTAAGTAGTTTGTGACTGGTGCAAAAGGCATTTTAAAAGGGTGGTTTTTAAGTTCTCCCTCTTTAGCTTTTCTAAATCTAATTTGACTAATAAGAATAACAAACCAAGGTACCATACCTGGTAGCACACTTGCACTGTATACATATACGAACAAATTGGCTGGTGCAATATAGCTTAAAATAACCCCAACTGCTAAACCTACTAAAACACCGACCGTACCGAATAAAGGCACACCATTATGAGATATTTTCGCAAAGAATTTTGGTGCTTGTCCATTGATTCCTAATGTATAAAGCATACGTCCCGCACTGTAAATACCACTATTACATCCTGACATTGCAGCTGTGATGACGACAAAGTTAATAATTCCAGCTGCTGCTGTAATTCCTACCTTTGCAAAAGTAGCAACAAACGGACTTCCAAGTGAATCAAGTTGATCCCAAGGATAAACCGTAACGATAACAAAAATCGCACCAATATAGAAAATTAATATACGCCAAATAATACTATTAATCGCTTTTGTTAATGTTTTTTGTGGATTCTTCGCTTCTCCGGCTGTTATCCCGATTAGTTCTACTCCTTGATAAGCTGCAATAACAAGCGACAGTGCAAAGAAAAATCCTGTCCAACCACCTGCAAAGAAACCACCATTTTCCCAAAGGTTTGATAAACCGATTGCGTCTCCTCCATTACCAAATCCAAAGAAAATAAGACCTAACCCTGCAATAATCATCAATACGATTGTCACGATTTTAATCATCGCAAACCAAAATTCAATTTCACCAAAAGATTTAACAGAAATCAAGTTTGCAGCACCAAGAATCACCATTGCAATGAGCCCAGGAATCCATGCAGGTAGATCGGGAAACCAATATTGCATATATGTCCCAACTGCAATAATTTCTGCCATCCCAACAATTACCCATTGAAACCAGTTACTCCACGCTGTGATATAGCCTGCTAACGGATGAATATACTTATGGCCAAATGTCGCAAATGAACCTGTACTTGGCTCTACATAAAGCATTTCTCCCATTGCACGCATGATAAAATATATAAAAATCCCACATATAGCATATGCAAGTAATACAGATGGGCCTGTCCATTTAATCGTACTAGCAGAACCCATAAATAGACCAACGCCAATTGTACCCCCTAAAGCAATCATTTGAATATGACGTGCCTCAAGTCCTCTCTTCAATTCATTATTGGACATGTTAGCTCCCCCAGACGCAATATTTACAACTAATTTATTCGGTATAAATCAACCGAGAAATACATACGGTTTTATAAAGTTTATAGAAAGCTGAATAATCTTTCTTATCATAGAATAATAAGAACTGACTTAAAATACAAATGTATTTTTAGGAAAAACACCTTAATCCCTTCATATACCTATGTTTTAAATTTAATAGAAATAATTATTAAAATATTCAAATATAATATTTTAGTGTAAAAAATAAAAAACCTTCCAACATTTAGTATGTTGGAAGGTATTAAAGGTTAACTTATATGGTTCCTTTTGCAGCACGCTCTACTAGTTCATGCTGTGGAATTTTCCAAAGCTGTAACCACTTACGAATGGAGGTCACAAGAATTACTAGACCAAGAACTAACATGATTACAGAAAGAGTTCCATTTAAAATATTGTAGCCTGGGCTTTCTGCATTCCAATAAACGTTTTTCACCATCCAGTAGCCAGCTACATTAACTGTTACATACAGATAAGATAGAGGAATCAAACAAGTAAGCATATAGCTTCGTTTTTGTGCAATCTTCAATACTATCGTTGCCCCAATGATCAATCCTATCGAAGCCATTAACTGGTTTGACACCCCAAACAATGCCCAAACGGAACTAATATCTCCGGAATACAGTAAATATCCCCACATAAAGCAAGCTAACGCACTTGCGAAAATAGTTGCACCTATTGAATTAGTTCGTTTTAACGGTTTAAAGAATGTTCCACCGAAATCTTGAATGAGATAACGAGCAACTCGTGTCCCCGAGTCAATTGCTGTTAGGATAAAGACTGCTTCAAATAGAATAACAAACTGATAGAAATAGGAAGCCATTTTTTCGAAAATCGGAATCTCCGTAAAGATATACGTCATCCCTACAGCAAGAGTAACAGCCCCTCCTGTTCTTCCTTCCAAATCCATTCCAATCTCATCACTTAGCTCATCTAAATGCACTGTTTCCATCCCTAATGTCGCAAATTTCTCTGGTGTAGAATTTATTGCAAAATAATCTCCTGGCATTAAAGATACAGCAGCGATTAAAGCCATGATTGCAACTAAACATTCCACAAGCATCGCACCAAAAGCTACCCCTTTAATATCACTCCAACGATTGATCATCTTTGGAGTTGTCCCTGAACCAACGAATGCATGGAATCCTGATATAGCTCCACAAGCAATGGTGATGGAAACAAATGGCCAAACCGGTCCCGCGATAATCGGACCCCCACCATTTATGAACTCTGTTAAAGCAGGGAATTGAACTGCTGGATTTACATAGAATACCCCTATTATTAAAGCTACGAATACACCAATTTTCATAAAAGTACTTAAATAATCACGAGGTGCTAGCAATAACCAAACTGGTAACGCCGCAGCAAAAAACGCATAAATAGGTAATGCTATAGCGATAGTACTCTTTTCTAATGTTAAGAAATCACCTAATGCTGTTCCTTGAATATTAGGTCCCCAAAGAATAGCAGCCATAATAAGTCCAAAACCGACGATTGTAGCAGCTTTTAAATTTCCTGTTTTCTTATGGTACAACCCAACTCCCATTGCAATCGGAATTGTAATCCCTACAGCAAAGGTTCCCCATGGGTTTCTCTCTAATGCGCTCAATACTACTAAAGAAAGACCTGCCATCGTAATCGTAATAATGAATAGCATCGCCAACCCAGCACAGAATCCTGCCACTGGACCGAGCTCTTTTTTCGCTATTTCAGATAGAGATTTTCCCTCTTGACGCATGGATGCAAATAGTACAACCATGTCGTGAACCGCTCCACCGATTACCGCCCCAATTAGAAGCCAAAGTAAGCCGGGTAAATAACCAAACTGTGCTGCTAATATTGGTCCAACTAATGGTCCCGCCGCAGCAATCGCCGCAAAATGGTGACCAAACGTAACCCATTTGTTCGTGGGTACATAATCTTTACCATCTTCCAGTTCATGAGCTGGAGTGGGTTTTGAATCGTCTAGTTTCAAAACTTTTGCAGCCATGAATGTACCATATAAACGATAAGCAATTAATAGTATACAAATAGAGCCAATAACAATTGTAACCGCATTCATTTTCTTTTACCCCCATCCCTTATGTATTTATTAATCATACTAAAATTAAGATTGATAAATTCATATTCTAGTTGAGTTACAAAATTTCAAGGATGAGCTGCAAAAATGGGGAAATGAAATACAATTTGACCTATTTAAAACCCAATGTACATTTTAAAATCTTTTACATATGTTCGACTAACAGGAACTTTTGATCGATCTTTTAATATGACATTATATGTAGAGTTAAACCATGGATGAATTTCTACAATATGATCCATGTTCACTATATAGCTTCGATGGACGCGCATAAAATTGGTATTGTTTAATTTTTTCTCTAACACAGTTAGTGAATCACTAACAATATATTCATCACTCATCGTTTTGACCTTACATTTGCCTTCAAAAGATTCCAAATAAATGATGGAATCATTTTCAAGCAAAACAATTCTTTCCTCTACTAAAACAGCAATTTTTCCCGAATTAACATTCTTAGCAGAAGAAATGAATCGTCGTTCCTCACTTCCGATTTTCCCCACATGAATTATCTTTTCCAGCGTTTTTCGGATACGCTCCTCATCAAATGGTTTCAAAATATAGTCAAGTGCATTTAATTCAAACGCTTGTAAGGCATACTCATCGTACGCGGTCGCAAATACAATGGCAGGAGTTGGTTTAAGCTGGATCAATTGCTTAGCTAAGTCTAATCCGTTATCTTCCTCTAAATCTATATCTAAGAAAACCAAATCTGGGTGTTGTTTGGATATATCCTTCACAGCATTTAAAAGACAATCTGCTTCACCAATAACTTCAATTTGTTTACTTTCTGTGAGAAGATATTTTAATTCCTCCCTTGCCAATGGTTCATCTTCAACTATATACGCCTTCAACATTTTGATGTAAAACTCCTTTACTATCGAGTGGAATAGAAATTAATATAGATGTGCCCCTGTTTAATTCACTAGTTATCTCTAACTTTGCTTGGCCATTATAAATTCCAGATAGTCTCTTACTTATATTAAAAATCGCTGTACCCGTACCCTTTTTAGAAACCATCGTTTGTTTACCTAATAATTCTATCTTGTTCATTGGAATGCCTTTTCCGTTATCTGATACAACAATTCGCAGGTTGTTATTTAAGGAGTAAATTTGGATTTGTATCTTTCCTATACCTACTAGACTTGTGAATGCGTAATTGATGGCGTTCTCTACTAGCGGTTGTAACGTAAACGGAGGTATCAGTATCTCTTCTAAACTGTTTTCTATTTCAAACTCTATTTCGTATTTGTCTGGAAAACGCGTTTGTTCAAGGGATAAGTATGACTTCACATTCTCTATTTCCTTTTCTAAAGGAATAAGCATTTGTTTAGCTCCCTGAATATTACCACGTAGAAATGAACTTAACTCCAACAATAGCTTTCTAGCTTTTTGTGCATCTGTGCGGCATAAGATAGAAATGGAATTGAGACTATTAAACAGAAAATGCGGATGGATTTGGGCTTGTAATGCTTTTATTTCTGCATCTTTTAATAATTTTGTTTGTCTTTCAGCTTCTGCTAGCTCAAATTGAGTAGAAAATAAATTGGCAAGTCCTTCTGCTAGCTGCTGCTGAACATCATCTAACTTACTCGGCTTAATATAATACATTTTTAATGTTCCTGCAGTTTTGTTTTGTATCTTTAAAGGTAGTACGATGGCTGCTTCTAACGAACAATCACTATGGGAACAAAAAATTTCTTCCTTTGATTTGGCGACTGCTATCCTGCCGGTTTCTAACACTTTTTTTGTTAATCCAGTCGTTAGGCCTCTCTTTGGAATATGGTGATCTGCTTCTGCTCCAACATGCGCTAACACTCGATGTTCATCTGTCATCGCAACCGCATCGGCATCCGTCAACCGCAACATAATTTCTGCAATCTCTTTACAAGAATTAGTATTTAATCCTTGTCGAAAGAAAGGCAAGGTTTGATCTGCAATATAAAATGCTTGGCTCGTTTGGTTTGCTCGAGCACGCTCTTCATCTCGTACGATTGACTGGATAATATACATGAATAAAAACATTCCTAATCCGTTAACAACAATCATTGGAATCCCAATGACTTGCACGAGAGCCCATGCTTCTTCAAATGGTTTTGCCAAAGCCAAAATTATGATCATTTGTACAGCTTCTAATGTCATTCCTAACTTTGCAGCATAGATTGGTGTAATTTTCTTATCAAGTTTTAATTGTTTTCTAGAAAAATACCCAGAACAAATTCCAGCTACAACAACTGCCAATGAACATGCTATTGCCGTAAAACCCCCAAGTGAATACCTGTGGATACCAGCAATTAGACCAGCACCTAGCCCAACAACTGGCCCACCTAATATTCCACCAATCACAACTCCCATTACTCTTGTGTTTGCTATCGCATTATCCGGGTCAATTCCTACAAGCCAGCCACTATTTACAATAGTCCCTCGCTCCATTTCAATTCCTGTGTAATTACTAATCAATCCGAAAGCACCAAAAATTAAAATAAGAATTACTTTTTCGCTCCAATTGTGTTCATTGTGAATAACCTGTCGAAATGATTTTATTTGAGAAAGTAAGAATGCAACAATAACGATGATCCCAACTTTTTCTATCATTAATGCAGCCAAAACTAATATCATCGTTAAGTTCTCCCTCTTTCGAAATATTCTAATATGTTTATCATACTTGAAAAATCTAAAGAAAAAAACCTCTAGTAGAAACGCCATTTTATTTTTGTTTTGAAGCAACTATTCATATCTCAGAAACTATAGTATTCAGAAAATTATTGTAACTTTTCCCACTAAACAACTGTCTAAATACATTAAAGAGGAACATATCATCTGACAATTAATGTTATCAACATACTTCTCATTATGTAGAACCTACTCATTAAAAGGAGGAAAGATAATGATGTCTAAACCTAAGTATAGGAGAACTTATTTTTATTTCTTATTATTTATTTTGTTTCTTATTATAGGTATTACCTTTTGGTTCATATCAAAAAATAATTTGGAACCTAAAACGTTAGTTTTACATAAGACGTTTAAAGTAACAAATGAATTAAGTGAAATGGTCCAAGAATCAGATGTCGTTGTTCTAGGTGAATATAAAGGTTTAGACTCTAAATGGAATATGGCAAAGGCACCATTTGAACAAAATGAAAATGTAGAGGGACATTTATTTAATTTCCAAGTAAATGAAACTTTAAAAGGAAAACCTGTAGAAAAAGAAATATTAATAAATCATAGATATTCTGAAATCATTACAATAGAGGAAAGTGATGAAGTGGTTGATGAAACTGGAGTAATTGTTCAAGAAGCTAAGAACATCTTTACAAAAGAAGTAGAAAACAAAGATCCGCTCTATATAAAACCAGCATACGGTGAGAAATATATGATTTTCTTAAAAGAAAACTCCGAGCTTGGTCATTATTATCCCGCTATTGAACCCTTTATGATTCAATTCGATTCAAATGATGTAGCACAGTTAAAAAGTAATTTAATCAACCTTGATAAAAGTAAGCTTAAATTTAAAACAAAAGTAGAAGAGAGAACATTTTATGTAATTAATGAAATTCCTTACACCGTTGTTGATAATATTAGTGGAAAAAACATTGATGAAATATTGAATAGCGTTAAGAAAGCACAACAATAAGTAGTACAAAAAGACAGAGATTTAATGATCTCTGTCTTTTATATTGAAGTAATAGAGTTTATATCCATTTAACTGAATTTGAACTGAATGCAAAACAAAAAATTATCACAAATAACATTTTTCTGATATTTTGCAACCTTTTAATTTCTATAATTTATTATAAAAATTAGAGGAGGTTATCCCAGTTGGACAAGCTTTAAAAGCCCCAAAAATAATGGGAGAGTAATCGTTTTGGAATTATAAGATTTTAATTTTTTCATAAAACATTGGAGGGATAATATGAAAATCAAAAAAGTAGTTACTTCACTTTTGTTAGGAATTACAATTATTTTCGCAAGTACGAGTGTTTCAGAAGCATACGTCTTACACGGATGGAAACTACCATCAAAATCATCGACATATAAGTGGGGAACTAATCTAGATGACGGCTCAAGTGTGATCAAATCTGGTTGGTCTGCTGCAGACTCAGCTTGGTATACTGCATCCAGCATTAACTTCACGGTTAATACTTCCTCTGTTAATACATTAAATTCTTGGTACGAATACTCTTCTACCTATTATGGAAGAATGACAACAACTCATTCAGATGGTAAAGTAACAAAATTTGCTGGAGATCTTAACTCCGGAAATACAAATATTACAAAATCAAATGTTGCTAAAAGTACTGGCGTTCATGAGTTTGGGCATGCAATTGGAATCGCCCATACCGGCGGGACTTCCATCATGAATAGCAGTCGTGATCGAACTACAATGCACACTCCACAAACAGATGACAAAAATGGCGTAAATGCAATTTACTAAGAAAAGGAGAGGATTTCTGATGTTAACAAAAAAAGCAAAAAAAATGGCAATAGTAATTCCATTAGCTGTAGTAATCGGCTTTGGAGGATATATGACATTGAGTGGGCAGGTTCACAGCTTAGCGGGGATTGAAAAAGAACCTCAAACAGTTATACTCAGTAAGGACTTTCCTTCTACAAGTGATTTAAATGTGATGATTGATGAAGCAGATTTAGTTGTTATTGGTCATTATAATGGGCTCGATTCTAAATGGAATATGGCACGAAACCCAAATAATCCTTCACAGGAAGATACAGAGAATTACGTAGAAGGGCATTTATATAACTTCAAAATTTCAGAAACAATTAAAGGTGCATCGGATAGCAAACAAATCCAGGTAAACCATCGTTTTGCAGAAACTGTGGTATTAGAAGTATCAGATGCAGTAGTATCCCCTGAAGGCATAGTTACTAAAGAAGCAACTAAAGTAGATATGAAAGAAATTGAGAATAAGGACCCCTTATTTATAGAGCCAGCCAATGGCAAAAAATATATGCTTTTCTTGAAGAAAAATGAGGATTTAGGAAGCTATTACGGCGCAATTGAACCTTTCTCCATAAGCTTTGATAAAAATGATAAAGCAGAACTTCAAACAAACATTGAAACTATTGATGAAGATAGCCTAACTTCACAAACACAATTTGCAGAAGAAACATTTATAGTGAAAAATGAAATCCATGAGACTATCACTGATACAATTAGTGGTAAGAGTCTTAAAGAGTTGATTCAACAAGTACAAAATAGTAACTGATTCTATGATAAATCGAATTGGGTTTTCTGCTCCTGGCGGACGCCGCGGGCGGGGCCGAGCCGCTTCCGCTCCAATCAATATATTGGATAATTTTATAAGTTAAGATGTCCCCAAGTTAAATACAATAATAATGACAAAAGGTATCGAGTGGATGATTTATCGAAACCTTTTGTCGACAACTGAACAGTCCTGGAGAAATCTAGGGCTGTTTTTTGTTTGTTTATTATCTACTATGTAATTTCTATTCTAATAATCTTTTTGTAGAGCATATTTTTCATACTCATGTTGAATCATATTTAAAAAAAGTTTATCGTCATAGACTTCCAATAAATTAAATAATTTCATTTTATAATTATCTTCTTTCTCTCTATTTGAATAGGAATAGCAAATAGCAATTCTATTAAAACATACAGCTAAGGATTGATAGGGAAATGAATGTAAATTTTGTTGTAATAGTTTTTCTAATTTTACTAGAGCTTCAGAATACTTACCATTTTTGATAAGAATCATTGATAAGTTTAACGTTAGTGTTAAAGAGAGTCTAAGTGAATCTCCTAATCCCTTATAAGTTTTTAGCCTTTCTAATAACTTATCAGTTACTTGAATAGCTACATCATCATCGAAAAAATATAAAATTACATTAATGATTTTGATATCCATTAAATACCACTGGTCATAACGAGAAAGGCGTTCCCATACCGTAATTACTTTTTCTTTTGCCTTTGTTAAATCACCCGAAATCTCCAAAATTAATAAGGCCTCACAAATACACTTTAATTCTTCCAAAAACTTATTTTGATTAGTTTCTAGATACATATCTATTGAATTAATAACATGCTTGATTTCTTGCTTATTATTATATGGCAAACGAAAAAATTGTTGTTTAATCTCTGTCACTTTATCAAATTTATATTCATTAAAAATATATTCAAATTCGTCAGAAGATAATTGAAGTTGATTTAATAGGTATAAGAAACCAGCTGAATGGATATCCGACTTATTTGATTCGAAATTTGAATAAGTAGATTGGGCAAAACTATTACCAGCGACTTCTTTTTGAGAATATCCTTTATTTTTACGTATTTTTTTAAGTGTAGACCCGTAATTAATCAAGTTTACCTCCCCAATATTATTTTTCTGATATTTTGTAATTATACCATAATATTGAATTATTATTTAGAAAAAGGAGGTAATTTATATGGATATATTAATTATTATTATCCAAGATATTTGGTTAATTTCTGGTGGTTAATACTTTGAAATAGAAATAAATCTATACCTGTAGTTGGATTTATTTTAAAATAACCATTGTGAAAAAAGTCACCATTTATTGTTTCCCCCAATTAATGGTGACTATATCTAGAAACCTTCATTAATTCCTACATATATCCCTTTTACAGTTACTACATAAGAAAATTACAAAAAAAAAGAAACCAACCTATTCTTAACGGCTGATTTCTTTCTAACATCCGCAACACTCCTTATTACAAGCGTCGTTGAAAATCTTCTTCAATATCTTTTTTCCAAGTTCGATCTATCTTTTTCCCTTTACGGAATGAAGTTACAGCTTCATTGAGTGTTTGGAAATTTAACTGAGTCCCCTCATTATCCGCGTGATATTCTACAGCAAACTCCTCCCTGATTCCGAACTTTGCAGCAGTGGAAATGGCATCAATATTTGCACCAAGAAAAATAAATTCCCATCCATGTTTTTCTTTTTGATGTGCAATCATTGATTTTATCTTGTCATAGGTATATTCGCAACTTGCATTTTCCATACCATCAGTCGTGATTACAAACAACACTTTATCAGCGCGTTCCCCTTCCATTGTTCTTTTTTGTGCGTTCCCTATTTTTTGAATTGCAGATCCAATTGCATCAAGCAAGGCTGTCGTTCCACCAACCTCATATTCCTTTTCCGTAATTGGGAAAATTCCTCCTACATTAATACGGTCATGGAGCAATTCATATTCGTGGTTAAACAATACAGTTGTCACCGTTGCTTCGCCTTCTTCTTTTTTTTGCTTGGCAAGCATCGCATTATACCCACCAATTGTATCTGCCTCTAGTCCTGCCATTGATCCACTTTTATCAAGAATAAAAACTAACTCTGTTAAATTGTTTTTCATCTTCGTCTTCCTCCTAAGTTTGTTATTTACAAACTCAGAATAACAATTCCGAATTCCAAATAGGTCGCTTCCAAAGCGACAAATTAAGCACCTAACAGAACTTGATCAAAAGCAAACAATGCCTCATTAATTTCGTGAATATTATAAATCTCTTCTTCCATAAAATATTCAATTATAAGATCAAACTTACTACTACGTGACAAAGTGTAGCCAGCTTTAGATAACAAATCCTTTGTTTCCTCAATATCTAATTCTAATGCTATAGCGAAGGCAATCACTGTTTTTTTGAGCGGAGTGTAATCAACAGAATTGCGGATTTTAGAAAAAAGACGGCGATCAATATTCGCTTTTTTATACGTCTCCACATCTGTCATCTCTTTTTCATCAATTAAACGTAAAAGTCTTTCTGAAAATGTTTCTTCCATATGTTTAAATACATCTTCCAAGCTCCTCTTTTTTATTGAAGCTTCCACTAATATAACTTGAGACTCCAGTTCAAATAGCTCTTCTTGTCGATTGCGAGAAAATTGTAGACCTAGTTCCTCAACATAATATTCATCAATGTATTCATGAATGGAAGTAAATAATTTTCCACTTAATCTGAATGCACTCTTATCAAAAACAACCATATACACATACATTTCATGTTCCATCAAATAGGCACTAATGGTTGAAATGGCAACCTGTAAAGCCTGTTCTTTCGGATAGCCATATATGCCAGAAGAAATGAGGGGAAAAGCGATAGATTTACAATTGTATTGTTTAGCCAAAGACAATGCATTTCCATAGCATGCTGTAAGTAGTGCTTCCTCGTTTTGTGAGCCTCCCCTCCAAATTGGACCGACTGTATGAATAATATGCTTTGCTTGTAACTGAAAGCCATCCGTAATGACTGCCTCCCCTACAGGACACTCTCCAATTTCATTACACGCTTTTTGCAATTGCTCTGCACCTGCTGCTTGAAAAATAGCTCCACATACTCCTCCACCCATTTGAAGGGAAACGTTAGCTGCATTAACAATAATATCTACCGTCATTTTAGTAATATCATTTCGTACGATTTCTAATGGCAAAATTTTCACGCTCCTTCTCAAAGATACCCTTCCTTAAATGATAGCCAATATAAAGCATGTTGGAAAGAATCTCTCTTCTCTTTTATACAAGCATTTACATATAGCAACTTTGTATAAAATAATGTATTATCAACGTAAAAAGGAGGTATCGTTTTGGTCTCATCTAAAGACGTGGCAAAGCACGCAGGAGTATCCCAAACGACAGTTTCTCGGGTATTAAATATGCCTCAAACTGTTAAAAAACCAACTCTTGATAAAGTAATGAAAGCAATCGACGAGTTAAACTACATACCAAATGGACATGCGCGTTCTCTTGTTCAAAATAAAACCAATACAATTGCCCTTTTATCAGGTCCACTACATAATCCTTTTTTCGTAGATACAACAACAGCAATCGTAAATTATGCCAATGAAAAGGGTTTTCGGGTGAATGTACAGTTCGTTAATGACAAAAACCTTTCCGAAGCATATGCAACTGCTATTGCCCATAAAGTTGACGGCGTTATTTTATCCTGTATATTAATTGATGATCCAATATTTGAAAAACTGAAGCGGATGGACATTCCATTTATCACCTATAACCGAAAACACAAAAATAATGAATACTTTGTTGAAATTGATAATTTTCATGCTGGTTATTTATCTGCAAAGCATATGATTGAACAAGGCCACGAAGCAATTGCTTGGGTTGGTGGAACTTTGAACGTTAGCACATTCAATAACCGTTATCTTGGATTTCTTCAAGCGATGGAAGATTGTAAAGTACCACTCCAAGAGCAATATATTATTAACACGGACACGTCTAAACAAGATATTACACGTGCTTTCCATGAGTTACTCCAACTAAAAAAACGCCCTTCTGCTATTTGTGCCGGAGCTGATTCGATTGCTTTAAACTTAATCGATGACGCTATACAGGAAAAATTACAGGTACCAGAGGATATTAGTATTATTGGAATCGATAACGTAGATTTAAGTCGCCATGGGTCCATTCAGCTTACTACGGTTGGTAGCGTCTCTGAGCAAAATCTAGGATATATAGCTATTCAGAAATTGATAGAAATGATTGAAAATAAAAAAAATGGTTGCATACAAATTACTGAATCTGTTAAAGTGTTTGGTAGAAACACAACACGGAAAATATAAAACAGCCTTTTGAAGGGTTTGTTTTATTTTTTCCCAAAAATGAATACGTAACCATTTTTAGTCTATATATTTTTCTCTAAAAATGGTTACGTATTCATGTAAGATTATTTTTTATTTATATCGTTTTGAAAGGGGTTTCATTATGTTAGGGGGAGGAATTTTTTTATGAAATGGAAAGACAGAAAGTTTGGGGAAGAATCTCCATACATACCAGCAGGACCTTTTAAAATACGTTTACCTTTTATTCATTATCGTTTTGAATGGCCTGACTATGTTCAAGGGTTACTTATGTGTGCAGTTGATTTATCTGCCATTCCACTATTAATTGAATTATTAGGAATGCCATTTGAAGTAGCTTTAGCAATTATAGTACTAAATGGTCTTTTCTATTTACTGCATCATTTACTTGGAGACCCTGCTGTTCCAGGATGGATTACACCGGCAATTCCATTAATCATGTTATATTGCCAACAGTTCCCTGAAGGACCTGAACGAGTACATTCGCTGATAGCTTTCCAGATGACGCTCGGGATTCTTTCTCTTTTCTTAGGCGCAACCGGTTTGGCTTCAAGAGTCGTACAATTAATTCCAGCAGCGATGAAATCTGGTGTTATTCTTGGCGCAGGATTTGCAGCTATCATCTCTGTTTTTCAAATCGGTGGGAAATTCGATGATTTTCCATGGACAATTACAATTGCAATAGGTATCGGATTCTATCTTTTATTTTCAAAACACTTTGCAACATTCCAGAATCGCAATCCATTTTGGGGAACGATTGCTAAACTAGGTATTTTCCCAGTGATTATTATAGCAGTTGTTATTGCTCCTTTATTCGGAGAAGCAGCTTGGCCAACAATTCAATGGGGTATCTCATCTCCAGACTTCATCACATTATGGAATGAATATACTGTTTTTGGGTTAGGCTTCCCACCACTTATGATGTTTATCACTGGTTTACCTACTGTACTTGCAGCTTACATTGTATTATTCGGTGATGTTTTACAAACAAAAGCTTTAGTTGAAGATGGTGCAGCAGTACGTCCAGATGAAAAAGTTGAATATAGCCCAAGTCGTGCACATTTAATATTCGGTATGCGTAACAGTGTAATGAGTATTTTAGGTCCGGACGTTACAATGAGCGGTCCATTATGGTCTGCGATGCAAGTAGTTATGATTGAACGATTTAAAAAAGGCCGTAAAGCTATGGATTCCATCTTCGGTGGTGTCGGTTCCTTCCGTTGGGGTACAAATACAGGTTTATTCTTATTACCAATAGTTAGTTTAGTAGAACCGATCTTAGGCGTTGCTTTAGCTTTAACGATGTTAATTCAAGGGTATGTAAGTGTGAAAGTTGGTATTCTTGAATCACGGAGCCAACGTGATTTAGGGATTGCTGGTATTATCGGTGCAGTTCTTTGTATTAAAGGAGCTGCATGGGGATTCGCAGTAGGGTTGTTACTTTGCTTTTTAATCTATGGTAAAGACTTCTTCAAAGGTGAAGTAGACGATACATTTATAAAAGATAAAATAACCGAAGAAGACATGAGTTAAATACGAGAGGATGATTATTTGATGGAAAAGCAATTTTACGTAAATGGTGAATGGAAGTCTTCAGAAAAACTAGCTGACCTCCACTCCCCACATACTAAAGAAGTGATTGCACAAATACCACAAGCAACACGTGAAGAAGTAGAACAAGCAATCGACTTTGCATACGATGCCAGAAAACAAATGGCTGAACTTACTGCTTACGAACGTGCTGCAATTTTAGAGCATATTACACAATTGTTTATTGATAACCGCAAAAAAGCAGCTGAGATTATTTCTTTTGAAGCGGCGAAGCCGATGAAATATGCATTAGCAGAGATTGACCGCACAATTGAAACTTATAAATTTGCAGCTGAAGAAGCAAAACGATTAACTGGTGAATTGATACCGATGGACGCTGCAAAAAATGGTGCAAATCGTTTTGGCTACACAATTGAACAGCCAATTGGAGTGATCGGTGCCATTACACCTTTCAATTTTCCACAAAACTTAGTAGCACATAAAGTAGGACCTGCGATTGCTGCTGGCAATACAATTGTCCTAAAGCCAGCATCACAAACTCCCCTTTCTGCTCTATTTTTAGCTGAATTGATTGATCAAACCGCTTTACCTAAAGGTGCATTCAACGTTGTAACAGGTGGCGGTAAAACAATTGGAGACGCACTAGTGGAAAGTGACAAAGTGAAAATGATTACATTTACAGGTAGCCCTGCAGTCGGAAAAGGTATCCGTGATAAAGCAGGATTGAAAAAAGTAGCACTCGAACTTGGTTCCAATGCAGGATTGATCATAGACAAGAACGTGGATTTATCGCAAATCGTACCAAAATGTGTCATGGGTGCATTTTCAAACCAAGGGCAAGTATGTATCTCCTTGCAACGAACGTATGTAATGGATGAATTATTTGAAGAATTTATCCAACAATTTTCGTCATCTACAAAAGAACTTGTGATTGGAAATCCGCTAGAAGAAACAACAGACATAGCTGCCATGATCAATCCAGGTGAGCAGGAAAGAGCATTGAGCTGGGTACAGGAAGCAGTAGAGCATGGCGCGGAAATAATTGCGGGAGGCACTACTGAAAATGGTGTTTTCATGCCAACCATTTTAACAAATGTATCCCCCACTTCAAAAGTTTCCTGTCAGGAAGTCTTTGCACCAATCGTTGTTGTAAACCGAATCTCTTCTATTGAAGAAGGTATTCACGCTATCAACGATTCAAACTATGGCCTACAAGCTGGTATTTTTACGAACGATATCCAAACAGCCTTTAAAGCTTCTAAAGAATTAGAAGTTGGAGGTGTAATGATTAACGATATCCCAACGTACCGTATCGACCAAATGCCTTATGGCGGAGTAAAAGAAAGCGGTACAGGTAAAGAGGGCTTAAAGTATGCGATTCATGAAATGACAGAAACCAAACTAGTAGTTTGGAATCAACAATAAGGAGTGTTAATATGTCTGAAAAAATTACATTACCTCCAGTTAGTTATACTGGATGGGGTTCACTTTCTCATCTATTAGAAGAAGTAAATCGCTTTAATTCAAAAAAAATTCTCGTTATTACGGACCCTTTTTTAAAGGAGATTGGCTTAACTGATCAAGTAGTTTCTCCACTTGAAGAAGCAGGTTACGTGATGGAAATCTACACAGAGGTTGTACCAGAACCACCTTTAGCTATTGGTGAAAAATTAGTCGCTTACACTCGTGACAATGAATTTGATATGGTTATCGGAATTGGCGGCGGAAGCGCACTAGACTTAACAAAGCTTGCAGGTGTGTTAGCAGCACATGACGGGAACGTTGCAGATTATTTAAATTTGACTGGCACAAAAAAAGTGACAAAAAAAGGGCTCCCTTCTATCTTAATCCCTACTACATCGGGGACTGGTTCAGAAGTGACTAATATTTCTGTTCTATCTTTGGAAACTACAAAAGACGTAGTAACACACGACTATTTGTTAGCAGACGTGGCAATTGTCGATCCTGCATTAACTATTTCTTTACCACCAAAAGTTACTGCTGCAACTGGAGTAGATGCATTAACACATGCAGTAGAAGCGTATATTTCTAAAAACGCTAGTCCTATCTCGGATGCATTGGCTCTACAAGCAATTCGTTTAATCAGTAACTCAATTAGAACTGCTGTATCAAACGGCGAGGACAAGCAAGCTCGAACTGATATGAGCTATGGAAGTTACTTAGCAGGTCTCGCTTTCTTCAACGCAGGTGTTTCGGGTGTTCATGCATTAGCCTATCCAATCGGCGGACAATTCCATGTTGCACATGGGGACTCAAATGCCGTTTTACTTCCATATGTAATGGGCTATATTCGCCAAAGCTGTGAAAAACGAATGAAAGATATATTTGAAGCGATGGGCTTTAACTCTACAAATCTATCTCAAGAAGAAGCATCTTATAAATGTGTAGCGGAGTTGAAACGTCTTGTAGAAGATGTGAACATTCCATCTACTTTAAAAGGCTTTAACATTACAGAAGATGCACTAGATAGCTTAACTAACGATGCCGTCGAGCAAAAACGCATCCTTGCTCGTAGCCCAATGCCTTTATTAAAAGAAGACATTTATACGATATATAAAGCAGCTTTTGATGGGGTAGTTGTAGAGAAATAATAAAAAACCTGGAGCGCTAATTGCTGCTCCAGGTTTTTTATTATTTTCGAGACTGTTATTGCTTTTGTATAGATGGAATAGTATCCGTTGGAGGAGCTACTATTATCTACAGTCTCCTAATAGTTATGTTTGTTTTATAAATTCTTCTACTATACTAGTGTATATTTCTGGTTGTTCTGTTTGCACCAAATGGCCCGCAAAGGGAACGATTGCCACATGTACATTTTTATTAGCTTTTGGATATATTGTTGCACCAACCGTTTCGTGTGGGTTTCTTTCTCCAACGATGAATAGGACCGGAAAATCAAATTCGTGCATTGATTTAACATCATCGAATGGATACCAACCTTCATTTCTCCCCTTTAAAATGAATTGTTTCCAGTCGGAAGAATGTAATTGGTTAAAATAATTATTTGCTTCTTCGCTCTTCATTACATTCTTTTGAGAATCCACATCTTCTTTATGAAGCTCTATCCAATTATCCGGTTTCACTGGAGTAATTCCCGAAACAGTTAATGTGTAAAGTCTCTCAGGATATAGCTGAGCAAACTTAATAGCAACTAAAGCCCCCAATGAACATCCTACTAAATGGATAGCTTTTAGTTTATAATGTTCAATCGTTTCGAATAGATCTCTCGCAGAATCCTCGAAAAAATTTTGTATATCATTCGAAATAGATTGCCCGTGTCCTCTTAAATCCGGTGATAAAACTTGAAAATCTTTACTGAAATACTCTCTTTGAGACTCAAAGTCTGTCAATCCTGTCTGTAGACCAGTATGTAAAAACACGATTGGTTCCCCATTACCTCTAGTATGTGTATGTAGTATCACTTTCCCACCCCTAATTTAACTTAAGTGCGCCTGATTATTTAAAAATCTAATAACTCTCACATTCTCTTTAATCTCCAATAAATGTATACCCGTATCTCCAGTAGCATATACAAAATTACTGGTATTTGACTGCTGAAGAAATGCTTTAAGAAATTGGGAGATTAGTCCACCATGAGAGACAATCGCCACCCGCTTGTACTCTTGGTATTCATTTGTTATTTTATGAAATATCCTTTCTGCTCGAAAACGAAATTCCAACTCTGATTCTCCATTCTCAATCGGAATATGAGCAGGTCTTCCATTGGGAGGTAAGGGATATTTAATAGCAGCCACTTCTCTTGAAAGTCCAGCAAGTACACCATTATTAAATTCCATTAAGTCTTTATCCTCGATTAATACACATCCTACTTCTTCTTGAAGTGTTAAGGCTGTGCTTTTCGCTCTTTTTAATGGGCTTGATAAGATAATGTCTGGAGGAAAGTGTGTTGCTACAAAAGCGGCCATTTTCTTTGCTTGTTTCTCTCCTAGCTCGGTTAAAGAAAAATCCGCTCTTCCCTCATGCACACCTAACAAGTCTGCTTCTGATTGGCCGTGCCTTATTATTAGTAATTCCAAGTATTCCACTCCTGAGTAAGTGCCAACTTCACTAGCGACTCTTCTAAATAATATATAATAAAATTATACGCTAGCCCTAATTTAATTCCAATACTTGTTAAAAAATTATCTAGTTTCCCATATAAATGACCGTTTGATATGATTATCAAACGGTCTTAATATGTTGTATGAAATTTATTTAACGTAAAATAATCCGCCATTAATAATTTCTATTTTTATCCTAGGCTCGTATTGTTCTTGTAGTGCTTTTTTCTCCATCTCATAACATTCTGGTTTAACGTTAACCCCTTCATAGAAATATTCTAGTACTTCCAAGTCCTTTTGCCATCTTTGTTTCGCTTCTTCCGCCCAAGTGTGATCATCTTTTTGTATAAGATGGTCAATAATCTCTTCTAATCGTTCAAGTGCACGGAGTGGTTTGATAATATAAGGTAGGTTAAATGTATTTTGAGACGAAGTTGTTTCTAATTCAAGTCCTGTTAGCGATTCCTGAAAATGATCGATAATACTACCTGTCATCAAGTTTATGCCTAAAGAATGAAGCATTTCCTTCGTTTGATCACAGTAATACGATATTTTATAATTCACTCCTAACCAAGGAGTTAATATCGTTCTTGCCTCTGTGTTATCAATTTTCTCATACATATGCACAAATGAACCCATCCGTCTGGTCGTTTGAAAAATTTGATTTAGTCGGGGGGAACCAAAGTGGACAACCTCCCCTTTAATCTTTTCAACAAGCTTATTTTGATCTGTAATTAAGGTTAGTTGAGCTGGACATGGCACCCCGTTTGTACTTTCTAGGTATTGCCAATAATAGGGGCGATTCATAATTTTTTTATCCATATCAACCGTTAATTGGACCGTCATGTAATAATCATGGTTTTGGACGATTTGACAGTTATTTTCCATAAAGAATTTCTGTAAATAACGGTGAACTTCTTTTGGGTACATACACATCCTCCCCTCCTTCCTTATCAAGAATCAGCTTATATAGTTTTTTTAAAAGTTGATAAAATGTCATCTAACTCACCAACGGCTTTTTCAAATACATCAATTTTTACATACAACAAATCTAATATATTCTTCTCAATCGTGTTATCGATGGCTAAGTTATATATATGGACGTCGTGTTCCTGCCCTAAACGATGGACACGCCCAATTCGCTGCTCTAACTTCATCGGGTTCCAGGGAAGATCATAATTGATGACATGGTGACAGAACTGTAGGTTAATACCTTCTCCTCCAGATTCCGTCGCAATCAATACTTGTGCTTTTTCTTTAAATAAATGCTTCATCCAATCTCGCTTCGATTTGTTAAACTTTCCGTTAAAGGGAACGCTTGTAATGCCTTTAGATTGTAAGTACCATTGTAGATAAACCTGGCTCGCTCTATATTCTGTAAAGACGATGACCTTATCATTTGCCTTTGAAATGATTTCATACACCTTTTCTGCTTTCGAATTTATTTCCAATGCACTAAGTTTTTGAATGATTTCTTCTATATAACTAATCTCTTCTGGTTCCGTACATTTTTGAAGCATTTTATTTAACGTCAAATAGGTTGCTTCCTTACTGCTACACATTTCCTTTTGCAGCGTGATCATAGAAAAAGCACCTGAAAAAATTGGCGAAATATTTTTAAGCTCTAAAATCATGTCGTACACTTCTTTTTCCTCTTTGGAAAACTGAATAGGAATAATTTCAACTTTTCGATTTGTCCATTCAATTCCCGTATCATGTCTTCTATTTCGCACCATAACTTGATTGACCAATTCTCTTAAATATTCATCGTGCTCTAAGTTATGTTTGCTCGCAGAGAACTCCGATTGAAAGGTCTCATAATTACCAAGATGTCCTGGTTTCAGTAAAGAAATAAGATAAAAAAGTTCAAAGATATCATTTTGAATTGGTGTAGCAGTTAACAATAAGCAGAATTTTTTCTTTAAACCTTGGACAAATTCGTAAATTTTTGTTTTATGGTTTTTTAATTTGTGCGCCTCATCAATAATAATCATGTCATAATCCTGCTCATAGATAAGTTCTTTATGTGGGCTTTTCTTGGCGGTATCCATACTCATTACCACTACTTCATAATGATCTAATGAATAATTTTTTTTATAAGCAATAGCGGGGATGTAAAATTTATAATTTAACTCTTCAATCCATTGATTAATAAGTGACGCTGGAGCTAAGATCAACGCTTTTTTTACAAGTCCCCGTATAAGATACTCTTTTAATATCAAACCCGCTTCAATGGTTTTACCAAGTCCCACCTCGTCTGCAAGAATCGCTTTTCCATTCATCCTTTCGATGACCGTTTCCGCAACATCTAATTGATGATTAAGGGGTGTTAAATTAGGTAAGTACTTAGGAGATTGAAGACCTAAAAAATCTGTAATCAGATTAGCCTTCATCACTTCGTAACTCATATTGTATAATGTCCAATTATCCCAAGCTTCACGATTTTCCAATCTATCTATAAAGCCTTCTTTCCACTCAGACGACCTTTCTATTATCATGAATATCACCTCATGTAACTTTCTTCTTTCTGTTAGATTGTCCAAAAAAGAAGTACCTATGTTTTTTAAAGTGAAATAACTTCGAGAATTAAAAAAGATGGAGAATTTCTCCCCATCTTTTTACCTAATATTATGAATAACCGTTTTTTCGTGCTTGAGCTTCATCTAAAATTTCTTTTCGAAAACCTTCAAGACTCTCTTCACGTCGTGCATTCTTCTGTTTAATTGCCTCTCGTTCATTGCCATCAAGATATGGCATTAATTCTTCAGCTGCTTCCATATTATCTTTTGTATTTTTCACCATATCTTGAAGCTTTTCTACATTATCTGAACGATCATCTGGCTTTGGAATGTTTTTACTCATTTTAGTTCCTCCTTCTTTTTAATAAGGTCATACAAAAATTATCGTCCCCAATCCTACTAAAACTATTCAGTAACATAATTAATACAAAAAATTGGTTATAAATAAAATGAATTAAATTAACAATTTGGGAGAAGATAGAAGAGGAAAAATACTAGAAAAAGAGGCGAAGACGACATGTCGATGGAATGGTTTAACAGAGTAACTAGTGAGCTTCAGGAACAATTGGAATCCATTTGTGAGGAATATGACAAAAATGGACATATGAGTGTAAATCAGGCTTCCAAACATCCACGAATTGAATTTTTTGTCGAAACAGATAAGGATGAAAGAGAATATTTCTATACTCTGCTTTTCGACCCTCATAATGAAGAATTTTACGAAGAAAGTTTTGATACAACAATCCAACAACCAACAAGAATTATTTTAGATGACATTACGGATATAATTGAAGCCGTTCATGAAAGCTTTCATGAATTTATAGACGATGATGACTACGACGATGACGATGAGGATTTTGATTTGGAAGAGGAATACGAAGTGCTAGATGGTGAAATTACTCTTGAAGAAATTGACGTTGAATGGGAAACTCCAGAAGTTACTGCTTTCCAAATTGAGGATAAGATTGAAGTTACTTATCAATTTGGTATAGACAGCGCTAACGGTGATGGTGTTTTGCGAAGAGTTAACCGAATCTGGACAGAAGACTCTGAGTTCTTTGAAGACGAAAGTAACTTTACATTTAAAAAAGAAGAGGGCAGCACGATTATTGCTATGATTGCCAGCCACTTGGATAAAATGGTTGGATATGAAGAAATTATTAACGAATAAACTTAAGGGCATCTCTTTATAGAGATGCCTCAGACTGTAGACAAACTCAAAGAAATTTGAAACTGTCTACAGTTTTTTTATTTACAATACATAGTAAGAAATCGTCGATTTCCGTTTCAGGCGCTACGCTTTCCACGGGCACGGCCTCAGCCTTCTCCCTTGCTCCTGCGCAAAGCTCGTCGCAAAAAACAATGCTCCTGCGCAAAGCTCGTCGCAAAAAACAATGCTCCTGCGCAAGCTCGTCGCAAAAATTAATTTCGCTACGCTCAGTCCGGGTGCTTCGGCTCGTGCTGTTCCCGTAGGAGTCTTCGCGCCTTCCACTCCAATCGACTAGTGTTGGCTAATTTAAAAATTGTTGAGTTTCTAAATCTTCTAAGAGGTAAATTGCGGTATTTCAGTATGAAAACCAAATCCTAAAAACCAGCGATACGCCATATTCGTTTCGATTCTCTTTTATTGTTTGGCGCATCGAATGGATGCCAAATGTATATGGAATAAAGCAATTGGTTTTCTCTTTTGTATTTATTTTAAAAAAACATTGCTTTTATTAGGAAAAATAAATTATAATATAATATGTCGCTAATAATTGATAGTAATACTTACCGACATTAATACGGAGGAATACCCAAGTCTGGCTGAAGGGATCGGTCTTGAAAACCGACAGGCGGGTCAAACCGCGCGGGGGTTCGAATCCCTCTTCCTCCTCCATTTTTAACTTATTATTAGTATTTGTGGTATACTATAATAAGTAAGCATATTATTGTCGCGGGGTGGAGCAGTTCGGTAGCTCGTCGGGCTCATAACCCGAAGGTCACAGGTTCAAATCCTGTCCCCGCAACCAAATGGTCCCGTGGTGTAGCGGTTAACATGCCTGCCTGTCACGCAGGAGATCGCCGGTTCGATCCCGGTCGGGACCGCCATTTAATTTATTATAAGATTCATAGAAGCAAACAGAGATATCTGTAGCTTTGTACATATTAAATTGAAGCTTAGTACAAACTTAATAGAGATTTAGGATAAGCAAGCAAATCGAGGAAGCAATCGAACGAAAGAAGGAGCATACTAAAGTATGTGACTGAATGAGTGAGTGAAGCTGACAAAGAGTTGCGCAGCTTAGCGTAAATCGATTAGAGATTTGGAATAAGCAAGTAGCTCGAGGAAGCAATTGAGTGAAGAAAGGCGCGTACCAAAGTACGTAACTGACTGAACGAATGAAGCTGACGAAGAGTTGCGCAGCTTAGCGTAAATCGATTAGAGATTTGGAATAAGCAAGTAGCTCGAGGAAGCAATTGAGTGAAGAAAGGCGCGTACTAAAGTACGTAACTGACTGAACGAATGAAGCTGACGAAGAGATACGTAGCTTAGTGCAAATCGAAGAGGCTCAGTAGCTCAGTCGGTAGAGCAAAGGACTGAAAATCCTTGTGTCGGCGGTTCGATTCCGTCCTGAGCCACCATAATTACGCGGGTGTAGTTTAGTGGTAAAACCTCAGCCTTCCAAGCTGATGATGAGAGTTCGATTCTCTTCACCCGCTCCAATATTATTATCTTTGAAAATAGTGAATAAAAAATACATATAATAACCCATCCGAGAATTAATCAAGGATGGGTTATTTTTTATAGTTATAAAATAGTCCTTCTAATGGGAGGGCACACACTCTCCAAGTTATCTCTTAGCGAGTATGTGCCCCGTTGATTCCCGTTCAAGGCGGACGCTTTCCGCCGGTATGAAACGAAAATCAACTATTGTATACTCCCTTCTAATGGAGGACTTTATTTAAAATAATTATTTTGAAGGGATACTTTTTTCCTTGCTTACATAAACTTGATTCAAGATTAGTGCACCTAACATTTGAATAATAGTTTTCACGATAATTTGACCCAAAATAGCGGCTGGTACGGCTTCCCAAGGAAGTATATTAGCCCCTAGTGGACTCAACCCAATTATAACGAAAATGACAGAATCAAGAAATCCACCAACGATTCCGCTATAGAACACACGCCAAGCCATTGGTAGTTTCAACCGAGAGTAAATCTCTGTATCAGCTGTTTCAGCGACAACAAATGAAAGTGCCGATGCTACCACAATCAATAGTGTATCACCAAGTATGAATGAAACTATTGCGGATAATGCTAAAGCTATAAAAATAAATAAATACGTCTTTGCTCTACCATATTTATTTTGCACAAGATCTCGGAAAATGAAGGTTGCTCCAATTAATAGAGTTCCCATAGGAACGATAAACATCCCAAATTGTAATGGTGCAAAAGCTGCCGTTACCACGTTAGCTGTGACAATAGATAATAAATAGAATAATATTCTCATGATGTTACTCCTCAAGTTAGTTTTAATACAGTTTTTTTGCCGCCCACTATACCCCTCTTTTATTTCCCCATACAAGAGCATGTAACTGTGGCAGAACTTTGACGTCTTTTAATTCCGCATCTGCTATCACCCTATCAATCAGCGCTTGGTACTTCTCTAATAAATGGCTGATTAGTCGAGGGTTATCAGTCGTTGTGATATCGTCATTTCCTACTTGTAGGTAAAAAGGAATCGTCGGGTATCGACGGTGAACTTGCTTGGCATATTCATAATCCTCTTGATTGAAAACGACTATTTTAAGCGATATATGCTGCTCGCTATTTCGAATTTTAAGTTTTCCAATGATATCCGAGAGCACCGAAAAGTCCGTAGTCATTCCAGAGCTTGGCGGTTTTGGTGAAATCGTCAGTTCATCGATTTCGTATAACCATTCCTGCCATCTGCTTCCCTGTGTCTCTACTCCAATTTTTAAGTCGTTTTCTTTTAATAGAGCAATGAGTGCATCCAAGTTACGAAGGAGTGCTGGGTTTCCTCCCGAAATCGTGACAAATGAAAAACCACTACCCCCAAGACGTTTCAATTCTGACCAAATCTCATCTGCTGTCATTTGGACAATAAGATGTTTGCCGCTTCCATCCCACGTAAAAGATGAATCACACCAGGAACAGGAATAGTCACATCCGGCAGTCCGTACAAACATGGTCTTCTGTCCCACTACCATTCCTTCACCTTGAATAGTTGGTCCAAAAATCTCCATAACAGGTACCTTACTCAACTTCCATCCACTCCCGTCTCACTTCAGCATAGCTTGTCGGAGTTTCATACAATCTGATAAATTCTACACGCGCACCATTGTATCGCTCTACATCAAACAGTGCTTCAGCCAGCTTTTCGTAAATCCAAACAACGATGTTCTCTGCTGTCGTATTCATCGATGGAAGAGTCTCATTTAAATAACGATGATCCAAATCAATCTCTATTTTTTGCTTCCATATTTCTTTTATATCGCCAAAATCAATCATCAAGCCGCGATCATCCGTGTATCCACTTACCCCTAAAACAGCTCGATATGTATGGCCATGTAGATTTTTACATTTCCCCTCATAGTTATGTAAATGATGGGCAGCATCGAAGGTAAATTCTTTACTTACGAGAACACGCTTTGAATGATACTTTAATTGGCTCATTTGGATATCTTCATTTATTTTTTGGAGCCTATCGACAATTCTAAAATTAGACATGCCTTAGGACTCCTTTTTTAAGCTTAAATACTCATCAAGCCCTTTTTTTCGCAGCTTACACGCCGGGCATTCACCACAGCCATCTGCTTTTATACCGTTATAGCATGTTAGCGTTCTTTCCCTAACAAACTCAAGTGCCCCCAGCTGATCCGCAAGCTCCCATGTCTGTGCCTTGTTCAACCACATCAAAGGTGTATCAATTACAAAAGAAGCATCCATCGATAAATTCAACGATACGTTCAAGGATTTAATAAAAATATCTCGGCAATCAGGATATCCGCTAAAATCTGTTTCACAAACCCCAGTCACGATATGCTTCGCTCCTACTTGGCTTGCTAATACTCCGGCAAATGAAAGGAAGAGTAGATTTCGACCGGGCACAAAAGTGGATGGCAGCTCCCCTTTATCTCCGTCTTCTACCTTAATGTCATCTCGGGTCAAAGCATTTGGAGCAAGCTGATTTAAGAGCGACATATCAAGAATGTGGTGCTTGATACCAAGATCCTTTGCTATCTCCTTTGCACATTCTATTTCCAAACTATGCCTCTGCCCATAATCAAAAGTCACTGCTTCAATGTCTTTAAAACGTTCTTTTGCCCAGAACAGACAAGTGGTACTGTCCTGACCTCCGCTAAACACAATGATTGCTTTTTCCTGCTTCATCTTCTGTAAAACTCCCTTTTAACGAAAAAACAGCACCCTAAAAAGAATGCTGTTTTCTTCTTAGTTTTTTAAAGAGGGTAGCTAAAAACCTCTTCCTTCATATGGAGGACTATACAATTCCTCGTTTATCGATTATCTATTTTTTCTGGATAGAGATCATGGTTCATCAAACGATAATTTGCCATCTCTTCGTATTTGGTACCCGGTTTCCCATAGTTGCACCATGGATCAATCGAGATTCCCCCACGAGGTGTGAATTTTCCCCAAACTTCAATATACCTAGGATCAAGTAATTTAATTAAATCGTTCATGATGATGTTGACGCAATCTTCATGGAAATCACCATGGTTTCTAAAACTAAATAAGTATAATTTTAGCGACTTACTTTCCACAATCTTTTTATCCGGTACGTATGAAATATACATTGTCGCAAAATCCGGTTGCTGTGTAATTGGACATAAACTAGTGAACTCTGGACAATTAAATTTTACGAAATAATCCCTATTTGAATGTAAACTATCTACCGACTCCAGTACCTCTGGTGCATATTCAAATGAATATTGTGTGCCTTGATTACCTAACAATGTTAAATCTTTTAAACCTTCTTCTTGGCTTCTGCCAGACATAATAAAAACCTCCTAATACAACTTTTTATAGAGGATCTCTAACATTCTATTGCAAACATATAGGATAAAAAAACAAAAAAGCCATGCCCAAATATGGACATGGCGAAAAGTCATGTATCCATAGTTTTTTATAGAGGGTATCAGCTATGAACCTCTCCCGATTAAGTTCGGGTACCTATCTATAATATAGAATGCTTTCGTAATCGTCAAATAGATATTTCTCTTCTGTTCCACCCAAGCTATGGTTAGCAGAATAGCTTTAGAACAATTAATACCCCATTCACTTAATCATTCTCCTTATATTAAGATGATTTTAAAAATGATATAGTTTTATGATGTCATTTAAAAATTTGACAAGGAGGGGATCAATTTAGGATTTAATACTTACGATACAGCTCTACATTAAGTATCTACGCATTAGATACGGCGAAGAATAAGAGTGCCATAACAAAGGGAACAGTAAAATAATAAAAAATGTAATACCAACTTCTGAATTAGGTGGCCACTTTGCGACAAACGTGCGAATTTGCCCAGATCCAGACAAAATTGAATTTTATTCTCCCAATAAATAGGATGAAGGGTATCTCTTAGCTTAGAGATACCCTTCATCCGTTCTTACGCCTTTCCAATTGTAACAGTGCAACTTGATTCATTGTATTTACCATACTCAGCGTCATAAATAATTTGTGAAAACACCCTTGTATCAGACGCTATTCAGAAAAGTATCCGAATTGTGTGTAACACAGGGAACAACATTTTAGTGTGCAGCAACCCGAATTTCAACAGGTCCATCTGCTATTTCTATCCACTCAGTTGGGGTGTCAAGGACTTGGGCGAACCAATAATAAGGTACCACACCATCAATCCCATGACAGGCATCATGCCAAATCCCTTCTTTCAACACAATAACTTCCCCTGGATGAATGATGATTGCTTTGATGTCTTCCGCTCTAGGTTGCTTCCGATTTCCACTATTTGCAAGCGCCAACACAATGGGATCTGCCATGCAAAAAAGAGCTTCTTCTGTATGCAAATGTCTTTCCATTTTATATGTTTTACTTGGCAAAGGTGATCCAATAGTTAATCCTAAATGCCCTTCTGAATGTATAAGGGGTGTATTCGTCATACTATCCTTCCATCCATCGCCTTCTGAACGTGCAACATTATGAGGTTGATTACTCATATTGTAGTACTTTCCATATTCCGAGAAATCAATTGATGAAACAGGTTGTGCAATGATTTTCATACGTTACCCTCTCCCTAATATGTATGTCATTTAGACTAAGAAACAGTCGAATGCATTATCTAGGAGGAGATTCCGCTCTTTTATAAAGTCAATAATTTCCTCGTTTGAAGCCACTCCACCACGAGGACCCATAACAGTTACTGCTCGGGCAGCTGCTGCGTTTGCAAAACGGGCCACAAGTGTTAAATCATCACTTTTATTTAGCGCATGAATAAACGAACTGCAAAATGTATCGCCCGCTCCAGTTACATCGACAACTTGAACTGGGATTCCTGGAACATGAATCTGCTCTTCCTTTGTATATACAGCACACCCGTCTTCTGCATGTGTAACGACTACAATTTCTGTTCCAAATTCAAGTAATTGAGCGATAGCTTGTTCATTTGTGTTCTCTTTTCGATAGGTATCAAAACCAATCTTGTTGAAAAATACAATGTCCATCTCTTCCATAAATAATTCGTCACCCGCTTCTAAATGAGCAACATCCAGATCATATACCATTTTCGCACCACTTGCTCTGACTTTCCTAATAATATCGATTGCATGCATATCTCCACATCGTAAAGGTCTGATTTCTGAAATACATGTATATACGTATTTTGCCTTGCACATTGCATCGATAATTTCATGAGTTATTTCAAAATGAGTAATACCCAATGTAGGGATAAATAATGTATGGTCATCTTCTGCTAATATAATCATATTCTTCGCATCTGGCAGCGTATCATCATAGAGAATATACCGCGTGTCTATTCCTCTATCCTCTAAATCTTTACATAGAATTTGTGTGATGTTTCCGCTATTAAGCAAAGCAAGGTAGTAAATATTTTCATTATAAGCCGCATAGACACTTGCTGCATTCGCTATCATTCCACCAACGTAAGCGTCTAACGTTTCAACAAGGACTTTTTCACGAATCCCCGGCCAATACGGAGCCCTATAATATTCGTCTAGCGCAATGTCTCCAACAAAAAAAGAATAATCGCTCTTCATATGTAACCCCTCCACTACCGATAGGAAAACTCTATCGTACGTTATTTACTTGCATCATAAAATGACGCACGTTTTCAACACTAACATTTCCATCATCTTTAAATGTGTCCTTCAAATAACTTCCTACAATTGCAGCATCAGCTACGTTAAGTTGCTCTTTAAAGTTATCTACAGTAATACCCGCACCGACAACTAGCGGGAAGTCATTTCCCATAATCCTTCTGAACTCATTGATTTTAGTAATATCTGTTTCTAAACCTGTCCCCTCGCCTGTCACAACGATTGCGTCGCATCTAGTCATCCCAATTGTTAAATCCTCTTCTAACGTTCTACCTGACAAATAAGGTTGATATTTAAATCGAACGCCACCAAGTACAAAGGCATTTGTTTGTTTGCGTGCATTCGTAATCCATTCATCAAACTCTAGATCTTCATCTAGGTTCAGATGTCCTGCCACCGAATCCAATTGAATGAATTTCACATCGTATTTAACGGCCAGTTCAAATGCTTTCTTATCATCATCGAGAACATTGACACCATAAATGATGTTTTTTCGTTCGGTATAGAGGTAGTTCAACACTTCTTCCACAACTTCAGGGGTACCGAAATAATTTTCAATGATTACAGCGTCAATGCCATTGTCAATCAATTGATTGATTTCCAATTTAGCAATTTCTACCTTCTCTTCATTGCTTTCACCTTTCAAATGAATCATTGCCAATATAGGGTTTTTTACATGAAACAAGCTTAGAAAATCCTTTTTTTGGATACGCAATCCCTTCACCTCATACCAATTTTTTATATTTGTCTATTCATTACTTCTTGTTTAGTAGTTCCACTAGTTCATGTCGGTAGATGATATTCCCTTCCATACCGAGTTCCTCAGAAATCTCTCCAATTTGAGGTTTTTTAAGCCTAGCCTCCGTTAAGATTTCTGTAGACCAAAATGTATTCCGTGCCGAATCATCTGCAATAATCCTTTTATTTGCCATGGTTATCACACGTCTAAAATTATCTGCTACAAACTCCATATCATGGGTTATTGTAATTACACATTTCCCCTCTTCCTGTAATCTATCTAACAGGTTTGTGAGTGTTTGAATTCCATGTAAATCTTGTCCTGCAGTGGGTTCATCAAGGATAATATATGGGGTTTCTAGAGCCAATACCATAGCGATAGTTATAAACTTCCTGATTGAGTAGGACACATCGAATGGATTCATGTCTAAATAACCCTCGATCCCAGTCAGTTCTACTGCCCGACTGACACGTCGCTTGATTTCTTGTGAATCTAGTTTTAAATAATGAAGCATGTATTCGATTTCTTTTTGGACATTACTATTAAAAATCTGATCATCCGGATTTTGAAAAACGTAGCCCACATAGGCTGAAACTTTGGCGGTAGTTTGCGTTTTGGTATTCACGCCATTAATGAGCACATCACCGCTCGTAGGTTTGTTTAACCCATTCATTAATTTCACTGCTGTCGTCTTTCCTGCTCCATTCTGTCCTACAATGGCTACTCTTTCCCCTTTTTGAATAATCAAATTCAGCTCTTCGTTAGCTACATGTCCATCAGGGTAAGCAAACGAAACATTCTTTAACTCAATTGCTTCCATTTATACACCCACCCTTTGTTTGATCTGATCTATTACCTGGGATTTCGTTATCACGATTGTATCGAAAGCTTTATTTGCCTTTTGCATATCGTAACTGAGCATAGCTGCTTGCGGAAGCATAACACCCATTTGAAGTAGATCCATATTGGAAAGCACGTCTCGCGTTGAACCGCTTAAGGTAATCCGACCATCTTTTAACACGATAACTTCATCCGAGTGCTCGGCTATTAAATCCACTTTATGTTCAACTAGAAAAATAGTTTTGCCTTGTTCCTTTAACAGATTGATAATCGAAAAAATCTCAGCAGTACTCTCCGGATCGAGCTGTGAAGTCGGTTCATCAATCACAAGGATATCGTTATTCATGGCAATAATAGATGCAAATGCAACGCGTTGTTTTTGACCACCCGAAAGATTATTCGGATTTTTCTTGATGAGCTGTTCCAGTTTTAAAAGCTTCACAACTTCGATGACTCGATCAATCAAAGCTTCTTTTTCAACACCCAGATTTTCAAGGCCAAGCGCAATTTCTTCAAAGACAGTTTCTTTAATTCCACTGATTTGTGTAAAAGGATTTTGAAAGATATACCCTATTTTGGTGGATAATAAATTACTATCCCAATTACGCACATCGTTCCCTTCAATCAGAACATCACCCGTAAGATTACCTTCGAAAAAATGAGGAATCATCCCTCTAAGTAAATTACAAAATGTTGTTTTTCCACTTCCGTTCGCGCCAATAATACCGTAGCATTTCCCTATTTCAAACGCGTAATTCAGCTCTTGGAGAGCGAATTCTTCCGTATAGGGATACTTATAGGATACATTTTTTAGTGAAATACAGTTCATCCAACAACCCTCCATACGATAAATCCTATAAAAGCAAGATTGAAGATAAGCAAAATCATCTTCTCAGACTGAGGAACCGACCTTAATTCACGTAAATGTGTATTTTTTACGGGTGCATAAAATGCTCTTGCATCCATCGCAATCGCCTTTTCTTCTGAGTTTGAAATAGCCCCTAAAAACAACGGTCCTAGTATCGGGAAAAAAGCTTTAATTCGATGAATGGCTTTTCCTTCCGTCTCGATTCCTCTCGCTTTCTGTGATTCCATAATTAGCTTCGACATGCTTCCAAGGTCAATAATAGACTGGAGCGAAGATAGAATAACGTAGGTAGCCGTAGGAGGGACACCTTTTTTTTCTAGGGCAAGCATTAAGTCTTTCGCTTGCGTAGCAACACTATAAAATACAAGCGCTCCACAAATTGCAACAACCAATGTAGCAAACTGCACCCCATGGTCCACGCCTTCTTGTGTAATTGTGAGAAAGCCTAATTTCATCAGTACGTCTTCTCCAGGTATGAACATCGCCCTCATGATGAAGAGTAACGAACCAATCAGAAGCCCAAGCCGAATATAGACTTTTGAGAACTCTTTGATACGACTAGACGCTGTTGCGAAAATAAAATAAAAGAGGATGACTGCCACACTGACTACCCAACTCTTAGCGACAATCGGGATGACCGCTAAAATGAGGATGATATTTAACTTACTAAGTGGATTAAAATCTAAAAACCAATTATTTTGTACTTGTGCCTTTCTAAACGAATAGATAAATTCATAATCCATGTACATGTCTCCTTTCCAAAGTGGTGGTTTTTTCGCTTCATACAAATTAAGTAACACGAAAAATAAATTTCCCCACATGCAGAAATACGCTACATGCGGGGGATAAGCGAATGACTATAAAGTTCTATTCACTGTCAGGCTAATCTTTGAGCCGTACCTTGCAACTTGTCCTTGTCAATTAGAACATGTCCAAGTGGAAGCTTTGCCAATGTTCGTACTGGAATACTTTTAAGAATAAAAAACACAATAATTAATGTAGGGATTTTATCTAGTAAATCAGCAAATAACTCAGAAACAAATGCACCTGCCTGTACCGATAATCCTACTGTCATTAACATGCCAGTAATCATACCTGTTGTTCCAGCACCTAAACCATCAAAGAGCAAAATAGTAATCATTGACCCAACACCTCCGCCAATAATAGCGAAACCCAAACCAGCAAAAACTGTTTTCCATAGTTTTTTAAATACACCTTTTTTCGATAAATAACCCGCAAGTAAACCGAAACCGATATTCAACCAAATGTAAGCAAGTGTTGTAGGATTTGTAACGGAAATACTAACGTTTGTAATTGCTCCAACAATTGCTCCTGGTATTCCACCGCAAAGTGCACCTACTGTAATCGTTCCAATTGAATCTAGATAGAGTGGTAATTTTAATAAGAGTGCTATTTGTCCTCCGATAAAATTTACTGCAATCCCAATCGGAATTAAAAAAATTGTTAACTTGTTCATCTTTTTCACATGACATCCCCCATTCAATTTTTTATAGAAATTAAATAAAATTATTTAATCTTTACAGCGTGGATACAGCACTCGTCAAAATGTATACGCTTCCATTAACTACATCAAATATTTATTTTGGTGAGTTAATACTCGTCATTATATTGAACTCAATAGTGGGTGCATAAACGATTTTCACTTTTTCTATGTTTCTATTGTTTTGATCATATATATTTCCTTCTGCTTGCAGTAATGCCACTTCTTCATCTTTTAAATCTAATATTTTTCTCATTTGGTCATCGATTAATACAGGTGACAAAGAGATTTCCGAACGCGTTGGCTTAACTCGATACTGTTCACGCAGTATTTTGTAAAGCGATTCATTCTCAAAATTGTTTTTATCTAAGTCTGGAAACAAGTCCACTGGAAGCAACGAGGTATCAATCATCAAGTAGCTAACGGAATCTTCCTTTTTCACACCTCTAGCTCGCGTCAACTGATAGTATTCTGTTCCATCCATTGTCAGCTTGCTTTGTTCTAATACTTTCGAAACTGCTAACTCATTACGGTTTTTCAAATAATCCGTAAAGCCACCAAAATTGGTAATGCTGTACTGAAGTGGACTTAGTCGAACGAAAGTACCTTTCCCACGAACTTGATGGACTAGCCCTTCATTAGCTAACAAAGACAGGGCTTTTCTAATGGTGCCTCGAGTCGTATCAAACAACTTCATCATCTCTGTTTCAGATGGAATCGCTTCCCCTTGTTTGTACTCACCATTTACTATCTTCAACCTCAATTGACGATACAGTTGAATATACAAAGGAGTAAAATCATTCTTATCTAGCAATTCTAATCCTCCTTTAGTCATATTTTATTAGTTGACCACTTATGTGTACAAGTTAATAATATATATATAACTTACTAGTGTCAATAGTCTATTAATTCTTTATTTTCATTTGAGAGAAGCTGACAATACCTATACTTAAGGTTTAGAACGCTAGATTATAGAATTTAGGCAGATAATATCTTTTTTTAAGAGATTATCAATTTATTTAAAATTATCTTCTAAATGTATGTATAAATTCCGATTAGACTGACTATATTGTTAATAGATTACAAGATTCAAAGGAGGAATAGAAATGAAGAGTCCAATAGGTTTACCAGAACAATTACCAGAAACTTTAGATGAGTTATTGACTTTGTTATTACAAACGATTATCGCTTAGGAGAGATTTTATATTAAGATTGAAACTTGGAAACATAGAAAAGTAGAGATTTCTACTTGTATCAGGTAGAGATTTCTACTAATTTTCTATTCTACTAAACTCTTGTTGCGGCAATCGCGAACTTAATTTCCTACATACTTTTATCCACATTATTAAATAATTGTACTAAATCTGTTTGGAAAAGGTTTATTTGTTAAGCTTTCTTTACAACGCTCCTTAAGTCCATTAGACTTTTATCGACAACATGCTTAAATTTTTATAGCAGGTGTATACTTAGCGTATCGTTTCAAGGAGGAATTATTATGCACAACATTCAAGATATTTTAGAAGCTAGAGATTTTATTATAAGTAAGACGGACAATCAGCCTGTAATCGGATTGATACTCGGCTCTGGTTTAGGGACGCTAGCAGATGAGATTAAAAACTCAGTAGTAATCCCTTATAGCACGATTCCACACTTCGCAAAATCGGAAGCAATTGGGCATGCGAACGAACTTGTTATTGGAGAACTAAACGGAAAAATAGTAGCAGCAATGAAAGGTCGTTTTCATTATTATGAAGGCTACACTTTGGATGAAGTAACATTCCCAGTACGTGTTATGAAAGCGTTAGGTATAGAGAATATCATTATTACAAACGCTTGCGGTGCTGTTAATACAAACTTTAACCCTGGAGATTTGATGTTAATTACTGACCACCTTAATTTAGTTGGGACAAATCCATTAATCGGACCAAATAATGATGAATTGGGAACTCGTTTCCCTGATTTATCGAAAGTTTATAACATGGAGCTACGTACTATTGCAACTAATGTAGCGAACAAGTTAGACATTACGTTACAAGAAGGAGTTTATGCTTGGTGGAGCGGTCCTACTTATGAAACTCCTGCAGAAATCCGTATGTTCCGCACATTAGGGGCCGATGCTGCTGGTATGTCTACTGTACCTGAAGCTATTGTAGCAACACACGGAGGTATGAAGGTGCTCGGTATTTCTTGCCTAACAAATATGGCGAGTGGTATTTTGGATCAACCTTTAAACCACGATGAGGTAATTGAGGTCGCAGGTAAGGTAAAAGTTAAATTTGTTGAATTAGTTAAAGGTGTTTTAGAAGAGATTTAATGGAGATGGTTATCCACGGAGTTTGGGGACCCTAAGTCCGTTTTGGTTTCCGGGTTGCTTTGGACTACACATTTACTACACCTTTGCCGAGAGAACGAAAGCCGATGGAAGTGACTTTGTCACTAGCATCGGCTCTTTTCTTTTTGGTAATCCTGTGGCTGATGTTTGTCCGATGCTCTCCTACAACCTTATCGTACTTGATGTTTTAGATTAGGGGAATGAAAGAATAAATACTTTCTATGAATTGAGAAAGTAGCCGAAGATGCAATTTCGGCTACTCTTTCGCTATTTTCAGGTTACTTACACGTAAAAACAATAGAATGGATTGGAAATACATCTTTCAAACTGCTTTAGTCAAATATTTCAATATCCGTGATCTGATAATAACCTTCACTATCGATTACCACCGTGTATACTTTATCACGATTATAATACTTGTATTCACCTGCAGCGTTTATAAAATCAAATTCTTCGTTTGTTGAAACTAGTGCATAGTCTTCGAAAATTTCCACTCCAGTGACAATATTTGATGTAAAGTCAAAAGTCATGCCTTGCCCAGCGATTTCTTTTATATACTCCTCTAAATCTGTGTAAGCAGTGCTGCCAGGTTGGATCAAGTCTTGAATCCAATAAAAATCCTCAGCGTCCAACGCCATCTCATAATACTCTCTATACGTAATAATAAAATTAGATAGTGATTCTTCTTCAAATGAATAATTGTTCCAGTTTTCTTCTGTGTAATCTTCTTCAAAAGTGGTATCTTCTGAAGCACTATCATCACTATATGTATACTCCTCGTAAATACCAAAAAGAGAAGTAACCTGCTTGGAGCTCATAGGATTTGCAATCCAGTTATCTACTAAATTCGTTACACTATTCATAGGAATTGAAAAACCAAATAAATTATTTTCCGTATAAATAAGTGAATTGATACCGATCACTTTTCCAGTCTTCGCATCAATTAATGGACCACCACTACTACCTTGATCAATCTGTGCATCAATCTGGTATAAATGTTCATAAATAAATCCTAGTTCCATATCTCGATTAATGCCAGTCAAGTAGCCGATAGATGCAGAGTTTTCAAAACCTTGAGGGCTTCCAAGAGCAATTACCTCTGTACCAATAATCGAGTCCTCATTTTCCGTAAGGAGAGGTTTTACTTGTACATAATCTTCCGAAAGAAGAAGAGCAACGTCTGAACGGTCTGATATACCGATTACCTTCGCATTTGATTCTTTCCCAACCGAGTTTCGAACAATAACGTCTGTATATCCTGCTACCACATGTGCATTTGTTACAATGTATCCGCCTTGCCCATACAGGAATCCTGAGCCTTGACCTTCCTGAGTCAGGATTGTAAATACTTTCGGCATCGTTTCTTGTATGACTTGTGTCTTGTCTTTCGCTTCAACTTTAGGTACTTTACCTTCCGCTACTACTTTTGCTTTTTCTGTAAGTGTTGAGCGAGTTTCTTCTACAGTCGATTTGACTTCATCTAAAACATTTTGAGCTTCATTCTTTGAAAAGAGTAGCTCTTTAAAACCATACCCAACCCCACCTAATATAATAAAACAAAGTATAATCCCTAAAATTAGAAAACCTTTTGACCCATTCTTTTGTGGAGTTAGACTAGTTCCACAACCGGTACAAAATTTTGCACCCTCTTCATTTTTTACACCACACTTTGAACAATACACGATTTTACCCCCAAATAAATCCTTATACCTATTAAAAAGCATCTAAATATACTCTATATTTACTGAATAAATTATACTAGATAAAGAGGGAAATAACCATTCTTTGTTAAATTTATAATTCTTAATATCTTGTATTTTATAGATTCCCTACGTGCTTTCAAAAACTACTTAAGGAATGTATATTTTCTGTTAGAATGAATGTAGTTATGTGAATATATTAGAACTGGAATGGTGAACAAACATTGAAAACATTTAAGAAAATGTATATTGAAATTACAAGCGTATGTAATCTGGCTTGTAGCTTCTGTCCTCCAACAAGTCGAAAGGCAAATATTATTAAACTTGATGCATTTAACAACATACTAGATCAGATTAAAGACCATACGAAATATATTTATCTTCATGTCAAAGGGGAACCCCTACTGCATGCGAGAATCGACCAATTGCTCGATGCTGCACATGCAAAAGGATTTAAAGTAAATATTACGACAAACGGGACGCTTATTAAAAAGAATCGTGAAAAACTACTAGGCAAACCTGCATTACGCCAAATCAACTTCTCCCTACATAGCTTTGATGGCCATGAAGGATCAGAAAATCGAGAAAAATACTTAGGAGATATTCTGGAATTCGTGCGTGATGCCAAGGAGCATAATACAATCATTTCCTATCGATTATGGAATTTACAAAAAGAAGCAACTTCGGATTTGGCACAACGAAGAAACCGAGAAACATTAGAAATCTTAGAAAATGAGTACAACCTAGATTACAAAATCGAAGAAAAAGTACAGCCAGGAAAAGGTATTAAAATTTCTCAGAACGTTTATCTAAACCAAGACCATGAATTTCAATGGCCTAGCTTACAAGCACCAGAAGATGATGGAAAAGGATTCTGCCATGCTCTCCGCAGTCAAGCAGCCATTCTTGTTGATGGAACCGTTGTCCCTTGCTGCCTGGACGGAGAAGGTGTCATCAATCTAGGCAATATCAATAAAACTCCCTTCTCAGAAATTATCGAAAGTGATCGAGCAAATGCCCTCTATGATGGATTTACGAGAAGAGAAGCTGTTGAAGAAATGTGCAGGAAGTGTGGATATAGACAGAGATTTGGGGTTTAATGGTTTCTTAAATAACATTCAAAAAAAAGTAGCCCTACAGTCGAAATAAATCGATTGCAGGGCTATATTCATTTAAACAACATCTTTTGATTTGTGTAACCCATATAATTACGAATCTACAAAGTAAACCGGTTAATGATCTATTCTTTTGAAATACTAATAAATTTTTTCTAACTTTTTGTTTGGTTCCTCTTTGGACTTTCCATATTTCCAAACTCAAAAAACTTCACTTTCTTGATTCCCATAATTAAATAAGGCTCTCTTCATCAGAATTTTGTGTGCATTATTCAACCAGAGGAATGGATAATGTGTAGGTTCCCTTCTTTGCTAATTTTAAGTATTTTGCTGCTCATTACATTAAAATCAGCTATGATACAGTTATAAATTAAATTTAGGGAGATAAAAAATGAAGAAGTCAGTCCATGTTGTTGGTGCAATTATCGAAAATGATAAAAATGAAATTTTTTGTGCTTTAAGAAGTTCCGAAATGTCTCTTCCAAATCTTTGGGAATTCCCAGGTGGTAAAATTGAAACTGGAGAAACTGCGGAGCAAGCATTACATCGTGAAATTAAAGAAGAATTTGATTGTGCAATTGAGGTTGGTCAGAAGGTCGAAGATACAACATATGAATATGAAAAGTTTATCGTTAGATTAGAAACGTATAAAGCAAAACTATTAGAAGGTTTCCCCATCGCAACTGAGCATGCTGACATGAGATGGGTAACTCGTGAAAACCTACATAGACTTAATTTTGCACCTGCAGATATACCAGCAGTTGAAAAAATCATAAAAGAAAAGTAGATATTCGGAAAATTTGAATGAAATGACGTGATTAAATGGAACAACTTATCCGTAAAATGAAGAATTCATTACATAAGGGGTTTATTGATCAAAGTAATCCTGTATCAGGACAATTTAAACCTAAGCTGCTATCAAATAAATCCCACGAAAATGTTTTGTCAACGCTCCTTCAAGAAATGAAAACATGTAAAACCTTCAATTTTTCCGTTGCCTTCATTACTGAGGGTGGTCTAGCGACATTAAAAACCATGCTTTATGATCTTCAGCTAAAAGGAATCAAAGGTAGAATTCTAACCTCTACTTTTTTGAATTTTAATCAACCCAAAATGTTCAAAGAACTAATGAAACTAGAAAATGTAGAGGTCCGGCTAACTGGGGTTAAAGGATTCCACTCTAAAGGATATATATTCGAACATATAAACTATTATTCTTTAATAGTAGGTAGCTCTAACCTAACGGATAGTGCATTAAAAGCTAACTATGAGTGGAATGTCTATTTAACTTCTTTAGAAGATGGAGAAATCATCCATCACTTTAAAAACCAATTTGAAGAAGCCTGGAACGAAGCAATTCCTTTAAACATTGATTGGATTAATAACTACAATTTTAATTACGAAAAGCAACCTTTCATTAAACATTCAGCTACCAATGTATTTCAAGTAAACACAGAATATTTAACAAACCAATTATCTGATAGTCTCGCTATTCAACCTAATAAAATGCAAATCGATGCACTGGGACAGTTAAAAACTCTTCGTGCAACGGGTGCTAAAAAAGGCTTAATTATTTCTGCTACTGGTACCGGAAAAACGTACTTATCTGCATTCGATGTACGGAACTTCGCCCCTAAAAAAATGCTCTTTGTGGTTCATAGAGAACAAATATTAAAGAAGGCACTTCAAGATTATAGAACAATACTAGGTGGTAATCCAGATGATTTTGGTATACTTTCTGGAAATTCGAAGGATATGAATGCAAGATATTTATTTGCAACAGTTCAAACTTTATCTTCACAACGCCATCTGCAAAAATTCGAAAAAGATGAATTTGACTATATTTTAATAGATGAAGTACATCGTGCAGGTGCAGCTTCTTACCTCAATATTATAAATTATTTTGAACCTGAGTTTTTACTAGGTATGACAGCTACTCCTGAACGTACAGATAGTTTTAATATCTTTGAACTGTTTGATTACAATATAGCGTATGAAATTCGATTGCAGGCTGCTCTTGAAGAAGAAATGCTGTGTCCATTTCATTATTTTGGCGTGACTGATTATGAGAGAGGCGGAGAAGTCATTGATGATACATCTACTCTACAGCGGCTTGTATCAAATGAACGTGTCCATCATATTCTAGAAAAAATTAATTACTACGGCTATTCAGGGAAAAGAGTACGAGGCTTAATCTTCTGTAGTTCTAAAGAAGAAACACATGCTCTTTCTTCAATTTTAAATACCCATGGGTTAAACACTATTGCACTAACAGGTGATAATTCACAACCAGAAAGAGAAGATGCAATTAGTAAATTAGAGCGTTACGAAATTGATTATATTTTAACGGTAGATATTTTTAATGAGGGTATTGATATTCCATTTTTGAACCAAATCGTAATGCTTCGTCAAACACAGTCTAGTATTATTTTCATCCAGCAACTAGGGCGTGGTCTACGCAAGCATAATGAAAAGGATTATGTAACTATCATTGACTTCATCGGTAACTATAAAAATAACTATCTAATTCCTATTGCCCTTTCTGGTGATCAATCCATGAACAAAGATAATGTCCGACGTAGAACCGTTAATACCGACTATATTCAAGGAGTTTCAACAATTAATTTTGAAGAAATTGCTAAGAAACGTATTTTTGATGCTATTGATAATAAAAAGTTAAAATTGTACAATAAGGAATTTCTCGAAACTCCATACAAAGAATTAAAAAATCGTTTAGGTCGAGTTCCTTTATTATTAGATTTTATTAAAAATAATTCTATTGATCCTGAAGTAATCTTTATAAAAAAGAAAAATTACTTTGATTTTTTATTAAGTATGAATGAACCAGTTCCAAATATAAATGATTATGAACATGCGGTATTAACAATGTTTTCTCAAGAACTTATTAATGGAAAAAGAATTCATGAAATATTGTTAATTCAAAATTTAATAAAGCAAAGTGAAATATCTAAAGTTGATTACCTAAAAATATTAAAGGATTTTGGAACTTATCTTGACGAAGAAACTATTACATCCGTAGAAAACTTACTATCATTAAATTTCTTCGTGACAACCGCGAAGAAAAACTATGGATTGAAGCCAATTATAATCTTTGAAAATGGTAAATATAAGCTAAACAATGAGCTCCAAAAAAGTATTGAAAAAGATTCATTTAAATTAATGTTAGAAGATATAATTTTGTGTAGTATTGAAAAAAACAAAAAATACAATCTACAATCCCCATTTACAATGTACGAAAAGTATTCTAGAAAAGATGTTTGTAGACTCTTAAATTGGGATAGTAATGAAGAAGGTACTTTGAATGGTGGCAGAGTTAAAATGAATACCTGTCCTATTTTTGTAAACTATCATAAAGCTGAAGAAGATGATTCAGAAGTTAAATATATGGACGAGTTTTTATCACCAGATATTTTTAAATGGTGTTCAACAAAGAATAGAAAAATTACAGCTAAAGATATTGCTCCTATAGTGAATTCCTCTGAAGCTAATATTGCTGTTCATTTGTTTGTCAAAAAACATAATGGTGAGGGTAAAGATTTCTATTACCTCGGAGAAGTCACAGTTGATTCTAGTAGTGCACAAAACGATAGTCTTTTAGACAAAGGAAAAACCTATAGTGTCGCTACTATGAGTATGTACCTTAAAGAACCAGTACAATCCAACATTTATCATTATTTGGTTGAAGAATAACCCCATAAAAATCTTGAAGGAGTATCTACATAAGCTTTAGCTTGTAGATACTCCTTTTGTTAACTCTGTGCATTTCATATGAATTGTCAAAACTTCACTTTTTTATACAAGACTATAAATTTTAGCATTTGCAACAAAATTCTTCAAAATGCAAGAACTTAATTCCACGATTGATTTTAGGATTTAGTATTACTAGGAATACTCCATAAATTGGAAATGATAGATTACCTGATGGTACTTCAAAATCTTCAAAGAAATCCTCACTCAATCATCAATATCTCCCGAATATCCTCCTCCGTCATACTAGTCATCACATCTCCACCGGAATGTATCACTTCATCGATAAGACTCATCTTTTTTTGTTGGAGTTGGTTTATTTTTTCTTCGATTGTGCCTTTTGCTATTAAGCGGATGATGTTTACTTCGTTTTTTTGTCCCATTCGGTGGGCGCGGTCTGCTGCTTGTTGTTCGACTGCGGGGTTCCACCAGAGATCGTATAGGATTACGGTGTCTGCTCCAGTTAAGTTTAAACCTGTGCCACCGGCTTTTAAGGATACGAGAAATAGGTCTCCTTCGTCTTCATTGAAGCGATTGCATAATGCGACGCGATCGGACGGTGGGGTTTGGCCGTCTAAGTAAAAGTATGGTGTGCCTTGTCGTATTAGTTGCCTTCTGATGATTCCGAGCATTTGCGTGAACTGAGAAAAAACGAGTACTCGTCTTCCTGACATTCGGCATTCTTCTAAGATTTCCATCAGTTGCTCATACTTTGCTGAGCCTCCGGTATAGCCCTCCACAAATAGGCTCGGATGGCAGCAGAGTTGCCGAAGTCTCGTGAGACCTGCTAAAAATTTTATGCGGTTTTTTTGAAAGGTGTTTTTCTTTAAATGCTTTAAAGCATCGTGTTTTAGTTCTGCCAAATAAGCTGCATATATTTTTTTCTGTTCTGAATGTAACTCGGAGAAAAGAATGGTTTCCATTTTATTAGGCAACTCTTTCAAAACGTCCTTTTTCATTCGTCGTAATATAAATGGGCGTACACGTTTTGCTACGTTTTCTCTCCTTAATTCGCTAAAAGCTCTTCTGTCTGGTAACAAGCCAGGAAATACTACGTGAAAAATGGACCAAAGTTCTTCTAAGGCGTTTTCTATTGGCGTTCCTGTAAGCGCAAATCGATATACTGCTTGAATCATTTTCACCGATTTCGCTGTCTTGGTAACAGGATTTTTAAATGCTTGTGCTTCATCCAAAAACAACGTATGAAAAGGCTGTTTGCGGTAAAGGTCCGTATCCATCCTCAGTGTCGGATAAGATGTGATTATTACATCTGCTTCTAAAGATGACATCCATAAGGAGCTTCTCTTTTCTTTGCTTCCATCTATGATTTGTGCATTTATATGTGGTGTGAATTTTTCCAACTCGTTCTTCCAATTGTAGATGAGTGACGCAGGAGATACGATTAATACTGGCAATTTTCGTGCGCGTACTTCAGGAAGCACTGATTCAATGAATGCAATGCTTTGCAATGTTTTACCCAACCCCATATCATCTGCCAGAATTCCTCCGAATTTATATTTTGCTAATAGCTTCATCCATCTAAAGCCTACTTTTTGGTAATCTCGAAGTACGTATCCTAAAGGAATAGAACCGTCCAATTCCACGTTTTCTGGATCGTTTAAATTTTTTAGGAGCTTTGCAAAATTTTCACCGGAATCTACTAAATCACCTTGCTCTAAGGAATTAATTGCTTGTATTCCCTGAATTAAAGGAACTCGTATACCTTCCGTTATATTGTCATTAGATAATCCCATATCACGGATAAAACTGGATAGAGCCAAGAAACTCGGAGTTTCCAACGAAACCAAATTACCATTTGGAATTCGATAATACTTCCTTTTTTCTTCAAGCGAAACCATTAGATGTTGAATTTCCTTTTCTGGAATTCCTTTTAGATCGAAACGGAACTCCAACCACTCCGTCCGCTCCTTCATTTCTACTCTTATTCTCGGACCGGTGTATTCTTTGTTTACACGTAGTTTCACAGCTATCGAAGCATATACTTGAACCCATTTCTCCATTCTTGCTAGTACATGATACAAAAAGTGATATTCCGCTTCCTCATCATATAAGTAAAATCCACCAGGCGTTTGGGTAAATGAATTTTCTAGGAGTAATTGTATCACCTGCAGTTCTTTATCACGCTGACGTCTTATCCCTGGAAAATGGGTAAATGATTGTTCTGTTTCTTCACAAGGATTAATCATCATATGTCCATAATGGAATTCCAACCCTGCAAGTAATCGATTCTTCACTCGGTCTAGATATAACTTCACCTTTAGTTGAGTTTCTCCCATTCTTTTCGAAATAGATTCTCCTATATGCACTTGACCGACCTTCATCAAGCTGGGTATAACCTTCTCCATAAAATGATCTATTTGTTTTTCCGGGATGATAAGCTCGTGCTTCCCTGACTGATCCAGCATTACTTTTAACTCTGCCAATCGGTTGCAATCATCTAGAGGTAGCTTGTACAATTTACCTTTTGAAAACGCGTAGCCATATGCTTTGAAAACAATTATTTGGTCAAGTCCTTTTACATTTAGTTGGTAGTCCGGCTTCTTTGCTTCATCAAACTCAAAACGTAATGAAAGCTCTTGTTCAAACTGAATTCCTTCATAAAGCAACCCCTCGTGGAAAAATCTTACTCTTGGTGCCTTCGACAATAATGGAAGAAGCTGCTCCCAATCAGAAGCTGAAATTAGCAATAAATCGTCTTGTAAGTCCGTTTTATTGTTTACACGCTGACTTTTCATTAGGAATTGGAGAACCTCATCCGTTTCTTTCGGAAAACTGTAGAACTCCGGTGTATATATCAAACCAGTGGAGTATTCAAAAGTTTGCCTTCTTCCTATTTCTTCAAGAAATTTCGTTATATTTTCGATAGATTGGAATGTATGGGCACCAACGCTCATTTGTATTCCAAAAGCATATTCTCCGTCCTCAAGCTCAATCGGAAGGCAAGTAAATTCAATGTGAAGCATCTGTCTTTTATCAAAATGCAATTGTTTTCCGGTAGGAAGTAAGGATTTTTCAAATAAATTCAGCATTTTTACAGCCAAATGGTCTTCCACCTGTTGTTTCTCTTCGATTGCTAGGAATGTTGCAGCTATATGTTGGCAATGAGTTTTTACAAAGTCTATAGGTGGGCAAGTACATGTAGCGATGATTTTCCCATCTGAATTGACTTTTACCGTTGTATAAAAATTCTCTCCTGCTTTTACACTCGCTTTAATTTCTATTTGTTCAAAGGAGTGAAGGGTTACTTTTCCCGCCTGAAAGTATGCTTTACCCTTTTTAAAAGCAGTTTCTCCACATAATCTTTTGATTTTCTTTTCATTCATCGAAAAATTCATTTTTCTAATCCTTTCTCGATCGTCTACGTTTTTGGTTAAACTCAATATCGGTCTACATTATAATATCTAATTCAATTTTATCATAATGGATAACGTATGTTCTTTTTTTGGTTTTGATTTGAATAAACAATACTAGTATTTATTATTTTATGTCTAGGAAGTTGGAGTAGGGGGTATTCAATTGATACATGCCTTTGAAACTCTTGTGAAAGGAGAAATTCAAATGATAAATGTTGCGATTATTGATAATCGAGAGATGGTCAGAACCAAAATTAAAGAACGATTGCAGTCGGAAAATATAAAAATAGTCTCTGAGGGTACATCTTCTGATGAGATGCTCAATATCTACGAGGAACATATAACAGATGTAATCATATCCGAAGTAGATAACAATAAAAAAGATACAATCCATTCGGTAAAAAAACTATTAACCAAGCGACCACAAGCTTCAATTATCATCCTGACAAGTGATGAGGACAAAGAGTTTGCAAAAGAAATGATCCGACTAGGTGTGAAAGGTTACTTGTTTAAGACGAATGGAAGAAATGAAATTAAAGAAGCAATAGCAAACGTAAAGAATGGTCATAGTTATATCGATGGAAGAATCATACACGAAATTATGCTCGATGTAAGAAGGTTGAGTGATTTAGAGGAAGCATCTTCACCTAAACCTATTTTTCAACCACCTGAATTATTAATTCCTAGAGAATGGGAAATACTTCAGCAGTTAGCATTCGGCCATAATAACGAAACTATAAGCAAAAATATGTTTTTATCTGTTAATTCTATAAAAAACTATGTATCAAATATTCTAAATAAACTAGGAGCAGAACATCGTACCCAAGCAGTAGTTCTCGCAATTAAGAATAACTGGGTTCTAGTTTGACTACTGAACTCAATTTAAAGGTAAAACATATTAATCCAGATGTAGACAACAGGTCTCTTTCAGCTAGCGTTGCCTTAGCCTCCTAGGCCAACACGATGTTGGTCATGCAATCGTTGCCTCAAAAGTTCCTTTTGCGACGAGCTTTGCGCAGGAGCAGGATGCGGCGAACTTGATTGCCTTCCCCTCAACTGCGGGGTATTCGGCTAACGGTATTCCCGCAGGAGTGTCGCCTTTATTCAACGATTTTCCATAAATACTAATTGAAAAAATTTAAGTGATAAAAACTTGCTCTATTAATGGCATGATCATTTTCTAATTGAAAAGCGGATAATAGTTGATTGGAGTGGAAGGCGGCGACTCCAGCCGGAATCGCATGAGCTGAAGACCCTGGACTGAGCGTCGCGAGGGAAGCGGCTGAAGCCATGCCGGCGGAACGCGTCCGCCTGGAACGGAAATTAACGGGTCCAAAATAAGAATCGAATAAGTGAACAACACCGTGTTTACCCAAGCGGCTCGTAGCCCGACCGCGGAAAGCTGCGGAAAACCCAACCTATCTTATATAAAAATAAATTCGAGGTAGTCTTCAGTTTGATTAATATCTAGTTTTTTCTCTAATGGCTTATATTTTATTAATCATATTTTAAATTTAACAATAAAAGTAGTACCTTTAGATCCAGTTTGTATCTCAATATTTGCATTATGACGAGCAGCGATGGCATAACATATACCTAGTCCTAAGCCTGTACCATTATCTTTCGTAGTATAGAATGGCGTGCCCAGTTTCTCTAATACTTCAGGCTGGATCCCTACTCCTTGATCCTGCACTGCAAGTACCACCGTGTTTTCATCTTCCTTATACGTACTAATAGAGAGAGCTTTCCCCGCACACATTGCTTCTAAGCCGTTGCGGTATAAGTTTATTAGTAACTGCCGTATCTCATTTCGATTTAAAAATAATTTTGGGATGTCTTGTGTATGGAATTCAACAAATTTATTTTGATTTGATGCATCAACCTCTATTAAAGGGATAATATCATGGATAACTTCATTTAAATCTAACATCTTTAAATCGGATGTTCTTGTATTGCCCATTGAAAGAAACTCAGTAATGATTGAATTTGCACGGTCCAATTCTTCAATCATAATGTTTAAATAATCTTTATGCTTCTCAAAATCTTCTTCTTTTTTTATTAATTGCAAGAACCCTTTTACCGTCGTCATTGGGTTTCTAATCTCATGGCTAATACCTGCTGCCATTTGTCCAATTAAGTCTAGATTGGACAATCTTTTTAATTCCTTCTCATATTCCTTTTTTTCCGTTATGTCTTTTAATAGACAACAAATACCGTCGTCAAATGGATACGCAACTACTTCGTACCAATTATTGTTATATGGTGAAAGCATCTCGAAATTTACTGTAATACGCTGTGACATTGAACGATGAAGCTCCCTGTAAATATCCATTCCCACATTTTCCATGAAAATTTCCCACATATTAATACCCAATACGTCATTAGCTTTTTTCCCTTGTGGTAAATATTGATGTTCATTTATGTACGTAAATTCCCAGTCTTTATTTAAAGTAAAGAAGCCATCCGTAATACTTTCAATGACACTCGTAACCATTTCATTTGCCGAAGCTAGTTCTCTTGTCCGCTCTTTTACCATGCTTTCAAGTTGGTCCATATACAATAGGTTTGAAAATGTAGGGGCTGTAGCATCAACTATAGATTGTACAAGTTGAATTTGAGAATCCTCGTAATTTGGAGCTTCCCCTCCCAAATGCACAACTGCTATTACGCCTAATACTTTACCCATCGAAACCAAAGGAATCATCAGAAGCCCTTTTAGATCAAAACTAGGTAAGTGAATGATTTTTTTTGTTTTAGTAACCTCTTGAATCATATCCGTATAGTTTTTGTCCTTACTTGTATTATTAAGGTTTTTCATCCATTCTGCTTCTGTCCAATCACAGTTCATACTTAACTTTGTTAATCTAATCGTTGTTTTTTCAAACGGATCTAGGAAGTGGGCAGCAATATTTTTGCTTTGTAAAATCTTTTCTATGTAAAAAAAACATTTTTCAAGACTTTCCTCTAAGGAGGAACACATGGATAAATCACGTGTAACATTCAGTAACAACTGTTTTTGGTCAATCAGGTTTTCCTTTTGCGTTAGATTATTTGCGTTTCGCATTGCAACCGCTGCCATATTAACATATGCTTCCACACTTTGAATTTCTGAATCTGTTAAGTTCATTGGAGTTCCATAATTAAACAAAAAAACAAGACCAAATAAATCCTGCTCAAATAAGATAGGAAGAGCTAATATGGATTTAATTTTAAATGCTTCGACTGCTCTAGGATACGGCCTTTTATCTTTAGAGGTGTCAGGGATGTAAATAGTTTTTTTGGTATCAATAACTTCTTTCGCAAGTAGGTCGATTTCAGGGTCAATTATCTGCGTATCCAACGTTTCTCCATTCATGTTATCTGGTTTTCCAGCGTATCCTTTGAATGTTCCATCTTCTTGGGGTAAAAAAACACCAACAGAACTACATTGAACAATCTCCTCAGATATCGCTGCTGTTACACGCTGTAATACTTCACACAGTTCTAGCTTTGTATTTAATATTTTAGTTATATTCGCAAGTCTAGAATATCTCATCTGTTCCCTATCCATTCACCCAGTCTCCAATCGTAGGCACATAAACTTTTTACGATAAATTTTATAAATTAAAATCTACATGCTATGTTCCATTTTTTTCGACTTCTTTTTCTTTTATTTTACATAGTTAGGAGTAATTTTAATAGTAGATATTGTAAAGTAGACTATTTTTAACCTAAATTCCCTCCAATATAACAAAGAACCTCAATCAATAAATAATGATTGGGGTTCTTTGTTATTCTCTTTATAATATTGTTTTTTATTCTGCTTCTAACTCTTCCAACGCATCAGGATAAACAATTGTATCGAATACTTCACCAGAAGCTTCATCTTTAATAGAGATTTGCACTTTATAATCTTCCGTACTCACTCCATTAAATATTTGATAGTATGCTCCTGACATTCCTAAACCAAAAGCAGCAAATCCGTCAAAACTATTTTCGTAAGCAGCTTTGTCCACAACTAAAGTGAATTCTGAGAAAGTATCATTGTGAGTAATATCTTTAATAGAAACATAGTCTTCACTGTTTTTTGTTTCTTCTACAGTTTCCAATATACTCGTTTTGATGTCTTCCATCATTTCCTTATGTTTAGCTTTAGACATTTTATACGTTACAGACCCATCTTCATTGGCTGTCGCTTCGTCAAAACCTTCTTCTTTAGCACTTGCAATAACTTCGTTGATGTCTTGATCTTCAAAAAAAGTAGCTGGTAATGTAACTTCCACATTGATTAATCCTTTATCAACATTAACGGATTGGCTTTCTGCTTTCTCCACTTTACCATTTTCAGTTTCTTTCTCTGTTTCTTTTTCATTGCTTGTTTCATTTGTACCACAAGCAGATACGATAAATACTAGTACAATTAAAAATGCTATTAGTTTTTTCAACATTCTATCTCCTACCTATATTATTTTGTTGAGAAAAATACATTATCCCAGTTTCCATCCTCGTAGACTACTTTAATAGGATCGTTTACTTTTACTTGATTGACAACAAACCCTTCTACTGTTCCGCCTACATAAACTTCTCCGTGATATTCTGGTTCATATACTACTGAAGCCATTTCGTATGGAGAACCATCCTCTCCAATAAAGTTAAAATCCCATCCATCAGCTAACCATGCATAATCTTCGGTCTCTGCTTCTGTTAAAGTTGCTTTTACATTTAAGAGAATATATTCGTATCCTTCAGGAGGAGTTTCATTGTATTCGTTTTGAGCTAATACAAGATCAAGTACTTCCTGGCCACGTTTCACTTCCGTAATCGTTATATCTGCTTTTCCTGCAAATGAATTGGATTCATTGTCGTAGATAGCGATATCAACCGATTGGGTTGTTCCTACTGGCACTGGATTTGAACGTTTGCCGAATTCTGGTGATTCAGTTTTATCCGCTTCTTCTGATGTTTCAACGTCTTTTGAAACTTCTTCTGATGCATTTGTAGGAGCTGAAGATTTTTCTGTTGCTTCCTCTTCCCCACATGCAACTAGTAGCATAACTAGTAATAAGGAAACATAAAGTAATGCGTTTTTCAATAAAATACCCTCCTTTTGTTGTACATTTTTGATAGTACACCTGTATTATTTTAGCAAAATAATCAAATTAATTATCATCCAATTTGTGGAATAAAATTATTATGTTCAACGTATATCAAACCCGCATTCTAATGGGCAGGTAAGCATTTCTGTTCTTTTATAATTTGTATAAGAAAACAGCACAAAATACGATACTTTTGTTTAGCTAAGAAACGAGTGGGTATCTATTAAACATGCACGATATTAATTTTTCACATTTTAGGAGGAGATTAATAATGGCAGACAAAAAATATGTTGGATCTTTTAGAACAGAGCAGGCAGTACTGGATAAGATTAATGAATTGAAGCTAGAAGGTTATGTAGAAGATGATATTTATGTAGTAACAAACGATAAAGATTCTCTTTCAATCGTTCGCGGACAAACGGACGTCGATTTGACTTCAGCGGATGGGAACTGGCTAGACAAATTCATGGCCTTCATAAGCGGTGATGAGCCGGTACGTGCAGCGTTTCTCAATATGGGATTTACAGATGAAGAGGCAGAGCGGTACTACAGCGAAGTTAAAAGTGGCGGAATCCTTCTCTATGTAGATAAAGAGTATGGAACTATTTATGATGAGAAGGATATTGATTTAGGAACGACTTATACAGGCAATAATTTCACTGGAACCAACACATTGAATGATAATGAAACTAGCGAAGAACGTATGCGTCTTCATGAAGAACGATTATCTGTAGACAAAGAACGCCAACAAGCAGGTGAAGTGAACGTCGAGAAACATGTTGTGGAAGATCAAGAGACGGTTGAAGTCCCAGTAGAGCGTGAAGAAGTGTATATCGAAAGACGCGCGGTTGTTGACGAGACTGCAGCTGGGGATATAGTGGATGATGGCGAAAAAATTCATATTCCTGTCATGGAAGAACGAGTAGAAGTGACAAAACGACCTGTAGTAAGTGAAGAAATAGTCGTAGGCAAGAAAAAAGTAAAGGATACGGAACTTGTAACTGAGTCCGTTCGCCGTGAAGAAGCAGATATCCAGCGTACAGATGATGTTGTCGACACATCTGACCCTACCTTAGTAAGCTATACTGAGAGTAAAGCACTAGACAATGATCCAATGGAAGAAAACCGATTGGACAACGACCCCTTGAATAAACGTGATAGATTCTAATTATATATAAAAAGTAACCCCTATCATTAACTAATGATAGGGGTTACTTAGTCTACTCTCAAATGTTGTTTTATTATTTTGTGAAGATAAGATGTATTTAGTTCCTATTAACAAAAAAATATTATTAATATGTACTTAAATTTTGCATTATTCGTTCGCATTTTTTCTTTTTGGCACCTTTTGATATAAATCACTAATCGCCATTCTTGTTGCATCTAAGTAACCTATTGTTTTTTCAAAAGTACTCGTGGCAACACACATAAACAGAATATCGATTACATGTAGCTGTGCAAGTCTTGAAGATGTTGCCCCACTTCGAAAAGCAGGTTCTAATGAGCTGGCTGTATATAAATTAATTTCGGCTAAATCTGCCACAAGACAATTGCCATACCGTGTTAGACTAATTGTTTTAGCGCCTGCTTCTATTCCGATTTCTAAAATCTTTGATACTTCATGTGTTTCACCTGAAAATGAAATACCAAATATTAAATCATTCTCCGATGCATTTGCAACTGCAGTTGCAGCTAAATGTACATCTGGATAAAAAGAACATTGTTTATGAATACGCATAAATTTTTGCTGTGCATCCATTGCAGCAATGCCCGATGCTCCTACTCCAAAAAAATAAATATGATTAGCCTGTAAAATAGCTTTTACAGCGTTCGATAGCTGTTCCATATCTAGCATATTTGTAGTTTCTCTCAACGACCTTATACTTTGAACTGTGATTTTTTCAACCATCGTTTCAAACGATTCATTCGGCTCAATATCACGCACATCTTTGCGCTCGTGCTGTAAATCGCCAGCAATTCTAAGCTTTAAATCCTGAAAGCTATTAACTTGGATTGATTTGCAAAGCCGTATAACAGCTGCACTGCTCGTGCCACTTTTTTTACCTAACTCTACTGCTGTAAAATTAATAGACTCTTTCGGATATTTTAAAATATATTCGGCAATTTTTCGCTCTGAACGTGGTAGTCGATTCAGCATTTCTTCTAGTATAGCTAATCCTGCATTTACCTTTTGTGTCATATTCACACCCTCATTTATTACTTGATTTATTGAAAAAAGTGAATAGTTAATAACTATTCACCCCATATTAAAGCTTTATTTCTCCGATTGCAGCCCGAACTTTTCCATCTGTCTTATCCAATAATACAGCTACTTCATCGGCTGTGAATTCAGTTAAAAGCATTACAATCGCTTGCTTTACATTAAATTGCGTTTCAGCTAACGCTTTCTCTGCCTCTTCATTCGTTACATTTGTTGCTTCACAAACAATTCTTTTTGCACGTTCTTTCAACTTGAAATTACTAGCGTTCACATCGACCATTAAATTTTGGTACACCTTGCCAAGTTGAATCATTGTAGCTGTAGAAATCATGTTTAAAACCATTTTATGTGCTGTTGCAGCCTTTAAACGTGTAGAGCCGGTTAATATCTCTGGACCAGTCTCTACCTCTATCGCTACATTCGCAAATCGACTGATAGCTGCTTGCACATTGCTTGTTAAACTGATTGTTTTAGCCCCGATTGATTGAGCATAAGATAGTGCACCCGCTACATAAGGTGTTCTACCACTAGCAGCAATTCCAATAACAACATCACTTGAAGTAATTTTTTTTTGTATTAAATCATTTTCTCCAAGCTCCTTATCGTCCTCTGCTCCTTCAACAGCAACCATGACAGCACTTAAACCACCGGCCAATACTGCCTGTACCATTTGTGGAGAAGTACTAAATGTAGGTGGGCACTCTACAGCATCTAGGAGCCCAATTCGACCGCTCGTTCCTGCTCCTACATAAAACAATCTACCACCTTTTGAGAGTTTATCATACACAATGTGAATAGCATCCTCAATTTGTGGCAAAACCTTTGCAACTGCAATTGCAACTGTCTGATCTTCTTCATTCATCGTTTTAATAATTTCCTTCACGGACATGCTATCTAATTTACTCGTTTTCGGGTTGGATCTTTCCGTTGCTAGTTTTTCCAATCCATTCATTTACGTCATACCTTTCATGGTTATGTTCATCATAGCTGTTTCCATGACTCAATAACTTCTCTTTTCAGTTTAGGCGTGAGTGGGATGCCTACGCTAAGCAATGCATTGATATACGAGCCAATCACTGGTGGTAATGAAGGTACATATAATTCATTATCAAACTTTCGCATAGCCTCTACAAATGAACCACAAAACATATCATTTAAAAATAAGCCACCACTTAGTACAATCGGCAATCCTTTGGTTTCCTGCTCCCGCTCTAGTATGGTAGAAAGAAGCTTAACTAACGACGTAATCGCATGTTGAACAATATCATTAGCTGGTCCATACTTTTGCTCTGCTAGTTCTATTACTGGCTTTGCTAATGATGCAATAGCTGTACGTGGGTTATCATTATCATACACGGCGGTAATAATTTCAGATGAATTTTGTAGCTTAAAATGTCGCAAAACAGCCTGCGTTAACAGTTCATCTTGCGAAAAATTGCCATGTTTATCAATATACCTTGTTACATAGCGAAGTGCTTCATTACCAATATGATAACCGCTTCCTTCATCACCAAATAAATAGCCCCAGCCCCCTGAACGTGTAGTACGCGCTCCATCATCTTGTACTAAATAAGCAATCGATCCTGTGCCCGCAATAACTACAAGCCCATTCAAACTAAATGAGCCACTTACAAGGGCAGGCACAGCATCATTCGTAATTTGAATACGACACGGATGTGATTGAAAATATATGCTCATCCAGTCAATCCATGTTCGTTTATCTTCTTCTCTGTCCCCACCTGCAGTTCCAATATATATTGCAGAAACCTGTTCCTTTTGTATACCTGACTGCTTTAATAAAGTATTTAGAAGCTCCAAAATTTGAATACGTACATTTTCAGGCTTCGTAGATTTAATATTGGAACCCTTACCTACAATCTTGCTAATTATTCGACCAGAGTTATCTCCAATAACACAGACTGTCTTCGTTCCCCCTCCATCTACACCGATAAAGTATTCCTCACTTAAGTGCACCGGCTGTCAGCCCTTCCATAAATTGTTTCGATGCAACTAAGAATAGAATCATCATCGGTAGTGAAGCTAATGTTAAGCCTGCGAATAGGGAACCCCAATCCGCTGAGTGCTCACCAAACAGGGATAACATTCCAACTGGAATTGTCATCTTCGCCTTTTCAGTAATAAAAATTAAAGGAAAGAAAAAATCATTCCATGCGGAAATAAAGTTTACAATTAACACTGTACCCAATGCTGGACGCATTAATGGAAGAAGCACATTCCAAAGCACGCGTAAGTTTCCTGCCCCATCCATTCTTGCGGCTTCCTCTAGCTCCATAGGCATTGTTTTAAAGAAGCCAGTTAGAATAAGCATTGTTAGGGGTGTACCTGTAGCGATATTCATAAAAATAAGGGACCAAAGTGAATTAATCAGACCTAAATCACGCATTAAAATGAAGAGTGGCACAATGCCTAATTTTATTGGAATCATCATTCCTAATAAAAATAAAAAGAAAATAGCATTATTCCAGCTAAACTTAAAGCGTGCAATATAAAATGCTGCTAGCGAGCAAAAGAGAACAACGAGCACAACAGAGGTTACACTAACAATTACACTATTGATAAAATATTGATCAAATGGTATTTTACTCAATAATGTTCTATATGTATCTAAGCTAAAACTCGTTGGCAATCCTAATGGATTCTTGAAAATTTCAGCACTCGTTTTAAACGAAGATAAAAACATTAAAAAAATCGGGTACAAACTAATTGTTGCGACAGCAAACACAACAACATAATAAAATGGCTTCGACCATATCGAACTGTTCTTCATACTACTCACCCTTACATTTGTACTTCTTTTTTATTCATAAATTTCAAGAATACCATTGTACATACTAATATGAAGAAAAATAACACAGTTGCTAAAGCAGAACCTAGCCCTATCGCATCCGAGCTTCCAGATGTGGAACTACCAAATGCTAAGCGATAAAAGAATACAGCTAGCGTGTCCGTAGAAAAATACGGTTCTCCCATTGACCCTTGCATTGCATATACGAGCTCAAATGCCTCAAAAGATTGAATAAATGTTAATACTGTCATGATCAAAATGGAAGGTACCATTAACGGTAAATAAATTTTCCGAAGCATCGTCATTCCTTTTGCTCCATCTAATTTAGCAGCCTCCACTAGTTCACCCGGAATACTTTGAAAACCTGCTAAAAAGATTAATACCCCGAACCCTAATCCAAACCAGCAATTTACTAGAATAATAGAGACTAGCGCTGTGTTTGGGTCTCCAAGCCACGCTCGTTGTAATTCCTCTAATCCTAGCTTACCTAGCAACATGTTCAATGTGCCGAAGTTTGGATTTAAAATAAGCTTCCATAAAAAACCTACAACAATTACGGATAATAAACGCGGTAAAAAAAAGGCAATCTTGAAAAACTCAGCACCTTTTACTTTTTTATAAATAATAAATGCAAGTAAAAACGCTAAGCCATTCATAACAATCATTTGTAGGACAAAATACAGTATATTATTCTTAAACGCATTCAAAAACATAGAACCATAGGGTTCTGTCGTAAATAATGTAACGAAATTGTTAAAACCAACAAATGACTCTCGTGAAAAACCATTGAAAGAATAAAAGCTATAAGATAATGCAGCTAATATAGGATAGAGCACGAATAAACCATAAATAATTAGTGCAGGTATTGGGAAAAGGTGGATAGTCCACCGTTTTCCCTTTTTTCTTTCCTTCTTTGTTGAAGCTGTTTGTACAGTCATAGTCATCATCCACAGCCTCCTTTTTTGAGAATAAGAAATGATAAACTTTTCTACTCATTTTTTGTCCAGACTCTAGGCACCACCCCCTCAAGGTCGAATGGGGAATCTTCTGAATCCAACTAGTTGGACTACGAACCTTCCCATTCGCTTGTCGGAGGCCCACACGAAGTGGGTCATGCAGTCATTGCGAAATGTTCTTTTATTTTGCGACGAGCTTTGCGCGGGAACACCACGATGTCGCTAATTTAGACTGTATTCCACTGACAGGCGCCTTGCGCTTTTCTTATTTTTTAAAAGGCTCAAATGAAATTTCTGCATTTTCCTGCACTTTTTGAGCTACTTCCGCTGGCGTTACTTCTCCTAAATACATTCCTTGTAATTCCGTTTCTAATACTGTTTTCGTTGTCGGATCTCCACTTACAAAGTTAATTACCCAGTAATATGGCGTTGAATTTGTTTCCACTGCTTTACTTAACTCACTAAGAAGTTCGTCATTTGAAGTTATACCAGGAAGCGCACTAATCATTTTGAACTCTTCTACAAATAATTCTCCAAACTCTTTTGTTGTTAAAAATTCTAAAAATGTTTTTGCAGCTTCCTTGTTTTTAGAGTTCGCATTTATCGCAAATGATCCATCAACCCAAGTTGTCACTGTTTGATTGCCAGTTTTTGAAGGCATTGGGAAAAAGCCGTAATCTAAATCTGCATTCAGTTCATTAACAACTGGGATTTCCCAGCTTCCAAGTGGGAACATTGCTGCCTGCTCCATAGCAAATAATGTACGAATATCTTCCATACCTAATCCTTCTGAGTTAGCAGGGAAATATTTTTTCAAATCATTCATTACTTCAATTGATTCAACAAATGCTGGATCTGTAAAGTCTCTTTCACCAGTAACAAGTTTATCTGCGAAAGCATTTCCATCCACTACACCTGGTCCTACAATGCCATGTGTTAAAGATAGTAACCAGCTCTCTTTAGTTCCCATCGCAATTGGAGTAATACCCGCTGCTAATAATTTTTCATTCACTTCGATAAATTCATCCCAAGTTGTTGGCACTTCAAGACCTTGGTCAGCAAATATTTTTTTATTATAGAAAAATTGTGTTGAACTAATGTTTAATGGAACACCGTATTGCTTCCCATCTTCTCCTCGGGAAGCTGCTAAATAGTCATCTGAAAATTGATCTAATCCCTTTAGGTCTGTAATCGGCTCAACAAACCCAGCTGCAGCTAGCTTTAATCCTGCTGCATACGGACGTAGATGGAAAATATCAGGACCTTCTCCCGCTTGTAACGCTGTATTTAAAACTGTGTTGTATTCCGTATTTTTAGTTGGACTAAACTCAACTTGGATATCAGGATTTGTTTCGTTGAACAAAGCGATAACTTTTTCGTATTTCGCTACATCTTCTGTACGCCAGCTACCTATTGTTAACTTTACTTTTTCTGTAGCTTCACTTACTTCGCCATTATCTTTACTATCACTAGCATTACTATTTGTTGAAGTATCTTCACTATCGTCAGAACAAGCAGCTAAAATCAACGTAAATAACATGACAAACAGAAACAGAAACAGGTACTTATTTGATTTTTTCATTTTTAATACGCCCCTTTTAATTTGAAATGTATATATCATAAACCAACTCGTGAACCCCTTGTCTAAACTCTTTCACGTGAAAGTGTCTTCCATAATGCACTGCATTTGTTAGTAGTACTACAAATAACTTCCTCTTTGGATCCAACCAAATACTTGTCCCTGTAAAACCTGTATGACCAAAAGAGCCGACCGTCCACCTCCTTCCGCAGGGTGGTACCGTATCCTTCCCAGTCCAAACTTCGAAGCCCAGGCCTCTATGCTGACATAAATGAGAATGACATAAATCCATCCATTCCGATGGTATGATCGATTGTTTTGAGATGCCTAACCAGTATTGTGCATACTTTACTAAGTCCTCTACACATGAAAACAGACCTGCACTCCCTGAAACACCTTTTAACAAAAATGCCTTTTCATCGTGTACCTCACCTTGCACATATTGACCCTTAACCAATTCAGTAGATGCAATATTATGTAAAAGGTTCTTTGAAGGATTGAACGTAGTATGACGCATCTCCCATGGTTTAAAAATTTCATTATCAGCAAAACTATTTAAAGATTTACCTGACACCTCTTCAATGATTTTGCCTAGTAAAATCATTCCTAGATCGCTATAAACAATGGTTTCGCCTGTCTTATAACTTAATTTCAATTGATATATTTCTTCCAATATATTTCTTACTTCATCCCTTTGCACTGGTGGTGATAAATCTGCTTGCAGACCGCTATTGTGCTGTAGTAGGTTCTTAATCGTTACTGTTTCATGAAGAAATTTAGGTAAAAACTTTTGCACTGAATCATCTAATGCAATTTCTCCTCTTGCTAGTAATAATAATGCTGATGGTAAGGTCGCTATTACTTTCGTTAAAGATGCTATATCGAAAATTGTTTGTTGCGTAATTGGCTGAGTACTGCCATCTTTTGCTGTAAAATTGCCGTAACTTTGCTTCAAAAGAACATCCATATCTCGTTGCACATGAATGACTGCACCTGGAATTTTTTGTTCTTCAATAAACCCTTTAATATACTGTTGAAGCATTTTTCACCCCCATAAAAAATACTCAAAATTCCGATAATTCAATATTATAAAATTTTGTACTATAAAACAACAAAAATATTGAAATATTTTTTCAAAAAACTCCGAAAGCTAGTATTACTGCAAGTTGAGTTACAATTTATAGTTTTGAGCCCAGCCTCTCAAATCAGTATATTCATCCGTTTCTAGAAAATGTACATTCTTCTTTCAAATTAGTTTATCTATAATTCGCCACCGCCCACTTCTGCACCATCTTTTTTCTCTTCGCTAAATATTTTTGTAATAATTTTTAAAAGTCTATTGTAATTTCTGAATATTTTACATATTATAAAAACTGAGAGGTGATTCATATGTCAGAAATAATAAATTTGTCTTCTAATTCCCTACCACTTACAAAGAAAGGAGAAAAAACACGTCAGCACTTACTTAATATTGCAGAAGAAGTTTTTGGTGAAAAAGGTTATTTTAATGCTTCGATCGTTGATATTACCCAAAAAGCAAATGTAGCTCAGGGAACTTTTTATAATTATTTCCCTTCGAAGCAGTCCATTTTCGAAGAACTTGTGCGTAACATGAGCCACACGTTTCGAAGTGAAATTCGAAACGCTATTAAGACAGCAGATAGTTTCGAAGAGTCACAAAGAATCGGCTTTCGTACTTTCTTTTCTTGGGTAAAAAATCATCGGGATTTGTATAGCATTGTTCAGCAAACTGTACTAGTGGACGAAGAGCTTTATCGTTGGTATTACGAGCGTCTAGCATCTGGATACATTAAAGGTCTAGAGGAAGCTATTGGTAAAGAGAAAATAAAAAAGTATGATACGGAAACAATTGCTTATTGTTTAATGGGCATAAGCCAGTTTTTAGGGATGAGATGGATTTACTGGGAGGATCGAGATGTACCAGAGGATTTATTAGAAGACGCTATAGCCCTTATTTTCCAAGGTTTACGAAAATAAAAGCAGGAGTGATGCAGATTGAAGGGTATATCACATTGGATTGATCAGCGTTCTATCATAACACCAAATAGACTAGCTTTAATCGATGATCAGAGAAAACTTACTTATTTAGAAATGAGCAAAATAGTCAACCGATTTTCCGGAATATTACAGTCCACTTATTCTATAAAAAAAGGAGATCGAGTTGGCGTTCTGTCTCTGAATAGTATTGATTTCATTATTGTTTTATTTTCATTGGCAAAATTAAATGCTGTGGCTGTTCCACTCAATATTCGCTTAACTGTCGACGAGTTAGAGTATCAGCTAAAGGACAGCGGACTTCAAACACTCATTGTTGACAACGACAACCATACGAAAGGAAAAGAGTTATTAAATCGAACACGGTTTCAGTTATTAACTTTCGAAACAATTAATCTCGCAAAAACAGAACCACTAATACCTACCGAAATTGACTCAGCAGCTCCATACATTATTTTCTATACATCTGGAACAACCGGAAGGCCAAAAGGAGCCGTCTTAACCCAAGAAAATATGTTTTGGAATGCAATTAATAATACTGTAGGACTTGATATTACTTCTAAAGATAAAATTATTACGTTATTACCGCTTTTCCATATTGGAGGAATCGGTTTATTCACATTACCTGTACTGTTATGTGGCGGTACAGTTGTAGTTCCAGAGCGATTTAACCCTGAGCAAGCGTTGGAATATATAGAGAAGCATGAAATTACCATCGTTATGGGAGTTCCAACTATTCATGATGCTTTACGAAAAAGCCCAAGCTTCGAAACGACTAATGTAACCTCTGTTCGATTCTTTTATAACGGAGGCGCGCCATGCCCTGAAGAGTTAATACGTTGGTACTTACAAAAAGGGATTAGCTTTGGGCAAGGCTATGGATTGACAGAGACTTCCCCTACTGTATTTTTACTATCGGAAGAAGACTATCACCGTAAGGTTGGCTCCATTGGAAAACCCGTTATGTTTACCGAGATACGAGTTGTTGATGATGAAGCAAATGAAGTTTCATCTGGAGAATATGGCGAATTACTTGTAAAGGGACCGACTGTCATGAAGGAATACTATAACCTCCCCGAGGAAACAACTAAAGCGATTCAAGAAGGTTGGTTTGCAACTGGCGATATTGTAAGACAAGACGAGGAAGGCTTTGTTTACATTGCCGGCAGAAAAAAAGAAATGATTATTTCTGGAGGTGAAAATATATATCCTCTTGAGGTTGAAAAAGTCATTTACGAGATTGCAGATGTTGATGAAGCAGCTGTAATCGGAGTTCCCCATGATAAATGGGGTGAAACGCCTATCGCCTTTATTGTACTTAAAAAAGAGACAAACTTTACAGACGAGAAGTTGAAAGAGTATTGCACTAAAAAGTTAGCACGTTATAAAGTTCCGAGTCTTTTTAGAATTGTAAGCGCTTTACCGAAAAATGCGACGGGAAAAATCGATAAAGCAACTCTCAAAAAATATTATGTAGAAGAAGTGATGATCTTATGATGAACTTTTTTGTTGGACAGACAGCAGCCTTTAGCAGAACAGTTACCGAGACTGATATTGTCATGTTCGCTGGTTTAAGTGGTGACTATAATCCTGTTCATGTAGATCAGGAATATGCTGTCGAAACAAGATTTGGATTGCGAATTGCACATGGTTTATTAACTACCTCTTTTCTCTCTAGGCTACTTGGCATGGAGCTTCCTGGAAAGGGATCGGTTTATTTAGAGCAATCCTTAAAATTTTTAGCGCCAGTTTTCATAGGAGATACCATTACTGCTAGTGCTGAAATTTTAGAGATTGACCAGGATCGTGGAATTCTTCGGCTAGAGACGATTTGTAGAAAACAGGATAACACGATTGTGTTAAAAGGAGAGGCCAAAATGATGATGCCCAAGGAAGGAGCAAAGATATGACACAAATTGTAAAAACAAGCACTTATTTTCCACCCGAAGTTGAAACAGCTCGTTTACTAGAAGAAAAAACAGGCATTCCAGAAAATGTGATAAAAGAAAAATTCGGTCTCTACGAAAAACATGTTGCTGATTCATCAATGCATGCTTCTGATATGGCCATTAGCGCTGCGTTGCCGCTTTTAGAGGTGGTTGATCCACTAAACATAGACGTTGTCATTTACTTTGGAAGTCCGTTTAAAGATTATGGAGTTTGGTCAAGCGCCCCAAAAATCCAATATGAGCTCGGCACAAAAAATGCCTATGCTTTTGAAATAATGAATGTCAGCTCTTGTTTTCCTATCGCCCTTAAGGTAGCAAAAGATATGTTAACTTCCGATAGGACAATAAACCATATCTTACTTGTTGGAGGTTGTAAAGAATCACAAATTATCGACTATCAAAATCCTAGATCAAGATTTATGTTCAATTTTGCAGATGGGGGTGCAGCAGCGCTTCTATCAAGAGATAATGGTAAATTTGAAATTTTAGAGTCATCCATTTACACAGATGGTTCCTTCCACGACGATATACGTGTCCCCGCTGGAGGATCTGTTCTTCCCGCTTCACACGAAACAGTGGAAGAGAATCTCCATTTCATCGATGTAAAAGATCCTGCGGATATGAAGGAACGGCTTGACCCTGTATCTGTAGGTAATTTTGTAAAGGTAGTAAAAGAATCAGTAGAAAAAAGCGGATATACATTGCACGATATCGATATGCTCCTACCACTGCATACAAAAAAGTCGATGTTTAATCAGATATTAAACGGATTAGAGCTTTCTGAAGACAAAGCCATTTATCTCGACCATCATGGTCATATGTCTTCCCTTGACCCACTTGTAGGACTCGATTTTGCTGAAGCTGATCAAAAACTTAAAAAAGGGAACATTGTTGTCACAGTTAGTGCTGGAACAGGTTACACATGGGCAGCGACCACTTTAATAAAAATAAGAGACTAAGGAGGAAGAAAATGAAAACTTTTAAAAACAAAACGGTTTGCTTAGGTCTATTTTTATCACTTCTGTTGTTTATCTTTGGGTGTAGCTCCGATGAGGGCGATGCTGTAGAGGTTGAAGCAAATGATGCTGCACCTATTAAAATTGGTGTACTTGCATCTTTAACTGGTGGTTTAGAATCCTATGGAAAACAATCTGTTCAAGGCTTTGAGCTTGGTCTTGACTATGCAACAGATGGAACGATGGAAGTCGAAGGTCGTAAAATAGAATTTATTGTAGAGGATACAGAAACGAAAGCAGAGGTCGCAGTACAAAAAGCTACCAAACTATTAGAAGAAGATAAGGTTGATTTTCTTGTAGGGTCTTCTAGCTCTGGTGACACATTAGCAGTTTTACCTCTTGCAGAGGAATATGAAAAAATTATGGTTGTAGAGCCAGCCGCTGCAGATAGTATTACCGGCGCGGAGTTCAATAAGTATATTTTCCGCACAGCTCGAAATTCATCTCAGGATGCGGTCGCAGGTGCAGCTGCTATTGTTAAAAAAGGCGTTAAAATTGCTACCCTTGCTCCCGATTACTCATTTGGTCAAGATGGTGTTGCTGCATTTAAAGAAGCAGCTATCAAGCTAGGTGGTGACATTATTCATGAAGAATATGTGGATCCCGCTGCTACAGATTTTACTTCCAATATTCAAAAGATTATCGATCAAAAACCTGACTATTTATATGTTATATGGGCAGGCTCTAATACACCATGGAACCAAATCATGGATATGAAAGTACAAGAAAAAGGAATCAAAATCTCTACTGGTGTTGCAGATATAGCCACTTTACCTACAATGAAACCTCTTGTGGGAATGGAAGGTTTTACGGTCTATTATCATGAGTTACCAGATAACAAAGTAAACACATGGCTTGTAGAGGAACACAAAAAGAAATTTAATGGGGAGGTTCCAGATCTTTTCACACCTGGTGGAATGAGTGCAGCATTAGCGATAGTAGAAGCAGTGAAGAAAACAGAAGGTAATACCGATACGGATACACTTATAGAGACAATGGAAGGAATGAGCTTTGAATCACCAAAAGGTACCATGACCTTCCGTCCAGAAGACCATCAAGCGCTCCAATCACTTTATGCAGTGAAACTTGAAAACAGAGAAGGAGTGGACTATCCTGTCCCTGTATTAGTAAGAGAGCTAACTCCTGAAGAAACTGCTCCTCCGATTCGAAATAACTAAATAATAGCATATAAATCATGTTTTCCGAGACTTTCCGTTCGCTTCCTACAGGGCGAGTGGTAAGCTTTTCCATACCAAAAGATTAATTTAAACACTTTTTGCTTTGCCTAAATGATTTAGTTGGAAATTGAGAGTGCTTAGTTGGAATAATGAACGATTTAGTTGGAATCTAAACGCACTTAGTTGGAAAGTGTCTTTTTTATGGAAGAAAACAATTACTTCCCTTAAATTTCTCTTAAGCTTTCCGTAAGTCAGCACCGAGCCATCGTTAGAAAATATTTGACTTCATTCACGCTCTCTTCTAGGATAATGTTTTAGGGCTTTCTTTATGAAAGCAGTATTTATCGAAGGAGTGTTTATGATTTGAAGAAATTATTAGTAGCTTTTCTAGGATTAGCTCTACTTGCAGGATGTTCTGAAGAAACGGTAGATACGAATGCCAAAACTGAAAATGTGGACGTAGAAGAAGATGTAACAATTGAAGAGAACGCTGAGAAAAGTACTAATTCTACTGAAGACACTACGGCCCAAAGTGATTTGAAAAGTTTTCCAGAATTCGTAATGTTGGCTAAACATATTGATTTAACTAAGTATACAGCTAATGTTGAAACAGATAACGAAGGAACTCGTATCATATTCTTTGAAAATAGCGAAGGCCATAAAGAATACAAAAGCACCTTTGTTAAAAATGAAAACCGCCTTAAAATTATTAAATTAGACGATGATGGTTTAATTTTCAATGAAATAATCAAGTAATGAAAAGAGCGAATCCAGAGTTTTAAAACAAAAAACCCTCAGATCTGAACTGACCCAATAAAGTTAGACAAATAATTTAGGCAGCTTCTAAGATCTGTGTTCGGTATTCTACCGGGCTCAGATCTTTTAATTTTGCCTTCATTCGCTTGTGATTATAATAATCCATATATTCTTCTAATTCCTTTTCAAAATGCGCCATGCTCTCAAACTCTTGTAAATAAAGCAGTTCAGACTTTAATAGGCCAAAGAAATTTTCAATGACTGCGTTATCTAAACAGTTCCCTTTACGAGACATACTCTGTGTAATTTGATGTGCTTGTAATGTCTGTTGATATTTTTTCATTTGATAATGCCAGCCTTGATCGGAATGAAGGATGACTTCGTCTCCTAGCTGTAGGCGCTGAACAGCTTCTTCTAACATATCTCCTACAAGTTGGTAGACCGGTCGATTCATGACTTTATATGCGATAATTTCCCCATTACACAAATCAAGAACAGGTGACAGATAACGTTTTTCTCCAAATAGATGGAATTCAGTCACGTCTGTTACCCATTTTTGATTCATTTTCTCTGCCTTAAAATCACGTTGTAGTACATTAGGAGCGATTTTCCCAACGTTTCCTTTATAAGAGCGATACTTCTTCATACGGACCTCACATTTTAAACCAATTTCATTCATCAAGCGGTTGATGGTCTTCGGGTCATGAGTAAAACCGTATTTCTGCAGTTCTTTCGCGATGCGACGGTAACCATAACGAC